>NZ_JAHCAP010000013.1 GCF_019634815.1 Dokdonella sp. | reverse complement strand
GCGCCATCCGGCGCTTGTTAGCGGGTTTTTCAGCACCCTGCTAAGTCGTTGGCTAAGGCACTCAAAGCCAATGACGTGTATCACTGGCTACTGACAGGCGGGTTCTACGCTGAGAGCTACGTGCTTCCCCCGTGCTTTTATGTAGACAAGAAACCGGCCAAGCCGAAAAAGTTCTTTGCGGTGAAGAAGAATAGCTTCAAGCCGGATCGAACCGAGCCCATCGAAGTCCACTTCCCCAAGTCGGAACTGTCGGACAGGACGTTTGGGATCATGGATCCATACATCCATAACGATATTGCATATCACCTCTCGAGGAACTGGAAGAAGCTAGTAGATCGGATGATTCCAAGCGATAGCATCGTCGCTTCGTATAGCTTTCCGCTTCCGATCAGCAAGAGGACGCCCAATCGCCTTGGCGTCCTGAGAAGTGGAAGGCTGATATACGAGTTCATTGAGATGACAGACGACGACTTAGCATCTGTCGCCTACAAGTACAGTCACATCGTAAAAGCTGACATCAAGCGCTTCTACCCGTCCATTTACACGCATAGCATTGCTTGGGCGCTGCATGGCAAGTCGTTCATACGCAAGCCAAAGAACATGCATAGTTTCAGTCATGTTGGAAACAGGCTGGACAAGCTGTTCCAGAACGCAAGCGATGGCTGCACAAACGGTATTCCGATAGGCCCGGTGGTCTCAGACCTCATTGGCGAGCTAATTGCTGCGGCCGTTGATCGGATATTCACGAAAGAGGTAAAAGCCGGAGCCATCGACTGTGAGGCGGTTCGCTTCAAAGACGATTATCGGGTTCTTGTGAAGTCGGAGGCTGACGCTAAGAGAGTCATCAAGATTCTCCAGGCCAGTCTCAAGCAGTACAACCTAGAATTGAGTGACGAGAAGACGCAGATCCATTCGCTGCCTGGCGGCCTGTTCAGAGGCTGGGTATCCCGTTACCACGTCGTACACCCACGCAAGAAGAAATTCTTTACTTGGAAACAGTTTCGAGAGTTGTACCTAGCAGTCATTGAAATTGACCGTGCTCACCCTGGAACGGGCGTAATTGATAGATTCTTAGCTGATATAACTCGAAAAGACGGCTCTCTAAAGTTTGACTTCTTTTCGAGGGACCTCGAGAAAGTGATAAGCATGCTTCTCATGCTCGGGAATCTAAGAATAAAGGCTTTCCCAAAGATAATCGCTATTATGGAGGCGTTACTTAGAACGCCATTTGGGTTCACTCATCAGAGCCGGATCGTTGAATACCTCGGTCAGTTCTTAGACAAGCTCTCCGAGGACGAAAGTCGCAACAAGTACCTCATAACTTGGATTGGGTACTTTTTTGCTAGTAACGGATTGATGGACAGCCTGCCGAAGAAGTACAAGTTTAAAGACCCGATCCCTCAGTCAGTTTTTGCCAACCAAGGATTGATCTTTAAGAATCGCAAGGAGTTCAAGCTGTTTGTCGGGTGCAAGACGTCGGCGAAACGCACAAACCTGATTCGGCATCTTGATGTATTCGAGCCTGCCATCTAACAATTCATGTATGGACTCCCCCGTCAACCCCGCCGCGCAGTGATCCTGCCCTGTCGGGCTCATCCAAGCCCTGGGACGCGCGCGGGGGTCCATTGGAGCATTCAAGCCAAAACCGCTTCGCGGCGCGGCTTGATTCGGGCATTGGCCGCTTTATCCATATCATCAGGGGTCGAGATGAGAATCAACGGTTTTCCCTGGGGCGTTGCACTTCTTGGCTGCATCGCGCTCTCCGCTTGCTCGTCTGCGGATTCGCCGCAAAGCGGTGCCGCTATTGCGAACCCCGCATCTGAGTACTGCGCCAAGGAGAAGGGCGGACGCGTCGAGATCGTGACAGATGAGTCCGGCGCACAAAAGGGCATGTGTCACTTGCCGGATGGCACCGTGGTGGACGAGTGGGAGCTGTTTCGCAAAGATCATCCGCAGAATTCATGAGTCGCGGGCCGACAATTCGTTCGTGACGAACCTGCTTCGCGGAGATTCCATGCGCTTTGTGCTACGCAAGCGCAGGTCACCCGGGCAAGTGAAACTCACCTGCTAGAATGCGCGGCTCCGAATCACTCGCAGCGGCGGCCTTGCCGCGCAGCCGATACCCGTGCCACTGATCCAGGCTTCCCTCCCCGCTTCCGCCAAGCAACGTCGCTACTGGCTTGCGCCCCATGGCTCCGCGCTCGCCCTTGCGCTGGCCGAAGCGGCGCAGGCGCAAAACGGGCCACTGGTGGTGGTATGCCGCGATACCCACGAAGCCAATGCGCTCGAAGCCGAGCTCACGGTTTTCCGCACGCCGACGCTGGACATCCTGCCATTTCCCGATTGGGAAACCCTGCCTTACGACTTGTTTTCACCGCACGCGGAAATCATCTCGCAGCGCATCGCCACGTTGTATCGCCTGCCCAGCCTCGAGCACGGGGTGTTGCTGGTGCCGGTGGCGACGCTCATGCAGCGGCTGGCGCCGCGCAGTTACCTCGGCGCTTCGAGCCTCATGCTCGAACTGCGTCAGAAACTCGATCTGGCTGCTGAACAGCGTCGCCTGTCTGCGAGCGGCTACCGCAACGTTCCGCAGGTGCTCGAACCGGGCGACTTCGCGGTGCGTGGGGCACTGCTCGACATCTTTCCGATGGGCAGCAACGAACCGTATCGCATCGAGCTGTTCGACGACGAGATCGATTCGATTCGCAGCTTCGATCCGGAAACCCAGCGCTCCGCGCACAAGGTCGATGCCGTGCGTCTGTTGCCGGCGCGCGAGTTTCCGCTCACCGAAGCCTCGGCCAAGGCCTTTCGCAACACCTTGCGCGAGCGCTTCCCGATCGACCCGCGTCGTTGCCCGCTGTATCAGGACATCAACGAAGGTGGTGCGCCGGCCGGCATCGAGTATTACCTGCCGTTGTTTTTCGATCGCACCGAAACCCTGTTCGACTATCTGCCGGGCAACGCGCTGTTCGTGCTCGCTGCCGGCGCGCTCGATGCCGCCGAAGCATTCTGGACGCAGACCGGCCAGCGCCATGAGCAGCGCGCGCACGATGTCGAGCGACCGGTGTTGCCGCCTGTCGAGCTGTACCTTCCACCGCAGCAGCTGCGCGAGCGGCTCAACGATGCACTGCGCATCGACATCGTCGACACGGACGACAACAAGCATGCACTCCCGCTCGGCACCCAGCCCGCACCCATGCTGCCGCTCAATCGCAAGGGCGAGGAAGCCGGCGCCGCCTTGCGCCAGTTTCTCGACGCCTATCCGGGTCGCGTGCTGATCGCCACCGACTCGGCGGGACGCCGCGAGGCGCTGATCGAACAGCTCGCCGCAGCGCGCATGCTGCCGCTCACGCTCGCCTCATGGCAGGCGTTTGCGCAAGACGGTGCCGAAGGCAATCGCTTCTGCATCACGGTGGCGCCGCTCGAAGCCGGCTTTGCGCTGACCTCGCCCGCGCTCACCGTGCTCACAGAACGCGAACTGCTCGGTGAGCGCGCGCAGCAGGTGCGCCGGCGCAAGCGCGCGGCGCGCGATCCGGAAGCCGTGCTGCGTGATCTGTCGGAACTGTCGGTCGGTTCGCCGATCGTGCACATCGATCATGGCGTGGGCCGCTACCAGGGCCTGACCAAGCTTGATGTCGGCGGCGCCAGCGCCGAATTCCTCGCGATCGAATACGCCAAGGGCGACAAGCTCTACGTGCCGGTCGCGCAACTGCATCTGGTGTCGCGCTACTCGGGCACCGTGCCCGAACTCGCGCCGCTGCACGCGCTCGGCGGCGATGCCTGGGAGCGTGCACGCAAGAAGGCCGCGCAGAAGGTGCGCGACGCTGCCGCCGAACTGCTGGCGATCTACGCCCAGCGCGAGGCACGTCAGGGTGTGGCGCTGCCGGTCGACCGCGAACTGGCCGAACAATTCGGCGCTTCGTTTCCGTTCGAGGAAACACCCGATCAGGCCAGCGCGATCGCTGCGGTGATCGACGATCTCGCCGCCGGCCGGCCGATGGATCGCGTGGTCTGCGGCGATGTCGGCTTCGGCAAGACCGAGGTCGCGCTGCGCGCGGCCTTCGTCGCCGCCACCGCGGGCAAACAGGTCGCGGTGCTTGCGCCGACCACCCTGCTCGCCCAGCAGCACTACCAGAACTTCCGCGACCGCTTCGCCGATTGGCCGATCCGTGTCGAAGTGCTGTCGCGCTTCAAGTCGAAAAAGGAAATCGCCGCCGAACTCGACAAGCTCGCAGCCGGCCAGATCGACGTGATGATCGGCACCCACAAGCTCGTGCAGAGCGACGTCAAGTTCAAGGATCTGGGCCTGGTCATCATCGACGAGGAACAGCGCTTCGGCGTGCGCCAGAAGGAAGCGCTGAAGAAACTGCGCGCCGAGGTCGACGTGCTCACGCTCACCGCCACGCCGATTCCGCGCACGCTCAACATGGCGATGGCGGGCTTGCGCGATCTGTCGATCATCGCCACCCCGCCCGCGCATCGCCTCGCGGTGCAGACCTTCATCGGCCCCTACGACCCGGCCACGATCCGCGAGGCGATGCAGCGCGAACATGCGCGCGGCGGCCAGGTCTATTTCGTCCACAACGAAGTCGAGACGATCGAGAAGACCGCACGCGAGCTCGCCGAGCTCATGCCGCAGGCACGCATCCGCTTTGCCCACGGCCAGATGCCCGACAAGGAACTCGAGCAGATCATGCTCGACTTCTACCGCCAGCGTTTCAACGTGCTGGTGGCAACGACCATCATCGAATCGGGCATCGACGTGCCCAGCGCCAACACCATCATCATCAATCGCGCCGATCGTTTCGGCCTCGCGCAATTGCACCAGTTGCGTGGCCGCGTCGGCCGCTCGCACCACCGCGCCTATGCCTATCTGATGTTGCCCGAAGGACGCAGCGTCACCGCCGATGCCGAAAAGCGTCTCGAAGCGCTCGCCTCGCTCGATGAACTGGGCGCGGGATTCACGCTCGCCACCCACGATCTGGAAATTCGCGGCGCCGGCGAATTGCTCGGCGAGGAACAGAGCGGCCAGATCGAGGAAGTCGGTTTCGCGCTCTACAGCGAGATGCTCGATCGCGCGGTGCGCGCGCTCAAGGAAGGCAAGGTGCCCGATTTCGACCTCGCAAGTCAGGGCGAAGCCGAGATCGTGCTCAACATCCCGGCGCTGATTCCCGACGACTACCTGCCCGACGTCAACACGCGCCTCACGCTGTACAAGCGCATCGCCAGCGCGCGCAGCGACGAGGAACTGCGCGAACTGCAGGTCGAGATGATCGACCGTTTCGGCCTCCTGCCCGATCCGCTCAAGCACTTGTTCGCGGTGACCTCGCTCAAGCTCGCGGCGACGCCCTTGGGCATCCGCAAGCTCGAACTCGGGCCGCAGGGTGGGCGCGTGCTGTTCACGCCCAAGCCCGCGATCGAGCCGCTGACGATCATCCGCCTGATCCAGAGCCAACCGCGCGTCTACGCACTCGACGGCCAGGACAAACTCAAGTTCAAGATGCCGCTGGAAGGCAGCAGCGAACGCCTGCGCGCCGCCGGCGATCTGTTGCGCACGCTCGGCGCACGGCTTGCCGCCTGATCGCCCGCAGAGTGCGCCTTGCGCTTGCGCGAGTGCGACAATCCGCCCATCCGCATTTCGAAGACACCATGACCCACACCGACGCGCTCCATCGTTTCCAACTCGACCGCGCCGGCGTGCGCGGCGCGCATGTCCGCCTCGACGCGGCCTGGCAGGCGCTGCGCACGCAGGGCGACTATGCGGGCGCGCTCGGCGTGCTGCTCGGTGAAACACTCGCCGCAAGCGCGCTGTTCACCAGCACGATCAAGTTCGACGGGCGCCTGTCTGTGCAACTGCAGGACAGCGGCGCGCTCAAGCTGCTGTTTGCCGAATGCACGCACGAAGGCCATGTGCGCGGCATTGCACGCTGGCAGGGCACGCCGCCCGCCACGCCGATCAGGCTCGAACCCAATGCACGCCTTGCGATCACCATCGAGAACCAGGTCACGCAGACGCGCTATCAGGGCATCGTGCCGGTGGAGAGCGGCGATCTGGCGCAGGCATTCGAACAGTATTTCGCGCGCTCCGAACAATTACCCACGCGCATCGTGCTGGCCCAGGCCGGTGATCGCTGTGCGGGCCTGCTGTTGCAGCAGATCGCCAGCAGCGGCGGGCACGGCGTCGATCACGACGAAGACGGCTGGAATCGCGTCGGCCACCTGCTGGCAACGCTTTCGCAACAGGAACTGCTCGCGCTGTCTGCGCAGGATCTGCTGCTGCGCCTGTTCCACGACGAGAATGTGCGCCTGCAGCCACCGCAACCGCTGGCCTTCCATTGCCGTTGTTCGCGCGATCGCGTGGCCGACATGCTGCGCTCGCTCGGCCAGGCCGAGTGCGCGGCCACACTCGCCGAGCAGGGTTCGGTGCAGGTCGATTGCGAGTTCTGCAACCGCCGCTACGTGTTCGACGAGGCCGACATCGACGCCCTGTTCAGCGGTCCGCAGGCCGCAACAGGCACGCGTCACTGAACGCCGCCGTGCCCATGCATGCACGCGCCCGCGAGCTCATCGACCTGCTCGATCTCGCCCCGCATCCCGAAGGCGGTCATTTTCGCCGCATGCATGTTTCCGCACAGGAAGTGCTCGACCGCATGCGAGCGCGTGCGGCACTGAGCACGATCCATTACCTGCTTGCCGCGGGCGAACACAGTCGCTGGCACCGCGTCGATGCCGACGAATGTTGGCACCACGCCGAAGGCGACGCACTGGAACTGCTGATGTTCGACCCCGCGCACATGCGCCTCACGCGCCACCGGCTCGGTGCGGTCGACGCCACCGGAACCACACCTCTACACGTCGTTCCCGCCGGCCATTGGCAAGCCGCGCGCCCGCTTGGTGCCTACAGCCTCGTGGGGTGCAGCGTCGGCCCGGCCTTCGAGTTCGCGGGCTTCGCCTTGCTCGATTCCGCACCCGAAATCGCCGCTGCGCTCGCCCACATCGATCCGGCGCTGCTCACCCTGGCCTGAGCCTCAAGGGCCGGTTTCGAAGCCGTCGCCGAAGATCAGGTCGGCGTAGCGCACCAGACGCACGCCGGGCACCAGCGATTGCCGCGGCAGGTTCATCGAGCCGCCATCGGCGAACGACACGATGCGCGCATCGGACGTCGTGAATGACGACGCATCGGGCGTGGCCGACCACACCGCGCCAGAGGGCGTGTTCGGGAATCGTTCGGTATTGATCGCGGGAGCGCTGCGACATTCCTCGACCAGAGCGCGCAATTCCTTGATGTTGGGCAGGCGCCAGTCATCATGGCCGGCGAACGTCGATGCCTGCGCGGCAGCGAGCGCACTGGCCCAATTCATCGTCTGCGTCGCGCCGCCCGCACAATCGTTGCCACTGCGACCTTCGAGACAGGTCTTCCACATCAGCCCGCTGCGTCGGTCACTGATCGTGCCATCGCCGTGGTCGAGGTAGCTCACCGAAGGATTGTTCGCCGGAATGCCGTTCCGGCAATACGCGGCCACGCCGGTCGCCGGCGGCGCGCCGCGCACGAGCAGCGCGCGGTTGGCCGCGTCGCGCGTGTTGGACGCGCCCATCGGCGCAGTGGTCGCATGCACACTGCCGCGCGCGAAGGAGACCGCCCATGCACGCGTGGTGTCCGCGACCGGATTGGCTGCCCAGTACAGCGCCTCGATCGTGTTCGGAAAATACTCGGGATCGACCGTCCCCAGACTGCGCCCGAGGTCGGTCATGTCTTCCAGTTCCTTGACCGTCGGCAGGCGCCAGTCGTTGTAGCCGCACAGGCCTTGCGCATTGACGTCGGCCACGAACTTGGCGGTATCGCAGCGACCGGGGCGATTGCAGACGCCGCCGTTCTCGCTGCCCGGATTGCCGTCGGGACTGGCCGGATCGAACCAGCTGTAGGTGCGGTTGCGGCCGCGCAGTTCGCCGAAGGATTCGAGCTTGACCTCCCACAGCAGGCCAGTGAAGTTGTCGCGCGTGCAGGCCCAATCGTTGGCGCCCGCGCCGAGCGCAGCCGTTGCCGGCAGGTCTGCGCCGCTGTTGGAAACCTTGGTGAAGTCGAAGCCGGTGGCTTGGCCATTGTTGGGCGTGCTCGCACCGAGCTTGACGAGCGTGCCGGCGATCGCCGCGGCATCGCGCCCGTACTGGCAATCCTGCCCGGCCGGATGGCTGGCAATGCAGGTGGTCGCGTAGCCATTGGCTGCCGCGCCGCTCCAGGTGACCGCGGTGTCGTTGAGCGGGCGGCCAGCGGCCGGCGTGACCACGAGCAGACTCGCAAGAAACAGGGTCCGGTTCATTTCTTCGGCATGACGGGCGAAACTCGCCGTCAATATACCGAAATCGAAGCCGACCCCGATTCTCAGATCGGCGCGCCGGGTGGAACTTTCGGCAAGGCTCGCAGGCTCACCGACTTGGGATCGGCCAGATAGCGTTTGATCAGGTCGGCGGCGGCGAGCCGGCTTGCCGCGGCGGCCGCATCGCCGCGCTCGCTGGCAAGCTGCGTCTGCCATGCGCGCAGCGACGTTCGCACTGCCGCATCGACCTGCGCATGCAACTTGCCGTCATCGAGCGTGTGCAGCACGGCATCGAGCACGACCCAGTTCGCAGCCGTCTGCACGGCCGCGGCCGCGCCCGTGCGGGGTGCCTGATTCCAACTGCCGGCAAACACCGCCGCCAGCAGCTCGGCGACGCCGGGTTGCTGCGCATCTCGCGCATGCTGCCAGGCCAGACGGTTCAACCGTTCGGGCGCGAACAGGAAGCTCGTGGTCTGCGCGGTCGCGGCTTCGGCGGCCGACAATGGATCGAACAGTGGCGCCATCTGCGTGCCGAAGTATTCGCGGCTGCGCGCATATTCGTTGCCCGGCGGCGTCATCAGGGCGAGCACGTTGTCAGGCAGGACCAGGGTGTCGGCAGCGAACGTTGCGACCAGCCGTGCGAGCGCCTCGCGCTGGGTCGCGGCCGCAACCGGCGTGGCGCCGGCACGCCGATCGGCAGCGCTGGCATAGGCGTAGCTCGCGCCGCCGAGCAAGCGCGCGACGGCTTCGGTCTGGTAGCGATGCAGGAGATACAGCGGCACCAACCGCGCCTCGAATTCACCACTCTGGCGCGCGGGCGGCAGCACGCCGGCCGAGAAGTTCGCCAGCGCCACGCGGCGCGCCTTCATCAGCGCATCGAAGGTCTGCAACGAATCGGGGCCAGAGTCCCACAGCAGGCCATCGGGTTCGGCGTCGCCGGGGCTGCGCGCATCCTGATCGGCGAGAAATCCATAGCCGGCCTTGACGATGTCGGCGCGCAGTTTCGCCAGCGCCGCTTGTTCCTGCCCCGGCGCGAACTGACCGTAGGCATGCGCGACGATGAAGTCGTCCCACGGCCCGACACCGACGCCGTAGGCAGCGGCGAGCGAGAGCCGGCCATCCGCGCCGAGCGCGATCAGCGGGTGCGGGTAGTCCATCACCGAGCCGTTGCCGTGGCGGCTGGCGGAGAAATTGTGCGCAAAACCGAGCGCATGGCCGACCTCGTGTGCGCCGAGCTGGCGCAGGCGCGCGAGCGCGGCCTGCTCGGCCTCGTCCTTGAGCGCCGCGGCGTCGGGCTTGTCGTAGGGCGCGAGCAGTGCCTCGGCAATGAGGATGTCCTGGCGCACGCGCTGCGAGCCGAGCGTGACGTTGCCGCGGATGATCTCGCCGCTGCGCGGATCGACGATCGGCATGCCATACGACCAGCCGCGCGTGGCGCGATGCGCCCAGGTGATGAGGCTGTAGCGCACGTCCATCGGATCGACGCCCGCGGGCAGCAGTTCGACGCGATAGGCATCCTTGAAGCCGGCCTTCTCGAACGCGATCTTCCACCAGTTGGCGCCTGCGAGCAGCGCCGAGCGCACCGGCTCGGGCGTGCCACGATCGAGATAGAACACGATCGGCTTCTTGACGTGGCCAGCGGCGTCGATCTTTTCGAGGCGGAAACGCGGCTGCACGCGACGCTCGATGCTCGATGCCAGTGGCTGCGCATAGTCGTACCAGGACACGCTCAGGCCGCCCGAAGCCGGGTGATAGTCGCGCGGCACGTAACCGGGCTCGGGCAGGCGCACGAGGCTGAGGTGCTGGCGCAGGCTGAGGCTTTGCGGGTCCATCGCCACATCGCGCACGAACTTGCCTTCGCCCGCGCCCTTGAAGGTGAGCAGGGCTTCGAGTTCGGTGTTGTCGGGGAAGCTCTTCGCTTCGGCGGCGAGCACCGCGCTGCGCTTGTCGTCGACCTCGTACTTGCCCTGCCCGCTGCGCGCGAGCTGCGCGGCGATGCCGTGGCGATCGGCACCGAGCAGGGAGCCGACATCGACGAGCACGAGGCCGTCACGCTCGGCAAGCACGTCACCCGCCCACCACACCGATTCGGCAAAGGCCTGGCGCACGCTCAGCGCTTCTTCGGGATTGTCCGATTGCGCGCGAAAGCGCGTGTTGTCCTCGACCAGCAGCACGCGCGTACCGACGCGGCGGAACTCCATCAGGTGCGAGTCACTGCTCTGGCCGCGGTCGAGGCCGATGTCGTTGGAGCCCAGCGCCCACGGCAGCGAGGTCATCAGCAGGAACGGCTGATCGAACGCATGGATGCCCAGCAGCACGCGGCCCTTGGCCGGATCGCGCCACAGATCGAAGAAACCGGGCACATGCTGCAGGCCGCGCGTGGCCGCCTCGACGCTGCTCGCGGTCGGCGCCTTCGTGCTCGGCGTACTCTTTGGCGGTGTGGTCGCGGCGCAGGCAGGGCCGCCCAGTGCGATGGCCAGCATTGCGCTGGCGAGAATCGGGGCAAGCTTCATCGGGCTTTCCTCATGGCGCGTCGGAAAGCCCGAGTCTGGCGCGCCGGGCCCGCAATTCCCATATCCCGAAAGCCATGACGCCCAGGCACGCGCAGTCTCAGGCGCCCACCGCATC
This sequence comes from Dokdonella sp., assembly GCF_019634815.1. Taxonomy (GTDB): domain Bacteria; phylum Pseudomonadota; class Gammaproteobacteria; order Xanthomonadales; family Rhodanobacteraceae; genus Dokdonella_A. Next base: position 78,048 of record NZ_JAHCAP010000013.1, on the reverse strand, counting down.
CAGACGCTGACGCAAGGACTCCACTTCGCTGCGCAGGCTTGCGACCTCGGCTTCGAGCTCGGCAACGCGCTCGCTCAGGCCGCCGGTGGCGGCCTCATGCGCAACCGGGCCGGCCGCGGCGAGCGCTTCCAGATCGAGCGGCCCACCCAGCAGATGCATGTAGCGGATCTCGCGCTGGCCATGCGCGAGCGGCAGGGAAGTCACCAAGGACTCATCACGTTGCAGCAGATGTTCGAGCGTGTCGCGCACCGCATCGAGCGAGTGGAAATCAGCGAGGCGCTCGCAGCGCGTGAGGAGTTCCGCAGGCGTCTGCGGCCCGCGCAGCAACATCACGCACAGCACCGCACGCTGACGCGCGGTGACGTTCCAGCGCGATTCGAAACGATGCTCGTAGCGCAGCGCGCGCTGCGAAGACGGCGCCACCTTCACCAGGCCCTTGCCTTCGAGCACGCGCAGCGCATGCGCGACCGCGCCGGTTTCCAGATGCATCACCGGCTCACGACTGGTCTTCTGGTTGCACGCGGCAACCAGTGCATTGACCGTGAGCGGATAGACCTCGGGCGTGGTGGCAGCCTTCTCGATGAGACAACCGAGGATGCGCGCCTCGATCGGGTCGAGCGGAGGCGCAGCGGGCATTTCAGTCGACGCTTCGTCCATCGGGCAATCCTCGCGTGGGAAATGGGGCCAGGCACATTCTTCGGCTGGACGCTGGAGATATTCGTGAATCATCCCGAAAAAATACAGCTGGCTCCCATATCAGGCTGCTCAAAAACCATTTTCATCAGCCTGATAGCGCAGTGCAGGGAGGCACTGCACGCGAATCGATCACGCAAGTGATTGATTCGTCGGAGACGAGTCCGGGCATGTACCGGACTCGTCGAGCTGAAGAAGTCCAGGATGGACTTGTTCAGCACCCGGCTATTCCCCTTTTCCCACCCCGTTTCCAGAAGTCCGAGCACGCATCGCGCGCACCCCTTCCTGCGACGCATGCAAGCACCTGGGCAGATTTGCCGCCGCGCACGGCGCAGGTTCGCTTGGTTGGCAAGCCGCGCGGGAGCATCCCGCGCCGCGCGCGCATCGCCAGGGTCTACCTGCGGATAACTCCTTGAAAAAACGCATGATTCCCAGGGAAGTCCGAGCCGCCCATTCCTGCAGCTTGTTCCGGGCCAGATCCAGCAGGCATCGGTGGCGCAATCCGGACGGAAAGGGCGTTACCCGGATGCGACTGAATTCCAGAAGGCGCCGGCGATTCCTGCTCGACAGGCGGCGCGCGTCCGCCACTGCAACGGGGAGCATTGCCATGACACGCAAGTCCGAGTTCCACCCGTACCCGAACCTCGTCCACGCAGTTGCCGTCGCCGCGGGCGCCGCGGCACTGTTCTGCGCGAGTGGCGTTGCCGACGCCAGCTCGCCATTTGGTGGCCCGCTGACCGAGCCGATCACGGGCATGGCCGGCGTAGTCGGTGGAACCGGACATACCTGCGCGGTCGCCAGCAGCGGAGCGATGTACTGCTGGGGCGACAACGTCTATGCGCAAGTCGGCGACGGAACCTCCGAAGAGCGCTGGACCGCGGTGCGGGTCATCGGCCTCGGTGGCAATGCGCAATCGGCTGGCGCCGGGGGCAGTCACACCTGCGCGTCAACCAGCAGCGGCGCGGCACGCTGCTGGGCCTACAACTATCACGGTCAGGTCGGCGACGGTACGGATACCGACCGCGACCTGCCGACGCCGGTGATCGGTCTCGGCAGCGGTGTGCAGGCGATCGCCACCGGCATGATCCACAGCTGCGCATTGGTCAACGGCGGCGTGAAGTGCTGGGGCTCCAACGGCTTCGGCCAGCTGGGCGATGGTTCCGACACCCAGCGTCTGGCGCCGGTGCAGGTCAGCGGCCTTGCCAGTGGCGTGCAGGCGATCGCAACCGGCGGCGAACACAGCTGCGCACTGACCAGCGGCGGCGGCGTGAAGTGCTGGGGCAACAACGATTTCGGACAGCTCGGCAACAATTCAACCATCGAGCAGCACACCCCGGTCGATGTCAGCGGCCTGGCCAGCGGCGTGATCGCGATCAGCGCCGGCCGCTTTCATACCTGCGCAATCACCAGCGGCGGCGCCGCGAAATGCTGGGGCGCGAATGACAACGGGCAACTCGGCGACAACAGCCAGACCGAACGCCACGTCCCGGTGAACGTCAGCGGCCTCGGCAGCGGCACCGTCTCGATCGCCGCCGGCTACGCCCACAGCTGCGCGCGCACCGGCAGCGGTGGTGTCAAATGCTGGGGCGGCAACAGTTGGGGCCAGCTCGGCAACGGATCGAATTCCGACAGCCCCGTACCCGTCAACGTCAACGGGCTCACCAGCGGCGCGCTGGCGATCGGTGTCGGCTGGGATCACAGCTGCGCCGTGATCGGTGCAGGCCGCGTGCTGTGCTGGGGATCGAACGCATACGGCCAGCTCGGCAATGACAGCAACACCGACAGCGCCGTGCCGGTGTTCGTGCTCAGCTCGGAAACCGTGTTCACGAACGGATTCGAATGAGCGCAGCGGCGGGCTGTTTCATCGGCTGCCGCATCGATCCGGGCACACGCCCGGTCAACGCATGCGCCGCGTCCGTCCTCGCCGGCTGCAAGAAAAATACACTGCCCGTTTTTCTTCAGCCGTCGTCAGGATGACGACGCGTTGAGCGGGGGCTCAGGGCTCGGCATCGTCATCGATGCCTGCGTCCTTGACCCCGGGCGTGCAGCCGGGCACCAGCGCATCGCTGCCGAGCAGCCACCATTCGCGACGATTGGCGTGGCCCACGCGCACGGCCTTGCTGGCATCGATGCACGCGCCCATCTCGCGCATGGCCTGCTCAAGCATGAAGATGCGCCGATGCGCGGGGTCCTCGGCGAGCCAGTGCGTGGCACGTTCAAACTGGGTCGTCCACGGCGCGCGGAAACCGAAATCGCGCACCGGGCCTTGCGCCATCAGCAGGTTCTGTTCCTTCCAGGCGACGAGGCCGATTTCGGTGCCGGTTCCGGCCAGCGACCGCGCACGCTGCATGATCGCCGCGCCCGAACTCGATGCATCGAGCAGGGGCGTCGCCCACAGGCTCCACACCAGCCACAGACCGACAAGTCCCGTGAGCAGCGCCGCCACGCCGCGACGTGGCCTGAGGATGACGGCGGCCACCACGAACAGCGCCCCGATCGCGACGAACATGCCCCACACCGCGGCGCCAAGGTCGGCAAGATCGCGTTGCGCAAGCACGGCCTGGAAGCGCGAGCTTTGGCCTAGCGCAGCCCATGCGCCCACTCCCAGCATGAGCAGGCCAAGGGTCAGCGCCAGCGCGAAGGCGCTCACGCGCAGCCAGCGCAGGCGCAGGATTTCCGGCCAATGCGGCGCCATTGCCAGCGCAAGCATTGGCAGCGCCGGCATCAGGTACACATCACGCTTGCCGCTGGGAATGCTGAAGAACACCAGCAGCAGCAAGGCCCACACCAGCGGCAGCATCACGCGCGGTTCGTGCGCGCGCAGATCGCGCCACCAGCGCGGCAGCAGCGCCGGGTAGGCGAGCGAGAGCGGAAACCAGTTGAACACGATCACCGGCAGGAAGTACCAGAACGGCTGCACATGCGCCCACGAAGCCGCGTAGCGCTTGGCGGTCTGGCGCAGGAACAGGTCATCGACATAGGCGGCGTATTCGGGTGCGCCGTGCAGATGCGCCGCAATCAGCACCGCGCCGCCCCAGGCAAGGATCGGCGCAAGGAAGGCGAGCGCGCCAAGGCTCCAGCGCCAGGCCGAATGCGCGGTGTGCGTCACGCCCGGCCAGTTGCGCAGGCGCGCGTAGGCATACGGCAACAGCATGAGCAGCGCGAGCACGCCCACGCCCTTGGAAATCACGCCCAGTCCCGCGGCGAAACAGCCGAGCCAGAACGCACGCCAGTTCGGACCACGCAGGCAATGCAGCAGCAGGCCCCAGTTGGCGAGCGTGATCCAGCAGGTGACCAGCGGATCGATCTGCGCGCGCTTGGCCTGGTACATGAACTGCAGCACGAACAGCACCGCGATCGCGCTGTACAGGCCGGCGCGATGGTTCCACAGGCGCCGGCCCAGATCCCACACCAGGGCGAGCGTGGCCAGGCTCGCCAGCAGGGACGGCAGCAGGAAGGCGATGCGCCAGGAGCGCAGCAGTTCGTACGCGCCGGCGATCAGCCAGAACAGCAGCGGCGGCTTGTCCGAATACAGCTCGATGCCGCGCTGCGGGAACAGCCAGTTGCCTGATTCGATCATCTGCCGCGCAACCAGCACGAAGCGTGGCTCGTCTGCGGGCCAGGGATCGCGCAGGCCGATGCCGGCGCCGATCAGCAGCAGGGCGCCGAGCAGGAACCAGAGCAGTTCGCGGCGCTCGCGCGGCGTGAGCAGGGTGGGCGATGGCAGGCCGGTCATGGCAGGCAGTGCCAGCGAGGCGGGGCGCCGATCATCGCACGATCGGCGTCAAGCGCGGATCAATGCTCGTGACCACCCGCGCCATGCGCGTGACCGTGAGAGATTTCCTCTTCACTGGCATCGCGGATGTCGGTGATCTCGACATCGAACTTCAGTGTCTTTCCGGCGAGCGGATGGTTGAGATCGACATCGATCACGCTCGAACCCACCTTGTGCACGACCACGGTGCGGGCGCCCGCCTCGCGCGTGTGCAATACGGTGACGTCACCCGGCCGCAGGCGCTCGCCCTGCTGGAAGTACTTCTTGGGCACGCGCTGGGTGAAGTTCGCGCGGCGCTCGCCGTAGGCCTGCGCGGGTTCGACGCTGACCTCGAAGGTGTCGCCCACGCCGTGGCCGAGCAGGGCCTGCTCCAGACCCGCGATGATGTTGCCGTGGCCGATCAGCACGCTCAGCGGCTCGCCGCGCTCGCGTGAGGAATCGACCGGCTCGCTGCCGCCATCGCTGACGCTGTAATGGAAGGAAACGACCTTGTTGGCCTCGACGTTCACGACACACTCCGCATGAAAAAGCGCGCGAGCATAGCAGGCCACGGCAAACGCGTCATCGCCACCAGCCAATCGGCCTTGCCTGCGCGGACGACTCGGGTACGCTGCACGCCCCTGCCACGACGGAACACCGATGCCCAGCCGCGATGACGCCGCCGCAATCGAACGCATCGCCAGCCGCTTCAGCCGCCGCAGCCATGCCGGTTACGCCCGCGGCAAGTTGCGTCACGATCCGGTCTATGCGGCTGCCGCGACCTGGATCGGCAGCGACTCGATGCCCCTGCTCGACATCGGCTGCGGCCTGGGCTTGCTCGGTTTCTACCTGCGCGAGCGTGGCTGGCACGGTGCCTACCACGGCCTCGACTTCGATGCCGGCAAGATCGCTGCCGCGCGCACGGCGGCCGCTGACCTGGCGCAATTCCAGCTCGACGACGAACGTGCACAGACCCTGCCCGCGTTTGCCGGGCATGTCGCGCTGATCGACGTGCTGCACTACCTGCCGCGCGAGGAACAAGCCACGCTCCTGCAGGAAGCCGCCGCGCGCGTTGCGCCCGGTGCGCTCCTGATCGTGCGCAGCGTGTTGCGCATGCCGGGCTGGCGCTTCCAGCTCACGCGGCTGGAAGAGCGCTTCATCCACGCGATCGGCTGGGTTGCCAGCCCGGCGTTGTACTTCCCGAAGCGCGAGGAAATCGAGGCGCCGCTGCAGCTTGCCGGCCTGAGCGCGAACGTGCAGCCGCTGTGGCAGGGCACACCGTTCAACAGCTTTGCGATCACCGCGCGCCGCCCCGCGTTGGCATGAGACGAGCACTTTGCGGCATGCTCGCCCGCATGCGAGGAATGCCACGATGCCCAATCCCATGCACAGCCCGGTCTCGATCATAGGCGGCGGCCTGGTCGGCTCGCTGCTCGCCTGCCTGCTCGCGCAGCGCGGCTTCGCGGTCGAGGTGTTCGAGCGCCGCCGCGATCCGCGCGTGGCCGGCTATGCGGGCGGACGCTCGATCAATCTGGCACTGGCCGAGCGCGGCCTGCACGGATTGCGCCTCGCGGGGCTGGGTGAGGAAGTCATGCGGCTGGCGGTGATGATGCGTGGACGCATGGTTCACCACCGCGACGGGCACTGCGAACTGCTGCGCTACGGGCGCGACGACAGCCAGGTGATCTGGTCGCTCAGCCGCGGCCGCCTCAACATCGCCCTGATCGATGCTGCCGAACGCGCCGGCGCGCGTTTTCATTTCGGTCAACGCCTGCACGAGGCGCAGTTTGGCGAGGGCGCGACCTTGCAGCTGATCGATGAGGCCAGCGGCGCGGCGCACACCCACGAGGCACCCTTCGTGCTCGGCTGCGATGGCGCCGGCTCGGCGCTGCGCGCGGCGATGAACCGGGCGCATGGCTTGGGCGAGCGCATCGAGGAACTCGGCCACGGCTACAAGGAACTGGAGATTCCCGCGCGCGAAGCGGCTGCAGGGGCGGCTCGTTTCGCGATCGAGGCCAACGCCCTGCACATCTGGCCGCGCGGCAATTACATGTGCATTGCACTGCCCAATGCCGAAGGCCATTTCACGGTCACGCTGTTCCTGCCCAACCAGGGCACGCCGAGTTTCGCGCAAGTGGACACGGCCGCTGCGGCGCGCGCGCTGTTCGAGCGCGACTTCGCCGACCTGTTGTCCCTGCTGCCCGATTTCGACGCGGACTTTTCCGGCAATCCGATCGGCACGCTGGCCACGCTCTACCTCGACCGCTGGCACCTGGACCGCCGCGCCCTGCTGCTCGGCGATGCCGCGCATGCGATCGTGCCGTTCCACGGCCAGGGCATGAATTGCGGCTTCGAGGATGCGGTCGAGCTGGCCGAGCTGTTCGCTGCACACGCCCAGGATCGGAACTGGACGTTCTCCGAATTCGAGCGCCGGCGTCGACCCAATGCCGCCGCGATCGCGGCGATGGCGCTGGAAAACTATGTCGAGATGCGCGACTCGGTGGCCGACCCGGCCTTCCTGCTGCGCCGCGACCTTGGCCGTGTGCTCGCCGACCGGCATCCCGACCGCTTCGTGCCGCGTTACTGGATGGTGACCTTCTCGCGCATGCCCTATGCGCAGGCATTCGCGCGCGGCGCCATTCAGGACGCCCTGCTGCATGAGCTGGCCGATGGCCATGCCGATCTCGAGACCATCGACCTCACCCACGCCGATGCGCTGGTGCAGGCGCGGCTGGCACCCGTCGCCGCCGCGTGATCCAAGGCTTGACGATGAACGACACATCCGCGTCCGACCTTGCCCATCAACGCCGCGTCTTCGAACTGCTGCGTGCCGCGCTCGATCACGAGGAGCCCGGGCGCGCCGCATGGCTGGCGCAACAGTGTGGCGGGGACATGCAACTCCTGGCGCAGGTATCCAGCCTGCTCGATGACAACCGGCCCAGCCTGCTCGACACCGACGCCGCCAGCATTGCCACGCGCTTTGCCCAAATCGACCCGCGCGACGCTCCGCTGGCACCGGGTACGCGCATCGGCAACTGGGTGATCGAACGTCTGCTCGGCCACGGCGGCATGGGCGCGGTCCACCTGGCCCAACGCAGCGGCGACGATTTCACCCAGCGCGGTGCGCTCAAGCTGATCAAGCGCGGCATGGATTCGGCGGCCGTGCTGGCGCGCTTTCGCCGCGAGCGACAGATCCTTTCGCAGCTCGAACATCCCCACATCGCGCACCTGCTCGATGGCGGCATCAGCGATGACGGCCAACCGTACTTCGTCATGGAGTACGTCGCCGGCCAAGGCCTGCGCGAATGGCTGGCAGGCCCGCAGGCGGATCTGGACGCGCGCATCACGCTGTTTCTCGACCTCGGTGATGCGCTCGCGCATGCGCACCAGCACCTCGTCGTGCATTGCGACATCAAGCCTGAAAACCTGATGGTCGATGCCAACGGTCACGTGCGGCTGCTCGATTTCGGCATCGCGCGCTTGCTCGAGGATGGCGACGATGCCGCGTTGACGATGACCCGGAATCGCTTCGTCTCACGCGCCTATGCGGCACCCGAGCAGATCGCAGGCGCCGCCACCACCACGGCCACCGACATCTACCAGCTCGGCGCCTTGCTGTTCGAACTGCTCACCGGCGTGCGTCACGACCCATCGCGTGCCAATGGCGCGGTATCCAGCCGCCTCATGCGTGCCTGGCAAGACGCCGATGCCAATACCCGCGCGCGCGTGCCGGCCGCGCAGTTGCGTGGTGATCCCTCGATCATCATCAGCCGCGCCACCGACCCCGAGCCCGCGCGCCGCTATGCCACCGTGCAGGCGCTGTGCGCCGATGTGCGTGCCTGGCGCGCGGGCATGCCGATCAGTGCCCGCGCCGACAGCGCGATCTATCGCCTGCGCCGTTTCGTCGGTCGCCACCGCCTCACCTGCAGTGCCGGCGCGGTGGCGGTGCTGGCGATCATCGCCGGCAGCGCCACCGCGTTGTGGCAAGCGCGCGAGGCCGAGCGCGAAGCCCGCCTGGCACGTTCGGCGCAATCCTTCCTCGTCAGCGTGTTCGAATCGTCCGCACCCGATGCCGCCGCCGGTCATGAAGTCACCGCACGCGAGTTGCTCGACCACGGCAACCAGCGCATCGCCAACGAACTGGCCGACCAGCCACGCCTGCGCGGTGAGATGCAGCTCACCCTGGGCAAGCTCTACGCACAGCTCGGCCAGTACGCGCAGGCTGCGCGCCTGCTCGGCGATGCCCGTTCGACGCTCACCGGGCTGGCGCCGAGCGCAGCGATCGAGGCGACCTTGGAACTGTCCGCGGTCGAGCGCGAACTCGACCATCTCGATCAGGCCGAGCAACTGCTGGCGGCGATCGCCGCGCCGGTCGAACCTGCGCTGCACGCCCGCAGCCTGGTCGAGCGTGCACAGTTGCGCGAAAGGCAGGGCCGCTTCGACGAGGCACTTGCCGATGCGCGCTCTGCGCTCACGATCGATCTTCAACGCGGTGACGCGGCACGCGCCGAGCAGGCGCGCGACCGCCAGATCGAGGCGCTGCTTCTGACCCGCCAGGCGCGTTTCGACGACGCGACCAAAGCCTTCGAGCATGCGCTCGCCGACGCCCGCGCGGTTCATGGTCCCGGCGACACCCGGGTTGCGCTCATGCTCAACGACTACGGCGGCGCCTTGGCCATGAAGGGTCGGGCAAGCCAGGCCGAAGCCGCGTTGCGCCAGGCACTGCAGATCCGTCGCGAGCGCCTCGGCAAGGAGCATCCGGCGGTTGCCGAAACCCTGCAGGTCCTTGCCTCCGTCCTGCGTTCGCAGGGCCGCATCGACGAAGCGCGGGCCTGCCTGGATGAAGCCATCGGGATTCAGCGCAAAGTGTTCGGAAATCAGCACAACCTGCTCGCCAACTCACTCAATTCGCGGGGCCTGATCGAGTTTTCCCGACACCAGCCTGCGCAGGCCGAACCGTTTCTGCAGGAAGCGGTCGCGATTTACCGCAAGCTGGGCCAAAGCGATACGCCGCCAGCGGCCACCACCGCCAACGTATTGGCAGCGATATTGATGCAGCTGGGCCGCTACGACGAAGCCGCTCCGCTCATCGATCACGCCCTTGCCGTCCACCTCAAGATGGTGGGCGAACAGCATCCGCTGGTGATGAGCGATCTGAATTCGATGGCGCAATTGCAGTTCCGGCGCGGACAGCTTGATCGGGCATTGGAGTTCTCGGCACGCGCGACCGCGATTGTCGACGCCGGCCATGCGCCACCACGCGAAGGCGCCTATGTGCGGCTGGCCTATGCCAACCTGCTCGCGCGCGCCGGCCGGCCTGCAGACGCCCTGCGCGAAATCGACCGCAGCATCGACGCACTCACGACGCTCAGCGCCAACGAAGCGCGCCTGCCCGCCGCGCGCGCGGTGCGCGCCGATGCCTTGCTCGGGCTCGGACGCATCGACGAAGCGCTGGCAACCGCGCAATCGGCGCTTGCGCAGCAAACGCAAGCTCAAAGCGACGACCCGACCGGGCAAGTGGTCAGTCATGTCCTGCTCGCGCGCATCGCCGCGGCGCGACACGATGCCTCCGGCGAACGGCGCGAACGCGCTCTCGCCCGTGCGCTGGTGGCAAAGATGCCGGCGCCCGAGCCGCTGCTGCGCCGCGAACTGGAGCGGCGCTAGAACACGAGCCGGCCGGTCGGGGCGAAATGGTAGGATCGCGGCAATCCCGTGCAGGCCCGCCCATGGCAGAAAGCGTGACCCAACTGCTCGACGCCGTCGCCGCCGGACGGGACGATGCGCGCGATTGCATCTTCATTGCATTGATGGACGAGCTGCGGCGCTGCGCCCACCGCCAACTCGGTGGCGGGGAAAGAACGCTGTCGACCACGGCACTGGTCAACGAGACCTATCTCAAGCTGGTCTCCGCACAATCGCTCAAGCTCGAAAGCCGCCAGCATTTCATGGCGCTGGCGGCGCGCGCGATGCGCCAGGTGCTGGTCGACCACGCACGTGCCATCGGCGCCAGCAAGCGCGGCGGCGCGCAGCTGCAGGTCACGCTCGACAATGACCTGCCGGACACGCCGGCAGAAGTCATCGAGGTGCTGGCTCTCGATCAGGCTCTTGGCCACCTCGAACAAATCGACCAGCGCGCTGCGCGCGTGGTGCAGCTGCATTTCTTCGCCGGTCTGACCTTCGGTGCAATCGGTGAACTCGAGGGCCTCAACGAACGCACCATCAAGCGCGATTGGGAGGCTGCGCGGCGCGTGCTTGCCGCGAACATGGGCAGCGCGCGCTGACGCCGCCCGGACGCGCCCGGATCCAGCCCCCCCGATCGCGTGCATGTCCCGATTCCGCGCGCCTTTGCGTACTCCGATGCACACCCCATCGGAGCGCACGCATGTTTCATCGGTATCTGATCCTCGCGACCATCGGCCTGTCCTTCATTCCGTCCGCTGCTGCCATCGCCGCCGATACCGACATCGACCAGGGTTTCGCCGGAACCGGGCACTGGCAGCGCCTGTTCGAGTCGGGCAGCGGCAGCCAACATGAATACGGCGTAGCCCACGCGCGCACGGCCGATGGTGGCTATGTGGTCGCGGCAAAACTCCCCGGCGGCGCTGCCAATGGCGGAACCGGCAAGCGCATCGGCTTGTTCCGTCTCGATCACAACGGCAATTTCGTCATCAGTTTCGGCACCAATGGCAAGGTCATCAAGGATGCCTGGCTCACCTCGGTCACCGACATGACGGTCGATGCGCAAGGCCGCATCATCGTCATCGGCACCACGCCCGGTCAGGGCGGACTGGGCGACTTCGGCGTCGTGCGCTTCAATGCCGACGGCAGTGACGACACCAGCTTCGCCGGGGATGGCGGTACGGCAGTCGGATTCGACGTGCCGACAGTCGCCTTCGACGATTTTCCCGCGTCCGTCCTTGCCGAAACCGATGGCCGCATCGTCATCGCCGGCTCCACCACGCCACAAAACTCCACCAGCCGCTGGGCGGTGCTGCGCCTCAACGAGAACGGCTCGATCGACAGCAGCTTCGGCACCATCAGCGACGGCCAGGGCGGTCATCTGGGTTCAACGGACACCTTCATCGCGGGCGAGCCCGCCACCGGCAGGCGCATCCTCAAGATCGCCAGCGGGCACTACGTGATCACGGGCACCAGCATGGTTTCGGACTCCGACCACGACTTCGCCGCGCGGATCCTCACGCCCATGGGTGAGCAATGGTCCGGTTTCGCCGGCTCGCGCCGATTCGCCATCGATTCGTCGGGACCGAATGGATTGCTCGACGACCTTGCCGATGCCGTTCTGGTCAATCCAACCACGATCCTGCTGGTCGGCGCCTCGGGCGGCAGGTTCGCCGCGACGCGCATCATCGCCACCGCCAACAGCATGAACCAATACTCCGACCTGGACTGGGATTCGACTTTCATCGGCAGCAACTTGCCCGGCAATCCAAACGTCTACGTCGGCGACATTACCGACTCGATCGCTGGTTCAGCCGCCGTCGACGCCAGCGGGCGCTCCTGGCTGGTGGGGTTTTCGACTGCGCAAATGCGTGATGGCATCAGCGCCCTCTCGGGCGCAGGCAACGCCATCGACGGCAGTGCCGCGCCGTACGCCAATGGGCTGGTGACGCGCCTGCATCCTGACGGCAGCCCGGACCTCGACTTCGGTGGCGGCAATGGGTTCTGGTTCTTCAGCGCGCCCTACACCGTGAGCACTCTCAGTTATGAAACCGTCTTCACGCGCGTGCTGTTCGACGGCCCGCAGCCCGTGCTGCTCGGTAGCGCGACCTACAGCATCGACAGCGACTATGACTTCGATGGCGTGATCACGCGCCTGCAGTCCTCTGACGTGATCTTCGCCAACGGCTACGAATAAGGCGATGCACCTGCAAAAGCCTGCGCAGGGACGCGCGGGCATGTGGCGCGATTGACGCGCAGGCAAGGCCTGGTGGATGCAACCGGGTGCACGCTGCAGCGCCGTCCTCAGCCGGGTGGATCGGCCACCTGCTAGCATGCGCGCCGCATGAACGATCCCGCGGCCCACGACCGTCCACCCCTGCTCGCAGCCCGTGGCTTGAGCTTTTCCCGCAACGAGGAGCCGATCTTCGGTCCGCTCGATTTCGCGCTGCATGCGGGCGAGGTCGTGCTCATGGAAGGTGACAACGGCGCCGGCAAGACCACGCTGCTGCGCGTGCTGGCCGGCCTGCTCGCGCCCAGCCAGGGCGAGATCTTCCTCAACGGCGAACCGCTCACGCTGGCGCGGCTGTCGCCGCAGCTCGCGCTGCTCTCGCATCAGGGCGGCCTCAAGCACGATCTCACTGCGCTGGAGAACCTGCGGTTCGCTGCGGGCCTGCACGGCCAGCGCCGCGGCCTGTCGCCGGTATCGGCATTGGCCGCGGTCGGACTCGACGGTTTCGGCGAAGCGCCGGTCCGGCAGTTGTCGGCAGGCCAGAAGAAACGTGTGGCGCTGGCCCGCGTGCTGCTCGCTCCGGTGGGCCTGTGGTTGCTCGATGAGCCCTACGCCAACCTCGACCGCAGCGGCATCGAACTGGTCAACCGCCTGCTCGAACGCCACGCACATGAAGGCGGCGCGGCGCTGATCACCTCGCACGGCGCCTATGCCTATACCTCGGGCACGCCACGGCGCATCGCGCTGCGGCCTGATCCTGCCGGCGCCGAATCGCAAGACGACTCGATCGTGGAGCACACGCGATGAGGCCGGGCTCGACGAGCGCGGCCTGCGCTGCGCTGCTGCGCCGCGACCTGCTGCTGGTCTGGCGCCGCCGCGGTGATGCGCTCACGCCGCTGCTGTTCGCAACGATCGTGGTCGCGCTGTTTCCGCTGGCGATTGGTGCGCAAGTACAGGAGCTGCGGCCGATCGCGGTGGGCGTGATTTTCGTCGCCACCTTGCTCGCGGGCCTGCTCGCGCTCGACACGCTGTTTCGCGGCGATTACGAGGACGGCTCGCTCGAGCAACTGGTGGTCTCGCCGCATCCACTGGCGCTGCTGCTGGCCTGCAAGATCGCGGTGCACTGGCTGACCACCGCACTGCCGCTGATCGCGCTCTCGCCGCTGCTGGGTGAACTGCTGTTCCTCGATCCGGCCTTGCGTGGCCTGCTGCCGCTGGCGCTGCTGCTGACCACGCCGCTGCTGAGCCTGATCGGCGCGGTGTGCGTGGCGTTGACCGTGGGCATGCAACGCTCTGGTATGCTGCTCGCGCTGCTCGTGCTGCCCTTGTACGTGCCGGTGTTGATCTTCGGCGCCGGCGCCTGCAACGCCGCGCAAATGGGCCTTCCCTACCTCGCGCCGCTGCTGTGGCTCGCCGCCGGGCTCGTGCTTGCGCTGGTGCTCGCGCCGCTGGCCTGCGCTGCGGCGCTGCGGATTTCGACCTCATGAACACGCTCACCTACTGGTTCCACAAGCTCGGCTCGCCGCCGACCTTCCACCGCATCGCCACCCGCGTCGAACCATGGTGCCTTGCGCTCGCACTCGCGCTCGGCGCGATCGGGCTCTACGGCGGCTTCGTGCTCGCCCCGCGCGATTACCAGCAAGGTGATGCCTATCGCATCATCTTCGTCCATGTGCCCTGCGCGTGGATGGGCCTGTTCGCCTACGCCTTCATGGCCGTCAATGCCTTCATTGCGCTGGTCTGGCGCATCAAGCTCAACGAGGTGCTGGCGATGGCCAGCGCCCCGGTCGGCGCGGCGTTCACCTTCGTCACGCTTGTCACCGGCTCGCTGTGGGGCAAGCCGATGTGGGGTACCTGGTGGACCTGGGACGCGCGCCTGACGTCCGAGCTGTTCCTGCTGTTCCTGTATTTCGGCGTGATCGGCCTGCACAACGCGATCGAGGATCGTCGCCAGGCCGCGCGCGCGGCCTCGTTCCTCGCCCTGGTCGGCGTGGTCAACCTGCCGATCGTGCACTTCTCGGTGAACTGGTGGAACACCTTGCATCAGGGCTCGACCGTGCGCCTGTTCGGGCCGTCGAAGATCGACGCCTCGATGCTGTGGCCCTTGTTGCTGATGGCGTTGGCCACCCACATCTGGTTTTTCGCCAGCGTGCTCGCCCGCGCGCGCGCCGGCCTGATCGAACTCGATGCCGGCAAGGACTGGGTGCGCAAGCTTGCGCAGGATGACGCGTCCTGAACACTGCGGCACGCGTTGTCTTGATTCACGCGCGCGCTGCGGCAGGCAGGTATCATTGATGCTTCCCGGCGCGGTGTGACCCAGGGTTCAACGGACAGCAAACGACGATGCGCGAATTCTTCGAAATGGGCGGTTACGGGAGCTATGTGTGGGCTTCCCTGGCCGTGTTCCTGACGGTGATGGCAGTGGAGCTGTGGTCGGCGCGCGCGCAGCAGCGGCGCCAGCTTGCCCAGGTGCGTGATCGCATGCGCCGCAGTGCCGCGCGCAGCAGGAATACGCCATGACGCCGACTCGCAAGCGACGACTCATCATCGTCTCGCTGGTACTCGCCGCGGTGGCCGTGGCCGCGACCCTGATTGCGCTCACGCTCGGCGAGAACACCAACTACCTGTATTCGCCGAGCGAAGTGCACGCCGGCCATGTGCCAGCGGATGCGACCTTCCGCCTCGGCGGCGTGGTGCTCGAGAACTCGGTCAAGCGCGCCAGCGATTCATTGCGCGTCGACTTCATCGTCACCGATCGCTTCAAGGAAATGCCGGTGCAATACACCGGCATCCTGCCCGATCTGTTCCGCGAAGGCCAAAGCATCGTCGCCACCGGCAAGATGCAGGGCGATCATTTCGCCGCCACCCAGATTCTCGCCAAGCATGACGAAACCTACATGCCACCCGAGGTCCACGACGCGATCGACAAGGCCAAGCACGCGCAAGCGCCGCTCGCCGGCGCGGCACCCGAGCGCGAGCAATAGCACAGCCGTGGTGTTTCCGGTCACCTGATGCGCTCGTACAGCGAGCGTCACCGGTGTTGCGCGTGGCCTTGTGTTCCCGCACCCCGCGGCGCATAGTCGGGCCTCGCAAGCCAGTCCGCGCAAGAATCTGCACCGACCGTCGACGGCGAACAGCGGGATCAGCTGCCGATGTGCGCGGATAGCCACCCATCGGGAGAAGCGCATGACCACCGCGCTGCGAAGTTCGCTGTTGCCGTTGCTGACGGCAGTTTCGTTGTGGCTTGCAAGCGCATCTGCACAGGCCCAGCAGAGCCGTGACGCGTTGGCGCGCACGCTGCCCTCATCGACCCTGACCGGCGAAGAAGTGCAGGCCAGCCGGACCCGTCTGCTGGCGGCACCGGGATTTGCGCGGGCGCGCGTAGCCGGCAATCCGCAGGCTCCCGATGCGCACGCCATCGGCGAAGGCTCGTGCATCGCCTGCCATCAACTCGAGGCCGACCATTTCACCCATACCTTGCATGCACTGGGTTTGCACGCCGCCAACAAGGCCGATGCATCGATCCCGGTTTGTGAAACCTGCCACGGGCCGGGTTCCGCACACGCACAGTCGCCGCAAACCCCCGGCCTCATCATCGGCTTCACCAAGGCATCGGGTACGCCGGTCGAGGTCCAGACACGAACGTGTCTCGCCTGTCACAAAGGGGGGCCGCGTGACCACTGGTCCGGCTCGGTGCATCAACGCAACGACCTTTCCTGCAGCGATTGCCACAATCCAATGGCCAATTTCTCGGCGGAAGGCCTGCTCGCCAAAGCCTCGATCAACGACACCTGCGCGCAGTGCCACAAGGACATTCGCATTCAGTTCAACCGCCGCTCGCACATGCCCTTGCCCGAAGGACAGATGAGTTGCGTCGACTGCCACAACCCGCACGGCTCGATCACTTCGCCGTTACTGAAGACCAACACCGTCAACGAGACCTGCTACCAATGCCATGCGGAAAAGCGTGGCCCGTTCCTGTTCGAGCACGCCCCGGTGCGCGAAAGCTGTCTCAACTGCCACACGCCGCATGGTTCCAACCAGAACACGCTGCTGGTCGCGCCGATCCCCTTCCTGTGCCAGCAGTGCCACACCGGCCAGCGCCATCCCAACGATCTGCACACCGCGCAATCGCTGGCTACCGGTGCGCATCCGGACGAACGCGTGATGGGGCGCGGCTGCCTCACCTGCCACGCCAACATCCACGGCTCGAACGCGCCTTCGGGCCCGCGTTTCCACGAATGAGGAAGGAGGCCGATCATGCACGCGCAGCGACGCTCCACCTTGTTGTGCAGATTGCCACTCGCGCTCGCGCTCGCCGCGATCCTGCCCGCACATGCCGACAGCGGCATCGGCGTCGACACCTGGCGCGCGAACAAGCTTGATCCGACGGCGGGCGCGCAGCAGTACACACCCGATGCGCGTGGCACGAGCTGGTTGATCGCCGGACAGCGCCGATCACCGACCGGCAATCCCTACATGTGCCCCGCCGAACCGCCGGCGCTCGACGAGTTCGGATCGTGGATCGGCTACGGCGTGCTGCAGGTCGGCGCCATCGCCACCAGCGGCGATGACCGCAATGCCCTGTGGATGCGCTACGCCGACTGGGACAGCGGCCCCATCCTGGGCCTGCTCGACTACACCTGGCAGCGCCCATCCGACGGCACCTACGCCAACGTGCGCGCCAGTCGCATCAGCGCAGATGACCAGTACTACCAGGCGGTGTTCGGCCGCGCGGGCGCCTACAAGATCCAGGCCTTCCTGCGTGACCAGCCCAATGTCGTATCCGCCAATGCGCGTTCGATCTGGAACGGCATCGGCAGCGATCGCCTGACCTTGCCTGCGCCGTTGGTGCCCGCCGGCAGCAGCGTTGCCGACGTGGCCGCGGTATCGGCGGCCGCGGGCGAGCGCACGCTGTCGGTCAAACGCTCCAAACAGGGTCTGGGTTTCAACATGTTCCTGTCGCCCCGCTGGACGGCCTACGCCAATCTCAGTGACGAGCAGCGCAAGGGTGCGCGCCCCTATGGCGGCGCGTTCTTCTTCAATTTTCCATTCCCCGCCAACGGTGGCGCGCTGGAAACAGTCAAGCCGATCGACGACCACACGCTCAATCTCAACGGCGGACTGCGTTATGCCGGCTCGATCTGGCGCATGGACTTTTCCTATTCCGGTTCGTTCTATCGCGACCGCTACACACGCTACACCTTCCAGATGCCCTACGCGCTCTGGGCCGTGGTCCCCGGCTCGGCAGCCGCACCGCTGACGACCGGCCAGATGGCGATGGAGCCGGACAACGACTACCACAACCTCAAGGCCACGCTGACGCGCACGTTGCCGCTCAACGGCGAGATCTCGCTCACTGCCTCGGCCGGTCGCATGAGCCAGGACGACACGTTGATCGCACCGATCGACTGCACAGGCGTGTTCGGCATCGGCCTGGGCGGCAACCTCAACCCCGGACCAGCCAATCCCTTCCTGTATCGCTGCTCGGACTGGAACACCCCGGCCGCATTGTCGCGTCGCTCGGCCGACATGCGCATCGACACCAGCCTGCTCGATGCGCGCATCAGCCTGCAGCCAAGCAGCGACATTTCGCTGCGAGGCGGCTTGCGCTTCAATCGCGATGACTATCGCAACGGCTACCTCGCCTACAACCCGCTCACCGGCGATTACGGCTATATCGCCGAGAACGGCTCGCAGGGCAGCATCGTGCCCGGCGAAGTCGGACTGTTCAACCCCATCACTGCGCCTTCCAACATCACGCGTGTGCGCAGCCTGCCGCTCGATCTGCAGACCATCGACGCCAATCTCGGCGCGGACTGGAAGCTCGACACCAAGAACACGCTGGGCGCAACGTTCGCCTTCAATCGCTACGAACCCACCCACCGCGAGCGCCGGCGCATCGACGACAACAGCCTCAAGCTCACCTGGATCAACCGCAGTCTGGACTGGCTCACGCTGCGCGCCAATTACACCTGGAAGAAGTCCAACGGCGACCGCTACGAATTCGATCCCTACGAATTCACCTACTCCATCGACCTGCCTGGCTACGTGCCGCCGGCGGGTGGCACGCCCTCGCACACGGTCGAGGCGATGCGCAAGTACGACATGTCCAGCCGCGACGGCCACAAGATCGACGTGATGGCCACGATCATGCCGCGCGAGGACATGAGCCTGTCGGCCTCGCTGCGCGGCGACTGGAACTCCTACGATGCTCCGATCGGACGGCAGGATTACCAGACTAGCAGCGCGACGCTGCAATGGGATTGGCAACCACGCGATGGCACCAACATCAGCGCCTATGCGGCATGGGATCGCTCGCAGCTGCGCCTGTCCAACGTACAGGATCAGCAGAACGGCGCGGGTGTCGATCCGTACCTGGGCGGACCTAACTACGCATTGAGCGGCCAGTGGTGGCTGCGCGACAAGCAGCGCAACTTCTACGGCGGTGCCACGCTCGACCACCGCATCGGTCGCGTCCGCATCGATGCGAGCTGGAACTACACCAATGCACGTGGCCTCGACCTCTACACGTATGCCGGTTCAAGTGCGCTTGCCTACCCGGCGTCCGTGACCGGCACAGGCCCTGGCGGCGGCCAGTTTCCGGCAATGACCTACCGCGTCAATGCGCTCACCATCGGCGTAACGCTGCCGCTTGCCGAACGTCTGTCGCTGCGCGTGTTCGATTACTACGAGCGCGGCCGCGTCAGCGATTGGCACTACCTCGGTTTCGACGCTGCGCGTGTCATCGATCATCGCGTCTACACCGATGGCGGGCCGATCAGCTACAACGCAAACCTGGTCGGCGTGCTGTTGAACGTCCAGCTGTGAGGAGCGTGCAGATGAAGCCGAACCTGCCTCCGGTGTTGATCCTTGCGGTTGCCCTGCCCATCCTCGCCGGCTGCGCATCCTCGCGCATGCTGGATCTGCGCGCGGTCGCGCCGGTTCAGGGCGACGTGCAGGCTGGCGCACGGAAGATCGAACTGTGCTCGGCCTGCCACGGCAAGAACGGATCTTCGCCGGTCCCGGCGTTTGCCAACATCGGCGGCCAGAAAATCGACTACCTGTACTGGGAACTGGTCGAATACCAGCGCGGTGCCAACCCCGATTCGCCGATGACCGCGATCCTGCGCAGCCTCAATGTCAGCGATCAGGACCTGCGTGACCTGTCGGCCTATTACGCAGCGCAAGCGCCGGCTCCTTCCAGCGGAGATCCCGCGGCATTCGCGCAAGGGCAAATGCTGTATCGCCAAGGCGATCCCGCCCGCGGCATCGTGCCATGCCAGGGTTGCCACGGCACGGCGGCCGACGGCCGGGTCGACGGCGATGCCTCGCGCTACCTCGCCTATCCGGCACTGCGAGGGCAGCATGAACAATATCTCGCACGCAGGCTCACGGAGTTTCGCGACAAGACCGAAACCCTGATGTCGAGCAACGACCACATCATGCATGGAGTGGCGCATAATCTCGACGATGAGGCAATCCGGCAGCTTGCCGGTTGGCTTCAGGCCGCGACGCCATAGGACGAACGCTCGTTTCAACGCCCACCGACCCGGGCGCCGCATTTTCCCAGCGATGCTTCAGCTAGCCAGGAACCTGCCCATGTCCAAGCAAGAACAAAAGTCTCCATTCGATGCGGCGCGCCGCCGTTTTCTCAAGACCACCAGCGTTGGTGCCGGCGCCGCCCTCGCAATCACCGTGCTGCCCAATCTCGCCCGCAGCGACGATCTGCCGCACCTGTCGCCGAGTGATCCCACGGCACAGGCCCTTGGCTATGTCGAGGACACCACCAAGGTCGACGGCGCGAAATACCCCAACCACAAGCCGACCCAGGACTGCGCCAACTGCAACTTCTGGCAGGGTGGCAGCGCCGAATACGGCCCGTGCCAGTTGTTCCCGGGCAAGTCGGTCCACACCAAGGGCTGGTGTTCGGCGCACGCTGACAAGAAAGCCTGATCGTCTGCCTCTCAAGGCAGCGCTGAACAACAACCCATCCTTGAACAGGCCGTCATCCCGGCGAAAGCCGGGATCCGGCTTTTCCGTGAAGTACCGAAGCAAAAACTTCGCTGGCATGCCGCGCAAGACAGCGCCCGCGTTGCCTTGGGAATGACGCGCCGATTCGCGGCGCCGCCCGCAGTCGAGTATCCTGTCGGGACAAGGCACCCCTACGTTGCACATGCTCCCTGAACTCGGTCAATTTGCGCTGATCCTCGCGCTGATCCTCGCCGCCCTGCAGTGCGTACTCCCGCTGATCGGCGCGCATCGCGGCAACGCCGCGCTGGTTGCCGTGGCGCGGCCCGCAGCTGCCGGACAGGCGGTGTTCGTCATGCTTGCCTTCGGCATCCTCACCTACGCCTTCATGCGCGGTGATTTCTCGGTCGCCTACGTCGCGCAGAACTCCAATTCGCTGCTGCCGTGGTTCTACCGCTTCTCTGCGGTATGGGGCGCACATGAAGGCTCGCTGTTGCTGTGGATTCTGATCCTCAACATCTGGACGATCGCGGTGGCTGCGCTGTCGCGGCGCCTGCCCGACGTGTTCATGGCACGCGTGCTCGCAGTGCTCGGCTTCATCAGCCTCGGCTTTCTGCTGTTCACCCTGCTCACCTCCAATCCCTTCCTGCGCCTGCTGCCCGCACCGCTGGATGGCAACGACCTCAACCCGGTGTTGCAGGATCCCGGTCTGGTGATGCATCCACCGATGCTCTACACCGGCTATGTCGGCTTCTCGGTGGCCTTTGCGTTCGCGATCGCCGCCTTGCTCGGCGGTGAACTCGATGTGCGCTGGGTGCGCTGGGCGCGGCCGTGGACCAATGCCGCCTGGGCCGCGCTCACGCTCGGCATCGCGCTGGGTTCGTGGTGGGCCTATTACGAACTGGGCTGGGGCGGCTGGTGGTTCTGGGATCCGGTCGAGAATGCCTCGTTCATGCCCTGGCTGGTCGGCACCGCCCTGATCCACTCGCAAGCAGTGACAGAAAAGCGCGGTTCGTTCCGAGCGTGGACTCTGCTGCTGGCGATCTTCGCTTTCTCCTTGTCGCTGCTGGGGACTTTCCTCGTACGCTCGGGCGTGCTCACCAGCGTGCATGCGTTCGCGAGCGATCCCCGGCGCGGCGTGTTCATCCTCGCTTTCCTTGCCATCGTGATCGGTGGCTCGCTGCTGCTCTACGCACTGCGCGCGCCCAAGGTCTCGGGCGGCGAGCCCTTCGCCGCGGTTTCGCGCGAGACCCTGCTGCTGACCAACAACCTGATGTTCGCCTGCGCCGCGGCGATGGTGTTGCTGGGCACGCTGTACCCGATGATCGGCGATGCCTTCAACCTCGGCCGCATCTCGGTCGGGCCGCCGTACTTTGCCTTGCTGTTCATTCTGCTGATGGTGCCGGTGGTGTTGCTGATGCCGTTCGGCCCGTTCATCCACTGGCGCAGCGGTCGGCTCGGCGCAGCCCTGCGCGCCCTGCTGCCGGCACTGGTGATCGCACTCATCGCATGTGCACTCGCCGCCTTGTTGCTGCATCCGGCCCCGCTGCGCATGCTCGCCGGTGTTGCCGGCGCGCTGTGGGTTGGCCTTGGCATCGCCACCTATGCGTTCTCGCGCTGGCGCAACGCACCGCGTGGTCGCCGCTACACGCCCGAGATGCTTGGCATGATCTGCGCTCATTTCGGCGTGGCGCTGTTCGTCGCCGGTGTGCTCATCGTCGAGTCGACCAGCATCGAAAAGGACATTCGCCTCGCCCCGAATCAGAAGGTCGCGATCGGTGCACTTGAGTTCCGCTTCGACGGCGTGGTCGAAACACGCGGCCCGAACTACAGCGCACGCCAAGGCACGCTCACGGTTTTCGAGGATGGCCGGCAGATCGCCACCCTGCATCCGCAAAAGCGCCAATACGCGCGTGCGAGTCAGGTGCAGACCGAATCGGCGATCCTGCCCAGCCTTCACCGGGATCTTTATGCAGCGCTTGGCGAGCCGCTCGGCGACGACGGCGCCTGGGCCGTGCGCATCTATGTCAAACCCTTCGTGCGCTGGATCTGGCTTGGCGCGCTGCTGATGGCGCTGGGTGGCCTGGTCACCACGCTCGATCGGCGCTTTCGCCTGCATGGCCTGCGCGATCCTGCGCGCAGGGACCCGAGCGCGTCGGATCAGGCGCATCTGGCGCCGGTGGTCGCGGCAGCGCATGGCCAAGCGCGCGCATGAACACGCGCATGCTGCCACTGCTCGGTTTCCTGCTCGTGCTCGCCCTGCTCGGCTTCGGCATCTGGTGGAGCAGCACGCATGATTTGCGCGCGGTACCCTCGCCACTGATCGGAAAGCGCGCCCCGGAGTTCTCACTGCCCCTGCTTGACGAGCCGCAGCGGCGCTTCGGCAGCGCCGACCTGGCCGGCAAGCCTTATCTGCTCAACGTGTTCGCGAGCTGGTGCTTTGCCTGCCGCGACGAACACCCGATCCTCATGCGCGAGGGCAAGCGTCTGGGCATCAAGCTGGTTGGTTTCGACTACAAGGACACCGCCGAGGATGCCAAGCGCTGGCTCGCGCAGTACGGCAATCCCTATGACGTGGTCATCACCGACTTGCCCGGCGATGTCGCCATCGACTTCGGCGTCACCGGCGCACCGGAAACTTTCCTCGTCGATGCCCAGGGCGTCATCCGCTACAAGCACATCAGCCCGATCACGCCCGAAGTGATCGCCACCGAGCTGATGCCGCGGATCGCGGCCATGCAGGCCGCGCAGCCATGATGCGCGCCTTCGCTGCCCTGCTTGCCCTGCTGATCTGCGTGTCGAACGTGCTCGCCGCAGTCGATCCACTGCCGTTCAAGGATCGCGCCGAGGAACTGCGCTTCCAGAATCTGACCAAGCAGTTGCGCTGCCTGGTGTGCCAAAACGAAAGCCTCAATGACTCCAGCGCCTCGCTCGCCGGCGACCTTCGCCGCGACGTGTTCGAGCAGATGCGCGCGGGCAAGAGTGATGCGCAGATCAAGCAGTGGCTGACCGAACGCTACAGTGATTTCGTGCTCTACGATCCGCCACTGCGTGGCGGCACCTGGCTGCTGTGGTTCGGTCCGGCACTGTTCCTGTTGATCGGCAGCGGTGCCGTGTGGCTGACCGTTCGGCGCCGCGCCGTCGCGCAACGCAATGCGGCTTCGAGCCGAAACGACAACGTCGAGGACGACTGGTGATGCTGATCTTCGTCGTGTGCGTGGCGTTGATGACACTCACCGCACTTGCTTCCATCCTGTTGCCGCTGCTGCGCGTGCGCAGCAACGATCCGGCCGCGCAGCGCTTGCGCGCGCTCGATGCGGCGCGCGATGCCGGCATCATCGATGCCGCCGAACATGCACGCCAGTCCGCACTTCCACTGGACGGCCACAGCGCAACGACGCCTCGCCGCACGCCGGGCACGGTCGCGGCGGCGCTCCTGCTTGCCTTGCTCATCCCCACCGCGGCACTTGCCCTGTATCGGCTGGTCGGCACGCCCCAGGCGATCGATGCCGCGTCCACGCAGGCCCCCGCCGAACAGGCCGCGCTGGAGATGCCTCAGGCGATTGCCGCGCTCGTCGCTCGTCTCAAGGAGCATCCCGATGATGCGCAGGGCTGGGCCCTGCTCGGTCGCGCCTATACCGCGAGCGGGCAACCGGAGCAGGCCGTTGATGCCCTGCGCCATGCGCACGAACTGACTGGCGACGACGCACAGATCACGGTCGAGTACGCGCAGGCGCTTGCACTTGCCACGCCCGGGCACCGCATCGACGGCGAACCGGCCAAACTGCTCGAAGCGGTGCTCACGCGCGAGCCGCAGAACCAGCGCGCGCTTTGGCTGCTCGGCATCGCCGATTTCCAGAGCGCGCGCTACGACGCCGCGATCGCGCGCTGGAACACCTTGCTGCCCTTGCTCGAATCGGGCTCGACGGTCGCCTCTGCGGTGCAGCGTCAGATCGAGGAGGCACGCGCCCTGCGCGACGGCAAACCCGTCGTCAGCGCGGCCGCGCCACCGCCAGCGCAAACCCGGCCGGCCGCAGCACCATCGGCCGGAACGGCGCGCCTGACCGTGCAGGTTTCGCTCGACCCCGCACTCAAGTCGCAGGCCGATCCCGAAGCCACCTTGTTCGTGTTTGCACGGGCGGCCAAGGGGCCGCCGATGCCGCTGGCGATCGAGCGTCACAAGGCAAGCGAACTGCCGCTCACCGTAACGCTCGATGACAGCACCGCGATGATGCCATCGATGAAACTGTCGGACTTCCCCGAGGTCGTGGTCGGAGCGCGTATTTCACGCTCGGGCCAGGCCACGCCGCAAAGCGGTGACTTGCAGGCGCTGTCTGCGCCGGTCGACGTGAAGCGCAAGGAACCACTCGCGCTCGAGATCAAGCAACGCGTGCCCTGAACACGTCGCGCGCAACGGCCCTTCAGCTCCAGTCCGAATGCTTTTCCTCGAGCGCCAGCGCCGCCATCGCGCTGCGATAGCGCGCCATGTAGGCCGTGCGATCACCATCGAACCGCAAGGCCTCGCCGACGAAAATGTCGACGAAGAACGGCACGATCATCCATTCCCCCTTCGGCAGGGCCTTGCCCAGCCCGTAGGTGTAGACCGGAATGACCGGGACGTCGGGGCGGCGTTCGGCAATGCGCGCAAGCCCCGACTTGAACTCGGCCAGTTGCTCGGGTTCGCCGCGCGAGCCTTCGGGAAAGAAAATCAGGATGTCGCCGCGCTCGAGCGCGGCGGCGACCGGCGCGAGCAGGTCATCCTGCTCGTGCTGGCGCTGGCGATTGAGCGGCACGATGCCGACCACCTTGAGCGCAAACCATGCCAACCACCGGTTGCGCAGGAAGTAGTCGGCGGCAGCAACCGGACGCACACGCGGCAGCAATCGCAATGGCAACAAACTGATCAGCGCCATCGCATCGAGATGGCTGTTGTGGTTGGCGGCGAGGATCGCCGGCCCCTTGGCCGGCAGGCGCTGACGATGACGCACATTCAGGCCGAGCACGATCAGCACCACCGTGCGCACCAACACACCGTAAAAAAGCAGTCGCAGCAGCGCGCCCATGATTCAGAAGTAGAAATACATGAGGAAGTGGAAGAACAGCGGCGCGGTGAACAGCAGGCTGTCGATGCGATCGAGGATGCCACCGTGCCCGGGAATCAGCGAGCCTGAATCCTTGACGCCGATGTCCCGCTTGACCGCCGAAATCGTGACATCGCCGATGAAACCGCCAAAACCGATCATCAAACCCACCGCAATCGCGTCGGTTCGCGACAGCGGCGTGAGCAGCGGCGCCAGCGCCACGCTCACGAGCGTGGTCGACAAGGCGCCTCCGAGCAGGCCTTCGACGGTCTTTTTCGGGCTCACCGACTCGAGCGCCTTGTGGCGACCCAGCGTGCGACCCCAGACGTACTGCAAAACATCGTTGAGCTCGGTCAGCAGCACCACGAACAGCAGCAGCGCCGCGCCATGCACCGCTACCTTGGCACCATCGCCGAGCACCAGCAGGTAGGCGAGATGGCTCAAACCGAACACCATCGTCATCAATCCCCAGTGGATGGTGCCCGCAGCACGCAGGAATTCGTGCGTCTCGCCACGCAAGACCATGCGCATGGCGATGAACAGGAAGGCCCACACCGGGATGAAGATCAGGAACATGTTGTACCACTGCTGCCAAATCCACCAGTACTGCAGCGGTACGCACAAATAGGCCCAGAACAGTACGCGGCGATCGGCACGCCGGGTCGGGATCAGCGACAGGTATTCCTTGAGTGCCAGGAAAGACAGCAAGGCGAAGAAGGCGATCGCAATGCCGCGCCGGAACGAAATCGCCAGCGCAAAGATCGCCACCAGTGCCCACCATGACTTCACGCGCGCAGCCAATTCGGCATGTTTGCCGGTGCTGTCGCCGCGGCGCATGACGGCAACGATCAGGCTCGCCACGAGCAGAACCGCGACGATTGCAGCAAGCACCCACAGCACGTTGTCGGGCACCCACAGTTGTGGCAGCTTCATGCTCCTCCTCCGCGTTCACGCAATTCCCGCAGCGCCATGCGCGCTCGATTGACGACGGTCAGCGCCGACAGCGCCACCAAGGCCCACAACAGCCAATCCAGCCACGGCGCCCCGGCGATGTCGCAACCAAGCAACAGACCGACCGCACCAAACGCAAATGCGCGATCGCTTTTGCCGAGCGGGCCGTCGTAACGGCGACTGGCGCCGATCTGCACGCCGATCACGCCGCTCATCTCGACGAGAATGCCGAGCACCACCAAGAGCACCAGCGGCAGCGCTGTGAATTCAGGCCGCAGCGCAAGTGGCAGGTACATCGCAGCATCGGCGATCACGTCGCCCAGTTCGTTGAGGATCGCCCCGAGCTTGCTCATCTGCGCATGCTCTCGTGCGAGCATGCCGTCGATCGCGTTGAGCGCCATGCGCAGAAACAGCGCCAGCGGCAGCAGCAACAGCACACGGCGGTCGCTGCAGGCTGCAACCGCCGCGCCCACGCCGGCTGCCAGGGCAACGGCCGCGAGCGTGACCTGATTGGCCGTCACTCCCGCGCGTGCAAGCCAGGCAACCAAGGGCCGCAACACGCCCTGAAACGCAGGTTTCAGTTGATAGATGCTCGGCATTCCCGCTCCCCATGCAAGTCGCCGCGAAGGATGATGGGCCGTGGCGACGGCAGCGCACGATATCAGACACACAACGATATGCCGACGCCGACTTGGCGTTCCCGCCGCCGGCCGTTAAATTGAGCGGCCCTGGATCGGATTGCCCGTTTCGATGGACGACGCCCGCCGCTGGTTCAAGCTGTCATCCCCGTTCCCCATGAAGCGCGGTGGCGCGCTCGTGGGCGCGCGTCTGGCCTACGAAACCTGGGGCGCACTGAATCCGGCCAGAGACAACGCCCTGCTCATCCTCACCGGCCTGTCACCCAGCGCACATGCCGCCAGCAATGCCGAAGATGGCACACCGGGCTGGTGGGAAGACATCGTCGGCCAGGGCAAGGCCATCGACACCAATCGCTGGTTCGTGATCTGCGTCAACACGCTCGGCAGTTGCAAGGGCTCGACCGGGCCCGCCGACATCAATCCCGCGAACGATCAGCCCTATCAGCTCGATTTTCCGGATCTCACGCTCGAAGACGCCGCCAATGCCAGCCATGAACTGGTGCATGGCCTGGGCATCGGGCAACTCGCCTGCATCCTCGGCAATTCGATGGGCGGCATGGTCGCGCTCGCCTACCTGGCCCAGCATCCGAACTCGGCGCGCTCGCACATCAGCATCTCCACCGCGCCACAGGCACAACCGTTCGCCATCGCCATCCGCTCACTGCAACGCGAAGCGATCCGGCTTGATCCGAACTGGAACAACGGCCAGTACGACAAGGATCACTACCCCGAAGCCGGCATGTCGATCGCGCGCAAGCTCGGCGTCATCACCTATCGCTCGGCGATGGAATGGGTTGGCCGCTTTGCGCGCATCCGCCTCGATGCCGACCAGCGCGATGACGATCCGTTCGGCTTCGAATTCAAGGTCGAATCGTATTTGGCCGGCCATGCGCGACGCTTCGTGCGCGGCTTCGATCCCAATTGCTACCTGTATCTTTCGCGCGCCAGTGATTGGTTCGATCTGGCCGAGCACGGTGGCGGCAGCGTCAGCGCGGCGCTGGCAAAGCTGAAAGTCGAGCGCGCACTGGTGATCGGCGTCGAGACCGACATCCTGTTTCCGCTGTCCCAGCAGCAACAGATCGCCGACGGCCTGACTGCCGCGGGTGCACAGGTCACGTTCGTCGCCCTCGACAGTCCGCAAGGGCATGACGCCTTCCTCGTCGACACCGTGCGTTTCGGCGCCGCGATCGGCGGCTTTCTCGACGCCGCCTGAGTCGGCGTGCCGGCATCTGGCGCTCGCCACCGTGCGCCCGACTGGCATATACTGCGCGGCCCCGCGGCCAGCCCGCGAGCCATGCCGAAATGGCGGAATTGGTAGACGCAGCGGACTCAAAATCCGCCGCCCTTAAAAGCGTGTGGGTTCGAGTCCCACTTTCGGCACCACCCCTGACACATTTCGATTTGCACTTCGAACCGTGCCCGGCATCAGATCACTGCGCGGCGGCAGTGCTCGCACGCCTCACTCGATGCGTTCGGCGCTGCCCATATACGGGCGCAGCGCGGGTGGCAGCGTGATCGAACCGTCGGCGTTCTGGCCGTTTTCCATCACCGCGATCAGCGCGCGGCCAACCGCGACACCCGAGCCATTGAGCGTGTGCACGAGCTCGGGCTTGCCGGTCTCCGGATTGCGCCAGCGCGCTTGCATGCGACGGGCCTGGAAATCACCGCAGTTGGAACACGAGGAAATCTCGCGGTAGCTGTCCTGCGAGGGCAGCCAGACTTCCAGGTCGAAGGTCTTGGTTGCGGAAAATCCCATGTCGCCGGTGCACAACAACATGCGCCGGTACGGCAGGCCGAGTTTTTCCAGCACGACTTCGGCGCAGCGCGTCATGCGCTCGTGTTCGGCGGCGCTGTCGGCTGGTCGCGTGATGCTCACCAGTTCGACTTTCTCGAATTGATGCTGGCGGATCATCCCGCGCGTGTCGCGGCCGTGTGAACCGGCCTCGGCGCGAAAACACAGCGAATGCGCTGTGAGTCGCTGCGGCAGCGTTTCGGCCTCAACGATTTCGTCGCGCACGAGATTGGTCAGCGAGACTTCGGCGGTCGGAATCAGATACCGCCTGGTGTCGCCCACCGCGGTCGAGAACAGGTCTTCCTCGAACTTGGGCAACTGGCCGGTGCCGCGCATCGACTCGGAATTGACGATCAATGGCACATTGCATTCCAGATAGCCATGCTCGCCGGTGTGCAGATCGAGCATGAACTGGGCAAGCGCACGATGCAGGCGCGCGAGGCCACCGCGCAGCACGGTGAAACGCGCGCCCGAGAGCTTGGCGCCGACATCGCCGTCGAGCCAGCCATGGCGCAGACCGAGTTCGACATGGTCCTTGACCGCAAAATCGAAGCTGCGCGGCGCGCCCCAGCGATGCTGCTCGACGTTGCCGTGCTCATCCTTGCCCTGCGGTACCGAAACATCGGGCAGATTGGGCACGCCGAGCACGAGCGCGGCGAGGCGCTCCTGCACTTCGGTCAGACGCTGTTCGTTGGCCTTGAGCTGATCGCCGATCCCGGCGACTTCGGCGAGCAGGGCCGATGCATCCTCGCCCTTGCCCTTGGCCGCGCCGATCGCCTTGGAACGCGTGTTGCGCAAGTTCTGCAGCTCCTGCGTCCGGATCTGCAACTGCTTGCGCTCGGCTTCGATCGCCTCGACCGCGGCGGTGTCGAGCGCGAAGCCACGCGTGGCGAGGCGCTGGGCAGTGTCGGCCAAATGGCCGCGCAGCAAGGCGGGATCGAGCATGGGCGTATCCGAACGGCGAAAACCGCGATTATAGCGGTGAAATCACCTGCCTCGCCTTGCCTTTGCAGCCGTCAGTCCGGGCACTTCAAGTCGATTTCGGCCGCCGCCGCGCCGTCCGCACGGCCTCGACCTTGTCGCGGAACTGGCCTTCGAGACCGCGATCGGTCGGCGTGTAGAACACCGCATCGGCCAGTGCGTCGGGCAGGCATTGCTGATCGGCGGCGATGCCGCCTTCGGCGTCGTGATCGTACTGGTAGCCCTTGCCGTAACCCAAGCCCTTCATCAGCTTCGTCGGTGCATTGCGCAGATGCATCGGCACTTCGAGCGTACCGGTTTCGCGCACGCGTTCGCGGGCGAGGTTGAACGCCATGTAGGCGGCATTGCTCTTGGGCGCAACCGCGAGATAAAGCGCCAACTGCGCAAGCGCGAGCTCGCCTTCGGGGCTGCCGAGCCGCTCGAAGGTGTCCCAGGCATCCAGTGCCATCTGCCACGCGCGCGGATCGGCCAAGCCGATGTCCTCGACCGCCATGCGCGTCATGCGTCGCGCGAGATAGCTGCGATCGCAGCCGCCATCGAGCATGCGCGTGAGCCAGTAGATCGCCGCATCGGGATCGGAGGAGCGCACCGATTTGTGCAGCGCCGAGATCTGGTCGTAAAACTGCTCGCCACTCTTGTCGAAGCGGCGCGTGCGATCGGCGAGCACTTGTTCGAGCGTGGCCGCGTCGATGTGCGCGTCATGGGCCAGTTCAGCGGCAATTTCGAGGAAGGTCAGCGCGCGACGCACATCGCCATCAGCCGCTTGCGCCAGGGTCTCGATCGCGCCCTCGTCGAGACGCAGGTCGAGCGAGCCCAGACCGCGCTCGCGATCACCCAGCGCACGTCGCAAGGCTGCCGCGATCGCCTCGGCCGGCACCGCATCGAGCACATGCACGCGGCAGCGCGAGAGCAGCGCGGAATTGAGCTCGAATGACGGGTTCTCGGTGGTCGCGCCGACGAACACGATCACACCGCGCTCGATATGCGGCAGGAAGGCATCCTGCTGCGCCTTGTTGAAGCGATGCACTTCATCGACGAACAGCACGGTGCGCTGGCCCTGCGCGTAGCGGTTCTCCGCAGCCGCCAAAGCCGCACGCACCTCGGCCAGTCCCGAGAGCACCGCCGAGATCGCGCTGAACTGCGCGTCCGCATACTGGGCCAGCAGCAGGGCCAGCGTGGTCTTGCCGCAACCCGGCGGCCCCCACAGGATCATCGAATGCACACGTCCGGCCTCGATCGAGCGGCGCAGCGCACTGCCCGGCGCGAGCAGGCGCGTCTGGCCAACGATCTCGTCGAGCCCGCGCGGGCGCATGCGCTCGGCCAACGGCTTGAGCGCGTCGGATTCGGCAAACAAGCCGGAGTCTGGCGGGGCAAGTGGTCGGCGCGGCATCAGCGCATCATAAGCCAGCCCAGCCAGCTTCAGCGTGCGGAAAACTGGCGCCAGACTCTTGCACGCCCGACAATGCCTTGCCTCGTCTGCCCTGCCCGCTGCACGCATGAACTACCGCCACGCCTTCCATGCCGGCAACTTCGCCGACGTGTTCAAGCATGTCGCCCTGCTCGGCCTGCTCGATGCCCTGCGCGCCAAGCCCGCTCCGTTCTGCTATGTCGATACCCACGCCGGACGCGGCGCCTACGACCTGCGCGGCGAGTCGGCGCAACGCACTGGCGAATATCGTGATGGTGTCGCCCGCATCCTGCAGGCCGGCGATTTGCCACCGGCGCTGACCGATTACGCCGAACGCATCCGCGCGTTCGGCGTTGATGCCGACGGTTCGCTCGTGCGCTACCCGGGTTCGCCCCTGCTCGCACGCGATCGGTTGCGCGCGGATGATCGCGCGATGCTGTGCGAGCTGCAGGGCGAAGAGGCCACCGCGCTGCGCGCGGCCTTGCATGGGGATACGCGTTGCGCGGTGCATGAGCGCGATGGCTATGCCGCGCTCAAGGCGCTGTTGCCGCCGGCGCAAAAACGCGGCCTCGTGCTGATTGACCCGCCGTTCGAAGCGCAGGGTGCCGAATTCGAGACGATTGCCCAGGCACTGACACCGGCGCTTGCACGCTGGCCCAACGCGATCTACGCGATCTGGTATCCGATCAAGTTGCGCGAAACGATCACGCCCTTCCACCGCTGGCTGGGCAGCGAGGTCGGCAAGGCCGACGTCCTCGTCACCGAGTTGCTGCTGCACCCGGACAACACGCCGCTGCGTCTCAATGGCTCCGGTCTGGCGATCCTCAACCCGCCGTGGCAATTCGATGTGCACCTGGGCGGGTGGCTGCCGTCGTTGGCGCGCCTTCTGTCCAACGGGCCCGAAGCGACGAGCCGGATCGATTGGCTGCGCCGCTGAGCCGGTCCGCGTCCACGGCCAACGCCAAAACACCGCAAGCCGGCGGCATACTGCCCAGCGACTCGGCGCCAAGGCATACTTCGCAGCGCGCAGCAATCAGGGGAACGCATGGGCGAGGACTTCAACAGCGGATTGTTCCCGCACATTCGCATCGTCATGGGCATGGTGCTGGGCTTGGCCATGTCCAAGCTGCTGACCGGCATTGCCGGCCTGATCCAGCATCCAGGCCGCTACCGGCTGTCGGCGATCCACTTGCTCTGGGCCGGTTCCATCCTTGTCGAGCTGATTCTTTTCTGGTGGTGGGAGTTCGAACTTTCGCGCGTGCCCACCTGGTCCTTCGGAACCTTCGTGTTTCTCATCGGCTACACGGTCACGCTGTACCTGATGGCGGCCCTGCTTTTCCCTGACGACATCGACGAGTACGGCGGCTACGAGATCTACCTGATCGGGCGTCGCTACTGGTTTTTCGGCCTGCTCGCCGCGACCTTCCTGTTCGACATCGTCGATACGATGATCAAGGGCCAGCAACACTGGAACCTGCTGAGCACCGACTATCTCGTGCAGGTGCCGCTTGGGCTCGTGCTGTGCCTGATCGCCTGCCTCAGCAAGACGCCGCGCGTCCAACTCGTGCTGGTGTTGCTCCACATCGTCTATCAGGTGTTCTGGATGTCGCGGATCATCGCGGTCTCGGTGAAATAGATCGATCGCCGCCTCAAACGCGACAGGCCACGTCGGTGTGACGTGGCGCGTCGTGACAACACGTGCAAAGCGGCGGGTCAGCCCTGCGCCGGCGGCTGCTTCATGCAGTCCTTGACCCAAGCCTTGCGTTCGTCGCCCTTGAGCCCCTGCGACTTGGCTTGGGCGCCGCAGGCCTTGCGCTGCACCTGCCTGGCGCTGGGCACCTTGGCGACCACCGGCGCGGCCTTGGCGTCGGTCGCGGCGTCGGCATCGGCGGACGGCGCCTTCAGGCACGTGCTCATGAACGCCTTGCGCTCCTCGCCCTTGAGTGCGTCGGCCTTGGCCTTGGCGTTGCAGCTCTTCATGCGTGCCTGCTGCGTGGTCAGCGGCTTGCCTGCCTTGTTGAGTTCCTCGGCGTGTCCGCTGTTGGCGCCGAAGGCAAACGCGAGGGCAAGGGCGAGGATCGAAGTCATCTTGGTCTGCATGGGAATTCTCCTGGTCTGGTCGGTTCCGCGCCGGTTGGCGTCGGCAGCTACAGTCTGGGCATGCCGCCTTCCCTGCGGCAGCGGAACTTCGCGCATCGTCGAGCCGGCAATTCCCGCACGCACACGACGGAAATCCGCACGCCGCGTGTAGGAAAACTCGCAAGGGTGCATGGCTGCCGACTCCGCCTGGAACCCGACACGGCGGCGCCGCAAATGGTTCGCGCCGACAGAATCTGCCAACCGCCCAGCGTGATCGGATTCCGCATCGACATGCACGCCAAACCACTATTTCGCCGCGGGTTTGCCTCGGGTTTGCCATGAATCCGCGGGTATACTGCAGGCATCCAGAAGCCGGGGAATCCATGATGGATCTGCGTTCGTCCTGCCTGCTGTTGCGATTGTCTTCCTGCCTGCTGTTCGCGCTTGCCCTGGCGGCCTGCAAACCTTCGGGCGACAAGCTGCCCGAAGTCCAGGGCAGCCACGCACCGGTGGCGGCAACCGCGGCCAAGCCTGCACCGGTTGAAGGCTTTGCGCTGGCTTCGGCGGCGGCGGGTCAGCGCAACGGCGCACTGGCGATCACGCTCGAATTCAGCCAGCCGCTGGTCGGCACGCAGGCCTTCGATACCCTGATCACGGTTCATGACGACAAGGACGTGGCGGTCGAAGGCAGCTGGTCGCTCGACGAAGATGCCAAGACGCTTTCGTTCCCGTTCGTGCAGGCCGATCGCAGCTACTCGGTGCGCATCAAGGGCGAGCTTGCCGCGGCCGATGGCAAGACATTGGGCAGCGATGTGACCAAGAACGTCTACAGCGGCCCGATGGAACCCAACGCCGCTTTCGCCTCGCAGGGCAACGTGCTGCCGGCGCGCGATACGCGCGGCCTGCCGGTGGTCTCGGTCAACGTCAAGGACGTGGACATCGAGTTCATGCGCGTGCGCGACGCTGAAGTCGCGAACTTCTTCGCCCGCTACCAGAAGAACGGCAAGCGCAGCTCGTGGGATCTCGATCCACGCTATGACGAGGGTCGCAGCGCGCCGCCGATCGTGGAGATTGCCGATTCGGTTTACGCCAACCGTTTCGCCCTGACCGGCAAGGACAACGAGCGCGCGCTCAACTACATCCCGATCCAGAATGTCTCGCAGCTCGCCCAACCGGGCCTGTATTTCGCGGTGATGAAGCCGGCCGGGACCTTCCAGGACGAGAAGGAAACCGCATTCTTCTTCGTCAGCGACATCGGCCTGCATGTTCGCAGCTACGGCAAGACCTTGTTCGTCCACGCCGCCTCGCTCAAATCCGGAGCGCCCATCGGTGGCGTCGAGCTGAATGTCCTCAATGACGAAGGCAACGCCATCGTGGCCGGCAAGACCGACGGCAACGGCAATGCCGAACTCGCCTACTCGCTCAAGAGCGGGCACGTGCTGGTCGGCCGCAGCGGCCGCGATGTCTCGATGCTGCCGTTCAACCAACCCGCGCTCGATCTGTCCGACTTCGCGGTCGCCGGCCGCAAGCAGGCATGGTTCGATGTGTTTGCATGGTCCGACCGCGATCTGTATCGCCCTGGCGAAACGATCGCGCTTTCCGCCCTGCTGCGCGACTTCGATGGCAATCCGATCAAGCCACAACCGCTGTTCGTGACGCTCAAGCAGCCTGATGGCCGCGAATACGCCCAAGCCCGGCTCGAACCGAAGGATCTCAACTATTTCGAGTGGTCCAGGCAGATCCCGGCCGATGCGCCAACCGGTCGCTGGCAGGTGGAGTTCCGCACCGACCCGAAGGCCAAGGAGGTCACCCAGGGCATGAGTCTGCGCATCGAGGAGTTTCTCCCCGAACGCCTCAAGCTTGACCTCACCACCCAACAGGACACGATCAAACCGGGCGACCCGTTCCGCCTCGCCGTACAAGGCGATTACCTCTATGGCGCGCCCGCCGCAGGCAATCGTTTCACCGCGCGCCTCACGCTCGCGGTGGATCAGCATCCGGTCGATGCGCAAAAGGATTACTACTTCGGCGACCCCACCGTAGAGGTCCCCAAGCAGGCCGACGACGTCATCGACGACACCCTCGATGACGACGGTCGGATGGACGCCGAGATTCCGCTCACCGACGCGCCCGCGAGCAAGACGCCGATTGCCGCGATCATTTCCGGCAGCGTCCACGAAAGTGGCGGACGCGCGGTAACGCGCACGCTCAAGCGCACGATCTGGCCGGCTGAAGCGCTGGTTGGCGTGCGCCCGCTGTTTGACATGAAGGATGGCGCCGATGCGCGTTCGCGTGCCGGCTTCGAGCTGATCCGCAGCGACGCCAAGGGCAATTTCGTTGCCGGCGCGGGCCTGCGCATCGCCCTGATCCGCGAATACCGCGACTTCCATTGGACCTTCGACAGGGAAAGCGGCTGGCACTTCGACTACGTCCAACGCTTCGAGGAATCCGAGAAGCGCGAAATCACCGCCGAGGCAGGCAAGGCCGTGAAGTTCGACGTTTCGGTCGACTGGGGCAACTACCGTCTCGAAGTGTTTGACCCGGCCACCCAACTGACCATGCGCCTTCCGTTCCATGCCGGCTGGAGCTGGGACGACGACAACCGCGGCAAGGAGGCACGCCCCGACAAGGTCAAGCTCTCGCTCGACAAGGCCTCCTACCGCGCCGGTGACACGCTCAAGGTCACCGTGACGCCGCCGCAGGCCGGCCCGGGCATGCTGCTGGTCGAATCCGATCACTTGCTCTACACCAGGAACATCGACGCACGCCCCGGCGCGACCTTCGAAATTCCGGTCACCAAGGACTGGGACCGCCACGATGTCTATGTCACCGCCCTGGTGTTCCGCGGCGGCTCGGCGGCCGAGAAGATCACTCCGGCCCGCGCGGTCGGCGAAGCCTGGGTGAAGATGGACCGCAGCGATCGCAAGATCGACGTGGCAATCGACGCGCCCAAGCAGATGAAACCGGAAACCGACCTGCCGATCACGGTCAAGGCGCCGGCGCTGGCAGGCAAGAAGGCCTACGTCACGGTATCGGCGGTCGATGTCGGAATCCTCAACATCACCCGCTTCCAGCGCCCCGATGCCAACGCCTGGTTCTTTGCCCAGCGCGCGCTCGGCGTCGACGCCTACGATCTGTACGCGCGGATCATCGAGAGCTTTGACGGCGCCACCGCGCGACTGCGCTATGGCGGCGACATGGCACTCGGCCCGCTGCCGCAGGCGCGCCGTCCCACCGCCAAAGTGCTCACCGTCGACTTGTTCTCCGGTGTGGTCGCACTCGATGCCAAGGGCGACGCCAAGGTCGCGCTCAAGATGCCCGACTTCAACGGCACCGTGCGCGTCACCGCGCTCGTGTTTGGCGAGAACCAGTACGGCGGATCCGATACCGAAACGATCGTGCGCGCACCGTTGGTCGCCGAGATTTCCACTCCGCGCGTGCTCGCGCCGGGCGACAAGTCGAGCCTCACGCTCGATCTGCAGAACTTCTCCGGCAATGCGCGTGAATTCGCAGTCAAGGTCAGTGCCGATAAACCGCTGTCGATCGCCCAGGGCGAGCGCAAGGTCAAACTCGAAGACGGTGCCAAGACCACGCTCAACTTCCCGCTCACGGCCTTGAACGGCTATGGCGTGGGCAAGATCCGCGTGCTGGCCACGGGTGGCGACATCAAGGTCGATCGTCATTTCGAAATGGTCGTGCGCGCGGCCTGGCCGAGCGTGATGCGCTCGAACGCGCGCCAGCTCGACCGGCTCGAAGCGCTCACTGTCGGCAGCAGCGCGATCGAAGGCCTGCTGCCCGACTCCGCGATCGCACGCCTGACCGTATCGAGCCTGCCGCCACTGCCCTTCGCGACCGTGCTGCGCAACCTGCTCGACTATCCCTACGGCTGCATCGAGCAGACCACCAGCAAGGGCTATGGCAACCTGTTGCTCGACAGCAAGCTTGCGCAGAACCTGCACACCGCTGCCCTGCCGGACGGCGAACGCAAGGCCCGCGTCGATGGCGCGATCGGTCGCATCTCGTCGATGCAGATTTCCAACGGCAATTTCTCGATGTGGGGCGGCGACAGTTACGTCAACGAGTTCATCACGCCCTACGTGGTTGAATTTCTCGAAGACGCACGGGACGACGGCTTCCTCGTTCCCGACGAGGTGCTGCAGAAGGCGCTCAAGCGCCTCAATGATGACCTGCTTTCGGGCGGCACCACCTTCTATGGTTACGAGCACAGCGAACACCTGCGCTTTGCCAACCAGGCCTATGCCGGATACGTGCTCGCGCGCGTCAACCGCGCACCACTGGGCACGCTGCGCGCCCTGTTCGACAACGACCGCGGCAAGTCGCTGACCGCGCTTCCGTTGGTGCACCTGGGCATTGCCCTCAAGCTCATGGGGGATGCGCCACGCGCGCAGAAGGCGATCGAGGAAGCATTCGCCAAGAAGGTCGAACGTCCGTGGTATCTGGGCGACTATGGTTCGGATCTGCGTGACACCGCGCTGATGATCGCGCTTGCCCACAGGTACCAGCTATCCAAGCCTGAATACGAGGCCCGCGTATTCGACCTTGCGCGCTCGATCACCTCGAGCAACGAACAGAAGTGGCATTACTACAGCACGCAGGAACAGATCGCGGTGGCGCGGCTGGGCAAGGCGCTCATCGACGATGGCGACAAGGTCGTTTCCGGCGCGCTCGCAGTCGGCGCGACCACCACGCAGATCAGTCCGGACCGACTGTGGAGCCATCGCTTCAGCGCCAGCGACCTCGCCGCCGGCGCGCGCTTCATGCCGCAGGGTGACCTGCCGCTGTATGCGAGTATCGACGTCGCCGGCGTGCCGCGCACCGCGCCAGCAGCCGAAGACAAGTACGTGGCGATCACGCGCAGCATTTACACGCTCGATGGCAAGCCGTGGGAACCGGCGCCACTCAAGGAGGGCGACAGTCTCATCATCGGCCTGCGTATCGACGCGCGCGAGGAAATGCCCGACGCTCTGCTCACCGATCTGTTGCCGGGTGGTCTGGAGATCGAGAACTTCAACCTCACCGACGCCAAGCAGTGGGTGGACGTGGTCGTCGACGGCATCAGCATCAGCGACCGCGCCCAGGCCGCCGACGTGCGCCACGAGGAGTTCCGCGACGACCGCTATGTGGCAGCACTGAATCTGCACAAGGGGCAGAAGGCGCATGTGTTCTATCTCGTGCGCGCAGTCAGCCCGGGCACCTTCCAGATGCCGCCGCCGCTGGTCGAAGACATGTACCGGCCGCAAATTCGCGGTATCGGCAAGAGCACGCCGGCCACACTCACGGTGGTCGAACCCTGAGCCCGCATGGCGGACAGGCGGCGCCCCGCACGATCTTGCGGGGCGCTGCGCGAAGTTGATCTGACGGCGATCGCTTGAGGCAACGATGAAGACGCAGCGCCTGCGCCGCTGGCTGCGAAGTTTCTTGATCGCAAGCGGCATCCTGCTGCTGCTCGCGCTTGTGCTCGACCGCCTGTTTCCCTTGCCCCTTCCGGCGCAGGGCAGCGGCAGCACGGTCGTGCTCGCCCGCGATGGGTCGCCGCTGCGCGCGTTTCCCGACCGCGATGGCGTGTGGCGCTATCCCGTCCGCATCGAGGACGTATCTCCGCTCTACATCGAAGCCTTGCTCACTTACGAGGATCGCTGGTTCTACCGACACCCCGGGGTCAATCCCCTGGCAATGCTGCGCGCGCTCGGGCAATGGATCAGCCATCGGCGCCTGATCTCGGGTGGTTCCACCCTGACCATGCAGGTCGCGCGCATCCTCGATGGCACACCGCACAGCTTCGGCGGCAAGTTGCTGCAGATGCTGCGCGCACTGCAACTCGAAGCCCATCTGTCCAAGCGCGAAATCCTCACCCTGTATCTGGATCGGGCACCGTTCGGCGGCACGCTCGAAGGGGTCGAGGCGGCCTCATGGGCTTATCTGGGCAAACCCGCATCGCGTCTGTCGCACGCCGAAGCAGCCTTGCTCACGGTACTGCCGCAGATGCCCAGCCGCCTGCGCCCGGATCGCAATCCGGCTGCGGCGCAGGTCGCGCGCGACAAGGTACTCACGCGCATGGCCGACCTTGGCGTGTGGAGCCGAGAGCAAGTGCACGACGCAATGATCGAGTCGGTGGCCGCGCGCACCCTGCATCCGCCGATGCTCGCCGCCCTGCTCGCCGAGCGCCTGCATCTGGAGCAACCGAAGGCACGGCGCATCACCACCACGATCGATGCCTCGCTGCAGCGCATGCTCGAAGCGCGCGTGGGCGACTACCTGTCGCGCCTGCCCGCGCGCACGTCGGCGGCCTTGCTGGTGGTCGACAACACGACACTCGAAGCGCGTGGCTATGTCGGTTCGGCGGTGTTTGCCGACGAACAGCGCCTTGGGCATGTCGACATGGTGCGCGCCGACCGCTCGCCTGGTTCGACCCTAAAGCCATTTCTGTATGCGCTCGCACTCGATGACGGCTTGATCGATTCGGAAAGCCTGTTGATCGATGCGCCGCAATCCTTCGGCGATTACCGGCCCGGCAATTTCGACGGCGCCTACAACGGCCCGATCGGCGCCGCCGAGGCCTTGCGTTTGTCACTCAACGTGCCTGCCGTCGACCTGCTCGATCGTGTCGGGCCTGGCCGCTTCGTGGCACGGCTCGCCAATGCCGGCCTCGACCTGAAGTTGCCACGCGGGGTGATGCCGAGCCTGCCGATCATTCTCGGCGGTGTCGGTGTGCGCATGGAAGACCTGGTCGGCGCCTATAGCGCGTTCAATCGCGGAGGTATCGCCGCCCGCGTGCGCTATGACCGCGACGAACCACTGGTCGAACGCCGCCTGATGTCGGCGGGCGCAGCGTGGATCGTGCGCGACATCCTCGAAGCCCATCCACGACCCGGATATGCGCCGGGCACCTTCGATCCCGGCGCGCGCCCGCGCGTGGCGTGGAAGACCGGCACCAGCTACGGCTTCCGCGATGCGTGGGCCGTCGGCGCGACGCGCGCCTACACGGTCGCGGTGTGGATCGGCAGGCCCGACGGCACGCCGATGCCCGGCCAGTACGGTGCCGTCACTGCCTTGCCGCTGCTGTTCCAGACGATCGACAGCCTGCCGCGTGCGGCGATATCGGCCACGCCCTCGCCGCCGCCAGCGAGCGTGAGCGAAGTCGAGATCTGCTGGCCGCTCGGCCTCGCCTTTGATCCTGCGCGCAGCGACCTGTGCCACATGAAGAAAACTGCCTGGGTACTCGACGGCGTGATACCACCAACCTTGCCCGAGCGTGATGCGCTTGCCTGGCATGCGGGCCTGTTGCAGTTGCGCGTGGATGACCGCAGCGGCGCACGTCTGAGCGCGACCTGCACGCGCAAGACCGAACGCACGATCGAAATCGCCCGCTGGCCCGCACTTGCCTATCCGTGGTTGTCGCGCGAGCTGCGCCGGCGCGCGAGCTTGCCGCCACTGGCCAGGGATTGCGATGACGATGGCCTGGATGCGCTGCAAAACCTGCGCATCGACGGCGTCGCCGATGGCGCGGCGATTGCGCGCGCGCCCAACAGCAACACTCCGGCCACGCTGCGCCTGCGAGCACTCGGCGCGCGCGACGAGGTGCTGTGGCTCATCAACGGCCGCCTGGTGGGCAGCACGCAGGCCAACGCAACGCTCGAACAGAAGTTTCCAGAGACCGGCCCGCAGACGATCACCGCGCTCGCCAAGGGCGGCGGCTATGCACAGGTCCGGATCCGCGTGTTGCGCTGAAGCCGGCTTCAGTCAAGCGTGGCTGGCATGGCTTGCGCGTCCTCGACCGCATCCTCGACGAAGCGCCCTTGCCCATCGAGTTCGGCAAACAGCCCGCCCTGCGCGACGAGTTCCGCGTAGCGTCCCTGCTCGACCAGTTCACCGTCCTTGAGCACGAGGATGAGATCGGCATTGCGCACCGTCGTCAGGCGATGCGCGATCACGAAGGTCGTGCGCTGCGCGGTGAGCTTGTTGAGCGCACGCTGGACGCGCGCCTCGGTGGCGTTGTCGAGCGCGCTGGTCGCCTCGTCGAGAATCAGGATCGGCGCGTCCTTGAGCATTGCACGCGCAATCGACAGGCGCTGGCGTTCACCGCCCGAGAGCGAGCGCCCGCGCTCGGCCACCACAGTCGCATAGCCCTCGGGTTTGACCACCACGAAATCATGCGCCTCGGCCGCGCGCGCGGCGGCCTCGAGCTCTTCCTGCGTCGCGTCGGGATCACCGATGCGCAGGTTGTCGGCAATCGAGCGATAAAACAGGCCCGGATCCTGGAACACCACCGCGATCGCGCGGCGCAAGGATGCGAGCTTCACGCTGCGGATGTCGATGCCGTCGATGGTGATGCGTCCGCCATCCGGATCCCAGGCGCGATACAGCAGACTGAGCGCCGTGGTCTTGCCCGCACCGGTCGGCCCGACCAGCGCCACCGTGCCGCCCGCGCGCACGCGAAAGCTGAGGTTCCTGAGCGCCGGGTGGGTGGCGTCATAGCCGAACGAGACGTTCTCGAACGCCACCTCGCCGCGCACCACGGGCAGGTCGGGCGCATCCGGGTTGTCCTCGCGCATCACCGGCGCATCGAGCACCGCGAAGAAATCGCGCAAGGAATGTCCCTGGAAGAACAAGCCGGAAATGAAACCGGCAAACTGTTCGAGCCGGCCGATCAGCATCATCGCGAAACCGACGAAGCTCACGATGTTCCCCACCGTGACCTCACCCTTGACGTTGAGCGAGGCGCCCAGCGCGAAGATCGCCACGATCGTCAGGGTGCTGGCGGCGCGGTTCGCAACCGACAGCCAGGCCCAGCCGCGCAGCACCGGATACTGCGCTGCCAGCGCCCGTCGCATCATCTCGCGGATCGCCGCCGCCTCGGCAGCCAGGCGTGTGAAGCTCTGCACCACCAGCACATTGCCGAACACATCGCCGGCACGTTCGGAAATGGCATGGTGCAATTCCTCGACCTCGCCTTGCGCCTTGTGTGTCTTGCGCATCGCGATCGCGTTGAAGGTGGCGAAGCTTGCCATCAGCGTGATCATGAGCAGGGCCAGCTTCCAGTTGATGTGCAGCGCCAGCGGCACCATCACCACAATCGCGAGCAAGGTAGCGAGATGCTCGCGGAAAAAGCCCAGCCACAAGTGGAACAGGTTGCTGGTGCCGCCGTGCATGATGCGCAGCAGGCGACCGGTGTGATGCTGGCCGTGGAAAGACAGCGGCAAGGCGATCGCGTGCTCGAAAAAATAGGCGATTGCGGCCTGGCGCCGGCGATGGGCAAGGCGATCCGCGTACAGAGACACCCACACGCTCGCGATGACGCCGCCAAGCCCGACGCCTGCCCAACTCCAGATCAGGCGCCACACTGCGTGCTTGTCCGTCGATGACAAGGCATCGACGACGCGCCCGAACAACCACGGCTCGAGGAAATACACGCCGGCCAATGCCAGATTGGCTACGGCAAGTGTTGCCGCCAGCCATTTCTCGGGAGCAAGCAGCGCGATCACGCGCAGATAGATGCGAAGGATGCCCATGAGTCCCCCACGTCGAAGGCGGCGCATGCTAGCCGATGGCGAGCGCGCAGCGCGTGCGCAGCGGCAAGGACACGAAATGTTGCACACTCGTGCTTCTGCGCATGCCGCGACCAAGGATGCACCGATGCCCACTCGTCCCCTGCGCCTGCCGCTGGTTCTCGCGCTCGCCAGTCTTGTCGGAGCCTGTGTGCAGCTGGGCCCGCGCCCGGGCGAAAGCGACTCGTCGAGCCAGCCTGCCGGGAGCGACCTGCAATGCACGCGAGATCGACACCCCGACGAAGTCGCGCGACTGCGCGCCAACGCAGCGGGGGGCGCCGTTTCGATCGAAACCGACAGCGCGGCGACCGCCAGTCCGGGCCGCCTGTTCGAAGATGGCTACATGCGCATCGCCCGTTGTGTCTGGCGCGACAACCAGGCCGAGGTCGAGACGCGACTCGCGGCGCAGGCACGCGCCATCGGCGCGGAAAGGGTCGTCGTGCATGCGCCCGATGCCGCCAGTGTGGACGAGGTCTGGCGGGCCGACTTCCACGTGCGCTTTCGCTTTTCCTTCGGCGCATCATTTCGCGACCTCGCCGCCGCCGAACGCAAGTCACTCGGCGGCAGCGGCGTTCAGATCGGTGGCGTCATCAAGGGCAGCGCCGCAGCACGCGCCAATCTTCTGGCCGGCGATTTCGTGACCGCCGCGGGCGGCAAACCGATCGCCGACAAGGCGGCTTTCGAGGCCTTGCTGCGCGCGAATGTCGGCAAGGCACTCACGCTCACGATTGTGCGCAACGGCGAAACCTCGCGCCGCATCGTGCGCCTCGATGCCCTGCCGAAGGCGCAATGAAAAAGCGGGCCGCAGCCCGCTTTTTCATCTCCAAGCGAATTCCCGCATCACGGCTGGCAGTGACCACCTGCCAGACTGATGCGATAAGCCGGTTTGCTGCCAGCGGCGAGCGGAATCGAGAGGCCACCTTCCACGCCTTCCAGCAAGACGGCGTTTTGCCCTGCCGCGCTGGCCAGACCCAACAGCAGCGACTCGCCCTTGGGCGCAGACCAGGCGCTTGCCGTCTCGATGCCATCGCGCGTACTCGAGACCAGACGCAGGCGCGGACTGCCGAGATTGAGCCGTTCGACACGGAAGCCACCGCCGTCGGCGGCGCGACCATCCAGCACGACGTCGATCGGTCCACTGACCGCTGCCGGCAATTCGAAGACATAGGTCGAACTGGCATCGAGCAAGGCACTGGCCGCCAGCGGTGCCTGGCAGGCGGATCCTTCGCCCGCACGTTCGGCGCCATCGCCATAGGGCACATCGAAGCCGGTGCGCAGCAACACCAGGATGTTGCTGTCGCTGGCACTGACGCCAGCCCCGGCCTCGATCGTGAAATCGGCGCCAGGCCCGGGCGCGTCATTGCGCACAGGCGCTGAAACCAGCCAGGTCAGCGTGCGTCCGATCGGAAGATCGACGGCGGAGTCGCTGAACGCGCCCGAACCGCTGTCGGTGCAGTGGGCCGTCGCATCGGCGCCATAGCAGACCCAGGTCATGGCCGTGGCATCGAGCTGGTCCGAGGGCAAAGCCTGGACGGTGATGCCGTTGGCATCGCCACTGCCGTCATTGGTCACCGTGACGACATAATCGAGCAGCATGCCGTAGCGCGCGTACTCGCGCGAATCGGTGACTGAAA
Source organism: Dokdonella sp. (assembly GCF_019634815.1). Lineage (GTDB taxonomy): Bacteria > Pseudomonadota > Gammaproteobacteria > Xanthomonadales > Rhodanobacteraceae > Dokdonella_A. The sequence continues at coordinate 33,591 of NZ_JAHCAP010000013.1, read as the reverse complement.
CGACCAGATGCGGAACCGGAGCCTCACACTGCACCTGCACATCGCTCACATTGGCGCCATCGAGCGTGCCGCTGTCATTGCTGATCGTGCAGCGCTGATTCGGTGACACCGGCTGCTGCACCACCGTGACAGCCCAGGGACTGAGATCATCGATCGCGGATGCAAAGGTGAAGCTGCCATTGCCGCTGATGAGCAGATCCTGATCACCGTTGAGCTTGAGCACCATCGCCGAGCCGATCAGGCCGCTCACACTGCCGCCAATCGTGTAGGTGTTGATCGCGAAGTGCGCTTGCACCGTGCAATCGGCTGTCACCGCATCGGTGGTGTAGAGATCGCCGTTGAGCGAGCCGTTGCAGCTGCCATCGACATTGACCAGATGGTAATGCGGATCGGCTGCGAGCGTGAACTGGATCGTCGCGCCGTGATCGACCAGCTGCGCGGTATCCGGGCTGATCGTGCCATGACCGCCGATCACGCTCGGCGTGACCGTGTGCTGGTCGATCGTGAAGTGTGCTTCGACGCTGCAATCGGCGTTCACTGCCGCGGTGGTGTAGACATTGCCGCTGAGCGAACCGTCGCAACTGCCGCCGACGCTGGCGACGTGATAGTTCGTTTCGGGCGCGAGCGTGAACTGGATCGTCGCGCCATGATCGACCAGCTGCGCGGTGTCCGGACTGATCGTGCCATGACCGCCGATCACGCTCGGCGTGACCGTGTGCTGGTCGATCGTGAAGTGCGCCTCGACGCTGCAATTTCCAGTCACCACAGCAGTCGTGTAAAGGTTGCCGTTGAGCGAACCGCCGCAACTGCCGCCGACGCTGGCGACGTGATAGTTCGTTTCGGGCGCGAGCGTGAACTGGATCGTCGCGCCATGATCCACCAGCTGCGCGGTATCCGGGCTGATCGTGCCATGACCGCCGATCACGCTCGGCGTGACCGTATGCTGGTCGATCGCGAAGTGCGCCTCGACGCTGCAATCGCCATTCACCGCCGCGGTGGTGTAGACATTGCCACTGAGCGAGCCGCCGCAACTGCCGCCGACGCTGGCGATGTGATAGTTCGTTTCGGGCGCGAGCGTGAACTGCAGCGTTTGGCCGATGTTGACCTGCTGCTCAGTGTCCGGACTGATCGTGCCATGACCGCCGATCACGCTCGGCGTGACCGTTGCCACGGCCGGTTCGAAGCTCGCGGTGCAGGTGCGGGCTCCGCCCATCGCAACCACCGCCGTCGGCGCGCTGCCGCTGCAAGCGCCGCCCCAGCCGGAGAGTCGATAACCTGCATCGGGTGTCGCGGTGAGCGTCACGCTCGCCGGCGTCGCGCCCTCGCCATCGTAGGTAGCCGTGCAGGTTCCCGCGCAGTTCGCAATCGAACCGCTGACCGGAACGGGATTGGCTCCCGCCGAAACCTTGCCATTGCCGGCGACCTGAACCGTGAGTGGATCGAGCCGGTATTCGACCGCACCGATGTCGCAGCTCGCACCCTGCGGTCGCGTCACGCCGCGCTGGTCGGAATTGACACAAGCGGCCGAGTACTTGTCCAGCAGCACACTGTCGGCCTGTGGCAAGCGCGTATAGGTTGGCCCGCCATTGTCGGCGAGCGTTCCCAGCCGTGGATCGGTGCCATTGGCAAGATCGGAAGCAATATAGCCAGCGCTGTCACCACGATTACGCACGAGGTTGTAGCCGCCCGAAGTCATTCCACCGGCGGCACCATGCAGATCCGGATTGATCGGCGCGCTGCCGTCGGCAATCACGCTCGACGTGAGCATCAAAATGGCCGCGCTGCTGCCCTTGTAGACGTTGCCACCACTTGCGCCGGCACTGTTGCCGGTGATTGTGCTGGCCGTGATCGAAGCGCTGCCGTTGTTGAAGCCGATGCCGCCGCCACTGCAGGAATCTGCGGCGTTGGTGGTGATCGTGGAACTCTCGATCGTGAGCGAGGATCCCGGGCCCTGGCTGCGAATCGCACCACCGCTGGCACAGGTTGTATCGGCGAGATAGTTGCCAGCAAGCAGGCTCCGACGAATCGTCAATTGCCCGCTGTTGAAAATTGCGCCGCCTGCATCGCCTGCACTGTTGCCCTGCAGGGCCATGTCGTTCAGCGTGAGCACACCTGCGTTCTTGATCGCGCCGCCGGTCAGCCCGGAACCAACGTTGCTGCCACTGATCCTGAGCCCGCTGATCGTGACCGTGGCGCCCGCAGCGATGTTGAAGGCGCGATCATTGCCGCCCTGCACGACGAGGCTGCTCGCGCCCGGGCCCTGAATTGAAGTGCCATTCGGGACGGTGATCGCGCTGCCGCCCAGATCAATCGTTCCGCTCAAACCGCTGGCGAAGGTGACGACCCCGCCGCTGGCGACGACCGCACGCAGACTTCCCGGCCCGCTGGCATTGAGGTTGCTGACTTCACCTGCATGGACCCAGCCGGCACCCAGAACCAGACCGGCCAGCAGCAAACCTGATTGCGTGATTGTGCGCTTCATCATTGACCCCTGTTCATGCCACCGCGACATCGCGCGGCATGCGTTCCATCAAACGGTAGACTTCGCCGGCTTCGCCACGGAGGACGAAACCAAGTCTCGAGTAAAGGTTCTGCGCCGGATTGCTGTGCTCGACATGGATGCTCACCACCAGGCCGTCCTGATCGGCTTCATCGAACAGTTGCCGCAGCAGCCGTGTCGCGATTCCGCGATTGCGGAATGCAGGCAACAAGGCGATATCGACCACGCGCAGTTCGCATTCACGTCGTTCGACATACAAGCGCCCTGCATCGATTCCGTCACAGACGATGATCCGGAATCGCGAAACATCGAGGTGCCGCCAGTAGTGCTGGCACTGTGCCTGGAATTGCATGTCGATGAAGGCATCGACTTGCGCCTGCTCCCAGGCCAATGGCGCAAGCTCGTCGATGCGCGTGCTGGCATAAACCCCGCGCAGGAACGATTCGTCACTCGCATGCAAGGCACGCAGCGTGATCGTTGCCTCTGCATCCTGCCCGCTGGCGGTGATCGCGTTCACGGTCGCTGCGGGTAGACGCCCTGCAAAGCGATGACGAAATTCACCCCCAAAAAGGGCTGTCGATTCTCATGCGGCAGCCCACCGCCAACCGCCGCGAGTGCGTCTCCTGCAAGCGCGCCGCTCGGCGGCGAATTCGCGTACAGCGCGTCGGCACTTTGTGCCAACGAAGCGCCTTGGGCATTGGCACGATCGCCTGGACTGCTCTGCGCCGACATCTGGTGCGTGTGCGCAGGGATCTGGCTCGAAGTCAGGGTTACGCTGGCCGCGCCGGTCGTCTCGCCGATGCTGCGAGGCGACAAGCCAGCCCCCTGCCCCTGCCCGATCGGTACGCGCCCGATGAGATTGGGCAATTGAAACGTGGTCTGGCCATTGCCGCCGAACTGCGTTCCGAGCAGGGAAAACAGCGCGGTGTTCTGTGCAATGGACAGGGTTGCTCCATTGCAGAACGCCCAACCCTGCGGGGCGAAATTGAAGCCCACGATACTGATCTGACCGAGATAGGGATCCATCGCTGCTCTCAATTCTGGGAAGGGAAGATGCCTTCGACCGCAATGCATATATTGACGCACAGGGAAGGCTGCATGTTCTCGTGCGGCTGCGAGCCACCACTGGCGGAAATCTGCTGCGCGGACAGCATCACGGCGCTGCTGGTGTCACGGTTGTAGATGTCCGCCTCGCCGCTGCCAAGCAGATTGCCCTGCGCAACCGCGCTGCGCGTTCCCGCGTTGGTCGCCCGGAGCGGATGCGTGTGCGAGGGCATCTGCTGCGCCGTCAAGGTCACGCTTTCACTGCCGCCTGTCTCACCCAGCGAACGCCCCGTCAATCCAGGCCCTGTTCCCTGATGCAGCGGAGCGCGCCCGCGCAAGTCGGGTACCGCGAACGTCGTCTGGCCATCGCCACCGTAGGTCGTGCCGAGCAAGGCAAACAAGGCACTGTATTCGGCGATCTGCAGCAAGCTGCCATCGCAGGACTGCCATCCAACCGGCGCGAAATTGAGGCCGAACAGGCGGATTTCACCAAGGAAGGGTATGGACATGGCTTGTGCTCAATTTCGGGACGGGAAAATGCCCGTCAGCGCGATCGCGAAACTGACCGTGAGAAAGGGCTGCATGTTCGAATGGGGCTGATTGCCGCCTGTGGGTGAAACAGTCGCTGCCGCCAACGGCACATTTGCGCTGGCGCCGCTGCGGTAGGGCACCGCGCTCGCGCTGGAGGCCAGCACCGCCGTTGCACCGGGTGTTCCGGCATCGGCCGTCGCGGCAGCATTGACTCCATGAACATGAGCGGGCATCTGGTTGGAGGTGAGTGTCACGCTCTCGACTCCACCGGTCTCACCCAGCATCGGTCCCATGCCACTGCCCTGCGAATCGAACCCGCTGGGCAGACGGCTGCGCAGGTCGGGCAAGGCAAAGGTCTGGACTCCGTTGCCGCCGTACATGGTGCCGAGCAGGGAAAACAAGGCGGTATTCTGGCTGATCGGCAAGAGCTGGCCGTTGCAGAGCGCCCAATTGCGGGGTGCGAAATAGAAACCGAAGATGCGCACTTCGCCGATGAATGGATCCATGGTTCTGCCCCTGTTGCAGAATGATGTTGCGCGGATTCCGGATCGTATCCCTGATGTCCGATGCACACAAGAAGCAGGCTTGATTTCGATTTGCATCCGCACCGAATGAATTCGCTGCTAGACTGCCGGCATCGCCTTGCGGATTGCCATCATGCACAGCTCTCGTCGCCGCTTTCTCCAGCAAGCCGCTGCAGCAGGCCTGGTCATGGTCTCGATGGGTGCGCGCGCCACGGGCGCCGCGGATTCCGCACGCAATGATTCGGGATACACCCGTTACGCGAACCTGGTCGGTCGTTCGCTGACCGCCGTCGACGACAACGGCCGGCGCAACACGCTCAAGCTGATCGAGGTGGCACATCCGGAATCACGCGCCCGTGCAGGCGCGGCGCATGCACCTGTGAAGGGTTTTTCGCTGATCCTGCGCGGTGACCCCGGACAGCCGATTGCCGAAGGCATCTACCGCTTTGAAGGCGCCGGTCCGAGCTTCGAAGCCTTCATGTCACCCATTCTCGGCGACGGCAAGACCTATCAGATCGTGTTCGGCAGCGCCTGAGTCGCAGGCGTCATCATCCGAGCGCGCGGTTGAAGCAGGCTTCGTAGGCATAGCCTTCTGCCACGCGCGCCACTGGCACCAGAAAAACTTCCCAGCTGATGCCGTCATCGAAGGTGGCGGCATGAATCGCTTGCTGTTCCGGCTGATCCTGCCGGGAATGAAAGAGCAGCGAGAACTGCTCGTAGCCCGAGTGCACGCGCCGTGCACTGATCGAGTGCAGGATCGCTGGATACGGCGAGCCCGCCGCATTGCCGTCGCAGCGTTCCAGCCGGCATGGCTGGCCGACACGCATGGCCATTTCATCGTAACTGGGCATTGCCATCGATTGCGCAATCAAGTCGGCAGCGTGGGCATCTTTGCAGGAATCCGCCGCACGAGACGCGGCGGACCAATCTGGGCGTGGCGCCGGCGGGCCGGCGCCACAGCTCGAATCACGCCGCGGGCGCGTCTTCGGTGACAGCCTTCATCGACAGGCGGATGCGGCCCTGCTTGTCGACCTCGAGCACCTTGACCTTGACCACGTCGCCTTCCTTGAGCTTGTCGGAAACCTTCTCGACGCGCTCGTTGGAAATCTGCGAGACGTGCACGAGACCGTCCTTGCCAGGCAGGATGGTGACGAAGGCGCCGAAGTCCATGAGCTTGACGACCTTGCCCTCGTAGATGCGGCCCGGCTCGACATCGGAAACGATCTGCTCGATGCGCTTCTTGGCGGCTTCACCGGCATCGCGGTTGACCGAGGCGATCACCACCGTGCCGTCATCGTTGATGTCGATCGTCGCACCCGTCTCTTCGGTGATCGAGCGGATCGTGGTGCCGCCCTTGCCGATGACTTCGCGAATCTTGTCCGGATGAATCTTCATCGTGATCAGGCGCGGCGCGAACTCGCTCATTTCATTGCGCGAGGTGCTGATCACCTTGCCCATTTCGCCGAGGATGTGCAGGCGACCGCGCTTGGCCTGTTCCAGCGCGACCTTCATGATCTCTTCGGTGATGCCGTCGATCTTGATGTCCATCTGCAGCGCGCTGATGCCCGCGGCGGAACCGGCGACCTTGAAATCCATGTCGCCCAGATGATCCTCGTCACCAAGGATGTCGGACAGCACGACGAACTGGTTGCCTTCCTTGACCAGGCCCATCGCAATGCCGGCGACCGGCGCCGACAGCGGCACGCCCGCGTCCATCATCGCCAGCGAGGAACCGCACACCGAGGCCATCGACGAGGAGCCGTTGGATTCGGTGATTTCCGAAACCACGCGCAGCACGTAGGGGAAGGCCTCAATCGTCGGCTTGACCGCCTGCACGCCACGCTTGGCGAGGCGGCCGTGGCCGATTTCGCGGCGCTTGGGCGCGCCGAAGCGGCCGCACTCACCGACCGAGAACGGCGGGAAGTTGTAATGGAACAGGAAGGCGTCCTTGGATTCGCCTTCGGGCGCGTCGATGATCTGCGCATCGCGGGTGGTGCCCAGCGTGACCGTGACCAGCGCCTGCGTCTCGCCGCGCGTGAACAGCGCCGAGCCGTGCGTGCGCGGCAGCACGCCGACGCGGCAGGTGATCGGGCGGATGTCGTCGAGCTGGCGGCCGTCGATGCGCACCTTAGTGGCGAGCACGGCATCGCGCAGGGTGTGGTATTCGAGTTCGCCGAATTCCTTGGCGACGTCGCCCACAGCCCAGCCTTCGGCTTCAACGCGGCCCGCCAGCGCGACCTGCGCGTCCTGCTTGATCACCGCGATCGCGTCGCGGCGCTGCAGCTTGTCGCGGATCTGGAAGGCCTGCGCGAGCTTGCTGCCCACGGCTTCCTTGAGCGCACCGATCAGCGCCTCGTTCTTGGCCGGCGCGGTCCAGGTCGAAGCCTGGGTGCCTGCGGCAACGGTCAACTCGTTGATCGCATTGATCACGATCTGCAGCGACTTGTGGCCGAACACCACCGCGCCGAGCATGACCTCTTCGCTGAGCAGCTTGGCTTCGGATTCGACCATCAGCACGGCGTTGGAGGTGCCGGCGACGACCAGATCGAGCTCGGAAGTTGCCAGATCGGACTTGGTCGGATTGAGGATGTACTGGCCATTGGCGTAACCGACGCGAGCCGCGCCGATCGGGCCCTTGAACGGGATGCCGGCGAGCGAGAGGGCCGCCGAGGCGCCGATCATCGCGGCGATGTCGCCGTCGACCTCGGGATTGAGCGAGACGACCTGGGCGATGACCTGGACTTCGTTCTTGTAGTCCTCGGGGAACAGCGGACGCACCGGACGATCGATGAGGCGGCTGGTGAGTGTTTCCTTCTCGGTCGGACGGCCCTCGCGCTTGAAGAAGCCGCCCGGAATACGACCAGCGGAGTAGAACTTTTCGACGTAGTCGACGGTGAGCGGAAAGAAGTCCTGACCTTCGCGGGCCTTGGCGGCGGCAACCGCGGTGACCAGCACGACGGTGCCATCCATCGACACCATCACGGCGCCGGAAGCCTGGCGGGCGACTTCACCCGTCTCCAGCGTCACCATGTGTTTACCGTACTGGAACGACTTGGTTGTCTTTGCCACGTTGATTGTCCTGTCTTGAAAGGCACACTCCCCGTGGAGCGGACCTGGATTCATGCGGAATTGCGGTCGGCGATGATCGCCCTGTGTTGCATGCGGCGTTCGCGCACGAACGCCAAAAGCAAACGGCCCCGGAACGCGATTGGCGATTCCGGAGCCGTTGATGCGCGATTAGCGGCGCAGTCCCAGACGCTCGATCAGCGTCTTGTAGCGCTCGACATCCTTGGCCTTGAGATAACCGAGCAGGCTGCGGCGCTGGTTGACCATCTTGAGCAGGCCGCGACGCGAGTGGTGATCCTTGTCGTGGCTGGCGAAATGCTTGGACAAGTGCTCGATGCGCGCCGACAGCAGTGCGACCTGGACTTCGGGCGAACCGGTGTCCTTGGCGCCGCGACCGTAGTCGGCAATGATCTTGGAAGTCTGTTCAACGGAAAGCGACATGGCGGGATCCTCTTGATGGAACATGCGGCGCGGTTCGGCCTGTCGAGAGCACGATCCGCGTCAGGGTGGGTGTTGCGGGAAGCCGGCTATTCTAACCCTTTTTGCACTGCAATGTGCGCAGCTGCCGAAGGGCGAGCCACGCCAGCCTGTCTCCACGAAGCCCACGGCCCGAGTCGAGCAAGCTCGACTCTACAAAGCCCGCCGTCGTGGAGCGGAGCTTGCTCCGCTGCCCCGGCCCAACCCGCCGTAGAGCGGAGCTTGCTCCGCTGCCTCGGCCCAACCCGCCATCCAACGTAGAGCGGAGCTTGCTCCGCTGCCTCGGCCCAACCCGCCCTCCAACGTAGACCGGAGCTTGCTCCGCTGCCGTGCGCGCCCCGCGGCCTGCCCCGCCCGCGCCCGAGTCGAGCAAGCTCGACTCTACAAAACCCACCGTCGTGGAGCGGAGCTTGCTCCGCTGCCGTGCGTTCCCCGCGGCCTGCCCCGCCCGCGCCCGAGTCGAGCAAGCTCGACTCTACAAAACGCGCCTTTCGGAGCTCCCGCAAAATCAGGGTCAGACCGGAGTGTCGCCAGGCGCGAGCGCGGATCTTCCCCGCGCGTTGAAGCCGCGCAGTGCGCGCAAGGTCCCGCCCGCACACTCGGCCAGCGCGACCGCCTTGCCCTGCCCGTCGAGGGCCACGCAAGGTCCCGGCACGCCTGTCCAGACGATCGCCTGCCCCTGGCGCAGGCGCGTGGCCTGATCGGCATCGAGCCGAACTTGCGGGTAGCCGGCAAGCCCGGCTTCAAGTGGAATCAACAAGGCATCGAGCGCGGCCGCATCGCCCTTTGCCAGTTCGGTCAACTCTTCCAGCGTATGCATCTGCGGCTTGAGGAAGGGTTCGACCCACAACCGCCGCAGCATCGTCACATGCGCGCCGCAGCCGAGCGTCTCGCCCAGATCGCGCACCAACGAGCGCACATAGGTACCCGAACCGCATTCGATCAGGAGTTCGAGACGATCAGCGTGCTGTTCGAGCAGTTCGAAACGCTGCACCTCGACTTCGCGCGGCGTCGCGACCACCGCTTCGCCGTGGCGCGCGCGCCGATACAGCGGCACGCCGTCCTGCTTGAGCGCGCTGTAGATCGGCGGCGTTTGCATGATGCGCCCCGTGAGTGCAGCCAGCGCTCTTTCGATCGTTGCCACGTCCAGTGGCGGCACTTCCCGACGACGCAGGACTTCGCCCTCGGCATCGTCGGTGGTGGTGGTGACGCCCAGCCGCGCCTGTGTGCGGTAGGCCTTGCGCGAGCCCAGCAGCAGGCCCGCAATCTTGGTCGCCTCACCAAAACACAAGGGCAACAGGCCGGTGGCGAGCGGATCGAGACTGCCGGTGTGACCGGCTTTTTCGGCCTGCAGCAGATGCCGCACCTTCTGCAAGGCCGCGTTTGAGCTCAGGCCCTGCGGCTTGTCGAGCAAGAGGATGCCATCGACCGCACGCAAGGGCGGACGACGCGTCTGCACCTTCTGTTTGCGCTTGCTCGGGCGGTCAGCGGGCATCACGCAGCGCACCCGCGGATCAGGATCGCGCCCGCGCGATCACGGCTTTTCGCGCAGCAGCGCCTCGATGCGCTCGCCCTTGTCGACCGAATCGTCATAGCGAAAGCGCAGTTCGGGCACGCGCCGCAGCTTCATCGAGCGCGACAATTCGCGGCGGAAATCCCTGGCCAGCTCGTTGAGCGCCTTGGCCGCGCGCGGGCCTTCATCGCCAAGCAAGGCCGTCACGTAGATCGTGGCCACGTCGAGGTCGCGCGTGACCTCGACATCGGAAACGCTCACCGAAGGCAAGGCATGCTCGCGCACGGCCGCATGCACGAGCAGCGCCACTTCACGGCGCAGTTCGGCGGAAACACGGTCGGAGCGATTGAATGACTTGGCGGGCATGGTGCGGTGAAACCGGTTGGGCGAAGCAGAAAGCGGGAAGCGGCATGACCCGCTTCCCGCGTCGCATTACAGCGTGCGCGCCACCTCGATGCGTTCGAAGCACTCGATCTGGTCGCCCGGCTTGACGTCGTTGTACTGCTTGACGCCAATGCCGCACTCGGTGCCGTTGCGCACTTCGTCGACGTTTTCCTTGAAGCGGCGCAGCGATTCGAGCTCACCTTCGAAAATCACGGTGTTGTCGCGCAACACGCGGATCGGCTTGCTGCGCTTGACCGTACCTTCGATCACCATGCAACCAGCGATGGCGCCGAACTTGGAACTGCGGAACACGTCGCGCACCTGGGCGATGCCGATGATCTCCTCGCGCACCTCGGTACCAAGCAAACCGGTGGCGACCTGCCTCACCTGATCGATCACATCGTAAATGATCGAGAAATAGCGCAGATCAAGCCCGTTCGCCTCGATCACCTTGCGTGCCGAGGCATCGGCGCGCACGTTGAAACCGATGATGACGGCCTTGGACGCTGCCGCCAACGTGGCGTCCGATTCGGTAATGCCGCCGACACCCGCAGAAATCACGTTGACCTTGATCTTCTCGGTGGTGATCGCATCGAGTGCTTCGCGCAGCGCCTCCGCCGAACCTTGCACGTCGGCCTTGACCACGATGTTGAGTGCGAGTTGGCCGGTGCCTTCCCCCATCTGCGCCATGAGGTCTTCCATGCGGTTGCCGGCCTGCTTGACCAGGCGCGTCTCGCGGCGCTTGGTCTGGCGCTGCTGCGCCACGTCCTTGGCCAGACGCTCATCGGCAACGACGACAAAATCATCGCCCGCCTGCGGCACGCCCGACAGACCGAGTACCTGCACCGGAATCGACGGCCCCGCCGATTCCACCTGCGCGCCGGATTCGTTGAACAGCGCGCGGACGCGTCCATATTCGACGCCGCAAACGAGGAAGTCGCCCTTGCTGAGCAGACCTTGCTGCACCAACACGGTGGCAACGGGGCCGCGCCCCTTGTCGAGGCTTGATTCGATCACCGCGCCGCTGGCACGGCCCTCGGCCACGGCCCTGAGATCCATCACCTCGGCCTGCACCGAAATCGCATCGAGCAGATCGTCGACACCGGCGCCGGTCTTGGCCGACAGCGGCACGATTTGCACGTCGCCACCCCATTCCTCGGGCACGACTTCGTGCTGAACCAGTCCCTGCTTGACCGCTTCGGGGTTGGCGTCGGATTTGTCCATCTTGTTCATCGCAACGATCAGCGGCACCTTGGCCGCGCGTGCGTGCTTGATCGCTTCGATCGTCTGCGGCATCACGCCATCGTCAGCCGCAACCACGAGAATCACGATGTCCGTCGACTGCGCGCCGCGTGCGCGCATCGAACTGAAGGCGGCGTGGCCGGGCGTGTCGAGGAAGGTGATGACACCCTTGGGTGTCTCCACGTGATACGCACCGATGTGCTGGGTGATGCCCCCGGCTTCGCCCGCCGCCACCTTGGTACGGCGGATGTAGTCGAGCAGCGAGGTCTTGCCGTGGTCGACATGGCCCATGATCGTCACCACCGGCGGGCGCGTGCTGCGCTCGCCGCTGTCGGCGGCCTGACGCGCGATCAAAGTCGATTCGGCGCTGGTATCGGTTGCCGCGACCACCTTGTGACCGAGTTCCTCGGAAACCAGTACGGCCGTGTCGTGATCGATCGCCTGATTGATCGTGACCATCACGCCCATCTTGAACAGCGCCTTGACCACGTCGGCGCCCTTGATCGCGAGCTTGGCGGCCAGGTCGGCAACCGTGATCGTTTCGCCCACCGCCACTTCGCGCACGACCGGCGCGGTCGGTTTGGAGAATGCGTGCGAGCCTGCCGAGCGCGATGGCTCGACCACGCGCGGCTTGACCTTCTTGCGCCCGGTGCGGCGCGCCGCGCCCTCGCGCGAAAGATGCAGCTCATTGCCGAAATAGCGGGCACCGCCCGCTTCGCTGCCGCCATCATCCTGCATGCGGTGCGAACCATGCTTCACGCGATGACGGTGCGCGCCGTCTCCGGGGCCGGCACCGGCACCCGCTCCGGCGCCCGCATCGCGGTGACGCTCCGGACGCGGGCGCTCGGTTGCGGGCGCGGCAGCCTTCTCGGGCGCCGCTTCCGCCGGAGCGTTGCGGGCCGCCTCTTCGGCCTGGCGGCGTGCTTCTTCTTCGGCTGCCAGAGCCTCGGCGGCGCTGCGGCGCGCATCTTCGGCGGCGCGCATGCGTGCGTCTTCGTCTTGTCGACGGCGGTCAGCCTCGGCCAACGCCTGACTCTCGGCTTCGCGCTTGAGCTGGGATTCAGCCAGCTTGCGCAGCGCCTCTTCGCGTTCCTGATCGACCGGCTGGTTGTCTTCGACCGTGCTGCGCTTGACATAGGTGCGCTTCTGGCGGACTTCGACGTTGACGGTCTTGGCGGTAGCACCACGCTGGCCCGGCGCCACGGTGATTTCGCTCACGGTGCGGCGCTTGAGCGTGATCTGGCGCGGCGACGCGGGCGCTGCCGCCGGCGCTTCCTCTTCTTTCTTGCCATGCGTGCGGCGCAGGAAGCCGAGCAGCTTCACCTTCTCGGTGCTGCTGATGACCTGATCGGGGTCGGAGAATTTCATGCCGGCCTCACCGAGCTGCGCGAGCAGCCGGTCGACCGGGGTGCCGAGCACCTTGGCCAGTTGTTTGATGGTGACGTCCGACATCGATTGCGTACTCCGTGGCCTGTGCGAACCTGCCTTGAATCTGTTGCAGCGGCGCTTCGCACTGACGCCGCCCGGTGACGCTGCGATGGCTGTTGCATGCCACCGTTCGTCAAGCACCTTGCCGCGGCAAGGTGCGTCGCCATTGCGCTTATGAATCCGCGGCCGCGCGTGCCGCCATGATCAGGCCAGCCGCTTGCTCTTCGTCGATTCCTTCGATGCCCAGTTCCATGAACTCATCGGTGGCCAGATCGGCGAGGTTTTCACGCGTGGTGATGCCATGCGAAGCCAGTTCGAAGGCCAGCGGCTCATCCATACCCTCCACCGCGAGCAGATCCGCGGCCGGCTGGTGTTCTTCCATGCCCTCTTCGACCGCGAGTGCCTCGGTGAGCAAGGCATCGCGTGCGCGTGCGCGCAATTCCTCGACGATGTCCTCGTCGAATCCTTCGATGCCAAGCAATTCGGCAGTCGGCACGTAGGCGATTTCCTCGACACTGGAGAAACCTTCCTGCACGAGAATCTGCGCAATCTCGGCGTCGACTTCGAGCTTGTCTATGAACAACTGGTGCGCGGCGGCCTGTTCGGCCTCGCTCTTCTGTCGCACCTGGTCGGCGGTCATCACGTTGAGCTGCCAGCCACTGAGCTTGCTCGCCAGACGAACATTCTGGCCGCCACGGCCAATGGCCTGCGACAGTTTGTCTTCGGCGACGGCAATGTCCATCGAGTGCTTTTCCTCGTCGACGATGATCGACTGCACTTCGGCCGGTGCCATCGCATTGATGACGAACTGCGCAGGATTGTCGTTCCACAGCACGATGTCGATGCGCTCGCCGTTGAGCTCGTTGGATACCGCCTGCACGCGCGAACCACGCATGCCGATGCAGGCGCCGATCGGATCGGTGCGCTGGTCGTGTGCGATGACGGCGATCTTGGCGCGATCGCCCGGATCACGCGCACAGGCCTTGATCTCGACCAGACCCTGACCGACTTCCGGAACTTCCAGCTTGAACAGCTCGATCATCAACTCGGGCGCGGTGCGCGAGACAAACAACTGCGGGCCGCGTGGCTCGGACTTGACTTCGTAGAGGTAGCCACGCAGACGGTCGCCGGTGCGCACCGGCTCGCGCGGGATGCTGCGATCACGCGGCACGAAGGCTTCGGCATTGCCGCCCAGATCGAGATAGATGCTGCCACGCTCGACGCGCTTGACGATGCCGGTGATGAGTTCCCCGACGCGATCCTTGTAGGCATCCACGATCAGCGCGCGTTCGGCTTCGCGCACACGCTGCACGATCACCTGCTTGGCGGCCTGGGCCGAGATTCGGCCGAAATCGGGATTCTCGATCTGTTCCTCGATCCAGGCGCCGACCTCGATGTCGGGTACCTCGTCGACGGCATCCATCAGACGCAACTGACGATCCGGCGACTCCATGACGACGTCATCGGCGACGACTTCCCAGCGTCGGAACGTTTCGTATTCGCCACTCTCGCGGTCGATGCTGACACGCACGGAGGCGTCTTCATCGACATAGCGGCGCTTGGCCGCGGAAGCGAGAGCCGCTTCCATCGCTTCGAAAATGACGCCGCGCGAAACGCCTTTTTCGTTGGCGACCGCATCGACGACCATCAGCAGTTCTTTGCTCATGCTTTGCTCCATCGGGACCCGTTTCAATCCCGAATGCCTTGCGTTGATCCGATTCCACTGGCCGGAACGAGTCCCGGCGCACCGCTCAATCCAAATTCACGTCCATGCCAACTGCAGCTGCACGCCGCTCCATCGGCGGGAACTTCATTTCGCCGCAACCGGCGCGAGGCGCATGGCGACAGCGTTTCATGTCACGCATCGACATGCCGTCGACGCGCCCGATCTCAACTCTTGCGCTTGTCCTTGCGGGTCGGCTGCACGGGCTTTGCAGGCCGCTCCGCCTTGCCCGGCTTGGCCGCGCCCAAACCGAGGGCTGCGTAGTCGGGCACCAGATGCGCCTTGGCGACATTGGCGTGTGCGATCGCCACCGTCTTGCCGTCCTGATCGAGATTGATGTGATCGCCCTCGACGCCGAGAAGCACGCCCTGGAAACGGCGCCTGCCATCGAGCGGCAGGCTCACCGTGATCTTGACCTGCTCGCCGGCGAAGCGCCGGTAGTGCTCGAGCGTGAACAGCGGGCGTTCGAGGCCCGGTGAGGACACTTCGAGCGTGTATCGGCCGGCGATCGGATCGTTGACGTCGAGCAACGCGGAAATCTCGCGGCTGGCGCGCTCGCAATCCTCGATGCCGATGCCGCGCTCGGGTTCGTCGATGTAGACCCGCAGCAAGCCTCCACCCGCACCGCTGTTGAATTCGATGCCGACCAGTTCCAGCCCCAGATCCGCGATCAAGGGCTCGATCAGTTGCTGGAGTTGCGCGTTGCTCATTCGATCCGGAAACATCCTGCCGTTGCGTGGGAATCGACCCGAAATACACCAACAAAAAATGGGCACGAGGCCCATTCCGTCGTTCGCCGTTGTGTCGCATCCAACATCGGCGGAACTGCATCTCGCAGTCGTGCATCCTGCACTGTGCCCCGGGGGCCCTCCATGATCCCGCTCCGCGCCCATCCTGGGCACGTCCGGCCAAGAAAAAAGCCGCATCTCGCGGCCCTTTCCATCGACCTCGCCACACTGGTGCGGCGCTCGGTTGGTAGCGGGGGCAGGATTTGAACCTGCGACCTTCGGGTTATGAGCCCGACGAGCTGCCAGACTGCTCCACCCCGCACCGAGTCGCCTAGGATAACCGCTAGACAGCGGATCAGGCAACAACTGCGTGTCCCGCAACCGTTCGCCGCCCCATTGGGGCGCCCGGGGCATGCCGCGCCGTTCAGCGCGCGAACTGGCTTGAAGCGAGCAGCGCCTGATTGCACCAGTCGAGCAGCGGGCCCCAGCCGATGCCGAGCGCAATCAGGGCCAGACCATTGAGTGACAGCACCCAACGCATGCCGGTGTCGGCCGGCAAGGGCAAGGCGTTCTTTTCGGCCGGCTCGTCGAAGTACATCACCTTGACCACGTTCAGGTAATAGAACAGGCCAACGATCGCGAACACGATCGCGACGATCGCCAGCCACATCTGGCCGGCATCGATGACGGCCTTGAGCACCATCAGCTTGGCGAAGAAGCCGAACAGCGGCGGCACGCCTGCAAGCGAGAACATCGCAATCGCCATCACCCCCGCATACCATGGATTGCGCTGGTTGAGACCCTTGAAGTCGACGATTTCCTCGGCTTCGAAGCCCGCGCGCGCCAGCAGCAGGATCACGCCGAAGGCGACTGCCGTCATCAGCGCGTAGCAGATCATGTAGAACATCGCCGAGGCGTAGCCGGCCGGCGTCGCGTTGACGAAGCCGAGCAGCACGAAACCGACGTGCGAAATCGTCGAATAGGCAAGCATGCGCTTGAGGTTGGTCTGAGCGATCGCGACCACGTTGCCGACCGCGAGCGATATCGCGGCAAGGATCGCCAGCATCAGCGTCCATTGCGCGTGCAAGCCACCCATCGCCACTTCGAGCAGGCGCCATGCCATGCCGAACGCGGCCAGCTTGGAGGCCGTGCCGATGAACAGCGTGATCGCGGTCGGCGCACCCTGATAGACATCGGGCAACCACATGTGGAACGGCACCGCGCCGAGCTTGAAGGCGATGCCGACGACGAGGAACACCAGGCCAAACACCAGCAGGTTGCGATGCGCGCCGCCCACGGAGAAGTCAGCGGCGGCGTGGATCTGCGCCAGATCGAGCGTGCCGGTGGCGCCGTACAACATCGACATGCCATAGAGCAGCAAGCCAGAGGCGAGGGCGCCGAGCACGAAGTACTTGATCGCCGCTTCCGAGGACATCACCGAATCGCGGTTGAGGGCGACCAGCGCGTAGGAACTCAGGGTCAGCAGCTCCAGGCCCAGATACACGGTAACCAGACTGCCTGCCGAGACCAACAACATCATGCCCAGCGTCGCGAACAAGAGCAGCAGGTACAGCTCGCCGACGAACAGTTTGCGGTCGCGCATGTACAGGCGGCCGTAGACGTAGACCAGCGCGGTCGTCAGCAGGATGAACAGTTTCAGCACCGTGCCGACCGCATCGCGCACGAACATGCCGTTGAATGCGGACGTGGCCTGCGCGGGCGAGCCGGACCAGACCAGCCAGGCAGTGACCGCAAGCGCGAGCAGCGACAGCACGTGGGTGAGGTTGCGCTGCGCCTGCTTGAGGAACAGGTCGATGAGCAGGATCGCGCAGGTGGCGCCGAGCAGGAACAGCTCGGGCAGCACGGTCACGAGGTCATTCGGGTTGAAAGCGATATTGATCATGTCGTCGGACTCACAGCGTGACCAGACCAAGCTGCTGCACGAGCTGCAGCACGGCTGGCTCCATGAGGTCGGTCAAAGGCTTGGGATAGACACCCAGGGCAAGTACCGCGATCGCAAACGCACCGAGCACGATGACTTCCTGCATGTTGAGATCCTGCATCTTGGCGACCTTCTCGCTCGTCACCGGGCCAAACACGATGCGCTTGACCAGCCACAGGGTGTAAGCGGCGCTGATGATCAGGGTGAAGGCTGCGAGCAGGGCCACCGGCGGACTGGTCTGGAACGAGGCCATGATCACCATGAACTCACCGACGAAACCCGAGGTACCCGGCAGGCCGCAGTTGGCCATCGCGAACAGCACCATGAAGGTGCCGAACCACGGCATCACGTGGGCGAGGCCACCGTAGTCTCGGATCAGGCGCGTGTGCAGGCGGTCGTACATGACGCCGATGCACGAGAACAGCGCACCGGATACGAAACCATGCGAAATCATCTGCACCATCGCGCCCTGGATCCCGAGCCGCGCGGCGTCGGCATTGCCGTTGACGCGCACCAGCGCCAGCGCAATGAAGATGCCGAGGGTGACAAAACCCATGTGCGCGACCGATGAATAGGCAATCAGCTTCTTCATGTCCTCCTGCACCAGCGCGACATAGCCGATGTAGATGATCGCGATCAACGAAGCAGCGATCACCACCCAGGCGAACTCCTGGCTCGCATCGGGCGTGATCGGCAACGAGAAGCGGATGAAACCATAGCCGCCGACCTTGAGCATGATCGCAGCCAGGATCACCGAGCCACCGGTGGGCGCCTCGACGTGGGCATCGGGCAGCCAAGTGTGTACCGGGAACATCGGCACCTTGATCGCGAAGCCGGCGAGGAAGGCGAAGAACAGCCAGGTCTGCTCGCGGGCATCGAGGCTGGCATGACTGAAGGCAGCGAGCGAGAATTCGCCGGTCTTCAGGTGCAGGTAGATCAGGCCGATCAGCATGAAGATCGAGCCGAGGAAGGTGTAGATGAAGAACTTGAGCGTCGCGTAGACGCGCCGCGGGCCGCCCCAGACACCGATGAGGATGAACATCGGAATCAGCATGGCCTCGAAGAACACGTAGAACAGCAAGGCATCGGTAGCTGCGAACACGCCGATCAGCATGCCTTCGAGCGCGAGCATCGCCGCCATGTACTGCGATACGCGCTTTTCGATCGGCCGCCAGGCGCCGATGATCACCAGCACCGTGGTGAAGCTGGTCAGCACGATCAGGGCGACCGAAATGCCGTCGGCGCCGAGCGCGTAGTTCGACTGGATCATCCTGATCCACGGCAGGCTCTCGACGAACTGCATGCTGTTGGCAGCAGTCACGTCATAGCCGGTCCACAGCGGCAGCGACAGCAGGAAGGTGGCCACGGCAAAGCCGAGCGTGAGCCAGCGCGCGGTCGCGGCATTGCGGCCGAACGCCAGCACGACGATCGCGCCGAGGATGGGTAGCCAGATCAGCAGGCTGAGGAGGTGCATGTCTGTGCAGTTCCCTGTCGGTCAAAGCGCCGTATGCGCGACCCACCACACGCCACCAAGCAGCGCGATCAGGCCGAGAATCATTGCAAACGCGTAGTGGTAGAGATAGCCCGATTGCAGCCAGCGCACGGTCATCGACACCCGATCGACCACCGCCACCGAACCATTCACGGCAACGCCATCGATGAGACCGGCATCGCTGCCCTTCCACAGGCCGCGCCCGAGCGCGATGCCACCACGCGCGAATACGGCCTGATAGAGCTCGTCGATCCAGTATTTGTTGACCAGCATCGAGTAGATCGGCTTGAGCGCGGACTTGAAGCGCGCCGTGACACCGGGGTTGAACAACCAGATCCAGGTTGCCACGAGGAAACCGGCGAGCGCGATCCAGAACGGCGGCTGCTTGAAGCCATGCAGGGTCATCGCCCAGGCGCCGTGGAACTCGTGGGTGAGTTCGCCAAGCACGTCATTGGCAGCGCGCACATGGATCGCGTTGCCGAACCAGTCGCCGAACACCATCGGCCCGATCGTCGACCAGCCAACCAGCACCGAAGGGATCGCCAGCAGCACCAGTGGCAGGGTGATCACCCACGGTGTTTCGTGCGGCGCATGGGCCAGGTGGCCCGGTGCGTGATGTCCGTGGTCATCGTGGCCGTGACCATGGTGGGCATCGACGACATAGCGCGGCTTGCCGTGGAAGGTCTTGTAGAGCAGACGAAAACTGTACAGCGCAGTCACGAACACGCCCGCGAGCACGCAAAAATAGGCGTAGCCGGCACCGTAACGGTGCGATTCGCCGACCGCTTCGATGATCGCATCCTTGGAAAAGAAACCGGCGAAACCGGGTGCGCCGGCCAGCGCCAGCGACCCCAGCCACATCGTGATCCAAGTGATCGGCATCTGCTTGCGCAGGCCGCCCATGTGACGCATGTCCTGCTCGTGATGCATTGCCACGATCACCGAGCCCGCGCCGAGGAACAACAGGGCCTTGAAGAAGGCATGCGTCATCAGGTGATAGACACCACCCGCATAGGCCGACACGCCCAGCGCAACCGTCATGTAGCCCAGCTGCGACAGCGTCGAATAGGCGACCACGCGCTTGATGTCGTTCTGCACGATGCCGATCAGGCCGGTGAACAGCGCGGTGGTCGCACCGATCACCAGCACCACACTCAGCGCGGTTTCGCTGAGTTCGTACAGCGGCGACATGCGCGCGACCATGAAAATGCCCGCGGTGACCATCGTCGCCGCGTGGATCAACGCGGAGATCGGCGTCGGGCCTTCCATCGAATCGGGCAACCACACATGCAGCGGCACCTGCGCCGATTTGCCCATCGCGCCGACGAACAGGCACAGGCAGACCACGGTGGCGACCGACCAAGGATGACCGGCAATGATCTCGACCTTGAGCATTTCGCTGGCCGGCGCGGCCGCGGCGGCAAACACCTGCGCGTAATCGAGCGAGCCGAACCACAGCAAGGCACCGGCAATGCCGAGGATGAAGCCGAAGTCGCCGACGCGGTTGACGAGGAAGGCCTTGAGGTTGGCGAACACCGCGCTCGGCCGCTTGAACCAGAAACCGATCAACAGATACGACACCAGACCCACCGCTTCCCAGCCGAAGAACAGCTGCAGGAAGTTGTTGCTCATCACCAGCATCAGCATCGAGAAGGTGAACAGCGCGATGTAGCTGAAGAAACGCGAGAAGCCGTCATCCTCGGCCATGTAGCCGATCGTGTAGATGTGCACCATCAGCGACACGAACGTCACCACCACCATCATCATCGCGGCGAGGCGATCGACAAGAAAGCCGATGTGCGCCGAATAGTGACCTACCTGATACCAGGTGTAGAGATTCTCGTTGAAGGTGGCCGCGCCGCCCCAAACCAGCTGGTGGAGCACGTAGAAGGACAAGGCGCACGACAGGGCGACGCCGGCAATGGTGACGCCGGCGGATGCCGCGCGCCCGATCACGTTGCGCAACAGCCCGGCAATGAGCGCGCCGACGAGCGGCGCGAGCACGACCAGCAGCAGGATGGTCTTGGAGAGCATCATCGGTCAGCCCTTCATGCTGTCGATCTTGTCGACATTGATGGTCGCGCGGTTGCGGAACAGCACGACCAGGATTGCCAGTCCGATCGCCGACTCGGCGGCGGCCACGGTGAGGATGAAAAACACGAATACCTGACCGGAGGCATCACCGAGGAAGCGCGAGAAGGCAACGAAGTTCGTGTTTACCGCCAGCAACATCAACTCGATCGCCATCAGCAAGGTGATGACGTTCTTGCGGTTGATGAAGATACCGGCGACGGCGATGCAGAAGAGCACGGCGCCGAGGGTGAGGAAGTGCGCAAGCGTGATCATGGCGTGGGGGCCTCCCCGGAGGTCGCTGCCGGCTTGGTCGCAACCATCTTGACGATGCGCAAGCGGTCTTGCGGCCGTACCAGCACCTGCTTGCCCGGATTCTGCATGCGCACGCCGGTGCGATGGCGCAAGGTGAGCGGAATCGCGGCGATGATCGCAACGGTGAGGATCAGCGCTGCGACTTCGAACGGCAACAGGTATTGCGAAAACAACGCGCTTGCCAGCCAGGTGGTGTTGGACACGCCGGCAGCCGCCGCCGGATCGGGCGTAACCGGCATGTCCATGACGCGTACGCCGATCAGGGCAAGCATTTCGGCGAGCATCACCGCCGCCACCAGCAGACCGACCGGCAATGCGCGGATGAAACCCTCGCGCAGCGGATCGATGTCGACGTCGAGCATCATCACCACGAACAGGAACAGCACCATCACCGCGCCGACGTAGACCAGTACCAGCACGATGGCAAGGAATTCGGCATCGGCCAGCAACCAGGTGCAGGCCGCCGAGAAGAAGGTCAGCACCAGGCACAACGCCGCATGCACGGGATTGCGCACCAGGATGACCGCGAGCGCCGCCAGCGTGGTGGCTGCCGCGAACAGGTAAAAGCAGATGAGCGGGAATGTCATGCGTTCGCTCTCGTCGTCAGCGGAAAGCCGCGTCCTGCGCACGCGCAGCGGCAATGTCCTTCTCGAAGCGGTCACCGATCGCCAGCAACTGCTGCTTGTCGATCACGTTCTCGCCGCGCTTCTCGAAGTGGTATTCATGGATTGCGGTCTCCACGATCGAGTCGACCGGGCAACTCTCTTCGCAGAAGCCGCAGAAAATGCACTTGAAGAGGTCGATTTCGTAGCGCGTGGTACGGCGCGTGCCGTCCTCGCGCTGGGTCGAGTCGATGGTGATCGCCAGCGCCGGACACACCGCTTCGCACAACTTGCAGGCAATGCAGCGCTCTTCGCCGTTGGGATAGCGGCGCAACGCATGCAGGCCACGGAAGCGATTCGACTTGGGAATGTGCTCCATCGGGTAGCGCATCGTGTACTTCGGACGCCACAGGTACTTGAACGTGAGCCAGAGACCGGCCCACAGCTCCAGCAACATCAGACTCTTGAAATAGCCAGTGACTCGATTCATTGCCATTGCCTCAGGCGCCCGCCGTGACCCAGCCGAAATACTTCATGCAGCCGGCAACGAAGACCCACACGATCGTGATCGGAATGAACACCTTCCAACCCAGCCGCATGATCTGGTCGTAGCGATAGCGCGGGAACGTCGCGCGGAACCACAGGTACGCGGTGGCGAAGGCGAAGAACTTGATGAACAGCCACGGCCAGCCGCCCATCCAGATCCAATTGACGGTCCAATGCACGTCGGCGGTGATCCAGCCCTGCAATGGGCTGAGCCAGCCGCCGAGAAACAGGATCGGCGCGAGGAAGGAAATGAGGATCATGTTCGCGTATTCGGTGAGGAAGAACACCGCGAATGGAGCGCCGGAATACTCGACGTGGAAGCCTGCAACGATTTCCGACTCGCCTTCGGCGACGTCGAACGGAGAGCGATTGGTTTCGGCCACGCCGGAGACGAAATAGATGATGAACATCGGCAGCAGCGGCACCGCGAACCAGTCGAGGAAACCCTTGCTGCCGGCCTGCGCGTTGACGATGTCGGAGAGATTCAGGCTGCCGGCCAGGATCAGTACGCTGACCAGCGAAAAGCCCATTGCCACTTCATAGGACACGACCTGCGCCGCCGAGCGCATCGCGCCCAGCATCGCGTAACGCGAGTTCGAGGCCCAGCCGGCGATGATGATGCCGTACACCCCCATCGAGGTCATCGCCAGCAGCAGCAGCAGGCCGGCATTGGCGTCCGACCAGGCCGCGTGCGAGGCAATCGGGATCACCGACCAGGCGGCGAATGCAGGGACCAGCGCCCACAGCGGCGCAAGCAGGAACAGCGCCTTGTTGGCCTTCTGCGGATAGACCACTTCCTTGAGCAGCAGCTTGAACACGTCGGCGAAGGTCTGCACCAGTCCGAACGGACCGATCTGGTTGGGCCCCATGCGCACGTGCATCCAGCCGATCACCTTGCGCTCCCACCACACGTACATCGCCACGCCGATGATCAGCGGCAAGAGCGGGAACAGCAACAGCGAAATCGCCATCGTCAGCGTCGGGAAATGCGCTGCGCAGGTGTGATAGACGTCGAGTATCCAGTTCATGTCGTCGTCACGCCTTTGCGATGTCGAGGGCTGCGCCATGCGGCGGCAGCGCACGGGTGGCAGCCAGTCCTGCTTCGATCCAGGCTGCGCCGGGCGGCACGCTGGAACTGATCTCGACCGGCAGCACCACCCCATTGACGTTGGCACTGGTCCCGTGGCCGAGACCCAGTGCAAGCGCGTCTTGTGGATTGAGCACAACCGCTGCCGCTCGCGTGAGCGGATGGGCCTGCAGCGCGGGCGCGCGACGCAACACCTGGTCGGCGCGGTAGATCGAGGTGGTGGCGACACGCGCGAGTCTGGATGCGACCGCCGGCGCATCGGCCATGCGGCCGGTCGCAGCACCGATCGCTTGATCGGACTTGGCGATCTGCGCGCGCAGCTCGGCAAAATCGACGAACTCGAACTGCGGCAGGCCAAGCGCTGCACCGAGCGCGCGCAACACGCGCCAACCGGCCTTGGCCTCACCGGGCAATTTGGCACCAGCAGCGAGTGTCTGCGTGATGCCATCGATATTGGTGTAGCTGCCGTCAACCTCGGGCGGCAGGCCGATCGGCAGCACCGCGTGCGCGGTGCGCTGCACGCCATTGCAGGCATAGGCGCCGATGTAGACGCAGAACTGCGCGCCGCTGCGGGCGGCGTCGAAGGCTGCCGGCGAACTGGCGTCCTGCGAACCGGCCTGATAGACGACGAGCGTCTTGGGCGGACGCGCGAGCATCGACGCGGCGTCACGGCCGCCCGCTCGCGTCTGCGCGCCGGCACGGGCAAGTCCGATGGCGTTGGCGCCTGCGGGAATTTCGTTGCAACTTGCGCCGGTCGCCTTGGCGAAAAAATGCGCCGCGGCGCGCAGGATCGAAGCCTGCGGGTGGTTGAGCGCGGTCTCGCCAAGCAGCACCACGGCGTCACTGCCGGCCGCTGCAAAGGCCTTGGCCAGTTCAACACTGGCGGCGTCGACGCTGCGCCCCTCGATCGACTTCGCCAAGGCCGAGGACTGCGGCAGATGGCCAAGATCGTTGGCTGCCTTGGCCAGATCGAGCAGGCGCGCGGCCATTGCCTGCGGCGCCAGCAACTGCTTGCCTGCAAGTTCGAAGGTGAACTCGAAATCCAGCGGATTGATTGCGTGGATTTTCGCGCCGGCTTTCCACGCCTTGCGCAGGCGATGATGCAGCAGCGGCATTTCGTGGCGCGGATTGCAGCCGATCAGGAGAACCAGGCGTGCCTTCTCGATCTGCGCCACCGGCATTTCGAACGGCTGCGCGAATGGGGCGTCGGCGAAGTCCTGGGTGCGCAAGCGATGGTCGATTGCATCGCTGCCCAGGCCATGCACGATGCGCGAAAGCAGATGACCTTCCTCGTTGGAGGCCAACGGCGCGACCAGGGCGCCCAGCTCGCCGTTGGCCCGGCGCAGGCCGTCGGCAACGAAGGCGATTGCCTCGTCCCAGCCCACCGCGACCAGTTCGCCGTTCTTGCGAATCATCGGCCGGGTCGCGCGATCGGAGGCATACAGGCCTTCATGGCTCCAGCGATCGCGATCGGATGCCCAACACTCATTGATCGCCTCGTTCTCGCGCGGCACCGTGCGCAGCACTTCGCCGCGCCGCGTGTGCAGCCAGAGGTTGGCACCGAGTGCGTCGTGATAGCCGATGCCTTCACGCGCGATCAGTTCCCAGGCGCGCGCCTTGAAGCGGAATGGCTTGTTGGTGAGCGCGCCGACCGGGCACACGTCGATGACGTTGCCCGAGAGCTCACTCATCAAGGGCTTGCCGACATAGGTGCCGATCTGCAGGCGCTCGCCGCGCTCCATGCCGCCCAGTTCGTGGGTGCCGGCGACTTCGGCCATCACGCGGATGCAGCGCGTGCAATGGATGCAGCGGGTCATCTCGGTGGCGACCAGCGGACCGAGATCCTCGTCGGGTACGGTGCGCTTGCGTTCGACGAAGCGGCTCACCGAACGGCCATAGCCCATCGCCACATCCTGCAGTTCACATTCGCCGCCCTGATCGCAGATCGGGCAATCCATCGGGTGATTGATCAGAAGGAACTCGAGCGCGTTGCGCTGGCCAGCCAGCGCCCGTGCGGATTGCGTCCAGATCTTCATGCCGTCGGCAACCGGCGTCGCGCAGGCGGGCGCGGGCTTGGGCATGATGCGTCCGCCCATCTCCACCTCGACCATGCACTCGCGGCAGTTCGCGGCGATCGGCAGCTTCTTGTGGTAGCAGAAGCGCGGAATCGCGATGCCAGCCTTGTCGGCGGCCTCGATGATCATCGAGTTCTTCGGCGCGGTCAGGGCCTGTCCGTTGATCTCGATGCTGACGTGATCCGGCGGCACGCCGGGTGCTGCGGGCTGTGCGCTCATGCCACTGCCTCCGCCGGCGCGCCGACGATCGAACGGCCGTTCCTGATGAAGTATTCGAACTCGTGGAAATAGTGGCGCAGCATGCCCTGCACCGGCCATGCCGCGGCCTCGCCAAACGCGCAAATGGTGTGCCCTTCGATTTGTCCGGCCACCGCCTTGAGCGTGTCCAGGTCACCCAGTTCAGCCTTGCCTTCGACGATGCGCGTGAGCATGCGATACATCCAGCCGGTGCCTTCGCGGCACGGCGTGCACTGGCCGCAGCTTTCCTTCATGTAGAAGCGGCTGATGCGCTGGCACGCGCGCACCATGCAGGTGGTTTCGTCCATCACGATCACCGCGCCCGAGCCCAGGCCCGAGCCGGCCTTCTGGATCGCGTCGTAGTCCATGGTGAGTCCGAGCATGGTTTCGCCCGGCAGCACCGGCATCGACGAGCCACCCGGGATCACCGCCTTGAGCTTGTGCCCGTTGCGCACGCCGCCGGCCATCTCCAGCAGCTGCGTGAAGGGCGTGCCGAGCTTGATTTCGTAGTTGCCCGGCTTGTTGACGTGACCGGATACCGAAAAGACCTTCGGTCCGCCGTTGTTGGGCTTGCCCTGCGCCGCGAACCACTCCGCGCCCTTGCGCAGGATCGTCGGCACCGAGGCATAGGTTTCGGTGTTGTTGATCGTGGTCGGCTTGCCGTACAGGCCGAAGTTGGCCGGGAACGGCGGCTTGAAGCGCGGCAGGCCCTTCTTGCCTTCGAGCGATTCCATCAGCGCGGTTTCCTCGCCGCAGATGTAGGCGCCGGCGCCCAGCGCATTGTGGATGTCGACGTCGATGCCCGAGCCCTTGATGTTCTTGCCGAGCAGTCCGGCGGCATAAGCCTCGCGCAGCGCTTCCTCGACATGCTCGAACGGCTCCTGATGGAACTCGCCGCGCAGATAGTTGTAGGCCGTGCGCGTGCCGGTGGCATAGCAGGCGATCGCCAGGCCTTCGAGCACCGCATGCGGATTGAATCGCAGGATGTCGCGGTCCTTGCAGGTACCCGGCTCGGATTCGTCCGAATTGCAGAGGATGTATTTCTGCATGTCACCCTTGGGCATGAACGACCACTTCAAGCCGGTCGGAAAGCCCGCGCCACCGCGTCCGCGCAGCCCGCTCTTCTTGACCTCTTCGATGATCGAGGCCGGATCGGGCTTTTCGGCGAGGATCTTCTTCCACGCTTCCCAGCCGCCGGTGCTGGCGTAGCTGTCCATCGACCACGGCCGCTCGAGATGCAGGGTGGTGTAGACGACCTGGTGTTCCTGGGGTGCGGGACCGTATGCCATGGGGATCTGAACCGGAATCTGAAGGGCTGGTTGCGAATTGCCGCCTGGCTGCGCTATTTCAGCGCATCGAGGATCTGGTCCACCTTGGTGATGGACAGCTTCTCGTGGTAGTGGCCATCGACGACCATCATCGGCGCGCCGCAGCAGGCGGCCAGACACTCCTCTTCACGCTTGAGATAGATGCGGCCATCGGCGCTGCTCTCACCGAGCTTGATGCCGTACTTGCGCTCGCAGTGACGCACGATGTCCTCGGCGCCATTGAGCCAGCACGAGATGTTGGTGCAGATCGCGACGTTGTGGCGCGCGACCGGCCGGGTCTCGAACATCGAGTAGAACGTCGCCACTTCGTAACCCCATACCGGCGGCAGGCCGAGATACTTGGTGACCGCGGTAATCAGCGCGTCGTCGAGATGGCCGCCGTTCTGCTCTTGCGCAGCCCACAGGCCCTGGATCAGCGCCGAGCGCTTGCGGTCGGTCGGAAACTTGGCGGCCCAGTGGTCGATGTGCGCGCGGGTATCGGCGTTGAGCGCGACCAGCGGATCGACGTCCTTGACCAATTCGTAGTTGCCGGTGGCTTTCATCGATCGACCTCGCCAAACACCACGTCATAGGTACCGATCATCGCCACTACGTCGGGCAGCATGTGACCACGCACGATCGTGTCCATCGACGACAGATGGGCAAAACTCGGTGCCCGACAGTGGAGTCGAAATGGCTTGTTGGCGCCGTCGGACACCAGGTACACGCCGAACTCACCCTTGGGCGCCTCGACCGCAGCGTAGGTATCACCGGCCGGCACCGTGTAGCCCTCGGAAAACAGCTTGAAGTGGTGGATCAGCGCTTCCATGTCGCGCTTCATTTCCACGCGCGAGGGCGGTGCCACCTTGAAGTTGCGCGCAATCACCGGACCTGGATTCTTGCGCAGCCAGTCCACGCACTGCTTGATGATGCGGTTTGACTGGCGCATCTCCTCGATGCGAACGAGATAGCGATCGTAGCAGTCGCCACGCACGCCGACCGGAATGTCGAAATCCACTTCCGCATACTTGGCGTAGGGCTGCTTCTTGCGCAGATCCCATTCAATGCCCGAACCACGCAGCATCGGACCCGACATGCCCCAGGCCAGCGCCATCTCGGGTGAAACAATGCCGATGTCGACGGTGCGCTGCTTCCAGATGCGGTTCTCGGTGAGCAGCACTTCGTATTCGTCGACACGCCGCGGGAAGTCGGCGCAGAACGCATCGAGGAAGTCGAGCATCGAACCGCCACGCCACTCGTTCAGGCGCGCCAGATCCTTGCCCTTGCGCCACTTCGATTCGTTGTAGCGCGGCATCTGCTCGGGCAGGTCGCGGTAGACGCCGCCCGGGCGGTAATAGGTCGCATGCATGCGTGCACCGCTGACCGCCTCGTAGCAATCCATCAGCTCTTCACGGTCGCGGAACGCATACAGGAACAGCGCCATCGCGCCGAGATCGAGACCATTGGACCCCAACCACATGAGGTGGTTGAGGATGCGCGTGATTTCGTCGAACAGGGTGCGGATCCACTGCGCTCGATCGGGAACTTCGATACCCAGCAGGTTTTCGATGGCACGCACGTAGGCGTGTTCGTTGCACATCATCGACACGTAGTCGAGCCGATCCATGTAGCCGATCGACTGGTTGAACGGTTTGGATTCGGCCAGCTTTTCGGTGGCGCGATGCAGCAGGCCGACGTGCGGGTCGGCACGCACCACCGTTTCTCCATCGAGCTCAAGCACCAGACGCAGTACGCCATGCGCTGCCGGGTGCTGCGGGCCGAAGTTCATCGTGTAGCTTTTGATTTCCTGCATGGCTTATTTTCCGCCTCGCGCCTTCTCTTCGGCCTGCGCTTGCTGGTAACGCGAGTCGTCACGCAGGGTGCGCGGAACCAGCACTCGGGGTTCGACGGAGGTCACCGGTTCGTAGACCACGCGCTTCTTGGCGGGGTCGTAGCGAACTTCGACATTGCCGATCAACGGGAAGTCCTTGCGGAACGGGTGACCGACGAACCCGTAATCGGTGAGGATGCGGCGCAGATCCGGATGACCCTCGAAGACGATGCCGTAGAGATCGAAGGCCTCGCGCTCGAACCAATCGAGACCGGGCCATACCGGTGTGAGCGAAGCCAGCAGCGGCAGCTCATCGTCGGCGCAATGGGTACGCAGGCACAGGCGACGGTTGTACTTGAGCGAAAGCAGTTGCACGACCACGCCGAAACGATTGGGAATGTGCGCCGGGTGCGGGCGATTGGCCCAGCTGAAACGGCCGACGGTTTCGCCTTCGACACCGCGCGAAAAACCGCCCGAGGTCACGTCGAGCGTATCCCACTCGACATCGCCCCAGGAAAGATAGTCGACGCCGCACAGATCCATCGCCAGTTCGAAATGCAGATCGGCGTCGTCGCGCAAAAGGCGCGCCACTTCGACCCAGTTTTCAGGCAGGACTTCGATCGCGGTCTCACCGCGCGCTTCCGCGATACGCACCAGCCGGGCACCCAGCTTCGCCTGCAGCAGTTGCGCAAAGGCCGACATCGTTGCACTTGCTTCGCTCATGCCCGAACTCCGTCAGCGCGCAATCGTGTTGGTACGGCGGATCTTCTTCTGCAACTGCAGAATGCCGTGGATCAGCGCCTCGGCCGTCGGCGGACAGCCCGGCACGTAGATGTCGACCGGCACGATGCGATCACAGCCGCGCACCACCGCGTAGGAATAGTGGTAATAGCCGCCACCATTGGCACAGCTGCCCATCGAGATCACCCACTTGGGTTCGGGCATCTGGTCGTAGACCTTGCGCAAGGCCGGTGCCATCTTGTTGACCAGGGTGCCGGCGACGATCATCACGTCGCTCTGGCGCGGACTCGGGCGGAAAATCACGCCGTGGCGATCCAGATCCAGTCGCGCAGCGCCTGCATGCATCATCTCGACCGCGCAGCAGGCCAGGCCGAACGTGACCGGCCACATCGAGCCGGTACGCGCCCAGTTGATGAGATCGTCGAGGCTGGCGGTGACGAATCCACGCTGGATCAGCGGATTGTCATCATCGGTGCGCAGGATGTCGTCGACGACATTGACCGGCGCCGGGTTGTGCATCGATTCGCTGATGCGGGAGACGATGCTCATGCGTGGCTCCTGACGAACCCGATGAAGGCTGCGGGACGGGTCATTCCCATTCGAGCGCTCCCTTCTTCCAGGCATAGACGAAGCCGATCACCAGCAGCGACAGGAACAAGCCCATTTCGACCAGGCCGAACAGGCCAAGCGAACTGAACACCGTCGCCCACGGATAGACGAAGGCGATTTCCAGGTCGAAGATGATGAACAGGATCGCGAACAGGTAGTAGCGCACGTCGAAGCGCATGCGCGAGTCCTCGAATGCAGTGAACCCGCATTCGTAGGCTGCCGACTTTTCGGCATCAGGTCGGCGCGGTCCGAGCACGAAACCGATGACGATCAGCGCAATGCCGATGATCGCGGAAACGCCGAGGAACAGCAGTACCGGATAGTACTCGGCCAACACAGACACCTCCGCGCCGCAAGCGCATCAGCGATCGTGACGGCGTTGCCGGCACGACGACGGTAAAGAATGATCCGTGGCGGCTGGCGCGGGGATTTGCCCCACGCCAACCGCACGCATCGAGTGGTGCCCAAGAGAGGACTCGAACCTCCACGGGTCTCCCCGCTACCACCTCAAGGTAGTGCGTCTACCAATTCCGCCACCTGGGCACTGCCAACTTTCCGTCCTTCCTACTTTTTCGGTGCAGGCGTCTCCGCTGGTACTGGCGCCGCCGCCGGCTTGTCACCCGCACTTGCGGGGGCCGCCTCGGCTGCCGGCTTGTCCGCTACCGGCGCCGCGGCGGCCGCGGGCACATCGCCCGTTGCCGCCGGCGCGCTGGCCGGAGCTGCCGGCGTGGAAACGCCAGCCATCACACCGAGATCGCCACTGCTCGGGCGATCGCCCGCCGTGCGACTCACGTACATGCCCATGCCGAGGCTGAGCAGGAAGAACAAACCGGCCAGAACCGCCGTGCTGCGCGACAAGAAATTTGCCGAACCGCGCGCACCGAAGACGGTTGCCGACGCGCCACCGCCGAATCCCGAGCCCGCATTCGCCCCCGCACCACGTTGCAGGAGGATGAGGACGGTCATCGCGATTGCCGTCAGCACGTAGAGAATGTTGGCAATGATCAGAAGCATCGAACGCTCTTCACGAATCCGCAGCGGCGCAAATGGCGCGGAACTCCGCAGCCGACAAGGATGCACCACCGATCAATCCGCCATCCACGTCGCGCTGTCCGAACAGCTCGGCCGCGTTGGCGGGCTTCACGCTGCCCCCATACAGGAGCCGCAGCGAGTCGGCGATTGTAGCATCCAGACGCGCGAATGTGTCACGCATGAAGGCGTGGATTTCCTGCGCCTGATCGGGCGTCGCGGTGCGCCCGGTGCCGATCGCCCATACCGGCTCGTAGGCCACCACCGCGCGCGCGAACGCGGGCACGCCAACGCGATCGATCACCGTTTGAAGTTGGCGCCCCACCACCTCGAACATGCTGCCCGCCTCGCGCTCGGCGAGCACTTCGCCCACACACAACACCGGGACCAGACCGGCATCCTGCGCAGCAGCGAACTTGGCGGCAACCAATTCGTCGCTTTCGGCGTGATATTGGCGTCGTTCGGAATGACCGACCAGCACGTAGCTGCAGCCGATGTCCTTGAGCATCGTCGCGGACACCTCGCCGGTGAATGCGCCCGAGGCATGCGCGGAAACGTCCTGCGCACCGAAGGACAGGCCATTGCCCTGGTTGCTTGCGATCAGACTCGTCAGATAGGGAAACGGCGGCAGGATCGCCACTTCGGCGCGCACCGCGGGCGCCGCTGCAATCGCCGCAACCAAATCGGCCGCCATCGCGCGCGAGCCGTGCATCTTCCAGTTTCCGGCTACCAACGGTCGGCGCATGTT
Source organism: Dokdonella sp. (assembly GCF_019634815.1). Lineage (GTDB taxonomy): Bacteria > Pseudomonadota > Gammaproteobacteria > Xanthomonadales > Rhodanobacteraceae > Dokdonella_A. The sequence continues at coordinate 1,800 of NZ_JAHCAP010000013.1, read as the reverse complement.
CGAAAAGTCTCGGATCTGAAGGCGCGCAAGCATAGCCGCGCAGCCGCCGGTCGCTCAACCGGCTGTCTGGCCAATTGCAGTCGCGAGCCTCGGAATTGGTGGGCGGTGCAGGGATCGAACCTGCGACCCTTGCCGTGTGAATGCCTCCAAGGCTAACACACCAAGGCGCGATCAGGCACATGGAAGCACCTCTCTTCCTTTCTATATCAGACAGATAGGAAAGGCAGCAGGTGCAGGATTGTGCTTGACGATTCGCCCCCGTGCCCTCAAATTGGACCACAGGTGGACCACGCAACGGGATGAAGCCTCTTCCGTCATTCAGGAGAGGACTTCATCCATGAAAGCCAAGATCACCGCTCAGCTTGTCGCCGCATTGCAGCCGGCCGAGCGTCCCTACGATGTCAACGACACGGACCTGCGCGGGTTTCAACTCCGGGTCCATCCCTCCGGCACCAAGACCTTCCTGTGCGTCTACCGGCTGCGCGGGAACGGTTGCAAGAATCGCTACGCCATCGGTCGCACTCCGCCGCTGACGCCGACCCAAGCCCGAGACGAGGCGAAGAAGGTGTTGGGTGACGTGGCACGCGGCATCGATCCCAACGAAGCGAAACGCGAGCGCCAGCGCGAACAGCGAAAGCCGACGCTCAGCCAATTCCTTGAAGAACACTATGGCCCATGGGCCGGGACGCATCTTGGTACGGCGGAAATGACCCTTGCCCGGCTTCGACATTCCTTCCATGACCTGCTCGACAAGCGGCTGGACAGCCTGACGGCATGGCAACTCGACAAGTGGAAGTCCAATCGCCTCAAGTCCGGCACCAAGGCAAGCACGGTCAACCGCGAGATGGCTGCGCTTCGTTCAGCCCTGACCAAAGCCGTCGAATGGGACCATTTGGCCGATCATCCGATGCGAAAGGTCAAGCAAGCGAGGGTGGAAGACGATCACCGCGTTCGGTACCTGAGCGACGATGAGGAGAAGCGCCTTCGGCAAGCTCTCATGGGCCGTGAAGATGCAGCAAGGACGGCCCGTGAAAGCCATCGTCGGTGGCTGATCGAACGCGGGCTGGAGCCAGTGGCTCCCATTGGGGCCGAGGATTACGCCGACCACATCCAGCCTATGGTCCTTCTGACTATCAACACGGGGCTTCGTCGGGGAGAGATGTTCAAGCTGCGTAGGGCCGATATCGACACGGAGAAGCAGCAAGTCAAGGTCCGTGCAGCCGCCGCGAAGAGCGGGAAGGCTCGGCATGTCCCTCTGAATACCGAAGCATTCGAGGCGGTCACGCGCTGGATGCGACAGCATCCGGGTGGGCCGGATGAACTCATCTTTCCGGGCAAGGACGGCAAGCCCATGACCAATATCGACTCCTCATGGCGGACCGTATCCGCCGCAGCGAAGTTGAAGGATTTCCGCTGGCATGATCTTCGGCATCACTTCGCGTCGCGGCTCGTCATGTCGGGCGTAGACCTCAACACCGTTCGGGAACTGCTCGGCCATGCCGACTTGAAGATGACGCTTCGCTACGCGCATCTCGCGCCAGAGCACAAGGCCAGTGCCGTGGCTAAGCTGATGCGAGTCGCGTAAGGGAAGGGGTATGAAAAAGGTTGCCGTTCCCGGTTGGATCACTGCGTATGGAGGCCAATCAGGATGGCAATCTTGGTGGGATCGCGCCGTGTTCGAGCGGATCATCAGCGAGAGAGGCCCTGTCGTGGAATTGCTTGAGCGCCTTGCTGCAAGTCGAGATGACTCTTTCGAGTTGGATTTGCTGGAAGAATGCCTTTCTCTTCCAGCTCGCTGGA
>NZ_JAHCAP010000012.1 GCF_019634815.1 Dokdonella sp. | reverse complement strand
GGCGCCGCCGCGCGCGTGGCCGAAGGTGCCGCCGAAGTCGTGCCGCTCGCATTCGCGCCCGCCGCCGCCGACACGCTCGCGCAATTGCGCAAGCACGCCTTCGCGATCGCCGCCACCGTGCCACGCGAAGGCGTCACGCTCTATGACGCCAGGCTTCCAGCGCGCATCGTGCTCGTGTTCGGTGCCGAAGGGCAAGGCATGAGTGATGCCCTGATCGCTGCCGCCGACCTGCGCCTCACGATTCCCGGCAGCGGCGCGGTCGAGAGCCTCAACGTGGCCGCAAGCGTAGCCGTGGTGCTCGGCGAATGCTGGCGCCAGGTGCGGGCGCTTGCTTCCTCGCCTGGCAAGGAGTAAGACGCAGGCAGATCTTCACCAGATTCGACCGTCAACGCGAAGCAAGGGGTGTGCGATGCGTGCGATTCTCGCAGGTGCGGTTCTTTCATCCGTGTTGTTCTTCGCCGTAGGTGCCGCGTCGACTGCCCAGGCCCAGGGAACCATTGTCGACGGCCCGGTCAGTTTCGTGCGTGGTGTCTCGCCGTGGGATGGTTCTCCAGGTGCGGATTTCAAGGGCGTTGCTGCCAACGCCGCGGAAGACCAGCTGTTCGAAGTGGGTTGGTGGTTCCGCACCACCGCCGACACCAGCGAATCCGTCCTGGGTACACCAAGCGCACAGAGCTATGGCGGCGCGAGTTCGGTGATCGATTGGACCGACGTCGGCACGCGTGCCTTGTTCTCGGCGCAGGAGGTAACCACCGTCATCAATCTGGACCCCGGGAGTTCGCCCCAGGGCGAAGTCTGGATGACGCTGCGCCTCACCAACCTCAGTCAAGTCAATTCGCTCACGCTCGATGTCTTCAATATGGTGGACTTCGACCTGGGGGGGACCTCCGGTTCCGACTCTGCCGTCCTGCTGCCAGACGGCATGCACATTCGCATCACCGATGCCGGTGGCGTTTTTGCCGAGTACGTGGCGCCCGGCGCGTCCGCCTATCTGGTGCGGCCGTTTGGCGCGACTGACGTAGGCGCTGTGCTTGGCAATTCGGCCGTGGATGACTTCGACAACAGTGGTCTGCCGTTCGGGCCCGGGGATTTCACCGCCGGGATGCAATGGTCGGGCATCACGCTGCCTCCGGCCGGCTCGCAGGACCTGGTCGTTCATCTGCTGGTGAACGCAGCGGCGCCGCCGCTCGACAGGATTTTCGCCGATGGTTTCGACATGGACAATGCGCCGACGATTGCGCCGCAGTAATGTCCGCCCGGCAGCGCGGTACGGCGCTGGCCGTACCGTGCCGACGCGTCACTCGTGCGCGTCGGCAAACGCGCCGGGCCGCGAGCCGAAATCACCCTTGGCCTGCGCGGCCAGATAGGCGACCACGACATAGGCGGCGACGTTCTGGCGCAGTTGTTCCGGATCGATCTTGTCGAAGGTATCGTTGGCGGTGTGGTGCCAGTCGAAATAGCGCGTGGCGTCCTGATGCAGGCTCAAGCCGGCCATGCCGACCGCGTGCACGGCGGAGAGATCCGAGCCTCCCGCGCCCGGCGCCTTGGCGTCGTAGTCGATGCCCAGCGGCTTGAGCAAGGCGGCGATCTGGTCGACTGCGGCGCGCGCCTCGGGCTTCACGCTGGCGGTGATCTTGTAGATGCGGTCGGCGCCCAGATCCGACTCCGTGCCAAGCACGGCCTTGGCGATTTCCCTGGCATGCGCTTGGGCATAGGCCTTGCCGCCGTATAGCCCCGATTCCTCGTTGGCGAAGGCGACCACGCGGATGCTGCGCGCGGGACGCTTGGGCAAGTTCGCGATCAGCTTGGCCGCGGCGACGGCGATGCCGATGCCCGAGGCATCGTCGATCGCGCCGGTACCCAGGTCCCAGGAGTCGAGATGGCCGCCCATGATGAAGTATTCATCGGGCTTGCTGCTGCCCTTGAATTCGCCGATCACGTTGGCGCCGGTGTACTCGCCTTCGAAACCGCAATCGAGCGTGTACTTCACCGTGAGTGGCTTGCCACTGGCGAGGATGCGCTCGATCTGGTCGGCATCGGGACTGGACAGCGCGGCCGCGGGAATCGGCGTGACGCCTTCGTTGAAATGGGTGACGCCGGTATGGGCGAGGCGGTTGTCGTCGGTACCCGCCGAACGCAGCAGGAAACCGATCGCGCCCTTGCTCGAGGCCAGCGAGGGGCCAATCGAGCGGACGCCCGCGCCGATGCCATAGTCTTCGCCGCTGCGCTTGGCGTGCATGCGCGGGCCGACATAGACGATCTTGCCCTTGATGCTCGCGGCGTCGGCATTCTTGAGTGCGTCGAGATTGGCAAAGCCGATCACCTCGCCGCTCAGACCAGCCGCGGGCGTGCCGGGCGAATGGCCCAGGGCGGTGAGCGTGAGCGGCTGCGGGAACGGTGCGAGGATCTGTCCGCTTTCGCCGTGGCGTACCCATTTGGGATAGCCCACGGCTTCGGTCCACACCTTGTCGAAGCCCAGGGCCTTGAAGCGGGCGATCACCCATTCGCGTGCCTTGAGATCGTTCGCGCTGCCCGCCAGACGCGCACCGACTTCGGTAGTGAGATCGCGCGTGAAATCGAGCGCGAGGTCGTCCTTGAGTGCGGCTTCGCGCAATTGCGTCGCGGTGGTGATTGCGGCTTCGGGTATCACGGTGGGCTTGCCCGCCGCCATGGCGAGCGGCGTGACGAGCAGGAGCAGGGCAAGCGGCAGCGGGCGGCGCATGGCGGGATCCTCGCGATGGAAGCAGCGATTATGCGCGTTCGTCTGCCCGACGCTTTGGGTCAAAGGTCATGCCCGCGCGGCCAGTGCCGCGCGGGCGGGTGGCACTCATTTGCCCTGCTTGAGCAAGTCGCGGATTTCGGTGAGCAGCACCACGTCGGGCGTGGGCGCGGCCGGTGCGGTCTCTTCCTTCTTCATCACGCGATTCATCGCCTTGATCACGATGAAGATCGCGAACGCCACGATGGCGAAGGTGATCACGGTGTTGAGGAAGCTGCCCCACATGATCGCGACTTCGCCCTTGCCATCGGCGCCGGCTGCCTTGATCACGGTCTTGATCGAGGAAAAGTCGATGCCGCCGATGAGCAGGCCGATCGGCGGCATGATGATGCCTTCGACCAGGGTCGAGACGATCTTGCCGAACGCGGCGCCGATCACGATACCGGTGGCCATGTCGACCACGTTGCCCTTCATTGCGAACGTCTTGAACTCGGATAAGAAACTCACGGCAACCTCCATGACAGGGAAAGAATCTGCGCGCCGCGCAGCGCGGCTACTGTAGCCGTCTGGGCGTGCAGATTCGATGCGTGTTGACGATTTTCCACGTGCGCGCCAAGTTCGCGCAGCGACCACCCGAGCTTGCGCCCCTCAGGCGATGACGCCATCGAGCGCGACAATGCCCTCCAGTTCGGCGCGAAAGCGATCGCCGCGTGCGAGCGCAGCCACGCCCGCGGGCGTGCCGGTGAAGACGAGATCGCCCGGCGCCAGCGTCCACAACTTCGACAGCTCATGGATGATCGAGGCGACGTCGAAGATCATGTCGCCAATGTCGCCGTGCTGGCGCGGCTCGCCGTTGACCTGCAAGGTGAGCGCCCCGCGCCGCGGATGCCCGCAGCGCGCGACCGGCACCAAGACCGAGGCCGGCGCCGAGGCATCGAAACCCTTGGCCGCATCCCAGGGATGACCCTTGGCCTTGGCCGCCGCCTGCAGGTCGCGGCGCGTGAGGTCCAGGCCTACGCCGTAGCCAAACACGCAATCGAGCGCGTCGCCCGGCGCGATGTCGTGCCCACCGCGCCCGAGCGCAACCATCATCTCGACTTCATGGTGCAGTTCCTGCGTGGCCGATGGATAGGGCACGATCACGCCCGAACCTTCGTCGGCGACGATCGCATCGGCGGGCTTCATGAAGAACATCGGCGTGCCGCGTTCGACTGCTGCGCCCATTTCCTTCGCATGCTCGGCGTAGTTGCGGCCAACGCAGTAGATGCGATGCACGGGGAAGCGCTGCGCGCTGCCGGTGATGGCGAGGCTTGGAATCGGCGGCGTGGCAATGGCGTGCGTCATCGATGCGCTTGGCTGCGGGTGGCGGTGCGCAGGATAGCAGCGCGTCATCGATGCCGAAGCGGTGAGCCGATCATTCCCCGGCGAGCGCAGGTGCGAGCGGTGCGCGCAAGGCGCTCCACGCCGGGATCAGCGCGCTGGCGAGGCCGATCATGAGCGCATAGGCGAGGGTCGAGATCAGCACCTCGCTTCTCATTTTGACTTGGGCGAGGCAATGGGTGGCTGTTTCGAGCCATCCGCTGCGAGGCTCGATTGCATTGTCAACAGTACGCGCTGCGGAGACGGGAGGGCGTCAAGCCGCGAGCGAGCTTTTCGTGACGACTGTCACCTCGAAGCCTTGATCCTTGCCAGTGGCGTGGCTGCCGTGCGGTGGCGCACCATGTCAGAATCAAGGGCCCTGTCGGCACGTGTACGCATCCATGGATCAAGGCGAGCTCCTCAAGCAATTGCGCATCGACCGCAGCGAACCCGAGGTGCGTTCGCGAGGCTGGATCGCTGCGTTGGTCATCGGCCTTGCGCTCGTGCTCGCCGCAGGCGCCTGGTGGTGGCTGCGTGGTGGCGCGGTGATCGAAGTCGAGGCTGCGACCGCGGCGGCACCGAGCAGTGCGGCCGCGGGCAGCGCCGCGGTCTTGCAGGCAACCGGCTACGTGGTCGCGCGGCGCCAGGCGACGGTGTCGGCGCAGATCACCGGCACCCTGACCCAGGTGTTGATCGAGGAAGGCGAGCGCGTCGAGAAGGGGCAGGTGCTGGCCACGCTCGAGGACACCGCGCAGAAGGCGATGCTCGCCCAGGCGCAGGCGAACCTGCGTTCGGCGCAGGCCCAGCTCGTGCAGGCACGCACCCAGCTTGCGCAGAACCAGCGTGATCTCACGCGTGCGGACGATCTGGTCGCGCGGCAGCTGGTATCGAAGCAGGCGGCCGAACTCGCGCGCACCCAGGTCGAGAGCCAGCGCGCGCTGGTCGATGCGCAGGCCAGGCAGGTTGAGGTCGCGCAAGCGAGTGTCGCGGGCGCCCAAGTGCAGCTCGACTACTGCACGGTGCGCGCGCCCTTCTCGGGCGTGGTGATCGCCAAGGCCGCGCAGGTCGGCGAGATCGTCTCGCCGCTGTCGGCGGGCGGCGGCTTCACGCGCACCGGTGTGGGCACGATCGTCGACATGGATTCGCTGGAGATCGAGGTCGATGTCAACGAGTCCTACATTCATCGCGTGTCTGCCGATCAGCCCACCGAGGCCGTGCTCGATGCCTATCAGGACTGGAAGATCCCCGGCCACGTGATCGCGATCATCCCGACCGCCGACCGCAGCAAGGCGACGGTCAAGGTGCGTGTCGCCTTCGCGCAGAAGGACGCGCGCATCGTGCCCGATATGGGCGTGCGCGTGTCCTTCCTCGAAGACGCGCAGGACCAGCCAACGCAGGCGAAGGCGCCCACCGGCGTGCTGGTTCCGGCGGGCGCGCTGCTCCAGCGTGATGGCAAGGACATGCTGTTCGTGATCGAGGGCGATCGTGCCCGGCTGCGCAAGGTCACGCCGGGGCAGAGCATGGGCGACCTGCGCCTGGTCGAAGGCGTCGCTGCGGGTACGCGCATCGTGCGCGCGCCACCCGCGGGTCTGGTCGATGGGGCGCGCGTGCGCATCAGGTGAAGCGGTGCAAGCGAAGACGTCGCTGCGGTCATCGCGGCGGCGGCAATGACAGGTGCGCGCGGGCGGGATCACGCCCTGCGCACGGCGGGACATGAACATCCCCGACGCCAGCGGGCGAGTGGGGCAGCAGACGGAGGCACAGATGAGCGCATTGGTCGAGATCCGCAACCTCAGCAAGGTCTACACGCGCGGCAAGCAGAAGATCGAAGTGCTGCATCACATCGATCTGGACATCGCCAAGGGCGACTTCCTCGCCCTGATGGGGCCGTCCGGTTCGGGCAAGACCACCTTGCTCAACCTCATCGGTGGTCTGGATACGCCCAGCCAGGGCAGCCTGTCGGTTGGTGGCCAGCGCATCGATTCACTCGGCGAAGGCGCGCTCGCCAAATGGCGCAGCGAGCATGTCGGCTTCGTGTTCCAGTTCTACAACCTGCTGCCGATGCTGACGGCGCAGAAAAATGTCGAGCTGCCCCTGCTGCTGACCAAGCTGTCGGCGGCGCAGCGCAAGCAGAACGCGGCGATCGCGCTGAAGTTGGTCGACCTCGCCGACCGCGCCACACACAAGCCCACCGAGCTGTCAGGTGGCCAGCAACAGCGCGTGGCGATCGCGCGTGCGATCGTGTCCGATCCGGATCTGCTGGTGTGCGACGAGCCGACTGGCGATCTCGATCGCCAGTCCGCGCAGCAGGTGCTCGAACTGCTGCAGATGCTCAATCGCGATCACGGCAAGACCATCATCATGGTGACGCACGATCCCAAGGCCGCCGAGTTCGCCCGCCACACCCTGCATCTGGACAAGGGCACCCTGGTCGAACAAGCGGCGCAGGCCTGAGGGAGCACGCTGATGAAATATCTGCACTTGGTCTGGGCGGCGCTGTTCCGGCGCAAGACCCGCACCTTCTTCACGATCGCCTCGGTACTGGCGGCCTTCCTCTTGTTCGGGCTGCTCGATTCGGTGCGCACGGCGTTTTCGCAGGCCAGCGAAAGCGTGGCGGGCGCCAACCGCATCCTCACGATGTCAAAGATCAGCTTCACGATGTCGCTGCCGCAGAGCCTGCTGCCGCGCATCCAGGCGGTGCCCGGCGTCAAGGAAGTGGCCTTTGCGAACTGGTTTGGCGGCGTCTATCAGGATCCGAAGAATTTCTTTCCCAACGAGGCGGTAAGCGAGAATTTCTTCAGCGTCTACAGCGATTTCGTGGTGCCGCCCGAGCAGCTTGCCGCGTTCAAGAGCACGCGCACGGGTGCGATCGTCGGCGAGGCGCTGGCGCAAAAGTACGGCTGGAAGATCGGTGACAAGATCCCGCTGCAGGCAACGATCTTTCCGCAGAAGGACGGCAGCAATGCCTGGACCTTCGATCTCGTTGGCATCTACCGCGTGGCCGATCCCAAGGACAGGAACAACGAGCAGGCGATGTTCTTCAACTGGAAGTATTTCGACGAGGCGCGTCAGTTCGGCAATGGCGCGATCGGCTGGTACATCGAGAAGGTCGACGATCCGGCCAATGCCGACCGCATTGCCAATGCGATCGATGCGATCTCGGCCAATTCCGATCACGAGACCAAGACGCAGAGCGAAAATGCATTCACGCGTTCGTTCGTGAGCCAGTTTGCCGATGTGGGTCTGATCGTCGCCGGCATCATGAGCGCGGTGTTCTTCACCCTGATCCTGCTCACCGGCAACACCATGGCGCAGGCAGTGCGCGAGCGCATTCCGGAACTGGCGATCCTCAAGACGCTGGGCTTTTCCAATCCCGGGGTGCTGGCGCTGGTGCTCGCCGAGTCGGTCTTGCTGGTGTTGCTCGGTGGACTGGCGGGGATTGCCCTCGCGGCCGTGGTGGTGCCGGCGATGAGTGTGCATGCGGGCGGCCTGCTGCCCGACAGCGTGCGACCCAACACCTGGGCGCTGGGCATCGGCTTGATGCTCGCGATCGGTTTGGTGGTGGGCGTGCTGCCGGCGCTGCGCGGCATGCATCTCAAGATCGTCGATGCGCTTGCAGGCCGGTGAGAGGAGTTGATCATGAAGACATTGCTCAATATCGCCATCGGTGTGCTGTGCGTTGCCGGCGCGGCGGTGCTCGCCCTGTTGCCCTGGCTGTTGCTGATCGCGCTGGTGGCCGTGCTGGGACTGTGGATGGCCTTCAGTCGCCGCGGCCAGCAGACCTGGTCGGTCACGCGCATGGGCCTGGCGACGATTCCGGGCCGTCTGGGATCCAGCTCGGTGGTCGTGATCGGCATTGCCGGCGTGGTCGGCGTGCTGGTCGCGTTGCTGGCAATGGGCGAGGGCTTCCAGGCCACGCTCAAGCAGACTGGCAGCGACGACACCGTGCTGGTGATGCGCGCCGGCGCCAACTCCGAACTCAATTCGGTGCTCTCGCATGATGCGGTGGTGCAGATCGAGCAGGCGCCGGGCGTGCTCAAGAATGCCAAGGGTGAGGCTATCGTTTCACCCGAACTCGTGGTTGTCGCCTCGCGGCCGCGTCGCAGCTCCGGGCTCGATGCCAATGTCGAGATCCGCGGCGTCGGCGCACAGGTGTGGGAGTTGCGACCGCATGTGCACATGATCGCCGGGCGCAAGTTCACGCCGGGCCTGCGCGAGCTCATCGTCGGCAAGCGCGCGGCCGAGCAGTTCAGCGGGTTGGAAGTCGGCTCGACGATCCAGCTCAGCAACCAGACCTGGACGATCGTCGGCACCTTTGAGTCGGGTGATGCCTACGAGTCGGGTATGTGGGGTGATGCCGACATCGTCGCCTCGGCCTATCGTCGCGGCAACAGCGTCACCGATGTCGCGGTCAAGCTCACCAGTGCAGGGGCTTTCGATGCGTTCAAGGCCGCGCTTGCCTCCAATCCGCAGCTCAAGGTCGATGTGCAGACCACGCGCGAGTATTTCAGCAAGCAGTCCGAGGGCCTTGCCAAACTGATTCGCATCATCGGCAGCGTGGTTGGCGCGATCATGGCGATCGGTGCGATCTTCGGCGCGCTCAACACCATGTATGCGGCGGTGGCCACGCGCGCGCGAGAGATCGCCACCCTGCGCGCGCTGGGTTTTCGCGGCGGTGCGGTGGTGGTGTCGGTGCTCGCCGAAACGATGCTGCTGGCCCTGCTCGGCGGCGCGGTCGGTGCGGTGATCGCCTACCTGATCTTCGACAACTATTCGGTATCGACGGTGAGCCCGAACTTCAGCCAAATCGTGTTCAATTTCAAGGTCTCACCCGGTCTCGTGCTCAGTGGCCTGCACTGGGCATTGGTGATCGGGTTTCTGGGCGGGCTGTTTCCGGCGCTGCGGGCGGCGCGCATGCCGGTGACGGCGGCGTTGCGGGAGCTGTGATCGTGCGCTTGCGCGTGAGTGCGATGATCGCCACGCCCGCGAGGATCACCGCCATCGCGACGAGATCGGTACCGTGCACGATCTCGCCGCCAAGCAGGGCGCCGAACAGCACGGCGATCGGCGGGTTGACGTAGGCGTAACTGGTCGCGATCGTGGGACGCACGGCGCCAAGCAGGTAGAGGTAAGCGCTGAATCCGACCAGTGAGCCGGCGACCACGAGATAGGCTAGCGCGAGGTTCGCGCGCAGCGGTGGCAATGCGTGCAGGCGCTCGCCGATCAGCAATGCGAACGCAACCAACATCACGCCCGCCGTGAGCATTTGCGCGGCGGTATTCATGGCCGGCGCCGGCATGTCACGGCGCTTGCTCCATATCGAGCCAAACGCCCACGCCGCCGCGGCGACGACCAGTGCCAGCGTCGCCAAGGGCGAACCGGCCATGCCGCCGCCGAGGCCGAGCAGGATCACCCCGGCAAAGCCGACGATGAGGCCGAGCCATTCGTGGCGATGTGGCCGCAGTCCGTAGAGTCCGGCAAATACCGCGGCGAACAACGGCATGCTGGCGACCGCAACCGCGGCCAGACCCGAAGCGACACTTTGCTCGGCAAGGCAGACCAGGCCATTGCCCATACCGAGCAGGAGCAGGCCGGTGATCGCACAGTTGCGCCACTGACGCGCGGTTGGCGCCGCCACGCCGCGCCAGCGCAGGAAGCCATACAAGACACTGCCGGCGATGAGGAAGCGCACGCCCGCGAGCAGGAACGGCGGCCAGCTCGCCACCGCGACGCGGATCGCCAGATAGGTCGAGCCCCACACCAGATACAGCGCGAGCAAGGATGCCGGGATCAGCACGGCGGGGCGTTGCCACCAGACCTGCGGCTGTGGCAAATCGGAAGTGATCGGAGTGGACATCAAGGCTCGGATTCCGGGTGCAGGCAGGCCGCAAAGTGTCGGGTACCCTGCGCGGCCCGGACAGGGCCGGCCCCCGCATGATCGATGGAACCAATGACGCGGCTCAGTTGCGGCGTGGCGTTTGCGGGGCGTGCGGCAGCACCGTGAACTCGCCGTCGATGACGCCGCTGGCCGGGCTGGTCGATGGCCTCGTTGCGGCCTGGCCGCCGAGTACCGAGCGCAAGTTGCGCCACAGCATCCACAGTGCGCCGCCGACGACGAGCACGGCGAGCACGATCGCGCCCAGCAACAGCGCGCTGGCGATGGCGACGACGCCGATCGCAAGCCAAGCCAGCCGTGCGAGCGGGTGGCGGGGGCGTGGCAGATGGAACGAGGTTCGGATCATTGAAATGTTTGCCTGTGCCAGAATGCGCGCAAGCGGCCCTGCGGGAAATGGACGATAGGGCCGCGGCGACCTTCCCACAAGTGCTGAAAGCTGGCATGTCTGTTAAAAACGTGTTGTGTCGTTTTGAAGAATTGCCCGATGGCGGCGCGATTGCCGCGCACGTGGACAGCGCTACCGGGGGGTTCGAGTTGATCGTGATGCGCCAGGGCGACACGGTCGTTGCCTATCACAACGAATGCCCGCACGCGGGGCGCCGCCTCGACTATGCGCCCGGACAGTTCCTCGTGCGCGATGGCCGCATCATCTGCGCCGTGCATGGCGCAACGTTCGAGGTCGCCAGCGGTTGTTGCGTGGGCGGACCGGCGCGCAGCGGACTGGTCAGCCTGCCAGTCGAAGTCGTCGATGGCGAGGTGCGACTGCGTTGAGCCCGTCGCGGCTGCCTACACGTGCCCGTAGATGAAGTTGATCGCCAACAGCATCACCACCAGCATGAGCACAGTCAGGGGTGCGCCCACGCGCAGGAAATCGCGCGTGCGATAGCCGCCGGCGCCACTGATGATCATCAGCACCGGATTCGCGCTGGGCAGCAGGAACACGTTCGAGGTGGAGATCGCGACCACCAGCGCATACAGCGCCGGATTGCCACCCGACGCGAGCGCCACGTTGATCGCCATCGGCACCATCATCACCGTGGCGCCGACATTGGAAACGACCTGTGCAAGCAGCAGGGTAATCAGCGCGATCACCGCCTGCAGGCCCCACTGCGGCCAACTGCCGATGTGCTGCAACACTTCCTGTGCGAGCCAGGCGGCCGCGCCCGTGGAGTCCATGGTCCAGCCCAGCGGCACCAGGCAGGCGAGCGTGAACACGGTCTTCCAATTGATCGCCTCGTAGGCCTCGTCCATGTTGAGTACGCCGGTGAGCAACATGCCCACCGCGCCGACCATCATCGCGATCGACAGCTTGATGTCGGTGAACAGCCCCAGCCCCATCGCCACGGCGAAAAATGCAACCGCATGCCAGATCTTGCCGGGGCGCTGTTCTTCCTTGGGGTAGTCGGTGACGACGACGAAGTCGTGCGACTCGGCCGCATTGGCCAGGTCGCGCCAGAAGCTGTGCAGCACCAGGGTGTCGCCGGCGCGCAGGCTCAGCGAACGCAGATCCTCGCGGAACACCTGCTCGCCGCGATTGACTGCAAGGACCGACAGCGCGGCGGTCTTGCGCAGGCGAAGTTCGCCGACGCTCTTCTTGATCCAGTGGGAATTGGGGGGCACCACGGCTTCGGAGATGCCCGCGCGGCTCGGATTGAACAGGTCGGCGAAATTGCGCAGCCGCGTGTGCATCTGACAGAGCTGGGTGTTGGCGAAGGCTTGGATGGATTCACGCTTGCCGAGCACGCCGAGCACGCTGCCAACCCAGATCATCTCATCGCCCGGTGGCGCCAGCCGTGCCTCGTTGTTGCTCTTGAGCGCGAGTATGAGCGGCGCATCGTGCAGTTGCTCGATCTCGGCCACGCTCATTCCCACCAGTGGACTGTCGACGGTGACCACCAGTTCGACCACGCTGCCGTCGATGCCGTAGGTCTCGGCAAAATAGGTTTCGGTGCGCCCGGGCGTGACCTTCTGGCGATCCTCCTCGTCACCGGGCAGGAGCTTGCGCGTGAACAGGGCGAAATAAAGCAGACCCGCCAGCAGCAAGGGCACGCCGATCGGCGCCACCGCGAACAGCGTGAATTGCTCGATCGTCTGCGCGCCCGGCGGCAGGTTGCGATTGGCGTTGACGATCAGGTCGTTGAGCAGGATCAACGGCGAGTTCGAAATCATCGTCATGTTGGTGCCGCACAGGATCATGCAGGCCATCGGCAGCAACAGGCGGCGCAGTGGCAGGCCGGTGCGCGCACTGACGCGGCTGACCACCGGCAAGAACAGTGCGCTCAGAGCCTGACTCTGGATCACGCTCGACAGGCTGCCGGCGACCGCGTTTATCAGCAGCGACACGCGCGCCTCGACACCACCGGCCATGCGCAGGATGAACGAGGCCGCCTTGGCCAGCACGCCGGTGCGGTCGAGACCCGCGCCCATGATCATCACGCCCAGCAGCGAGATCACCGCGTTGCCGGCGAAACCGTCGAACAGTTGCTCCACCGGCAGCAGGCGGGTGATGCCGATCACCACGATCACCAGCAAGGCCACGAGGTCGGCGCGGATCCACTCGAGCACGAGCATGAGCACGGTGAACGCCAGCAAGGCGAACACCAGCATCATGTTCGGAGTGAGGGTCAGACCGGCTTCCATTCGGGGCAGTTCTTGTGTGTTTTGCCGGCGCGCGTCAACCGCGCTCAGATTCTTTCATGGACGAAATCCCATACACGATGGCCCAGACGCAGGCCGCGGCGCTCGAAATGCGTCTGGATGCGCCAGGGCGGACACACGCCGGGGTCGGCGAATTCCGCGCAGGACCGCCAGTCAGGCGCTTCGCGCAGCATTTCCTGCATGTGCTCGGCATAGTCGGCCCAGTCCGTCGCCAAATGCAAGCGGCCACCAGGTTTCACGCGCGAAGCGAGCAGGGCGAGAAACGGCAATTGCACGAGGCGGCGCTTGTGGTGGCGCTTCTTGTGCCAGGGGTCGGGGAAGTAGATCCGCACTTCGGCCAGGCTCGCAGTGCCAAGTTCATTCTCGATCACCTCGACGGCGTCGTGGTTGCAAATGCGCACGTTGTCGACGCCGGCCTGTGCCAGCGCATTCATGAGGCGCCCGACGCCGGGCTTGTGCACCTCGATGCCGATGAAGTCGCGCTCGGGCTCGGCCTGCGCCGAATGCAGGAGTTGCTCGCCGTTGCCGAAGCCGATCTCCAGCACGCGCGGCGCGCTGCGGCCGAAAACCGCATTCAGATCGCGCGGGGTGGCTCGATAGTCGAGTCCGTAGCGCGCCCAGTGTGCGTCGAAGGCGCGTTGCTGCGCGGGCGTGAAACGGCCCTGGCGCAGCACGAAGCTGCGGATGCGGCGTTCGCTGAAAGGTGTTTCGGACATCGGGCCTTCTGCTCGGACAAGGTTCGCGCGTACGACCCGCGTGCGCGCATGAAGCCTGAATGATCGCATCGTCAGTGGCTGCTGAAACAGCCTGCCGGTTGATCGTGCAAAAAAAGATGCCGCGCAGTGCGCGGCATCCTGGACCATGAGGCGGGACAATCAGCGGCGACTGATGCCGCGACCACCGTCATCCGAGTCCCTTGTCGATTCGCGTCGTGCAGGCGCAGCCTCACGCGCTGGCGGCGGTGACGCCTGGCGTTGCGGAGCCTCCATGCGGGGTTGCTGCATTGGCTGCGGCGCACGTTGAACCGGCGCGGGCTGGTAGGAACGCTGCGGCGGTGCGGACTGGTAGGAACGCTGCGGCGGTGCGGACTCGTAGGAACGCTGCGGCGGTGCGGACTGGTAGGAACGCTGCTGCGGCGCTGATTCCACGCTGCGCGAGTAGCTTGGCGGCGCGCTTCCACGCTGCTGGGCGGGCTGATACGTGCGTTGCGGCGGTGCCGATTCCACGCTGCGCGAGCGGTAGTTCGAAGACGGAACGCTTTCGCGCGGCGCCTCCACCGATTCGACATTGCGCGAGCGATAAGCAGGCTGATTGTTCGAACGCGGCGCCTCCACCGATTCGGCATTGCGCGAGCGATAAGCAGGCTGGTTGTTCGAACGCGGCGGTTCGACCTGTTCGTTTCCGCGACCGCGCAGATTGCCTGGGCGCGCCCCGCTGTCGACACTGCCGCTACGCTGCGGGGTACGCATGGATGCATCGACGTTGCCACGCGACGGCATGCCTTCGTTGCCGACGCTGCGCTGTGGCGCGAAGCGTGACGAAGGCAGGGCGCGTTCACTGGGCACCGTGCCGCGGTCATTGCTGCGCTGTACTTGCGCATCGGCGCCGGTTCGCTGCGGCATGCGCGACTGCCCGACGGACGGGGCGTTGCGGCGATCGACGCTGCTGCCCACCGGCGTCCTCGAGATCGCCTGCGGACGTGCGGTCGGGCTGTCCACCACCTGCACGCGTGACGGGATGCCGCGCTGGGCGGTTGCTTCGCCGCGAGCGGGAACGGCTGCAGGCAGCGGGCGTGCGAGCGGGCGCCCCTGGTTGCGTTCAATCGCCTGCACACGCTCGGCGATGGGTGCCACGGTCGGCGCCGGCGCGGTGCGGGCGATGACGCGACGATCGAGCACGGCGGCCTGCGGCACGGCGCTGGCACGGCGCACATCGGCGGCGACAAAGCTCGCCTGGGTGGGAGCGATGCCGAGGCGACTGGCGACCGGGGCCTTGTTCCACTGCGCGGCGTTGACGTTGATGCGGCCGGCAAGCACCGGACGCGAGCCGACGAAGGTTTCGCGCGAAACCGCGGTCATGGCGGCGCTGTTGTTGCGCCACATGTAGTTGTTGCCGGGCACCGGGCGGCCGCGCGAGTAATCGTTGTAGATGTTGGTGATGTGGATGTTGTTGATGATCGTCGTGTTGTGGACGTTGATGTCGGTGAAATAGCGGCGCGAGGTGTGATACCAGGGCACGTAGACATCACGCGGGCCGAGCGGGAACCAGCCCACCGGACCATCACCGAGCCGGATACTCGCGGACCAATTGTTGCCGCCGACGAAGGCGACCATTGCCGGCGAGTAGATTGGCCGGTAGTGGCGCGGGCCGGGGCACCAGCCCCAGCGGTTGCCGACATAGATCCAGCGGCCATAGTGGAATGGTGCAAAGCCCCATGGTGCAGTGTCGATCCAGGTCCAGCCCCATGCGCCGACCCACGACCAGTGTCCGCTGCGGTAGGGCGCCCAGCCGACCGCGACGCTGGTCGGATACCACACCGAGCCGTAGTCGGCGACGGTGTTCCACGAGCCGTATTCGTCGAGATCGGAGTAGCCGATCATGTCGTCGGAGACGTAGCGACGCGAGACCGAACGCTCGTAACGGCGTTCACGCGAGGCGACCCAATTGTCGAAATCATCGCCGCGCGGCAGATCGAGCACCTCGTAGTCACGCAGGGCCGAATCATTGAAGCGATAGCTGTTGCCGGCGCGCACGCTGTAGTTGGCGTTCTGCTCGCCATAGACATCGCCGTTGCCATCGAACACGGTGACCATGGTCGAGCGGCCGTCGGGCGCGACGTCGATGCGGTATTCGCCGGGCATCGTGGTCACGAAGGCGAGCGTGGGAGTGTCGATCTCGTAGCTCTGGTCGCGGCCGAGATTGCGCACGCTCAGGCGCAGCACGCCTTCGCTGAGTTCGAATTGTGCGATCTGGTCATTGAGATTGAGCACGTTGATCGAGCTGCGGTCGTCCAGGCGAACGGTGGCGCCGCCCATCTGCAGTTCGGTGCGTGAATTGCGGTCGGTGTAGAGCGAGTCACCGGCGATCAGCGGCCGGTTGAGCGAAGCCTGCACCCAGTTGTGGTCTCCGGCGGGCTGGAAACTCACTTCGCCGCCGAGATAGCTCAGGCGCGCCACGCGGCTGGGTGGATCGGCCGCGTCGTCATCGGGCGCGGCCAGTGCGCTGCCGAGCATGGTCAGACTCATCAGCCCCGCCAGAGCCGCCGCGCCCAAATATCGCGGAACGGAAAACTTGGTGAACATGGGTTGTGCTCCTCCTCGCGCCTACGCCAGTTCCCGTCGCGGCGGGTCGTGCCCAGATTACGACCGCCGGAACTGACAGGCGCGCCAAGTATCCGCCTCGCGAGCCTGAATGACGACTTTCCGGCCTTGTCGGTTTGCAGTCCATTGCAGTGTCAGTCGGCGCGGATTCAGGCATTGGCGGCGAACCGCATCCGCGGGCGCAGCCGAGCAATCGCATCGGCGCGCATCGCTCTTCACTCGCGCACGGCGCTGCGCCATGGCTCGCGGGCCTGCATGATGCGACTGCGCGCAAGGGTCAACCCGGCCAGCCGACCGCAAGGTCGAAAGCCAGATCGCAGCGCATGTCGGTTTCGTTCAACGGGGCGTCGCGTGCTTCGGTGACCAGTTTGCCGGTGAAGCGCTCACCCTTTGCGGTCAGTTCGATCCGGCCGTTGCCACCGTCGAGGCCGGTCAGGCTGCCGTCCGCGGCGAGGTACATGATGTTCACGATGGTCGCCATGTCGAGATCGCCGCCGACATGCGCCAGCTCGATCCAGCCGGCATCGACCGCTGCATGCTGTGCTTCGATGAGATCGCCGCGCGGGCTGACGAACGTGTTGGTGCCGAGCTCGCCGCGGGCTTGCGCGGATTTCGCCAGCGCGCTGCGGTCGAGCGGCTTGGCGGTCAGGTAGATGGTCGTGGTGACGACGCCGCTTTCGTCGCGGGCGTCCTTGAAGGCAATGCCGTCGCTGAAGTCGAGGCGCTTGCCATCGCGCTCACACCAGCCCTTGACCGAATCCGCGTGGGCGGTACCGGCAAGCAGGAAAACAAGCGAAATCAAGACCGCGCGCATGGTGCCTCTCCTGGAAACCTGCGGATGCAGGCGCTTGCGGGTGAATACGGAAGTCGGCATCGATACGGGCCAGGCTGCAACAGGCGCGGCGACGACAGGCAGGGTGGAATGATCCCGGCAGGGAAGGAGCCGCCCGTCGTCCGCCCTTGCAAGGCCTGCCCGGTTTGCCGGCAGCGCCATCTTGTCGGCCGCGGCGGTCGCGGTTAGGCTCGCCTTCCGCGCGTGCCGCTGCGCAGCAGCTGGTCCGAGCGATGCCGATGCGGGTGTAGCTCAATGGTAGAGCTGTAGCTTCCCAAGCTACTGACGAGGGTTCGATTCCCTTCACCCGCTCCAGCCCCGCATCATCGGTTCCGAGCCGCGCCGCGGCAGCCGGTGCGCTGATGTACCCTGCGATCTCGTTCCCAGGTGTCGGTGGGCATGTCAGGTTCCGATGTTCCCATTCTCGAACCCCTGATTGATCTGCGCGGCGCAGGCACCAGCCTGACGCCGCAAAGGGCGCGGCTGCTGCACGCGCTCGAGACGCAGCATTCGATCAGCGCCGCCGCGCGTGCGGTTGGCATGAGTTACAAGGGTGCATGGGATGCGATTGCCGCGCTCAACCGCTTCGCCGGACAACCGCTGGTGGAGGCGATCACTGGCGGCAGTGGTGGTGGTGGCGCGCAACTGACCGTGATGGGAAAACGCGTGTTGGCGTTCCACCAGGCGCTTACCACGTTGCAGCAGCGACTGCTCGCGGCGCCGCCGGGCGCGACCAGTCCATCGGATATCGATCAACTCCTGCAGAGGCTGGGAAATCTCATGCTCAAGACCAGTGCACGCAACCAGTTTGAAGGGCGCGTCGTGTCGATCACGCGAGGTGCAGTGAACAGCGAAGTGGTACTTGATCTCGAAGGAGGGGATCGGCTCACCGCGATCATCACGCATCGCAGTGTCGAGGATCTGGGGCTGCGCGAAGGCAGCAGCGCGATCGCGCTGATCAAGTCCTCGTTCGTCGTGCTGGCGGCGCCGGGCACACGCACCAGTGCCCGCAACGTGCTGGCCGGCACGGTGAGCCGTTGCCGCAAGGGCGCGGTCAATGCCGAGGTGGAGCTCGCGCTCGCCGGCGGTTGCCGCATCGTTGCCACGGTGACCAATGAAAGCGTGGATGGCCTGCCGATCGACGAAGGCCAGAAGATGCTTGCCCTGATCAAGGCCTCGCACGTGATACTCGCGGTGGCCGTGTGATTCGCTCCGCCCCGTGCAATGCTTGGCATCGCACGGGGCGGCTTGCTCCGGATCAGTAGCGGTAATACAGATTGGCGAACCAGCTGCGTCCGGGCATGGGATAGCCTTCGCTGAGCTCGTACCACTTGTCGCCGAGGTTGCGCACGCCCAGTTCGATCTCGGTGTCGGCTCGCGGCATCCACGCCAGTTTCGCGCCGAAGATTGCGTAGCCACCCAATTGCAGGAAGCCGCCACGGTTGCCGGGGCCGCTGTAGGTGACGATGCGGCCCTGTTCGGTCTCGACGTTGGCTTGCAGTGTCCATTGGGGTGCGAACGCCCACTGGACATGGCCAAACAGCCTTTGCCGCGGACTGTTGGTGAGTCGCTTGGACGGATCATCCAGGTTGTCGCGGTCGAGCAGGGTGTAGGCGATACCGGCCTGGGCGCGCTCGCCCAGTGCCTGCTGCAGAGACAATTCCACGCCGCGATGACGTGCCCGGCCGATGTTTTGCGCTTGATCGCAGACCGTGCCACCGCACTGGTCCGAAGCGACCTCGGCATCCTGGATCAAATCGCTGATGCGGCTTAGAAAGGCAGTCGCCTCGAAATGTGCGCCCTGCCAGGGCTGTCCACGCCAGCCGAATTCGAAATGGCGGGCGACTTCCGGCTTGAGGTCGGGGTTGGGCAGGGCGCGGCCCATGCGCGCCGAATAGCGATCCTTGATGGTGGGAAAGCGGGTCTTGTGCGAAGCGCCCGCAAACAGTTCTCCGTCTTCACCGAGCCTGTGCACCCATTCGATCAAGCCATTGTTTGCCTGGGTCGAGCCCGTCGGCCAGTGGTACACCTCCTTGGCCTCACGCCGTTCGCGGCTGATTCCCGCGCGCAGGCTGGTGTTCTGGCCGAGGCTGATGAAATCCTCGATCGCCAATGACGAGGTGAGGTCGCGATAGTCCTTGAGCGGAGACTGCGGATTGCGGTCGCGGTGTCGATCCTCCTTGAGGTGCAGGGCCAGATGCAGTCCGTGGTTGGCAAAGGCGCTGCCGATCAACTCGGCGCTGGCGCCGCGGGTGAGGTCTTCGTAGGTGCTTGGAAAGCTGGTGTTGTGGATGGGCGTGTCGTAGCTGGCGTTGGTGAAGGCATCAAGTCCATTGCCATAGTGGTCTTCCCATGCGCGCAGGCGCAGGCTGCTGTTCGCGCCGAGGCCCAGACTGCCGAGCAAATACAGACTTTCCTTGTCCCACCACGGCCAGCGCCAGTAGCGGATGCCGCTGCTGGCGCGGCCGGTGTAAACGGGATTGCCCTTCTCGCCGTCCTGTCGGACGTAGCCGATCGCGAACTCGGTGCGATCATCGGCTTCAAATCCAAGCTTGATCGAACTGCGACGATCGCTGCGAAAGGCATTTTCCCGCTCATCGCCGGTATCGGTGGGGTTGGGTTTGTAATCTCGAAAACCATCGGGCAGCGGGAAACTGTCGGCATCCAGCATGGACCAGCCGGCCTGCATGTACCAGCGGCCACGACGCAGGCCGAGATTGCCCGCGACCTTGCGTTCGCCGCCGCTGGCAAGGCCGACGCGGGCGTCGCCTTCCAGCGGCTGGCTGGGCTTTCGCGATACAAGGTTGATTGCGCCGCCCAGCGTATTGGGTCCGTAAAGCAGCGAGGCCGATCCTTTGGCGACGCGGATCTCGGCCAAATCGAAGGTGGTGAAGCGGCCGAAATCGATGTAGCCGTCGTAGGGCACGTATTGCGGGATGCCATCGAGGAACACCGGCACCTGGCGCGGGTCGAAGCCGCGCAACAACACGATGGTTTCGTTGCGGCTGTTGACCGAAAGGTTGACGCCGGGCGCAATGGCCACCGCGTCGCTGACGGTTTCACGATTGAGCTGGTCCAGCTGCTCGCGGGTGATGATCGATTCGCTTTGGGTGGATGTGCCATCGGCCTTGCCGGTCACTTGCACGACGCCCAGTTCGAAGACTTCGGCAGGCAGTTCGTCCGCCGTGGCCGGCCTGCCACCGGAGCCTGCGACCGTGGCGAGGCAGATGAGAATCGAAAGGCTTGCATGGAGCGGCGTTCGCAACCGCAGGCAGGGTGAATGCGGTGGCGCGATTGCGGGATGTTGCGCGGAGAATCCTGACATGGTCGCTACTCGGTTCTGGATGGAATTGGCGCGCACGACAGGGCTGCGCGCGCCGCAGCCGGCACGCGCATCCATGGACGGGAGCTGAGGGGTGGGCGCGTCCGTGATTACGGAATGCGCACGACTTCGATGCGATCGAGCCAGCGCACGTGGCGGGGGCCGGTCTTGATGTCCTGGCCTGAAATCAGCAGCAGCTGACCCTCCTTGGCGTCCAGTGGCTGGCCATCCTTTTCCCAGGCGACCAGAACTTCCTTGCCGATCGTGGTGTTGAACAGCTCGCTCCACGAGAAGGTCACGACGTAGCCATCGGTGGCGCGCGCCACGATCACCATGCGGCGATCGTCCTTGTGACCTTCGAGCTTGAGGCCAACGTGCTTGAGCACGTCGGTGAGCAGCACACCCCGGTAGTTGTCGGCCTTGCCCATGGTCGCGCCCGAGGCACAGACCACCGTGGTTGGGCCGCTGTCGTGCGGCGTGAGCCGCTTGAGTGCCGCCAGGTCGAGCTCGACCTTGGCCTTGACTGCGCCGCTCACGCGCAGCGAATGGCTCGGCGTGCCGATCGCGGGCGCTTGCGCGAACACGGCGGCCGGGGCCAGCGAAATCAGCGCCAAGCTGAACAGGAGGGCGGGAAGTCTCATTGCTCGAACCTCGCTATAAGTTCATGTATATAGCGAAGCATGCACAGGGCCCGATGCGCGGTGCTTGATCTGGGTCAGGCCTGGTCAACGTGCCGCGCCAGCCTGCCAGATGCTGCGCGGCGGGTCTGCCTTGTGCCCGTCGCGCAAGGCGGTCATGGTCCCGGCTCGGGCGCCTGTCGTCGCGGCAGCGCGCACAAGCGCCAAGGCACGACCAAAGGGACTTGACAGGCAAAATCTACGTGTGGTTTAGTACGAGCGCATTCGTACTACACCCGGAGCAAGACCCCATGATGTCCCGTTCGATCCTCCCTCTGATGCTTCTGGCCGGCTGTTTCGCCTTCTCCCTGTCCGCAAGCGCGCGCGTCGCCGATCAGCCCTGGCAAAGCACGGTCGATGCAGCGGCCTTTGCCCAGCAGGCAAAACAGGTGCGCGAAGAAATGCAGACTCAAGGCCGCTATGGCGATATCGGCAGCGCCGATCGCAGCGAGGTGGAAGCCAATCTCGACAAGATGCAAAAGCTGTTCGATGAGCGCGGTTCGGTCTCGAAGATGAACAACGCCGAGCAGGTGGATCTCGCCAATGCGCAGGAAAAGATCAACGCCTTGCTGACCAGCAATGACGGCGATCGCAAGATCTGCACCCTCGAGCAGCGCTCGGGTACGCACTTCAAGACCAAGATCTGCATGACTGCGCGCGAACGCGCCGAGGTCACGCGCGGCAGCCAGGAAGCCTACCGCAAGGAATTGATGAAGGGTGGCGCAACCCAGGCCGTTGGCAACTGAGGCGCCGCAACGGGTGCCGATCCGCGTCCGCTGCGGATCGGTCGCCGCGCCGATGATCGTCGCCCGCAGCCGCCGGGCGCGGGGAGGCGGTCCGCAGGCGCTCGACACGGATGCTTTCCTGTAGGCTGCCGCCACCGTCGCGGCATGGCCGCGTCAACGCCGGCATGCCTGCATGAAAGTCGCCATCCTGTCGCGCAATGCGCGTCTGTATTCGACCCGCCGGTTGGTCGAAGCCGCGCGTGAGCGCGGCCACGTCGTGCGTGTGCTCGATCCGCTGCGTTGCTACATGCGCATCGGTCCGGGCAGTTTCGAGATGCACTGCGGCGGCAAGCGCCTGCATGGCTTTGATGCGGTGATTCCGCGCATTGGCACCTCGATCACCTTCTACGGCACCGCGGTGGTGCGCCAGTTCGAGAAGATGGGCGCCTTCACGCCCAATGATGCCGATGCGATCCTGCGTGCACGCGACAAGCTGCGCGCACTGCAGATGCTCGCGGCCGAAGGCATTGACCTGCCGACCACGGTGTTCGGCGACAATCCCGAAGACAGCAACGATCTGCTGGCGATGCTCGGCGAACCGCCGCACGTGCTCAAGCTCAACGAGGGTGCGCAGGGTCAGGGCGTATTGCTCGCGGAAAAGCGCAGCGCCTCACTGGGCATGATCGAGGCGTTTCGCAGCCTGTATGCGAATTTCATCGTGCAGGAGTTCATCCGCGAAGCCAACGGTGCCGACCTGCGCTGCTTCGTCATCGGCGAGCGGGTGGTCGCGGCAATGCAGCGGCAGGCGCCGGAAGGCGACTTTCGCGCCAACCTGCATCGTGGGGGCACTGCCAATCCGGTCGAGCTCAGTGCCGCCGAACAAGCGGTTGCATTGCGTGCGACGCGTGCCCTGGGCCTGGGCGTTGCCGGCGTCGATCTGTTGCGTTCGGCACGCGGGCCGCTGGTGCTCGAAGTCAATTCCTCACCGGGACTCGAAGGCATCGAGGCGGCCAGTGGCGTCGATGTCGCCGGCGCGATCATCGACCACCTGACCGCGCAAGTGAAGCGCAAGAATCCGGCCGAGCCTTCGCGCTCGCGCCGGGCTCAGTAGTGCAACAACGCGTGCAGCGGCGTTGACGCGCCCCAGGCAGCGCGGCCGGGCAAGGCGTCGAGTTCGATCAGCACGCTGGCACCGAGCAACTGCGCGCCGGACTCATCGATCAGCCGACGCGCGGCACTCAAGGTGCCGCCGGTGGCGAGCACGTCATCGACCAGCAGTACCCGATTGCCGCAGGCGAGGGCATCAGCGCGCATTTCCAACCGGTCCTGGCCGTACTCGAGCGCGTAGTCGATGCCGATCACCGGTGGCGGCAGCTTGCCCGGCTTGCGCAGCGGCACGAAACCCGCGCCGAGCCGGGACGCGATCGCGGTGCCGAATATGAAGCCGCGCGCCTCGACCGCGCAGACCGCGTCGATGCGCATGTCGAGCCACGGCTGCGCCAGCAGATCGATCGCATGTCCGAACGCCTGTACGTCGGCGAGCAGCGGCGTGATGTCGCGGAACAGGATGCCCGGCGCGGGAAAATCCGCGACCGCGCGAATCAGGTCGGCAATGCGTTCCATTGCAGGACTCAATAGCGCGGAATCGATGAATCGATCTCGCGCGACCAGGCGTCGATGCCGCCCTCGATGTTGTACAGATCCGTGAAGCCGTGGTCGCGGAAATGCTCGGCGGCATTGCGACTGGAGACGCCGTGATGGCAGAGGAAGGCCAGCGGCGTGTCCTTGGGCAGGGCGGTCAGGCGGGCATGGGTTTGCGGCGTGAACACTTCGGCTCCCGCGAACGGCGCATGCGAACGCTCTTCGTCTGCGCGCACGTCAATCACCGTGAGGTCGCCGCGCTGCAGTCGCTGCTGCAGGCCGTGCACGTCGAGCGGCTTGATGTCGATCCGCGGCGCCTGCGGCAGGAAGATCGCCAGACCCACGCCGTGGGGCGTCTGGGTCCAGTCGATCTGCGCGCCGCGCGCGCGCTGCGCGCTGGCCACGTCGAAATGGATTTCCAGACCGTTGGCCTGCGCGACGATGTCGTTGTCACCGGCCTCGCGCAGCTGGAACTGCGGCTGGTAGTGGCCGTCGACGACGAGGAACAGGCAGGCATCGCCGGCACCGCCGAGCGCCGCGCGAATCTGCTCCGCGGCCGCGTCGGTGATGTTGAGCTCGGGCGGCGTGCGGTCGGGCGCGGCCTTGCCGAACATCTCGTGGAGCTGGCCCGAATCAAACATCGACTGCACGATGTCGGCACCACCGACGAGCTCGCCATCGACATACAGTTGCGGGATGGTAGGCCAGTTGCCGAATTCCTTGATGCCGGCGCGGATTTCCTCGTCGGCGAGCACGTTGACGCTGTGGTAGTCGTCAAGCACGGCATTGAGGCGATCGGCGGCGGCGGCGGAAAAGCCGCATTGCGGCGCGAGCCGCGTACCTTTCATGAACAGCACGACGCGATGATCGGCGAGCAGCGCCTCGATGCGGGCGCGTACGGCGGGAGACAGGGACATGGATCGATCCAC
This sequence comes from Dokdonella sp., assembly GCF_019634815.1. GTDB lineage: Bacteria > Pseudomonadota > Gammaproteobacteria > Xanthomonadales > Rhodanobacteraceae > Dokdonella_A. The sequence goes on along the minus strand of NZ_JAHCAP010000012.1, from coordinate 65,479 downwards.
GGAAGGGAAACCGTGCATGATACGCTGCGGCAGCGCAGGCCGTCCGCTCAGTGCACGGGGCAGGCCATCAAGGACAATCCACCACCCGCCTGCCTGACGGGCTGCCTCAGCCGAGAATCTGCGGCCGGCGCGCGCCGGCGTAGCGGCGGGCCCAGTAGCTGTCGTCGAGGTTGCTGACGCTCACGTGCTTGCCGGTCGATGGCGAGTGGATGAAGCGGTTGTCGCCGATGTAGATGCCCACGTGCGAGATGCGCTTGCCGTGCGTACGGAAAAACACCAGATCGCCGGTTTTCATTTCATCGCGCGGGACGCTGGTGCCGATCCGGTACTGGCTGGCCGAATTCGCGGGCAGCAGGGCGCCGACGGTGTGCTGGAAGACATAGCGCACGAAACCGCTGCAATCGAAGCCGGTCCTGGGGTCGTGGCCGCCGCGGCGGTAGCGGATGCCGCGCAGGTTCATCGAGAAGTCGTTGAGCAGCTGGCGCAGGTGCGAAGTCGTGGCCGCCGCGGTGAGGGCGGGCGGGCCGAATTCGGTGCCCGTGCTGTCGGCGAGGCGGATCACGCCACTGGCCGGCATCGCCGTCGAGGCGAAAGCGCCGGGTCGATCAAGGCTCCAGATGGCGGGATCGATGCCGGCGAACGACGCGGCATGGGCGCAGCCGATCGCGCCAAAAAAGCTCAACAGTACGGACAGCGTCATTCGCTGGAATGGCATGCAAAAACCCCGGTGTTGCGCGGATCAAGGGGCAGGCAATGGCCAAGGCGTGCCCCGCGAGGGGGCGAAATTAGCAAAGGCTTTGCTGAACGGTGTTGGCGTTTCGTTAAGAACCGACCGCTTTCCGTGATGCCGTTCACGCAATCGGTGTGGGTCTCGTCGCAGTCGAAACCGTGCGTACTGTGCCAGCCGCGTCGGGCACCCGCGGGTATCAGCTCAGCGCATGCCGCGCTGCCTCGACGATCGGCGCAAGCCAGGCCGTGTACTGCGCCGCGCCGGGGTGGAGACCGTCTTCGGCAAGCCAGCCGGCCGGGTCGGTTGGTGGCGTGCGCGAGATGGCCGTGATGTCGACGAAGCGGGCACCGCGGGCCTGCGTGACTTCCCGCGCGCTTGCGTTGAAGGTGTCGATCTGCGCGCCGATGAGCGCCTTGCCTCGCGGATCGGTGGCGGCAAACGGGGTGTTGCCCCAATCGGGAATCGAGACCACGACGACGCGACGGGCGGCGCCGGCGAGCGCGATCGCGCGATCGAGCAGCTGCGCGAACTGCAGCCGGTATTCGTCGAGCGGACGATCCCGGTACTGGTTGTTGACGCCGATCAGCAGGCTGACCAGATCGTAAGGAGGCGTGAAACGATGAGCGGCGATCGCCGCGGCGAGCTCGTCGGTGGTCCAGCCGGTGACGGCAACGATTTCGGGGGCCTCGATGCTGATTCCCCGCGTACGCAGGCCTGCGACCAGTTGTTCGGGCCAACGTGCGGCCGCCTCGACACCTTCGCCGATGGTGTAGGAATCACCGAGCGCGAGATAGCGCAAGCGCGCGCCCTGCGCCGTCGGCATCAGGCCACGCGCCGATTCGCCTGTGCGGCGAAGCGTTCGAGCTGGCGTTCGATCGCGGCAAAGGCCTCGGCGATCGTTGCCGGTTCGGGCAGCAGGGTGACGCGGAAGTGATTGCGTGCGGCGATGTTGAAGCTCGATCCGGGCACCAGCAGGATGCGCTCATGCTCGAGCAGGTCGAGCGCGAAGGCGGCGTCATCGAAGCCGGGCAGTCGATCAGTATCGACCGACGGGAATGCGTACAGCGCACCTTGCGGCTTGACCAATTGCAGGAAGGCGCTGCGCTCGACGGCATCGATCACCGCGCTGCGCGCTGCATGCAGGCGACCGCCGGGCGCAGTCAACTTGCCGATTTCGTTCGGACCTTCCAGCGCGGGCTTGATCGCCCATTGCGCGGTGACGTTGCTGCACAGGCGCAGGCTCGCGAGCAGGTCGAGCGCGCGCACCAGCTCGGTGGTGGATGCGACCTCGCCGCTCACCGACAGCCAGCCGACGCGATAGCCGCAGGCCAGATGCACCTTGGACAGGCCACCGTAACTCAGGCACGGCACCTCGCCGGCGAGTGGCGCGAGTGCGCTGAACGCGGCCGCGTCGTAGAGCACGCTGTCGTAGATCTCGTCGGCCAGCAGCACCAAGCCGTGGCGCCGCGCGATGGCGACGAGCTCGACGAGCAACTCGCGCGGATAGACCGCGCCGGTCGGATTGTTGGGGTTGATGATCACCAGCGCGCGCGTGCGCGACGTGATCAGCGCTTCGATCTCGCCGGCATCGGGCAGATGCGCGCGTTCGGGCGGACAGGGATAGTGCACGGGTACGCCGCCATTGAGGCGCGTGGCTGCGGTCCACAGCGGATAGTCGGGCGCAGGAATGAGGACTTCGTCGCCGACATCGAGCAGGGCGCGCAGGCTGAGATCGATGAGTTCGCTCACGCCATTGCCGATGAACACGCGCTCGGCGGCGGCATTGACGCCATGGCGCCGGTGCTGCGCGGCGATCGCCTCGCGCGCTTCGATCAGGCCTTGCTGGTGGCAGTAGGCTTCGCTGCGCGGCAGATGCTCGGAAATTGCATCGCGCAGATGCTGCGGCACGCGAAAGCCGAACAGACCGGGGTTGCCGATATGCAGACGCAGGATCGACTGGCCCTCGCGCTCGAGTTCATGGGCGCGCCGACTGAGCGGGCCACGAATGTCGTAGCGCACCTGATTCAGGCGTTGACTGGTCGCGATCGGCGCGGTGGTCATCGAGTATTCCGGGGAAAATGATCCTGCCATCGTAGCAGCGCATCTGCGGCGCCGCACCATGCGGTGACGAGGGCACGGTTCGCACGGCAAACCCGGCTAGAATCCTGCCATGCAGACCGCTTCCGACACCGCCGCGCGCCTGGCCCGCATTGGCTGGCGCCCGGCCGTGCCGGTGCCGGCGCTGGAGCCGGCGCAGCGGCTGGCTCGTGTGGTCGCCCAGCATCGTGCCGGCTATGAATTGCACGATGGCGATGCGCCATTCAATGCCCAGCCTGCGGCGCGTTTCCTGCGTCGTGACATCGATCCGGTCGATCGGCCCGCGGTCGGTGACTTCGTCATCGTCGCGCCGGGCCAGCCGCCGACGATCGAGGCCATCCTGCCGCGTTCGAGCGAGTTCAAGCGCGGCGCCGCGGGCGAGAGCCATCGCCGTCAGGTGATCGCCGCCAACATCGACACCGTGTTCGTGCTGATGGGGCTCGATGGCGATTTCAATCCGGCGCGCATCGAACGCTACCTGCTTCTGATCGAGGACAGCGGCGCGCAGGCCGTGGTGGTGTTGACCAAGGCGGATCGCAGCGATGCCGCCGCTGACGCGCTCGTGCAATTGCGTGAGCGGCTGGGCGATGCCGCGCGTGTATTGGCCATCAATGCCAAGTCGGCCGAGAGTGTCGCGCCGCTGCTGGCCTGGCTCGGTCCCGGCAGCAGCACCGTGCTGGTTGGTTCCTCGGGCGCGGGCAAGTCGACCCTGACCAATACCCTGCTTGGCGAACTGCGCCAGGCCACCGGCGCAGTACGCGAGCGCGACAGCCGCGGTCGCCACACCACCACCCACCGCGCCCTGCTCATGCTGCCCAGTGGCGGTTGCCTGATCGACACACCCGGCATGCGTGAGCTCAAGCTCACCGGCAGCGAAGAACTCGACGAGGGGCAGTTCGCCGATATCGACGCGCTCGCCCGGTCCTGTCGATTCGGCGACTGCGCACACCAAAGCGAGCCCGGTTGTGCGGTGCGTGCGGCGCTCGAAGACGGCAGCCTCGATGGTGATCGCTGGCGCAATTTCTGCAAGTTGCGCGACGAACTCGTCGCGACCGCCGATGCGCTCGAAGCGCAGATGCGACGCAAGGGCGAGGGCAAGGTGCTGACCAAGGCGCTCAACCGGCGACTGGCTGAAAAATACGGGCGCGGCTGAAGACGCATGAACGCGCAGCGCGAGGCCGATCATTTCGCCGAACTCGATCGCCAACTGGTCGAAGCCACGCGCGGCGTGCGCCTGCTCGATGCGGTGAGCTGGCCGGCATCGATCGAGCAGAAATTTCTTGCCGACTGGCAGGCAGGCAAGGCCGTCTTGCCGCAGGTGAGCTATGCGCGCGCGGATTTCTCGGCCACGCGCCATAGTCTGGACGCAATCCTCGCCGCAGCCGATCCGACGCATCCACTGGGTGACTATCTCCATCGCAGTGCGCGTTCCTGGCATGTCGCCACGCAATTGCTCGAAGCGGTGGGCACCCGCGCCTTCAGCGCCTGCTCGATCGAACTGTACGGCCGACCCGATGGCCGCGTGCCGGGCGCGCAATTGTCCAATCTCGATGCCGCGCGCCACTTCATCGAGATCGCCGACGAATGCAATGGCGGCGACCTGCCCGACGGTGCCAGCGATGACATTCCCGCGAGTGTCCTGCGCGATGAATTGTCGGCGCGGCTCGATGCCTATTTCGGAGCCGGCGTGGTGCGGGTGGAAACCGATCCCGACCTGATCGCCAAGGCCGCCGCGGGTGCGACCCGCATCCGCCTGCGCGCGGCGACTTCATTTTCCAGCTACGACCGCGACCAGCTGCTCAATCACGAAGCCTTCGTGCATTCGCTGACTGCGCTCAACGGACGCGCACAGCCGCTGCTGAAGTCGATGGCGCGTTCCTCGCCGCGCATCACCGCCACCCAGGAAGGCCTGGCGGTGTTCGCCGAGCTGATGTCGGGCTCGATCGACATCGCGCGCATGAAGCGGATTTCGCTGCGCATCCTCGCCATCGACATGGCATTGCGCGGCGCCGACTTCATCGAGGTGTTCCGCTGCTTTCTCGATGCGGGGCAAAGCCAGAGCGACAGTTTTGCCTCGGCGCAGCGCGTGTTCCGCGGCGTCATGCCCACGGGTGGCGCAGCCTTCACCAAGGATGCGGTCTACCTGCATGGTCTGCTCTCGGTGCACACCTTCTTCCGCTGGGCGCTCAAGAACCAGCGCATGGAACTGTGCCGCTACCTGTTTGCGGGCAAGCTCGCGCTGCGGGATGTGCTCGCGCTCGAGTCCCAATTCGACAACGGCCGCATCGCGCCGCCGCGCTTCCTGCCGCCCTGGCTGCAACACGCGCGCGGCCTGTCCGGCGTGCTCGCGTTTTCGCTGTTCGCCAACCGCATCCATCTCGACCATGTCGAGGCCGAGGATTTGATGCTGGCGCTGTAGACTGTCACGCCGCACGCAGATGCGCGCGCATGGACGCGGACGCGCGCTGCGGATTTCCACCACCTTGCCTTGCCGGGAGTCGATCATGTCCAAGTCTCCTTTCGTCCTCGCTCTCCTTGCCGCGCTCGCGGCGTGCCCTGTGGTCGCCGCCGAACAGGCAAGCACTGCGCAGGGGGAAATGGCGTCGATGCAGAAGCAGATGATCGCGTGGCGCCGCGATTTCCATCAGCATCCCGAGCTCTCCAATCGCGAAGTACGCACTTCGAGGATCGTCGCGGCGCAGCTCAAGAAGTTCGGCTATCGCGTGCGCACCGGCATCGCACATACCGGCGTGGTCGGCGTGCTCGACAGCGGCAAGCCGGGACCGAAGCTCGCGATTCGCGCCGACATGGACGCGCTGCCGGTGACCGAGGAAGTGGATCTGCCGTTCGCCTCGAAGGCCAAGGGCGAGTATCTGGGCAAGACGGTCGGCGTGATGCATGCCTGCGGCCACGATGCGCACATGGCGATGACGCTGGGCGTGGCCAAGGTGCTCGCCGAGCAGCGCAAGAACTGGAGCGGGCAGGTGATGTTCATCTTTCAGCCGGCCGAGGAAGGCGCGCCGCGCGGCGAGGAGGGCGGCGCACCGCTGATGGTCAAGGAAGGCGTGTTCAAGGACTTCAAACCCGACGCGATCCTCGGCATGCATGTGGTCAGCGCCTTGCCCGAAGGCACGGTGGCGCTGCGACCGGGTGGCGCAATGGCCAGTTCCGACACCTTCCGCATCGTCGTCCACGGCAAGCAGAGTCATGGCGCGACGCCGTGGGCCGGCATTGATCCGATCGTCACCGCGGCCGAGATCGTCACGGCGGCGCAGACCATCGTCAGCCGCAAGCTCGACATCAACAAGGAACCCGCGGTCGTCACCTTCGGCATCTTCGATGGCGGCGCGCGCTTCAACATCGTGCCCGACACGGTCGAATTGCAGGGCACCGTGCGCGCCTTCGACGAGGGCATGCGCAAACAGGCGCTCGATGGTCTGCGCAACATCGCCGAGCATGTCGCTGCCGCGCATGGCGCCACGGTCGAGGCACAGGTGCCGCTGGGGGCCGATTCCAGCAATCCGGTCAACTACAACGATCCGGCGCTGACCGCGCGCGTGCGCGCGAGTCTGGAAACCGCGCTCGGCAAGGAGCACGTGCAGGAAGCGCGGCGCTGGACCGCATCCGAGGATTTCCCGCATTTCGGTGCGGCGATCGAGGTGCCGAGCGTGTATTTCTTCGTCGGTGCCACGCCGCAGGGCGAAGACCCGGCGACCGCGCCGAGCAACCACTCGCCACGCTTCCATCTCGACGAGGGCGCACTCGCGGTTGGCGGTGCGGGCATGCTGCAGGTGGCGCTGGATTACCTGCACGCCACGCCGTGAGCGCCTGGCTCACGGCGAGGGAGTTGTTCGAGGCCTCGGCGAATTTCGGTGCCGCTGGCGCGGCGCCGTTCGGGTTGACCTTGCACCCTCTTGAACACGCTCGCATCAAGTTCAGCTGGCGGCCTCGCGCGGAGCGCTTGGCCCGGATGAAGGCGACGCAAACCAGGGCGATGCGCAAGGGCTGAGGCTGGCTCCGCGGACGGGCGCGCGGTTGTATAGTTGCGCGGCGCGCGGCTGGTGGAATCGTACCGCCGCATCGCGCGTGCACCCAACTCCTGTCACGAAGCCCATGCCCACCCTGGAAGAACTCAAGCAAGCCGCGCTTGCCTACCACCGCAAGGCGCCTTGCGGAAAGATCAAGGTTTCCGCAACCAAGCCGGTCGTCACGGCGCGAGAGCTCTCGCTGGCGTATTCGCCCGGGGTCGCGGCAGCGTGCGAGGAAATCGTCCGCGATCCGGGTGAAGTCGCCACGCTCACCGCACGCAGCAATCTGGTGGCGGTGATCACCAACGGCACCGCGGTGCTGGGCTTGGGCAACATCGGCCCGCTCGCGGCCAAGCCGGTGATGGAAGGCAAGGGCGTGCTGTTCCAGAAGTTCGCCGGCATCGACGTGTTCGATCTGGAAGTTGCCGAAAATGATCCCGACAAACTGGTCGACATCATCGCCAGTCTCGAACCGAGTTTCGGCGGGATCAACCTCGAGGACATCAAGGCGCCGGAGTGCTTCGAGGTCGAACGCAAGCTGCGCGAGCGGATGAACATCCCGGTGTTCCACGACGATCAGCACGGCACCGCGATCATCGTCGGCGCCGCGATCGTCAATGCGCTGCACATCGCCGGCAAGAAAATCGAGGACATCAAGCTTGTCTCCACCGGTGCCGGCGCCGCGGGCATTGCCTGCCTGGACATGCTGGTGAGTCTGGGCGCGAAGATGGAAAACATCTGGGTTGCCGATCGCCTCGGTGTGGTCTGGCAGGGGCGCAAGGAGGAGATGGACGCGAACAAGTGCCGCTATGCGCGTGCGACGGACGCGCGCGTGCTCGACGAGATCATCGAAGGGGCCGACGTCTTCCTCGGTTTGTCGGCGCCAGGGGTGCTCAAGCCGGCGATGGTCGCGCGCATGGCGCAGCGACCGATCATTCTCGCACTGGCCAATCCCACGCCCGAGATCCTGCCCGATGAGGCGCGCGCGGTGCGCGCCGATGCGATCATCGCCACCGGGCGCTCGGATTTTCCCAACCAGGTCAACAACGCGCTGTGCTTTCCCTACATCTTTCGGGGTGCGCTCGATGTCGGTGCGACCACGATCAACGAGGCGATGAAGGTCGCCTGCGTGCAGGCGATTGCCAAGCTTGCGCGGCGTGAAATGACCGATGTCGCGGCACGTGCCTATGGTGGACAGAGCCTGTCGTTCGGGCCCGATTACATCATCCCCAAGCCGTTCGATCCGCGCCTGATCGTCGATCTGGCGCCGGCGGTTGCGCGAGCGGCGATGGAGTCGGGCGTGGCGACACGGCCGATCGATGACCTTTCCGCCTACAAGGAAAAACTCAGCGCCTTCGTGTTCCGCACCACCCAGCTGATGAAGCCGGTGTTCGAACGCGCCAAGGCCAACCCGCAGCGCGTCGTCTATGCCGAGGGTGAGGAGGAAGTGGTGCTGCGTGCGGTGCAGCACGTGGTGGACGAGAAGCTGGCACTGCCGATCCTGGTCGGGCGACCGTCGGTGATCGAATCGCGCATCGAACGGCTCAACCTGCGCCTCAAGCCGGGCGTCGATTTCGAGTTGTGCAACATCGAGAACGATCCGCGCTTCAAGGACTACTGGACGCTCTACCACGAGCTCATGCAGCGCAACGGGGTCACGCCCGACAGTGCCAAGCAGGTGGTGCGCTCGCGCGCGACGATCATCGCCGCGCTGATGCTGCGCCGGGGCGAGGCGGATGCGATGATCTGCGGCGTCGTTGGCCGCTATCACAAGAAACTCGCTTATCTGCGCGGCGTGATTCCGATGCAGCCGGGTGTGCAGTCGCTGTCGGCGATGAGCGCGGTGTTCAATGATCGCGGCGTATTCTTCTTCCTCGACACTCATGTCGCGGTGGAGCCCGATGCCGACCGCTTGGCTGAGGCAGCCGCGCAGGCGGTGCTGCGGCTCAAGTTGTTCGGCATCACGCCCAAGGTCGCGATCCTGTCGCATTCGAATTTCGGCAGCCACGATGATGCCAGCGCGCACAAGATGCGGCGGGTGGTCGAGCTGCTGCGTGAGCGCCTGCCCAAGGGCGTCGAGGTCGAGGGCGAGATGCATGCCGACACGGCGCTCAATCCGGAGATTCGCGAGCGACTGTTCCCCAATTCGCGCCTGAGTGGCGTCGCCAACGTGTTCGTGTGTCCGACCATGGATGCGGCCAACATCGCCTTCAACATGACGCGGGTGATGACCGATGGCGTGGTGCTCGGCCCGATTCTCATGGGCCTGTCCAAACCCGCCCACGTGCTCACGCCCGCGGCGACCGTGCGACGCGTATACAACATGACCGCGATCGCCAGCGTCGAAGCGCAGATCCGCGCTGCCAGCGAGCAGATGCCCTTGCCCGGCCTGGGCAGCGACTGAGGAACGGGTGGCCGGAAGCGGCGCTTGCCGGCGCGGGCGGCTGCGCCGACATGGCGCCCGCGCCCGCTGCGCGGACGCCAAACCAGGCGGCTTAGATGCCGCTGCCCAGAATGAGTTCCAGCTCGGGCATCAGCGAAACCAGATCCTTGCCCGTGCGCGGCACGAACAGGAAATCGCCGCCGACGTGGCCGGCGAAGCGCATCTGTCCGTATTGCGGCTCCTGCTGTTCGCCATAGCCGTCGGCGGCAGTGCGCACCTTGGGCGCGATCTCCTGGTACAGCGTGCGCGCCTCGAATGGTGCGCTCTGGTGCCGCTTGAGTCCGTCGATGAATTCGTTGGCGAATACCGAATGGTTGCCACGGCCGCCGTCCATGACCTCGCGGATGTTGCCCGAACTCATGACCTTGCGGCTCGGGATCTGTGACCGCTGCATCTGCGCGTCGAAGGTGTCGGCGGCCGCTTCATCGGCAACCGATTGCACGAACACGCCCGAGTAGCAGGAATCGGCGACGATGAGGATCTGCCGTGCACGCATCACGCCGATCTGGTCGGTCACATCGGCTGATGAAATGAAATTGGCTACCGAATCCTTGTCACCATCCACCGGCACCCAATAACCCTGCAGGTTGCCAGCATCCCAACTGCCGTGCCCGGAGTAGTAGACGAGCAGATCGTCGTTCTCGGTGAGACTCTTGCGCAATTCGGCCAGCTTGCGGAAGGTTTGCGCGCGCGTGGCATCGAGCAGGAGGGTGGTCTGGAAGCCGAAGCTCTCGCGCAGCAGGTTGGCGACGCTTTCGGCGTCATGCTGTGGTGTGGCCAGCGGTGCCCAGCTGGCATAGCGCGAATTGCCGATGACGAGGGCAAAGTAGCGCCTGGGTGCCTGCGGCGCGGCAGCGGTGCGGCTTGCCGGCGCCTGATTCTCCGCCACCAGCAGCAGCGGCAGCACCGCCTTGTGGTTGGCGACATCCGAGGCGGTGATTTCCACCGGTAGCGCGCGGTCTGCAAACGGCACTTCGAGCGCAAATTCGCCCTTGTCGTCCGCCTTGACCACACGGGTTCCGATGCGGACTTCATTGAGTGCAAGGCCCGCCTTCACGCGAACGCGGATGCGCTGTCGTGTCGTGTTGGCTGGCACGCGCACGGCGATGAGGCCGCGCACCGGCGTGAACGCGGGCTCGATCAACTCGATTTGCGGGGCATCTGCGGCGTTTGCCGGCACGGCAGTGCGTGCGAGGCGTTCGGCTGCCTGCGTGCTCTCCAGCGCGCGATCGGCCTGGGCGCGTTGGGTGCCCGCAGCCTCCAGCGCCTGCTGGGTCTTTTGCAGTGCCTGCTCGACCGCGGCGGTCTTCTGCGCATTGGACTCGCTGCGCACACGCTGCAGATCCTTGCGCAGGCGGGAGATCTCCGCTTCCAGCGCGCGCTCCCGGCTGGTCGCGTTGTCGCGTTGTGCTTGAGCCTGACTACGCGCCTGGCCCAGTTCCTCGCGCAAGGCATTGATCTGGTCGTCACGCTGGGCCACGTCACTGGCGTAGGCCAGCGGCTGCTCGAGTCGCGCGGCGCGGCGGTAGAGCTCAAGCGCGCTGTGTGCATCGCCGCCACTGGCCAGGCCGCGTTCGTAGAGCATCGCCAGCGCCGTCATCGCCGCAGCACTTCCCGAATCGGCCGCGCGCCGGTACCACTGCGCGGCCTTCTGCGGATCGCTCGGTCGACCCAGTCCCTTCTCGTAGATCTGCCCGACGTTGTACTGGGCTTGCGCGTCTCCGTCTTCGGCAGGCGGCAGCCACACGCGCAATGCGGTCTCGTAATTGGCACGATCGGGCTCGGTGTAGTAGCCGCCGCGCAGGCCGCAATCGTCGGCGCTGGTGCGAATCGCGCGGGCGCGACCCGTGGTCGCAAGACCGGTGCCTATGTGCAAGACGACCCCGGGCAGCTCGCAATCGACGATGTCGAAGCTGTCCATGCGTCCGGTCGGCGCGGTGGCACAGCCGCCGGTGAGCAGCAGCGTGGCAACGAGAAGCAGACGTGATGCAGACATGGCGATGGACTCAGAAGGGAACGCGCAGGCCAAGCATGAAGGTGCGGCTGTCGTAGTCGCTGCGGCCAATGTCGGTGTCGAAACCGAAGAATGCCGACAGCGGATGGGCCTTGATCGACGTCATCCAGCTCAAGGACAGGCGTGCGGTCGCGTAGCGACGATCAGGCTTGGCCAGTTGGATCGGAATGGACGGGCCGCCGGCGAGCAGGCGCGCAAAGATGGCATCGACCTTCTGGTTCTCGTTCATGTATTCCACTGCCAACGAGGGAATCCATACGCCGCTGCGCGTGCTGAAAGCCCGATCCAGGCTGACGCCGGCATTGAGCGCGGACCGTGACAATGAGGTGCCTCCAATCGACAGCGCATCGATGCAGTCGCCGTGCTCGGTGAATGCATCGAGCTTCGCCCGTACGTTCTCGTAGCGAAGATACGGCGTGAAGCGCATCGCATTGCGATTGAACGAGTAGCCTGCCTCGATGCTCAACGCGCGCTGGGTGCCCGAAGTCTGCGTCCACAGCTGGATGTTGCAGGCGAGCCTGCGCACATCGAATTCCGTTCCGCCAAAGTTGAGTGCGGCATTGACGTAGGCATTTTCGACGGGCAGCCATTGCGCGTAGAGCGATCCGCTCAACCCGCGGGCATGCTGCCGGGTGCCGCCAGCTGCATTGGTACTGGAGCGCAGGGCGCCAATCGCGGCTCCGAATACCAGACCCGGCGTCGCCCTGACATCGGCGCCCAGGGTCAGGCCGCGCGTGGTGACATCGAATCCGTTGCGGGTGCCGGGACGGGAATCGCGCTTGCCCAGGTCGATGCTGCCGGCGGCGAAGGCATTGAACCGCGTTTCCTGGTCGCTGCCTGCCCTCTTGTCGGTGGAAATCGCCCCATCGCCGGTCTGCACGACCACGTCGTTGCTCAGGCCGCGCCCACCATTGCGCAGGTCGCGCAGGTGATTGCCGATGTTGGTGAATTGCGTGCGTGGCGCATCGAGCACCTGCTGCACCATCGGTGCCAGCATTGCCGTGGCCGGCTCCTCGATGGCGCGTTTGGCGTTACGCACCGGAACCGACAGGCACACGCCCGGCCGGTTGTTCACGCAGGCTTTCAAGGTGGCACTCATCAGGGCGTCGGTCACGCTCAGGTGGGCGGTCGCCATGCCCAGATCGCCAACCTGGACTCTTGCTTCGATCGAGCCAGCATCGGTGGGGGTGAGTTCGAACTCGAGCATGACTCCGCCTAGCGCTGCACCCTGCACGTCGCGCACCGCGAACGTCAGCGGGGTGGAAGTGTTTGGCTGCAGCACGAGCAGGGCCGTGGCAGGCGTCAGGATGATTGAACCTGCGCGGTCATCGGGTCCATGCAGGGTCAAGTCGAGCGGCGCGGGCGCGCGCGGCGAATTGACGACCAGACGACGATTGGCGCTCGTGCATCCGGGCACGAAGCTGACGGTCGCGATGCCTTGCGCGTTGGTGATGCTGCTCCCACTCGCGGGTGCGTCTGCGGAAACACAATCCACCTTGCGGGGCTGCGGCGCGGAAATCTCGACCTGCCAGGCGATCGGAGCGCCAGCAACCGGAGCGCCGGTCTCATCGATCACCGCAACCGGCAGAGTCAATGCCACGCCTGGCGTGAACTGCAGGGCAGGTGCGTTCGGACCCAATTCCAGATGCGTGACCTGATCGCGCACGCGGACATGTGCAGAGTTGGAATATACGTACCCGTAATTGGAAATGCGTGAGCGCGCAGTGATTTCATGATTTCCTGCCGGCGCATCCGACCAGGTGAACTGGTACGGCCCTCCGGGTGGGATGCGGCCGATGACATCGCCATTGGCGAGCAGGTCGACCGTCATGGTTGCCGCCGATTGCGGATCGACCTCGACTGATAGCTCGATGTCATCGTGGGTGTGAAACGTGGCGCCGTCGAGCGGTGATGTCAGTTTGAGCAACTGTGCGGCCCAGCGTGAGTTCTGCAACGACACGCGCCGGCAGACGGTAGGCTGGTTGCGCAGGCACGCGTTGAGCGTCGCGAAGCTGGTTGCGTTGGACAACACCAGTTGGGTGTTCGCCTCGCCTTCGTCACCGGTCTGCGCGCTTGCAACGACCGTTCCCGCTGCGCTCGGCGACAAGGTGAAATCGAGGATCGCGCCGGCTACGGGGAGGTAGTCCGACGTGCGGACCCGAAACCTGATGTCGGTCGAATGCGCGGGTGCGACGGCAAGCAACGTCACGTCCGGAATCATCACCACACTGCTTGCGGTGCTGTCCGGCCCTGAAATGACCAGGCTAAGGGGGCTGGCTGCACCGGGCGCGGAGACGATGAGGCGGCGGTCGGCGCTCGAACATCCCGGAACGAATCCGATATTCACTATGCCTTGCAGGTCGCTGATGCCGGAGCCCGATGCAGGCGTGTCTGCTCCCGTGCACGCGAACTTTTCGGATGTGGGCGCCAGTTCTTCCAGCTGCCATGTCACCGGTGTGCCGGCCATGATCGATCCCGTCTCGTCGGTGACGGCGATCGGCAGGCTCAGGTTGACGCCCGGCGTGAACACGAGCGCGGGCGCGCCGGGCGCCAGCTCCAGCTGAGGCACCGGGTCACGGACGATGACCTGTATCGGCGCACTGGTGTAGGAGGGATCGCCCGTGATGGCGTAGCGGGGAATGGGGATGTAGTAGGTGCAGGTCACCCAGAGCTGGTGGGTTCCGGCCGGCACGTCGTTCCAAACGACCTGATACGGTCCCCCGGGACCGACTTCCCCGAGCAAGTTCGAGTTGGCGAAGAAATCGATGAATTCCAGGTTGCTGGCGCATATGCCTGTGAGGGAAGCCGTCAGCACGATGTTGTCGTGCGTGTGGAACGTGGCTCCATTCTCCGGCGAGGTCAATGCGATGAGCGGTACGGTTTGCGCCGATGCAAGTCGTGGTAGTGCGAGCCATGCCAGCGCGCAGGCGAGCAGGACGAAAACAAGCATGCGCGCCCGGATATGGTCGTTGCGCCGACCGCATCCGTGCGCGCGCGAGCGAGCAGCACTGTCCATCAGGGCCATCCTTTGTCGAACGAATCAGGGTCCATGTCGCCAACAGGGCGGCGCGAGCGTCGTTCGCGCGCTCGCGCCAGTCCGAAGCTGCAGGGTTCAGCCCAGATGGAATTGCACGCGGCGGTTGCGCGGGTCCAGTGGGTTGGCCGGATCGAGCGGCGCCCGCTGGCCAAAGCCCTGGGTGCGCAGGCGCGACGCCGGGAAGTTGTGGTGTTGCTCCAGATAGAGCTTGACGGTTTCCGCGCGGTGGCGTGAAAGCACCTCGTTGAACGCGGGCGTACCGGTGGCGTCCGTATGGCCATCGATGATGATCACCTGGCTGGAATCGAGCAACTTGAGCCCTTCGGCGATCGCATCGAGTTGCGCAGAGGCCTGCGGTCGCAGCGCGGCGGAGCCCAATGCAAAACCGATCGCGACGTCGAGCGCGCCACCTGGCGCTGCCGGTTCCACGGGCGTCGCGGCAGCGACTTCAGGCGTGGAAGGGCCGTTCGCGGCCGAGACAGAATCGGCCGCCGCTTGCGCAGCAGCAGGCTCGTCCATCGACAGGCCGCGCTTGCGCACGTGTGGTTTGAAGTTGCTGCCGGCCAGCGCACGCGCGACGTCGATGGGGCGCGGCACCTCGTTCTCGCCCACGTAGCGGGCCTGTTGTGAATATGCGAAAGGCGCGAACGCAAGGCCAAGGACGAGCATCCATACAGGGGAAGATTTCATGATCATGCTCCAGGGGTTGTTACCGGCTTGGGTCGTGCGATGAGCCGGTGAGGTTCAATTCGATTGCGCTCCGGTGCGCGTCGGCGGCAGCGATTCGACGCCGGCCACTTCACGCACCGCGCCGGTGGTGCGCAGCGCATCGATTGCAGCGATCACGCGTTGCTGGGGCACGGCGAGATAGTATTCACCGCCTGCGCCAGGACCGCCGACGATGGAGGCATTCTGGGCGGCAACCAGCAATCGGATCTCGCCTTCGGTCGTGGCAGGATCAAACACCACGCGCAGCAAGGCGCTATCGACGCCCATCGTGGTCGGCCGCGCCACCCCTGCCGGGGCACCACGCATCAGCTGCGTATCCACATGCGGCGGGCGATCCGGGAGCAGAAATTGCGCAACTGCGACCACAAGCCCGCCGGCCAGTGCCGGTCCGAGCCAGGACATCGGACGTGAACGCCCTTGGGCAAACCAGCTGCGCAGCCAACCCGCCGGTTTGGTCGTTGATTGAAGGCGCTCCTCCAGCTGGATTCGATCGAGGGTGCGCTGCAGGGCAATATCCTCGGCGACCGCCATGTGCCTGCATTGCGTTGCGGCAAGTTCTTCCCAGAACAGGAGCTCATTGCGCAAGGCCGGTTCCGTGCGCAGGCGACGGGCAATGTCGGCACGCTCGGGTTCGGCGAGCGTCGCGTTCACATACCAGGGCAGGGCGGAAATGGATTCATCAAGCATGGTGGACCACCTTGGGTCTGTTATGCCCTTCGCTGATCATCATCAGGCGCAGGCAGTTCCGGATCTTCTGGCGCGCGTGAAACAGGCGCGTCTTGACGGTGTTCTCGGGACAACCCTGCATGCTGGCTACCTCAACGAGAGGGGCACCTTCATAGAACACCAGATGCAGGCATTCGCGATGGACGTCGGACAGCTTGTCCATGCAATTGCGCACGCTGCCCTCACGCTGCTGGGCGGCGACGCCTTCCTCGAGGCTCGGCCCGTCGTCGGGCAGCGCGTCATCGATCTCGACTGCGGCACCGTCGATCATTCGGGTCGGCGAGCGCATGCGGTCGAGAGCGCGGTGTCTGGCGATGCCGATGACCCAGGTCGAGAAGCGCGACAGGCCATCAAACCGCTGCGGGTTCTTCCAGACTTCGAACATCGTGTCGGAAACCACTTCCTCGGCTTGCTCGTGGTCACCCAGCAAGCGCATCGCGTAGGCAAATACCCGCCGCCCCATCGCGCGGTGGATCGTCACGAACGCAGCCTGATCCTTGTCCGCGACGCGCTTGAGCAGGTACGACGCGGTCGCGTTGTCCAGATCGCCATGGCCATGGATCGGCCGGGCGGCGGCGTGGATGTTCGCGGCGCTCATTCGACCAGACATGTGGAGTTGTCGAGGTCGTACAGGCGCAGGCTGCGGCCACCTGCCGCGGGCACGTTGACCGTCTTGTCTTCCTCGATCGGCAGCTGCGCGACCTGACGCTCGATGATGAGCTTGCCCTTTTGCCAACAGCGCAGGGTGCGGCTCGTACGAGGTGAAACCTGCAGGGCGCGTGCGTCGATCGAGTCTATTTCACCCAGCCCGCGCGCCTCGGGCGCGTTGCCGCTGCTCCCGGGGGCCGGCGCGACGCCGGCCGTGGCATGAGTTGCATGGGCGATGCACAGGACCAGTGCAACTGCCTGCAACAGTGGAATGGCACGAAAGATCGTCATGGCTCAGCCTCCCGATGGCTTGGCGGAAAAGGCTGCGCCAACCCCTGTGAATTCAATCGTGGCCACGGCGTGCTCGGGCGCCAGGCTGGAAAACACGTTGCGCAATACGCCCAGGTCACCCACCTTGGCAAGGGGCTTGAGGTCTCCGCCCGGCAAGGCAACGCCGAGCGTGCTGTCGACGCTGCTGCGCGTGGCAAAACACTGCAGGTATTGCGCGGCCGCCGCGGCCGTGATCTGGAAGCGACCGCCTGGCAGATCGACCGCATGCCCTGCCGCCACGCGCGACTGGGCTTGCCAGCGGTTGGGGAAGACGCGGGCGGTGGCCCCGGTTTCGTCCCTGAGGAAGCAGTAGACGCTGGCGTCGATGCTAGGCGTCAGGCGAAAACGCACGGAGTTCGGGCGGGCAGGATCCACGGGCAGGGCCTGCAGGGCGATCTTGAGATTGGGTTTGCCTTGCTGTTCGAGCTTGGCCATCACCTGGTTCTGGTCCGCCGCAAAGTGCGCGCGCATCAGGGCCAGCGAGAACTCGCCCGTGTAGGGCACGCCGAGCACGTCGAAGTAGCGGCGCAAGGCGGTCTTGAACACATTTGGGTCCGTTGGCTTGCCATCGTCGGGCAGCAGGCCGATCGCGGTGAGGTGGCGGATGTAGAACGCGAGCTTTTCGGCGCCGCCCATGCCGTCCTGCCAATCCTCGATCTCCGCTGCGATGTCGGGGTTGGATTGATCCACGCCGAGGCATTTCCAATACGGCACCTTGGTCAGTTTGCCGATCAGTTCGATCGCGGAAAGTTCGACCAGGTTGCGCACGGCAACCGCCTTGCCGTCGGACTTCGAAAAGCTCGTCATGTAGTTGATGCCGAGCTTGGAAAACGCGGCTTCACCGTCGATGCCATCGCCTTCCTGCAGGATCGCCGCGCTGTTGCGCGAATTCACCCCAGGCACGATCGTGAAATCCGCCGAGCGCACCACGGTCAGGTCCAGCGCGAGCATGTTGATCGAAGTGCTGCGAGATGCGCCGACGCCGAGGAAATTCTTGCTCGCAATGCCCAGGGTGAGGCCGGCATCGGCGGTCTTCTTGGCGAGGTTGTCGTCGAACTGGGTGATCGATCCACGCACGGTGTAGGTCGGGATCAGGTCCGCCTGGAACGCCGACAGGGAATTGGATTGCAGCATGTAGGAGCTGAGGTTCTTGACATCATCGCCATAGGCCATCGTGCGGATCGCCTGGCTGCGTCGTGTCATCTGCGACATCGCCGAGAGGAACATCTGGGTGGTGCCGACCGAGACCTTGGCGGTCTTGTCGTTGAGGTCCTCGACCAACAGCGACGCGCGCGCGCCATAGGTCTCGAGCAACTCGTCCATGCAGCGCAGCGGCTTGTCGAAATCGGTCACCACGCGCTGCACCGGCAGCATCGTGCTTTGCCGACGCTGGCCATATTCCTTGACCACGGGAGTGCGGGTGTCAGACAGGGTCTGGCACCCGGCGAGGCCGGCGATGAATACCAGCAGGCAGACGCCGGCGGTGACCCGTAAGGCCTGATGTTTCACCGGTTGCATATCTGCACGATGTTGCCGGTCACCACGGTAATCGGCTTGCGTGGAGTACGCATGCCCGGCCTTGCGTCGTTGTTTGACGAATTGACGTTCATGTCGCAGCTGTCGCTGCTCTGGCCGCGGGTCCCGGCCGGGTTCTTGCCGTCCTTGTCGTCCTGGTAGCGATGCATCTTCGACAGCTCCTTGACCACGCTGGCGCGTGTGCCGTCGTCGAGATCCTTGATGGCTGCGCCGATGCTGCCGGCATGGGCCGATGCGCACGCAAGCAAGGTGAATGCAAACAATGCCGTCTTCATCACTGGTCCTCCCAATGCGGGATGGCGGCGGGGAAATCCCGCCGCCTGGTGCGAACTCGCGCGAAAACTCGGCTTATTCGGCGTTGCCGACGTTCACGTTCTGCTTGGCCGTGGAGCCCATCACGGCGGCATTTGTGACGATCACGTTCTTGGTCGTCAGGGTGGCCTCGCCACCGTTGGCCGCGTTGGCGAGCTTGACGTTCTGCTTGGCGGTCGAACCCATCACGGCGGCGTTGGTGACGATGATGTTGTCGGCCTTGAGCGTCGCCTTGCCACCATCGCTGGCATTGCCGAGCTTGAGGTTCTGTTCCGCGGTCGAACCCATGACGGCCGCGTTGGTCGCGATCACGTTCTTGGCGGTGACCTTCGACTGGCCGCCGTCCTTCGCATTGCCGATGTCGATGTTCTGCTTGGCCGTGGAACCCATGACGGCTGCGTTGGTCACGATGACGTTGTCGATCTTGACTTGGGACTTGCTCTTCTGTGCGAAGGCGGCGCCGGACATGGCGAGGGAAATCAGCAGGGCGGCGGCAATCTTGGTCTTCATGGATGTCTCCAGGGGTGAATTGGAATTTGGGGTTCCGGCACGGAACTCGTTGAGTGCGCGACGCCGTGCCGGTGGCGTCTGGCATTTGAGTCGCGGACTCGGCTGGAGAGGTTCAAAGAATCTTTGCGTTGCCTCGGAGGGCCCGCACCTGTTGCATCGAGACGGGGATCTCGAGCGAGCGTGGTGGGCGCGGTGGCGCGCGCAGGCCGTCGTACATCGGCCCGCCCGGGCGCTCCAGGTACTTGGGCAGGTTGTCGGCAACGTCGAATTGCCGCTGCGAATAGTTGACGTGCATGATCGGTGCAAAACGCTCGGGCACGGCGCCGTGGCCAGCATTGGCCAGCGCTTGGCCCGGAATCAGGCGAAAACCCAAGGCATCTTCCGCGAACAGGATGTCGCCGCAGCCGGCGCAGAAATGACGTTTCGATTGGCGGTTCCCGAGCGTGAAGCAGGCCAAGGCGCGCGCCCCGGCGGGCAAGTCGACTTCGCTGCGGCGCCATGCGGCAAGGGCAGTCACCGCGCCGCCGAACAGCTCACGGCATGCCTGGCTGTGGCAATACGCGCGCAGCACCGGGATGCCGCTGGCAAAGATTCGGCTGGTACCGCAACGGCAGGAAATCGACAGGGTCATCGGGGCGTGCTCCGCAGGAAGGGTCCGGGCATCGAGTCCCCTGCACGTGGATCTGTTCGATCACGAGGGAGCGAGCCGATCCTGCCTTGCATCCCGGCGCGCCGATGCCCACGGCGCGGCTGTGCGCATCACGCGGTCGAAGGATGGCCATCCATGGCCGTGCGGGGCGATCAGGGGATGAAGCCCCGCGCTATCGACTGAGTAATCCTGCGCCGATCCAATGAAAGATGCGTCCACAAATTTGTGTAGACAGTTACCCAAGGCTTATGAGGTTGGGCAATATGCAATCAGGACCCGGTCGGGTTTGTGCGGCACGCTGGCTATGATGGAAGGCGCCTGCGCCCCCGGTCATGGATCGCGACGAGCCGCTTGGGTCGGTCGGCACGCGGCATTTCATGGGCGCGCGGCCTTGGTGTGGTGACGATGGGGGATAGGGCCTTGCGGGTACTGCTGCTGGAAGATGACCCTAATGCGCGTCAGGTGGTGCGCGAAGCCGTCAGCGTGCTCGACAGGTACGACATGCAGTTGCAGGAAACCGAAACGCTGGCGCAGTGCTTGCAAGCACTGGATGAGCAGCCTTGCGACCTGCTGCTGGCCGACCTCGTCTTGCCCGATGGATCGGGCATCGATGCGATCGTCCATGCCTGCGCGCTACCGCAGCCACCGGTCGTGCTGGTGATCTCATCCGTTGCCGACGAAGACAGCGTGGTCGAGGCGATCCTTGCCGGCGCCAAGGGCTATGCGTCGAAGCTCGATCCAACCGAGGAAATTGCGCACTCCATTGCCGTTGCCTCGCAGGGCGGCTCATGCATCAGCCCGAGCATTGCGCAGCGCCTGATGGACCTTCTGCGCAAGCAGGAAAATCTGCGCAAGCCGCCGCAAGGACTACCGGTCAGCCTCACCCAGAGCGAACGCGCGGTCCTGCAGCTGGCTGCGCAAGGACACAGTTACCGGGCCATCTCCGAAATGACCGGCACGCGACCATCGACGGTGTACACCCATGTACGCCACGTCTACGAGAAGCTGCAGGTTTCCAATCTTGCCCAGGCTTTGTTCGAGGCGCGGCGCCGGCGCCTGGTGTGATTGGAGATGCCAAGTGCCCCGCGCTCCGGCTTGCGCCTGGCCTTGCAACGCTTGTCGATGGTTGCCGCATTGATGGTCGCGGTCGCGCTCGCCCTGTTCGCGACGCGTTATCGCCAAGCGCCAGGCGCGCAGTGCATTGCCACGCCGCCGCAGGTGATCGAGGTCATGCAGCCGGGCCAAGCCACCGCAGCTGGACCGGCGCTTGCGCGTTACCAATTCCGATTCGAGCTGCCGACCGTGCCGGCCGCGCGGCTTGCGCTGGCAATCGGCAGCGCCCGGCCGTTCTATCGACTCACGCTCAATGGCGCCGATCTCACGCCGGGCGTCGAGCTTGCGGCAAGCAACCGGCGCGATATCTCACCGCACCTGCATGTCTTGCCGGCGGACCTGCTGCGCACGGGGGACAATGTTGCCGACCTGATTCTGCCGGAAAACCCAGCCCTTGGTCCGCATGGCGTCGAGCAGCTGTGCTTGGGTCCATTGGCCGTGCTCGGCCCTGCATTCGAAGCGAACTGGTGGCGCATCACGGGACTGGCCAGGCTTGGCCTCGCCTTGCTGCTGGCGCTGGCGATCCTGGCCGGCCTGCTGTGGTGGCTCAACGGCCGGCCTGCCGCGTACCTGTGGTACATCGCGCTGCTCGCGGTGCTGATCGTGCGCATGGCGTATGGCGCCTCGCCGGCGCGACCGGGCGGCCCGATGCTGTGGATCCACATCGGCAACGCGAGCCTGATTGCCTTGCCCTACCTGCTCCATGGGTTCATGCGTGCGCACTGGCGCTATCGGGTACCCTGGCTGCTCAAATTGCTGTACGTATCCACGTTTCTCGAAGCGGCCTGCGTGGCCTTGCGCATGCATGGGTTGCCGCCGGCATCCGACGCTGTCGCAGGCATGGCTTTCATGTTGCTCGTGTTGTCCAGCGCCTTGATGGTTGCGCTCGTGATCTTCGTGCGGGCGCGTTTCATGCACCGTATCGAGCGGCGCGTCGTGATTGGTGTCTGTGCCTTCGCCTTCATGGTGTCGCTGCCGGAAACCATTGATGGCTGGCTGCCGTTCGCGCAGCGCTGGCATGGCGCGAGCGCGCTGGCGATGATGGCGCTGGCCATGGGCCTGGGCTATTTGCTGGTGCGGCGCATGGCCATCGGCGGTTACGTCCTCAATGCGGCAACCGAAAGCCTGGCCGGGGAGCTCGATCAGGCGCTGGCCGACGACAACATGCCGACCAGGCGATTGTGGGCGCATTTGACCTCCAGGATTGGGGAGCGCGAGCGCCGCAGGCTCATGCGCGACATTCATGATGGCTTTGGCTCGCGCCTGGTCGGCGTACTTGCGCAAGCCCGCCGCGAGTTGCCGCACTCACCCCTGCGCGGGCAGATCCAGCGCGCCTTGCTCGACATGCGCTTGATGCTCGATGCGATGGATGATTCCTCGCAATCGCTCGGCAGCGCGATGGCGCGCTTCCGCAGCCGCTTCGAGCAAGCCAATACACTGGCTGCGGATCGCTGCCAATGGAAGTTCGATCAACTCGATGATGTCATCATCGGCAATCGCAATCGCCTGATCGCAGCCTATCGGGGAGTCGAGGAGTTGCTCAGCGAGGCCCTGGCCGGTATTGGCGACGGACCGGTCGTGGTCGCGATCCATGCAGGTGCTAGCGCGGTCGACTTCACCGTGCTCGGCGGCGCGGGTTGGAATGCCACCGTGGTGGCGCGCGTCGAACGGCTGGTTCGTTCCGCGCGCGGCGTGCTTCATTGGTCGATCGATACGCAGCAGCCTCGCTGCGGCTTCACCTTGCCGATGTTCTGATTCATGCAGAAAGCAGCCTTCCAGCGCCGTGTGATTGCAGCCGCATTGGTGTTGCTCGCGATGCTTGCGGTCGTGGCCTTCTACCGCAACACGAATGCGCCGCCTTCCCTTTGCACCGACGTGATGATGGATGCCGATCGCGGCGCGCCGGTCGATCTGCCCAGTTACCTGCATGCCAACGCCGATGGAACCGCGATCCTGTCCTTGCGGCATCATTTTCGATACGACGCCGATCGCGTGCCACAGGCGGCCTACATCGGCATGGCCGCGCCCTTCCTCGAAGTGCACGTCAATGCGCGCAACCTGACGCCGCAGATCGACCTCGAACGACGCGATTACCGTTCCTCCGTGCCGCGCCTGTACCTGATACCCGAGGATGCCTTGCGCTGGGGCAACAACCTGCTCAGCTTGCGCGTTCCAATCAGCGACACGCTGGGCCCGACGATCCTTGGGCCGATGTGCGTTGGCCCCGCAGCACAGTTGCAACCCGTGTGGTTGGGCAACTGGTGGCGCCAGGTCGTGATCCCCGTGATTTGCATCGCCTTGTTGGTGGTGCTCGGCTTGATCGCGGTGGTCCTTTCCAGTTTGTACCGCGGTGCGCCCGAATGGACCCATTTCATGCTTGCCGTCGCGCTGGCGACCCTGCGGCCCCTGTATCTGGTGATCGGCGTGATGCCCGGTGGGCCGGAGCTGTGGCGCACGCTGTCCGACCTGAGTCTTCTGTTCTTCATCGTCGTGGTGCATCGCTTATTGCTCGGTTTCTGGCGCATCACGGCAAAGCGCTGGGCCGGCATCATGATGACCGCCCTGATCGGCATGCAGGTGGTCATGCGGCTGGCCGACCTTGATGCAAACCGCTGGCTGGACCTGCTGTTCTGGCTGGGAACTGCCGGCATTGCCGCGCTGCTTGCGATCGATGTCTGCCTGCGCGCGCGGCATGCGCCACGCATCGAGCGGGCGGCCCTGTACTGGGCCTTGGGCTTTGCAATCCTGTGCGCGGTCCTGGAAATCCTGGGCGGGCGCGTGAGCCCGATGCAGGGCATGCGCTGGATCAGTCCGCTGGGCGTGACCGTGCTGATGGCGACGATCGGCTTCCTGCTCGTGCGCCGCGTGACGATGGGCGCGCGCCTGCTCAAGCAGGCAGCCCGTACCCTCGATGTGCATCTCGATGGCGTGCTGCCGACCGGACGTGCCTCGAGCCTGACCGCGTGGAACCGGATTTCGGAGGAAATCGCCGGCGAGGAGCGCGAGCGCATGCTCAATGCGATCGATGAGGGATTCGGTGCGCGCATGCTTGCAGTTCTCGCGCGCATTCGCGATGAAATGCCAAGCTCGCCCCTGAGCGGTGAGATCCAGCGTGCGCTGCTTGACTTGCGTTTGATGATCGACGCGATCGATGGCGCTTCGCAAACGGTAGGTGGCGCGCTGGAATTGCTGCGACAACGCATGCAATCGCCGCTGGATGCGGCGGGCTTGCGCAGCCAGTGGTTGATAGACGGCGTCGATCGCGTCCAGGTCACGAGCCGGCGCAGGCTGGCCGAGGTGTTCCGCTGCGTCGAGGAACTGCTCAGCAACGTAATCCAGCACGCGCAGGCGAGTGAAGTGCGCATCATTGCGCGCCGGGACCAGGGCGATCTCGTGCTCGCGGTTGAAGATGATGGCTGCGGCCTGGTGCAGCCACGGGGCAGCGGGCGTGGCTTGCGCAACCTGCAGGCGCGCATGCATGCGCTGGGCGGGAGCTTCTCGATCACGCCGCGTGCGCAAGCGCCGGGCACCAACGTGATGCTGCGGGTGGCGCGCATCTGAGTGCGCGCCGGCTGATCCACCTGCGAAGCATGCTGGCGCGATCCGTGCACGTCGCGCCGCACAAAGTGCGTTTTTTTGGGCCTTTGCTTGCGCGCAAGGCCTTAAAACACGCTACGCTACGCGCAGCGGCGCCAGCATCGCGTCGCGCTACCCCACGGAGAAACGATAACCATGGCTACATCCAAAAAGCCGGCTGCCGGCAAGAAGCCCGCGTCCAAGCCGATCACCGAAGCGCTGGGCAAATCGGGCCTGGTGGCGCATCTGGCCGAGCACAGTGGCGTTGCGTCCAAGGACGTGCGCGCCGTGCTCGCCGCGCTCGAACAGGCAGCTGCCAATTCGATCCACAAGAAGGGTGCGGGCGTGTTCACGCTGCCGGGCCTGCTCAAGGTCACGGCGGTCAATGTGCCGGCCAAGCCCAAGCGCAAGGGCATCGATCCGTTCACCAAGGAAGAGCGTTGGTTTGCGGCCAAGCCGGCTTCGGTCAAGGTGAAGATCCGCGCTCTCAAGAAGCTCAAGGACGCGGCGCAGTAAGCGCGCCCATCCGCAAGCGTTCTTGCGCACCGCCGGCCTCGTGCCGGCGGTGTCGTATCAGGGGTTGATGCCGGCGTCGGACCTTGTGCCGGCGCCATCGAGCGAAACCGGCATCGGCGTGCGCAGGCTGATGCCCTCGGCACGCAGGCGCGCCAACAGTTCCAGCAGCAGTTCGCTGCGCACGCTGCTGGTATCGCGCGGGTTGGCGATGAAGGCGGCGATGACGAACAGCAGGCGGTTGTCGCCGATGGCATCAAGCAGAACCACAGGGGCCGGGTACGCGAGCACGGCCGGGTGACTGACCAGCACGTTGAGTGCAATGTCGTGCACACGGCCGGGGTCACTGTCGAGCGCAACCGGCAGGGTGAAACGTACGCGGCCCTCGGCGCCGGCGCGGGTTACGTTGCGCACGCTCTTGGTGATCAGTTCGGAATTGGGAACGATCACGGTCGAATAGTCGGCCATGCGGATTTCGGTGGCGCGCACGTGGATGCGGCGGATGTCGCCCTCGGTGTCCCCCAGCGCGACCCAGTCGCCGACCTTGACCGGACGCTCGGCGAGCAGGATCAGTCCGGACACGAAATTCTGCACCACAGATTGCAAGCCGAAGCCGATACCGACCGAGAGTGCGCTTGCGACCCAGGCGATTCGCTCCAGCGACAGGCCGAGCTCGGACAGGGCCAGCGCCACCACCAGGACAAGGCCGGCATAGCCGAGGATTGTCGACACCGAGGAACGCATGGCCGGTTCGAGGCTGGTGGTGGGCAGGAAGCGCTCGCCGAACCAGCGTTGCGCGGCGCGTACCGCCCAGCTGCCGAGCAGGAAGACGGCAATGGCTCCGAACACTGACGATGGTGCCAAGTGGATTTCGCCGATCGACAGACCGTTGCCGAGTTTGCTGCCGCGCTCGAGCAAGTCCGAAGGCCGCGTACCGAAGGGTGCCAGCGAAGCGGCCAGCGCCAGCACGAAAACCAGCAAGCGGAACGTACCCGAGAGCAGCACGCCCGTCTGGTCGAGCGTGTGTGGCGCCAGACCCAGGGTGCGCTGTGCCCATTCCGCCTGCGAAGAAAGCACTGCGGCGGCCAGATCGTCAATGAAACAGATCAGCAGGTAGCAGCTCGCGGCAATGATGCCCAACCACAGCATCTGCCCGGAAATGAGATAGGCGACCGCGATGTAGCCCGCGAGGCAGGTCAGCAAGGTCGCAAAGACGCCCAGCCAGAGCGCGGCGATCGTGAAGCCAAGCAAGTTCGCATGCGCTGCGTTTGCGGTGTCGGCCGGCACGCGCAGACGCGTGAGCGTCCAGGCGATCAAGCCGCCGTAGCCGAGGGCGGCAATACAGCTGGTAGCGATCGTCGCCGACAGGCTGATGCCGATCAGGCGATTGAGCGCAACCAGGGCAATGATGGACGTGCTGAAGACGCCGAACAGGATGGGCGCAAGCCGCAGGCGTTGCGCGATCGAGTCGGGAATCGGCGGCAGCCGCCAGCTTGGGCGCGACACCGACAGCAAGGCGCGGGCGAGTCCGGCGACGAAGCTGCCGACGTAGATCGCGCCAACGAGCGTGTTGGCCAACTCCCTGGCCATGCCGCTGAGCGCGCCTTGAGCATCGAGTCCGGCCAATGCGATCTGCGCACCGGCGCCGTTCAACACGGTACCTGTGATCACCACTGCGACGGCATGGGACGAGCGGCGCAGGCGGCCGGGAGCCACCCGGTTTGCGGTCAGGTGCTGCAACAGGCGTTCGGCCAGCCAGCGTCCAAGCAGCACCAGCAGCAACGCGGCGCTGATGCCGGCGATCGCGTTCACCCGGTTGTCCGGCGCAAAGCTGGCCTGCAAGGCGCTGCGCAGCGCGCCGCGCAGGTTGGCAAGGCGCGCGCCATCACGGGGTGCATTGGTGCTGACCTCGACCCAGAACGCCGGCGTCAATGGCGAAGCGGTGCGCTGCGACAGGCGGGTGAGGAAGTTGGAGCGGCGGACCTCGGCGATCTCACCACTGAGCTGCTGGCTGTCGACGCTGAGCAATTTGGCGCGTTTGATCTCGGCGTCGAGCGCATTGATCTGTCGGCCCAATTCGCTGCGCTGCGCAGCGATGTCGGTGGCTTCGCTGCTGCCCTTGGCCGGCGCCGGTCCGAGTTCGGCCAAGCGGGCTTCAATCGCTGCCAGTGCGGGTGTGCGCTCGGCCACAATCGCGTCTGCCTGGCTCGACACGGCCGCCGCTGCATCACGAAATCGATTGAATTGGGCGTCGTCGACGTCGGCGTCGCCGAGTTGCTTGCGGATATCGGCGACTTGCGCGCGTGCTTCGTCGAAGAATTTCGATGAGTCCGGCGATTGCGCCAATGCAGGCACCGCGCAGATCAGAAGGATCAGCAGCAACGGAAGGCGGAAGATCGGCATCGGGAGATGATAAGCAACGTTGAAGAACTCGGCACGGCGGATCCGCCGCGACCGGCGAAGCATCGCGGCTGTGTCAGTGCCGCGTGAATACGTCGGCGCCGAAAGTCACCAACCCCGGAATGCCCGCGTAGCCGAGCGGTGCAAGTCCGAAGTTGTCCTCGCTCCAGCGCAACAGGGAATAGTGGTTGTAGGGTACGTCGCTCAGGGTGCCGGGGGCGATGTGTGGTGACAGCAACACCGCGCCGATGCGGCCGCCGCCGGGACCACCCAAACCGGGTTCGGGACCGCCGGGCAAAGGCCGTGCGCCGCAGCAGGCCGACTTGTCAGCCATGGTCGCCTCGTCGAAGGTGATGAGGATGAGCCCGCCCTGCTTGTAGGCCGGCGAAGCCATGATGCGCGGCACCCAATGGCGCAGGAACTTGTCAACCGAAACCAGTCCTCCGGGTTCGCCGTTCTTGCAGGGTGCGTCATGCCCGTCGTGACAGAGATTGGGCGTGATGTAACTGTAGTTGGGCGTGGTGTCGAGCCTGCGCAGGTCGCGGTCGAGGCGATTGAGATTGACAACCCCGCGCCGGCAACGTTTGTGGTCGTCGATGATCGAACGGAAGTAGACAAAGGGATTGTGCTTGGCGACGTACATGTCGCGCGCGCTGGCGTGGCGCGTACGCTCCTCGGCACCGATCGGTGAGTGGCCACACTCGGCAGCTGCGCGCGCAGGATCGTTGCCCATGTCTTCCATGTACGCCTTCCAGTGCTTGCCGGCAGCGTCGAGCTGGTCGGCGATGGTGAGCACCGAAGCCGGGTAGACGCAGCCCTCGCCGGGCAGCTGGCCGTCGGCATCGAGCGGACCGCTGGCGACGAATTGGCTGAACGTGGTGCAGTCGCGTTGGGTCGCGGGATTGGGCGCCTGGCCGCTGATCGTCGCGATGTAGTTCGGCAAACTGAGGTGGCCGATGCCGTAGAACTGACGCAGCAGCGCGCCCTTGGCCGGCAATTCACGCGCAAGGTACGGTGCCGGTGACTGCTTGCCGAAGGTGGTCTCGAACAACTGGTTCTCGAGCATGATGATGAAGAGGTGATCGATCTTCGGTGCCTTCCAGTCCTGTCCTTGCGCGCGTGCGGGCGCGGCCTGGTTGGCAAGCAGGCAGGCGACAAGCAGGATCAGGCATCGCATCGATTTCTCCAGCAAGGGCGCGAAGTCCGGCGAGCGCGGAGTTTAGGGCAACACCGATCAAGCAGCGTAACCATCACGCTCCCTGTCTGCGTGGGGATCGCGGCGCATTGAAGGCAGCAAGGCGCGTCGCGCATGGATCAGTGCGAGACGTCCTCCAATCGCCGCCCGCTCGTGCGTGGTCCCAGCAGCGCGATGAGCCCTGCGAGCACTCCGGTGAGGCCGATGCCGAGAAAGCCGACGAAGAACGAGGTCGCCCCAACCAGCGCCGGCAGCAACAGCGCGCCGACCGCGCCGCCGGCGTGACCGATGCCATCGGAGAGCGCAAAGCCGCTGGCGCGTGCGCGCGTCGGGAACAGCTCCGCGGTGTAGGTATAGGCCACTTGCAGATACAGGCCCAGCGCAAGTGAAGCCAGGAAGGAACCGGCCACGAGCATGGTTTCGTCGCTCTTGGCGCCGATCAGCAGCATGCCGGCCAGCCACACGAGGGTCGAGCAGAATATGAGCAGTCGCCGCTCGAAGCGATCCGCGATGCAGGCCATGAGCAGGGCGCCCACCGGATAACCCAGGGCGCCGATGCCCAGAAACAGCAGCGAACTGCCGACCGCGAAGCCCTGCTCGGCGACCAGCGTCGCGGCATCGCCGAGGAATCCGTAGTTGCCGATGTACCAGCAGAACCACATCGCCGCCAGCAGCACGAGGCGTCCGCGATACGGTGGCGCGAGCAGCGCACGGAACGGGAATGCGTGCAGCTCGGCGGAGACGGCTCTGGGCTGCGGCGGTGGCAATTCAATTGCGCGCATGCGTGCGCCTTGTTCCATGCGCCGCACGACCGCGTCGGCCTCCTCGACGCGCCCATGCAGGGCGAGCCAGCGCGGCGACTCGGGCAACTGGAAGCGCGCGATCACGCCGATCGAGGCGATCAGGCCGCCGATCACGAACATCGCGCGCCAGCCCCAGGCGAAGTTGGGCACCAGCGCCAGCGCGATGAACGGCGTGAGCGCCTGGCCGAGAATGCCAACGAGGAAAGTCAGGTTCGAGATGCGGCCACGCTGGCCCGCGGGCGCCAGTTCGCCGACATAGGTCGAGACGAGGTTGAGATCGGCGCCGACGCCGAAACCGGTGACGAAGCGCCAGATCGACAGCGAGACGATACCGGTTGCGGTGGCATCGAGAAACGAACCCAGCGCGGTGATCGTGAGCGTGACCACCAGGGTGCGGTAACGCCCCACGCGATCGGCAATCGCACCGATCACGATCGAGCCGATCACGTAGCCGATCAGTCCCAAGGCAAGTGCCACGAACAGCGTTTCCGAGTTCGACAAGCCGAACTCGGCTGCGATCGCCGGCATCGTGTAACCGATGTCGGCGATGTCGAAGAATGTGAAGAAGTAGCCGACGCCGATGATGGCCAGATAGCTGCGTGGCAGCGTCCACACCGGAATGCGATCCTGGCGTGCAAGCACGTCCTCGGCAGTCAACGCCAGCGCAGCGGCCGGCGCACTTCGATCGTCCAAAACCATCTCCATGTCCCCGTGATCGCCTTGCGTGAAGGCAACATGGGACACTGTAGTCCGCGGATGCGAAACGGATCGGAAACGCGGCACATGGGGCGTGACGGGTCGCCGAACGCCACTGCAACCCTGGCACGCAGGGACCGTGCCCGCGCCGGAGCGCTGCGTCGCGCAGCGCTCGCGTGATTGAATCGCTCAGACCGTGAGCGGGTTGGCCTTGGCTGGATCGAGCTTGTATTGCTTGATCGCCCGCGCGACGTCTTCGGGATTCATCTCGCCGTCCGCGGCCAGCGCGGTGATCGCCGCATGCGCGATCCAGTAGCGGCTGATCTCGAAGAATTCGCGCAGATGGTCCCGCGTGTCAGAACGGCCATAGCCATCGGCGCCCAAGGCGATGAAGCGACGCCCATGCGGCACGAACGCGCGGATCTGGTCGGTCACCGCCCGCACGTATTCACTGCAGGCAATCACCGGGCCGTCATGGGCATCAAGGCACTGTGTCACGTACGCCACGCGCTGCTGTTTGGGGTCCGGGTGCAGGCGGTTCCAGCGCTCGCAGTCAAAGCCATCGCGCGACAGCTCGCTGAAGCTCGGGCATGACCACACGTCGGCCTTGACGCCGAAGTCGGCCTCAAGCAACTCGGCTGCGGCAATCGCCTCGCGCAGTGAGCCGCCAGCGCCCATCAATTGCACGCGTGGCGCGCCGCTGCGGGCCTTGCCCTTGCCGCTGGTCTTGTCGGCAGGCGCGGCGCGGAACAGGTACATGCCCTTGACGATGCCCTCGTAGCAGCCTTCGGGCATGTCGGGGTGGTGGAGGTTTTCGTTGGTGGTCGTGAAATAGTAGAAGACGTCCTTTTGCTGCTCGTACATCTCCTCGACACCCTTGTGCAGCAGCACCGCGATTTCGTAGGAGAAAGTCGGGTCGTAGGCGCGGCAATTGGGTACGGTGCCAGCCATCAGCTGCGAGGCGCAATCGGAATGTTGCAAGCCTTCGCCCGGGAAACTCGCGCCCGCGGTCGCGCCAACGAGAAAACCACGCGCGTGCTGGTCCCCGGCTGCCCAGATGAGGTCGCCGATGCGGCGAAAGCCGAAGAACGAGTAGTAAATGAAGAACGGCAGCATCGGTTGATTGGAGACCGAGTAGCTCGTGCCCGCCGCGATCCACGCCGAGACGCCGCCGGCTTCGGAAATGCCTTCCTGCAGCACCTGGCCGTCCTGTGCCTCGCGGTAATAGAGCAGCTGGTCGGCATCCTGTGGGCGATATTTCTGTCCGAATGGCGCGTAGATGCCGATCTGGCGGAACATGCCTTCCATGCCGAAGGTGCGCGCTTCGTCGGCGACGATCGGCACCAGGCGCGGGCCGATTTCCTTGTCGCGCAGCAAGAGGTTCATGCCGCGCACCAGCGCCATCGTGTTGGAAATCTCGCGCTCGCCGCTGCCCTTGGTGATCTGTGCGAAGGTGCTCAGGTCGGGCGTGTGGCAGGGCTTGTCGGTGCGCTTGCGCCGCTGCGGCAGAAAGCCGCCCAGCGCGCGCCGGCGCTCGAGCATGTACTGGACTTCGGGCGAGTCCTTGCCCGGGTGGTAGTAGGGCACTTCGCCGAGCTTGTCATCCGCCACCGGGATATTGAAGCGGTCGCGGAACATGCGTACGGCATCGAGCTCCATCTTCTTCTGTTGATGCGTGGGATTCTCGGCTTCGCCCGACCCCAGGCCCATGCCGTAGCCCTTGACGGTCTTGGCCAGGATCACGGTCGGCATGCCCTGGGTCTGCATCGCGGCGTGATAGGCCGCGTAGATCTTGTGCGGGTCGTGACCGCCGCGGTTGAGACGCCAGATGTCCTGGTCGGACAGACTGGCGACCATCTCGCGCGTCTCGGGCGTCTTGCCGAAGAAGTGCTCGCGCGTGTAGGCGCCGCCAAAGGCCTTGTAGGCCTGGTACTCGCCGTCCACGCACTCCATCATCACCTGGCGCAGCTTGCCGCTGCGATCGGCAGCCAGCAGCGGATCCCAGTAGCTGCCCCAGATCACCTTGATCGCGTTCCAGCCGGCGCCGCGGAACACGCCTTCGAGCTCCTGGATGATCTTGCCGTTGCCGCGCACCGGGCCGTCGAGGCGCTGCAGGTTGCAGTTGATGACGAAGATGAGATTGTCCAGGCCTTCGCGTCCGGCCAGCGAGATCGCGCCCAGCGATTCGGGTTCGTCGACTTCGCCATCGCCGAGGAAGCACCACACCTTGCGATCGGACTTCGGAATCAGGCCGCGGTTTTCCAGATAGCGGAAGAACTGCGCCTGGTAGATCGCCTGGATCGGCCCCAAACCCATCGATACCGTCGGCACCTGCCAGTATTCGGGCATGAGCCAGGGGTGCGGATAGGAGGTCAGCGAGCGGCCCGGTGCGATCACGTCGGCGCGGAACAGATCGAGCTGCTCGGCACTGAAGCGGCCTTCGAGGAACGAACGTGCATAGATGCCGGGGCTGGAATGGCCCTGATAGCAGATCAAGTCGCCTGGGTGTTCGGCACTGGGTGCGCGCCAGAAGTGGTTGAAGCCCACGTCATACAGCGTTGCGCTGGAGGCAAAGCTGGCGATGTGGCCGCCCAGCGAGCCCGGCTTGCGGTTCGCACGCACGACCATCGCCATCGCGTTCCAGCGCGTGAGCGAGCGGATTTTCCATTCCAGCGCGGCGTCACCCGGCGAGCGCGCTTCCAGGTGCGGCGGAATCGTGTTGACGTACTGGGTGGTCGGCGTGAACGGCAGGTGGCCGCCGGCGCGGCGCGTCTCGTCGACCATGCGTTCGAGCAGGAAATGCGCGCGCTCGGTGCCGTCGGCGTTGATGATGCCGGTAATCGACTCGATCCACTCGCGGGTCTCGCGCGGGTCGAGGTCCTGGTCGAGGATGTCATTGAGCTGGTTCATGCGCGATGCTCCGTCTGCGGCGGCGAGCCGGCCAGGCCGCGCGGAAGGCGCGCCCGGGCTTGCGATGTGGGAATGCGAAGTCTAGCAGGGTGCCGAAAGCGTGGGTCCGGCACGCGGTGCGGTGATCGCGCCTTGCGCGATCGTGTTGCCCGCCTGTCCATCGCGCGCAGCGGGTGGACCTGACCGCCGCGCCGGGCATTCCCGTCGAAGTGGCGCGAATCATGCTTGGGCGAGGGTCGTCACTGGCGAGCCGCTTGGCCTGGCACGAAAGCATGCGCAATTGCGTCAGTCTCGAATGGGGTCGCCCGAGCGTAATCATGCGGGCCAGTTGCGGTAGTGATGTCTGCACTTGTCGCCTTTCGGCGTTTCCGCTGGCAACAGGCTCCGCTCGAGGGTCGAATTGCCGGCCTTCCGGTCCTCCCGTCGGGAGGGTGCCGGAGACGGTGCAGGAAGCATCGCGCTCGCCGCGCGGTGAATGTCGGGGAAGGGGGGCGTTGCGGCCGGAGTCTTGTCCAGTCGCGGTCAGGGAGAAATGGGGCATGAAAGAGGTAGCCATTCCGGAGCGCGAACCGCGCAGCGGGAATTTCGACGGTCCGGCATCAGCGTTCCTGCTGGGGCGTGTGGTGGCCAGGGACGAACAGGCATTTGCGATGATCCATCGAGCCTTGGGACGGCGGGTGTACGCCTATGCGCTGCGCTTGGTGCGCAGCCACGAGGAGGCGGAGGAAGTCGTTTCCGACACCATGTTCGAAGTCTGGAAGAACGCTCACCGGTTTGATGGCCGGTCGCGCTTTTCGACGTGGGTGCTCGGCATTGCGCGTCACCGCGCACTCGATCGCCTGCGCGCGATCAATGCGGCGAACGTTGCGCTCGATGACTCGATACCCAGCGATGAGGTGGCAGCCTTCGACATGATCGACGCGACCGAGCGTTTCGAGGTCGTGCGTGATTGCCTGGACAGACTGTCGGGCGTGCACCGGGAGTGCCTGCATCTGGTTTTCAATGAAGGGGCATCGCTCGCGGACGTTGCCACGGTACAGGGATGTCCGCTCAATACCGTCAAGACACGCCTGTTCCATGCGCGCCAGAAACTGCGTGCTTGCCTGCGCGTCTTGCGTCGAACCGAAGTTTCGCTGCGGGAGCAGACTGCCAGGCGCGCGTGACACTGCGCGGGCGGGAGTCCGCGACGGTGCGGCTGCGCCGGGAGGCTGTGTGGCTGACCACCCGAAAGCTGGTGATTCCGGCACGCGATCCGGCTCATGGTTGCGTGCGGCCCGATTCGCGTTCCTGATCGAGGGGATCCCCGAGTCGGTGCGTGCAGGATGCTCGCTCCATGCCGGCACGCAGGCGCAGGCCCGGCCGTCCTTGTTGCGGTGCAATGTTAATTGCCGTCTCCACAGCGTGTATCTTGCGTCGAACCGGGTCGACCGGTCGGTGACGCGATCGGGGTACGGATGCGCTCACGCGACTGCGCCGCATGGCCGACGGCGCTGCGCGAGGGCTGGGGCCTCACCACGATGTCCGTGGTGTGTGGCAAGGCGCGGATCGATCAGGACCGGCTGCAAATCCTCTGCCCGGCCACATGCCGGTGAGGACTCATCGACCGGATCGACGTGGCGAACGCGCCGCGTCCAAACGAGGAACACGGAGGAGCGTACCCATGCTGCGAACCATGGCAGGACTTTTCATTGCAGTGCTGGCCTGCATGGCAGCGCAGTCCGCGCGCGCCGACCTCGTCATCTACGACGATGCGCTGCAGAACGGTTTCCAGGACTGGTCTTGGGGCGGTGGCGGCAATTTCGCCAACACCTCGCCCGTGCATGGCGGTAGCAAGTCGATTGCGTTGACGGGCAACAATTACAACGCGGTCTCGATGGTCAAGGCTGGCGCCAACATCGGCGCCGCAAGCTACGTCGATCTGCACCTGTGGATCCACGGCGGCAGCGGCAACGGCCAGCAGTTCACGCTGTTCCTGCAGAATACCGTGACCTCGGCGCAGGCCAGCAAGCCGCTCAATGCCTATATCGCAGGCGGCGGCCCGAGCGCGGGCATCTGGAAGGAAGTGGTCGTGCCGCTGGCGAGCGCGTTTCCGGGCATCACGCAGTTCGACCGCATCGACATTCAGAGCGAGTCGGCAGGTGCGCAGGCGACCGTGTATTTCGATGACATCGCGCTGCGCGGCAGTGCGTTGCCCGACCCCATCTTCGGCAACGGCTTCGAAGGCAGCGGGCCACCGAGTGCCAACCTTCTGGTGCAGGAGAACGCCGTCAGCGTGGCCGGCATGACCAGTGATCGTTTCACCTGGCGCGACAGCCTGCTGCGCCCACGCGTGGCGGTGCTCGCGCACAACAACGGCGCGGCCGGGCCGGGCGGTGCGCGCGGCGGCGCCTTGCGCGAGTTCCGCTACCAGATGCCCAACGACAGCACGCGCACGATCGGCGTGACCAATTACGGCAATGGCGGTTATGCGGGCTTCGGCTACATTGTGTCGCACTCGGCGTGGCTGGATGGCGGCGTATGCTTGGGCGGTGATGATTCGCCACTGGGTGGTTTCATCGCCGGCAATTTCCAGCGCGTGTTCACCGGGCGTCACCATGCGATCTTCCGCTACACGCAGAACTATCCACGCTATTGCAAGGAAAGTGGAACTCCAGAAGTCAGATACATCCCGGTCACGATCGACTGGGTGTTCGCCACCGGGCGCGACCATCCGCTGTGGGCGGTGACCTACGACATGAGCGCCTTGCCGGCCGGTTATCTCTACGACGACTCGCGCGCGCCCTATGGTGAACTTGAATTCGACGGCGATGGCTCGCAGGACGTCAGCGGCGTGGCCTGGGGCGATCTGTGGAAGTTCACCACCACCAGCGCGCCCGCCACGCTCAACAGTGCCTGGAGCTGGAACCAGCCCAACACGATTCCCTACGTGAAGGAATGGATCAATGCGACCGACGCGACGATGGGCATCGTGCAGACCCAGCCGCTGTTGCTGCAGGATGCGGGCGGCGGGCGCAATCCCTGGTACCACGATCTCACCGCACGCTGGAACACGACTTCGGCCAACGGCGCGGCGGGTGACGGTTACCTGATGCCGTGGCAGGACAGTTGGCCGTATCAAGCGATCTCCTGGAGCCTGAATACCGGCTCGCCCAATGCGGGCACCAACAACACGCGTCTGACCTGGGGCACGCAGTTCGGCTTCCTCGGCCAGACCAGCTACGAATCCAACACCAATACCGCGCTGGGCGACAACGGGCCGATGCGTTCGGGCTATCCGCGCCAGAGTTACTCGACCTGGATCGTGCTCGGCGCGCATTCGACCGATCCGGTCGGGCTCGAAGTGAGCGAAGCCGAAGCGCTGCAGACGCTCACGCTTACCGCGCTCACCGGCAGCGTCGCCGCCTCGGGTCCGGCTGGCGTCAACCGACCCGACACGCGCAACTATGCGCCGCTGGGATACGACCCGGTCTACGCCGCGCTCACCTTCAATGCCGCGGGCAACACCCTCGATGCGAACATCAAGGTCGGCGCCGGCACGCTGCGCCATCCGCTCTTGATCGTGCGCGGTTTTACCGCAGGCAGTTACCCCACCCTGAAGCTCAACGGCACGACGCTGGTGATGGACCAGGACTGGTTCCCGTCCTTGCGTGCGGGCAGCAATGAGCTGTGGATCACGCTCAACCGCAATCTCACGGGGGCGAACAACCGCATCGTGATCACGCCGTGACGGAAGCGCCGCGTGCGTGCACGCAAGTGCACGCACGCGGCCGTCAGTCGGTGTGTTCGAACAGCTTGACGACCTTTTCCACGCCGTTGACATTGCGCACGATCGAGGTCACGGCCTCGTCTTCCTCGTGCGAGACGCGGCCCATCAGATAAGTGATGCGGTTGACCGTGGTGACATTGACGCGCGTGGGATCAAACCCCGGCAGGCTGGTGATGTCGAGCAGGGCGGTCTTGGCATGCGCGGTGATCGTGTTGTCGCGGCGGCGCGACCAGAAGCCCTGCGGCGTGCCGATCTGCAGTTCGTTGATGATGCGTCGCGTGCCCTCGAAACCGCTCACGATGTTCTGCGCGCGCTGCTTGAGTTCCTCGTTGCGCACGGTGCCGGCGAGCAGCATCACGCCGTCGTAGACGGTGATCACGACATCGTTGCGCAGCGCCAGTTCCTTGTCCTTGTTGAGGTCGTTGTACGCGGCCAGGAAGATGCGTTTGTCGCCCGTCCAGGTGCCCACTTCACGGCGATCGTGGGCAGCGCTGCCGGCAACGGCGGCGCCGCCGACGACGGCGGCAAGGCAGCCACCGAGCAGCGGCATCAGCAGGAGCAGGGCAAGAATCGCCACGGTTTGGCGCAAGGGCATGGGGCGTACCTCAGAAAGCATCGAAAGCATTGCGTCGCCAGTCGAACTGCGGCTGGCCGGATGATCCGCCAACCGCGATCACATCGAAGCGGCAGGCTGCGCGCGCCAATTGCGGCCGTTCGGCGAGGAAGCTCGCCGCGGCGCGCACGAGGCGCGCGCGCTTGCGCGCGGTCACCGAGTCGATGCCATCGCCGTAGCCGTTGTCGCGGCGATAGCGCACCTCGACGAATACGAGCGTCGTGCCGTCGAGCATGACCAGATCGAGTTCACCATGGCGATAGCACACGTTGCGCGCGAGCAGGCGCAGTCCCGCGGCCTGCAGTTGCGCGCAGGCCAGATCCTCGCCGCGCGCGCCGGCATCGCGGCTTGCCGTGCGCGCTGCATTCACTGCGCCGGCACCGGCGTCGACTCCAGCGCGCCGACCACCGGCATGGCCAGGCCGTTGTCGAAACGTGCCCAGTCGACCAGCCGATGCACGCGACCGAAACGGTCGACCGTGAGCTGGCCGGTGGCACCATTGAGGTAGGCATCGGGGTGCGCGCCGAGCCAGTCGAGGTAGGGCAACAGCGCATAGGCATCCATGCCGAATGCGAACAGGCGGCCACCGGCGCCATTGGCGCTGTCGATTTGCGGGCCGACGAGGCTGCGGTCGGGGCGCCCTGCGATCGGTCCGAACAGCCACGGCGCATCGCAGAATTCCACACCGTCAAGATCGCGGTCGAGCATCGCGTTGGCATCGCCGGCATAGATGTGGGAGGTCGCGAACAGCGCCGCCTTGATCCGCGCCGCGCGCAATTGCGGTACCAGCAGGCGCCCCTGCTGTGGACGCACGCTGATGAACACGCCGGCCTCGCTGCCCTCGCCGAGCGAGGCCGTGGCCTGGGCAATCGACTTGGCGTAGTTGATGTCCTTGTCGCCCAGTTGCACCTGGCCGACGATCGCGCCGCCACCGGCCTCGAACTGCGCGCGAAACGCCCGTGCCGCACGCTCGGACCAGTCGGCCTGTGCGCCAATGATCGCGCTGCGCGTGATGCCGCGCGCGAGCATGCGCTCGGCCACCTGGGCGCCTTCGGTCTCGGGCAGCAGGCCGTATTCGGAACTGCCCGGAGGCGGCACTTCGCCGGTGTCGGGATGGTTCAAGGCCAACACCGGCACCTCGAGCACTTCGTGGAACAGCGCGCCAACCGCTTCGCGCAGCAAGGGGCCAACCACGCGATCGGCACCTTCGGCAACCGCCTTGCGATAGGCCGCGATGGCATCCTGCGGTGTCTTGCCCGAATCATAGATGCGCAGTTGCGGACGTCGTTCGACCGCTTCGGCGGACCATGCGGTCATGAAACCGTCGCGGATCGAAGCCGCGACGCTGGCGAACTGCGCGCTCAGTGGCAACAGCAAGGCGACTCGTTGCGGCGGATGGTAGCCCTCGGCACGCGAGTTGCCGCCCGCGTTCGCGTCGATCGTGCCGATCTGGCGACTGGGCTGTGGCAGCGTGCGCGGCAGCGCCTGTCCCTGCTTGCGCATCGCCTGCTCGATCCAGGGGCGCAGTGGATCGTCCGGGGCGAGCGCGGCGAAGCGATCGCGCAGCGTCTGCACGTTGATGGTGGCGAGCGTTGCCAGCAATTCCTTGCGATTGTGGTCGCGATCGAGCCCTTGCAGGTCGCGATCGAGTTGCGCGCGCGTGTGCGCGGCGGTGAAGGCATCTCCGCGGGCGAGCTGGCTGCGTGCACGCAGTTCGAGCACGCGCATGTGCAGGGCCGGGCTGGCCTCGGCGTCAATGGCGTCGAGCAGGGCTTCGGCACGGGCGGGATCCCTGCGGTGCAGGGCGATTTCGACTTGGAGCAGGTCGAAACGTGCGAGATCTTCGCCGCGCAGGCGACGGCGACGAATGTCCTCGAGTTCGGTGGCGACGGCCTCGATTTCGCCGTTGTCGCGCAGCGTCTCGGCCGCGCGCAGGCGATAGTGGTCGGCCACCGCGCCGCGTTCGCTGTCGGCAAGCTGCCGGTAGGCCGCGGCGGCTTCATCGAGGCGACCCTGCGCAAAGAGTTGGTCGGCTTGGGCGGCTTCCGCGTGCGCGGCGGCCGTGTCGACTTCGGGACGCACATTCGAATCGCCGGCAGGCGTGCAGGCGGCAATGCCCAGCGCCAGCGCGATCATGCACAGGCGGCGCAGGATGCTGCGCAGACGGGTCGGGCCAGGCTGCGACGTGTGCTGGATGTCGATCATGGCCTCTCCGTTTGCGCGGGTTGCAATCGCTGCGATGATAGCCGATCGCGGGCCAGTGCCCGGAGTGGAAATCGCGACATGAATGCCAGACCAGGACGCCTGTGGGTGGTGGCCACGCCGATCGGCAATCTCGGCGATTTCTCGCCGCGCGCGAAAGAAGTGCTTGCACGCGTTGCACTGATTGCCGCCGAGGACACGCGCCACAGTGCGCCGCTGTTGGCCCAGCTTGGCCCGCATGCGCCATTGCTTGCCCTGCACGAACACAACGAGCGTGAACAGGCGCAGCGCATCGTTGCGCGCCTGCTTGCCGGCGAGGAAGTCGCCTTGATTTCGGATGCCGGCACTCCGCTCATCAGCGATCCGGGCTTTCGTCTGGTGCGCGCGGCGCGCGAAGCGGCCTGTGAGGTCTCTCCGGTGCCCGGCCCGTGTGCGGCAATCGCCGCACTGTCGGTGGCGGGTCTGCCCAGCGATCGTTTCGTGTTCGAGGGTTTTCTTCCAGCCAAGGCAGCGGCACGCCGCGAGCGCCTGCGTGTGCTCGCCGACGAGACGCGCACGCTGATCTTCTACGAATCGAGTCATCGCATCGTCGAGACACTGTCCGACATGGTCGCGGTTTTCGGTGCGCAGCGCGAAGCCGTGCTTGCGCGCGAGCTCACCAAGCGCTTCGAGACCGTGCTTGGCGCGCCCCTCGAAACCCTGCATGCGCGCGTGCTCGCCGATGCCGACCAACAGCGCGGCGAGTTCGTGCTCGTCGTCAATGGCGCCGATGGCGAAGACGAGGCAGCCACGCTCGCCGCCGGTCGCCGCATCTTCGCCTTGTTGCGCGAGGAACTGCCGCCTTCGCGCGCGGCGCGATTGGCAGCGGCGATCAGCGGCGCGCCACGCAAGCAACTGTATGCCGAAGAATCCCAGCCTGCGGAGTGAAGCCAGAATGTCCGAAACCACACCCGGCCGTCGCGCCGACAACCGCGACGAGGCGATTTCTCCGTTGCGCAAACTCGCACTCATCGCCGCGGCGATTCTCGTCGGCGCTCTGGTCTACGCCGCGCTCGACTATGCCTTCAGTCAATTTGCGCTGGCGCGTTTTCCCGCGCCCGAGCAGGCGGCCGTGTGGTCGACGATCGGACACTTCGTTGCCGCGATCATCGCGCTGGCCGCGGCCATGCAGCCGCTGCGGCGCTGGTGGTGGCGGCGTTGAGGAAGCCACGGCGCCGGTCAATGCTAGACTCGCCCACGGAGTCGGCCAGACAACCGCGGCGTCCGCAAGGACATCGAGGAAAGTCCGGGCTCCACAGGGCAAGGTGCCAGGTAACGCCTGGGCGGCGCGAGCCGACGGAAAGTGCAACAGAGAGCAGACCGCCGAACGGTTCGCTCATCGGCAACGGTGAATGGATGCGTGGCAAGGGTGAAACGGTGCGGCAAGAGCGCACCGCGAGTCCGGCAACGGACCGGCACGGCAAACCCCACCTGGAGCAAGACCGAATAGGGGGACCATGACGTGGCCCGCGTCGTCCCCGGGTTGGTTGCTTGAGCCGCGCGGTGACGCGCGGCCCAGAGGAATGGTTGTCCACGACAGAACCCGGCTTATCGGCCGACTCCACCTTTTTCTCGCGCTCTTCGCGTGTGCGGGTTCGATGCCCCGGATTCGATCCGCGGCCGAGCCCGCACATCTTCGCCAATCCGATGCTGCTCCCGAAGCGTCCGGCGCGACGGCATAAGGGCATCGCGACTTTTTCTTTCCACGGACGGATCGCATGCACCCACAATCGCGCTCGACACGATCGATGCAATGGCTCGATCCGTGCGCGTCTGTCATCCTGTCGGCTGCATCTTGCGGCCTGTCGTTTCGGGCAGCGCGTGTTTGCCGACTGCGTACGGAACGTGTCAG
Source organism: Dokdonella sp. (assembly GCF_019634815.1). Lineage (GTDB taxonomy): Bacteria > Pseudomonadota > Gammaproteobacteria > Xanthomonadales > Rhodanobacteraceae > Dokdonella_A. Next base: position 24,012 of record NZ_JAHCAP010000012.1, on the reverse strand, counting down.
CGCACAGGCCTTGCATCCAACCTGACGGGATTGCCGCTGCATGTTTCCATTGCCTGAGCTCACGCCCGACCAGATCAACGCGATTCTGCCGTTCATTCTTGTCGGATTCTTTGCCCAGCTCGTCGATGGTGCGCTCGGCATGGCCTTCGGCGTGATCACCAACACCCTGCTGGTGAGCGTGCTCGGCGTGGCACCGGCGCGCGCTTCGGCGAGCGTGCATCTGGTCGAGTCATTCACCACCTGCGCATCGGGACTCAGTCACGTCCTGCATGGCAACGTGGACTGGAAGCTGTTCCGGCGTCTGACGATTCCCGGCGTCGCCGGCGGCGTTCTCGGTGCCTATCTGCTGTCGAACATCGACGGTGCGGTCGCCAGGCCCTTCGTGATGGCTTATCTGGCGGGGATTGGTTTCTATCTCTTGTGGCGCGCATGGCGCATGCGGCGTGATCAGGTGCATGGCGATGCACGCTTCGCGGCACCACTGGGCCTGGTCGGTGGCTTCCTCGATGCCGCCGGCGGCGGTGGCTGGGGCGCGGTGGTGACTTCGAACCTGCTCGCGCAGGGCACTGAACCGCGACGCACGATCGGCACGGTCAATGCCGCCGAATTCTTCGTGACCGCCACGGTGTCGGCCTCGTTCATGGTCACGATCGGCATTTCCGCGTTTTCGATCGCCGCGATCGGACTGGTCGCCGGCGGTCTGGTCGCGGCGCCGTTCGGCGCGATGCTGGCGAAGAAGATTCCCGCGCGCAGGCTGCTGCTGTTCGTGTCGGCGCTGTTGATCGCCACCAGCAGTTTCAGCCTCTATCGCGCCTTGGTCTGAGCCGGGTCGCTCGAAGCATGGACGCGGCGCCGAATGCGCCTGGGCGCGCCCTTGCGTCCACTTCCGCGCTCCAATCGCACGCATGCCCGAGCTTTGGGGGCAGCGTCATCCGGTGGATGATCGTGTAGTGATGTCAAAATTCGTGCCAGATCCGGTTCCGGCTGCGCCGTCTGCTGTGTTCAGACCGCAAGGCGGTAGCACGAATCCTTGAATTTCAATGACATTGCACGCGCTCCTCAGGAATTGCCTGAAATTGCGAAGACTGCCGTCCAGCCCATTGATCCATAAGGAAATTCTCCTTGACAGTCTCGAGGCCTGCGACTAACGTGGGGATGAGTGTGGATTTGTGGGAAATGGTGGAGATCCATCACCTGCAAACGGGGCAAGGCGCAGCAGGCTCGGCATGTTTCAAGGCGAAACCGCAATCACCATCGACGACAAGGGCCGCGCGGCGATTCCAGCGGCCCATCGCGATGCCGTGGCCGCCGCGGGCGGTCATCTGGTCGTCACCTACAACCCGTTCGAACACGGCTGCCTGTGGATTTATCCGCAGGCCGAATGGGAGCGCGTGCGCGACAGCGTGATGGCGCTGGCGACCACGGTGAAGGTGCATCGCGACATCCAGCGCAAGCTGGTCGGTGCGGCCATGCATGTCGAGCCCGATGCCAATGGACGCATCCAGTTGCCGGCCAGCCATCGCGGTTTCAGCGGCATCGAGAAGCGTGCGGTGTTGCTTGGCATGGGCGAGAAGCTCGAGTTGTGGAGCGAGCAGGCACACCAGACCAACATTCGGCAGACGATCGGCGAGGACGCAATCACCGACGGCATGCTCGACCTGCGGCTGTGACGGGCGAAAGGCGATGAACGCGGGCGCAGCGTACGGACATGCGCCAGTCATGCTGGAAGAGGTCATGGAAGGACTGCAAGTGAAAGCGGATGGCAGCTATCTGGATGGCACGTTCGGGCGCGGTGGGCATGCGCGACAACTGCTGGCGAGGCTGGGACCCCGCGGCAGCTTGCTGGTGATGGATCGCGATCCGGAGGCGATCGCGAGCGCGCAACGGGAGTTTTCCGCTGATGCGCGGGTGACGGCGAGACACGGCAACTTCGCGGCGATGGCGCAGTGGCCGCAAGCGTTGGCGGGGCTCGACGGTGTGTTGCTCGATCTGGGCGTTTCTTCCCCCCAGCTCGACGATGCCGGTCGGGGGTTCAGTTTCCAGAGTGATGGACCGTTGGACATGCGCATGGATCCGGGTAGCGGCATGAGTGCGGCGCAATGGTTGGCGCAGGCCAGCGAAACGCAGATCAGTGACGTGTTGTGGCGTCACGGCGAGGAGAGGATGAGTCGACGCATCGCCCGGGCCATCGTTCAGCGGCGGCAGAGCCAGCCGCTGGCGACCACGCGCGAGCTGGCCGAGCTGATCGCGCGCACGATCGGTCGCCGCGATCCGCACAAGCATCCGGCCACACGCACGTTTCAGGCGCTGCGCATCGAGATCAATGGTGAGCTCGACGCGCTCGAAGCGGGTCTGGCTGCGGCCACGCAATGCCTCAAGCCCGGCGGCCGGCTGGCGGTGATCAGCTTTCACTCGCTCGAAGACCGCATCGTCAAGCAGTTCATCCGCGGTCCGCTTGCGCGCCCGCAGCGCCGCGGCCTGCCGTTGCCCGAAGTCGCGCCGCCGCCGTTCACTGCGGTGGGTCGCGCAATCCACGCCGGCGACGCCGAGCTGGCGCGCAATCCGCGCGCGCGCAGTGCCGTGTTGCGCATCGCCGAGCGGCGCGGGGAGGCGGCTTGAAGCTCGCCTCCATCCTCGTGCTGCTGCTGATGCTGCTGGCCGTGTTGGCCAGTGCGATCGGTGTCGTCTACGTGCGTCAGCAAACGCGCCTGCAGTTCGTCGAACTGACTCGCCTGGGCGCCGAGCGCGATGATCTCAATGTCGAATACGGTCGCCTGCAACTGGAACAGGCGACCTGGGCCGACAACAATCGCATCGATCAGATCGCGCGTGAAAGGCTCGGCATGCTGGCGCCGCAGCCGGCGGCGACGGTGGTGATCCGCCGATGAACGCACGCGTCCGCCCCGTCCACGTGCGCGCCCGCCTGCAACTGGTTGCGCTGATGCTGGGTCTGGCCTGCGCGTCCCTGGTCGTGCGCGCGGTCGACTTGCAGGTGGTGCGCAAGGACTTTTACCAGGAGCAGGGCGATGCCCGTTACCTGCGTGATCTGGAGATCCCGGTTTCGCGCGGCACCATCTTCGATCGCAACGGCGAGCCGCTGGCCGTATCGACGCCGGTCGAATCGATCTGGATCAACCCGCAGGAATTGCTCGAACACGCCGAGCGCATCGGCGAGCTCGCCGGGGCCACCGCGCTCGATGCGCAGTCGCTGCGCGAACGCGTCGAAGAGCGCGCCAAGGCCGGCAAGGAGTTCGTTTTCATCAAGCGTCATCTCAATCCCGATGACGCCCAGGCCGTGCTCAAGCACGCCATCCCCGGGGTCTACAGCCAGCGCGAGTTCAAGCGCTACTACCCCAGCGGCGAAGTGATGGCGCACGTGCTCGGCTTCACCAATGTCGACGATCAAGGCCAGGAAGGCATCGAGCTGGCGTTCAATGACTGGCTGTCCGGCAAGCCCGGCAGCAAGCGCGTGTTGCGCGACCGGCTCGGTCATCAGATCGAAAACGTGGAACTGCTGCGCGAGGCGCAACCGGGGCGCGACCTCACCCTGTCAATCGATCGGCGCATCCAGTACCTGGCCTACCGCGAGTTGATGGCCGGCCTGCGCAAGCACAACGCGAAATCCGGCTCGATGGTGGTACTCAACGCGCACAGTGGCGAAATCCTCGCCATGGTCAACCTGCCTTCCTACAACCCCAATGCGCGCGGCAATGCGCCGATCGAGTATCGACGCAATCGCGCCGTCACCGACGTGGTCGAGCCGGGGTCGACGATGAAGGCGGTGACGATCGCGGCGGCGCTCGCCAGCGGCAAGTGGAAGCCCGAGACCAAGGTCGATACCTCGCCGGGCACCTGGAGCTTCTATGGTCACACCTTCCACGACACCCACAACCACGGCGTGATCGACGTCACCCACGTGATCACGGTGTCGAGCAACATCGGCGCGGCCAAGATCGGCGGCTCGCTGCCGCGCGCCGACATGTATGGGGTGTTCCACTCGCTGGGTTTCGGTGAGGTCAGCGGGAGCGGCTTTCCGGGCGAGGCGCCCGGACGGTTGCCGATTCCCAGGGAATGGGGGCCGGTCGAGCAGGCGACGATCTCGTTTGGTTACGGTCTGAACGTGACGCCGTTGCAGATCGCGCGCGCCTATGCGGCGATCGCCGATGACGGCATCCTGCACACGCCGACCTTCGTCAAGGGCGGCGGGGATGCGGGAGAGCAGGTGCTCGATCCCAAGGTCGCCGGCGAAGTGCTGGCGATGCTGCAGACCGTGGTCGCCAAGGGCGGAACCGCACCGACTGCAGCCGTGCCGAACTATCTGGTCGGCGGCAAGACCGGCACTTCGCACCAGTCGGCTGCGGGAGGCTACTCCAACCGTTATGTTTCGCTGTTCACCGGCATCGCGCCGGTCAGCGATCCGGAGTTGGTCGCCACCGTGGTGATCCACGATGCCGGCAGCAACGAAGCGGGTCTCATTACTTATGCGGGCGGATTCGTTGCCGCGCCGGTGTTTGCGCGGGTGATGGATGGTGCGCTGCGCCTGCTCGATGTGCCGCCAGACAACGTCAAGACCTGGTACGCCGGCGGCGCGATGCCGGCGCCGAGCGTGCCCGCAGTGCCATCGCGCAGCGAGCCCGATGCCGAGACGCTCGGCAACATGATCGAGGTGGCCACGCCATGAGCAGCCTTGTGCCGGTTGCCGTGCGCAACGCCCCCGAATTGCCCGCAAATGGCCCGATCGCCCGCCGCGCCAGCGCCGAAACGACCGGCACCCTGTGCCCGCGGCAGCGATCAGCTCGAGCGCTGCGCATGCGCACGGGAGCAGCGGCATGAGTCGGTGTCCATCGATGAGTCTGCGTGATCTGCTTGCGGGACATGCCGATGCCGGTGCTGCGGGTGACATCCGCGTGAACGGCCTGAGTCTGGATTCGCGCAGCCTGCGTGCGGGTGAGGCCTTCGTTGCCTTGGCCGGCAGTCGGATGCACGGCATGGGCTTTGCGCCGACCGCCGTCTCCCGTGGAGCGGTGGCGATCCTCGCCGATCCTGCGGGCATCGCCGATGCGACTGCGCGTGATACGGCAGCCGGTACATGCGGCGCGGCGCCACTGCTGTGGGTCGAGGACCTGCGCGCGCGGGTCGGCGCACTCGCGGCGCGCCTGTTCGGCGAGCCTTCACGCGCGCTGCACGTGACCGGCGTCACCGGCACCAATGGCAAGACCTCGACCGTGCAGCTCATCGCCCAGGCCTTGCAACACGCAGGTCGGATCACGGCGACCATCGGCACGCTCGGCGCGGGCCTGCATGGGCGATTGCAGGCCGGCGAGCGGACCACGCCCGATGCAATCCAGGTGCAGGATCTGCTGGCGCAATTCCGCGATGCGGGCGCGAGCCACGTGGCAATGGAAGTGTCCTCGCATGCGCTCGATCAGGGGCGCGTCAATGCGGTTGACTTTGACCTGGCGGTCTTCACCAACCTCACCCGCGATCATCTCGACTACCACGGCACGATGCAGGCTTACGGCGCGGCCAAGGCGCGCTTGTTCGCATGGCCGGGCCTGCGCGCCGCGATCATCAATGTAGACGATGCCTTCGGGCGTGAGCTGGTCGCGCAGCTCGAAACGAAAGCCGAGGGCTTGCGCCTGCATCGTTGCGGCATCGACAACGACGCGGCGGACATCGTCGCGCGCAAGATCGAGACGGGTGCGCATGGCCTGGACTTCCACCTGGGCACGCCCTGGGGCGCAGGGCCGGTCAGCACCGCACTGCTCGGTCGATTCAATGTCTCCAACCTCCTCGCGGTGGTCGCCGTGCTGGGCGAATGCGGACTCGATTTCGCCGCGATCCGTGCGGCGCTCGCCGCGCTCGACCCGGTGCCCGGTCGCATGAGTCGCCTCGGTGGCGCGCCGGCGCAACCACTGGTGGTGGTCGACTACGCGCACACGCCCGATGCGCTCGAGCAGGCACTGCGCAGCTTGCGCGCGCATTGCCGGGGCGAGCTGATCTGCGTGTTCGGCTGTGGTGGTGAACGTGACGCGGGCAAGCGGCCACAGATGGCCGCGATCGCCGAAGCGCTGGCCGACCGCGTGATCGTCACCGACGACAATCCACGCGCTGAAGACGGCGATGCGATCGTGGCGCAGATCCGCGTTGGCTTCCGCCAGCCGAAGCGGGTGCACTTCGAGCGTGATCGCGCCCGCGCGATTGCTGCCGCGGTGAAGGCGGCCGCTGCCGCCGATGTCGTGCTCGTCGCCGGCAAGGGCCACGAGCCCTATCAGGAAATCGCCGGCACGCGTCGTCCATTCGATGATCTTGCCGTGGCGCGCGCCGCGCTGGAGGCACGCCCATGCTGAACTGCACGAGCGCCGACATCGCCCGCTGGAGCAAGGGTCGTCTGCAGGGCAGCGACGTGCCGCTGCGCGGCGTCGCCATCGACAGTCGCCAACCGATGCCCGGCGCCTTGTTCATCGCCTTGCGCGGCGAGCAGCACGACGGCCATGACTTCGCCGCGGATGCCGCGCGCAATGGCGCGGCCGCGTTGCTGGTCGAGCGACCGCTTGCGATCGCCTTGCCGCAGATCGTGGTCACCGACAGCCAGCTTGCGCTCGGTGAACTCGCCCACGCCGTGCGCCGGCGCAGCAGCGCGCGCGTGATCGGCATCACCGGTTCCAACGGCAAGACCACCGTCAAGACCCTGCTCGCTTCGATCCTCACGCGGCACGGGCGCACCCACGTCAACGCCGGCAACTTCAACAACGAGATCGGGCTGCCGCTGACGCTGCTTGCAATGCCTGCCGACACCGAATATGCCATCCTCGAGATGGGCGCCGGCAAGCCGGGCGACATCGCCTATCTCGCGCGCATCGCCCAACCCGATGCGGCCCTGGTCAACAACGTCGCTCCCGCGCATCTGGAACGACTCGGCAGTCTGCAAGGGGTGGCCGAGACCAAGGGCGCGATCTACCGCTCGTTGCCGGCCGAAGGCTTGGCCGTGATCAACGCCGATGAGGCCTTCGCCGAGTATTTCGGTGTGCTCGCGCGCGGTCGCCGCGTGTTGCGTTTCGGTCTCATGCGCAGCGTCGACATCGGAGCCATTCTCGATCCGGGCTTGGCCGAGCAAGGCTGCTTCCGCCTGCTCACACCCAGCAGCGGCATCGAGATCGCGCTGCCGCTGCGCGGGCGCCACAACATCGCCAATGCGCTCGCCGCGAGTGCGCTTGCGTTTGGTCTGGGCGTGCCGCTGGCGACGATCAAGGCGGGCCTCGAAAGCGCGGCCCCGGTGGCCGGACGCTTGGCGCGCATCGAACTCGCCTCGGGCGCACAACTGATCGACGACAGCTACAACGCCAATCCGGGTTCGTTTGCGGCGGCGATCGCGACGCTGGCCAGCGAATCCGGCGAGCGCGTGCTGGTGATGGGTGACATGGCCGAGCTGGGCAGCGATGCCGAGCGACTGCATGGCGAAGTCGGAGCGCTGGCCAAGCGCAGCGGCATCGAGCGGCTCCATGCGGTCGGGACGCTCAGCCGCTCCGCGGTCGAGAGCTTTGGTGCCGGCGCGCGGCATTTCGCCAGTCAGGCCGAGCTGGTGAAGCACTTGCGCAGCGAACTGCGCGACGGGCTGGTGGTGCTGGTCAAGGGGTCGCGCTCCTCGGCAATGGACAAGGTCGTGCGCGAACTGCAGGGCGCGAGCGGCAGCAACGGAGGCAATCGCCATGCTGCTTGAACTGGCCGATCTGCTGCGTGGGCATTTCAGCGGATTCCATCTCTTTCAGTACCTCACCTTCCGCGCGATCATGGGCGCGCTCACCGCGCTCGCCGTTTCGCTGCTGGCCGGACCGGCGCTGATCCGCAAACTCGCCGCGCTCAAGGCCGGACAGGTGGTACGCAGCGACGGTCCGCAGTCGCATCTGTCCAAGGCCGGCACGCCGACGATGGGCGGCGCGCTCATCATTGCCTCGATCGCGGTGTCGACCCTGCTCTGGGCCGACCTGCACAACCGCTTCGTCTGGCTGGTGCTGCTGGTGCTGTTCGCGTTCGGCGCGATCGGTTTCTATGACGACTACAAGAAGCTGGTGCGCAAGGACAGCCGCGGCCTGGCCGCACGCTGGAAGTATTTCTGGCAATCCTTGTTCGGGCTGGGCGTGGCGGTATTCCTCTACGCCAGCGCGGATACGCCGGCGGCGACCACCTTCTATCTGCCGATCCTCAAACAGGCGCAGTTTCCGCTCGGCAGTCTTGCCGAGCTGGCGCAGGGCGGTTCGCCGTGGCTGTGGCTTGGCGCATGCGCCTTCGTGTTGCTGGCCTACCTGATCGTGGTGGGCTTCTCCAATGCGGTCAATCTCACCGATGGTCTCGATGGCCTGGCGATCATGCCTTGCGTGCTGGTGTCGACTGCGCTGGGCGTATTCGCCTATGTCGCCGGCAACCGCGTGTTCTCCGAGTATCTGGGCATTCCGGCGATTCCCGGTACCGGCGAGTTGGCGATCTTCTGCAGCGCGATGGCCGGTGCGGGCCTGGGCTTCCTGTGGTTCAACACCTATCCCGCGCAGGTATTCATGGGCGACATCGGCGCGCTCGCTCTCGGCGCAGCGCTCGGCTGCGTTGCGGTGATCGTGCGGCAGGAAGTCGTGCTGCTGATCATGGGTGGCGTGTTCGTGATGGAAACGGTGTCGGTGATGTTGCAGGTCGGCAGTTTCAAGCTGCGCGGCAAACGCATCTTCCGCATGGCACCGATTCATCACCACTTCGAGCTCAAGGGCTGGCCCGAGCCGCGCGTGATCGTGCGCTTCTGGATCATCAGCGTAGTGCTGATGCTCATTGGTCTGGCCACGCTCAAGGTGCGCTGATGCTGCTGCTCACGCCCACCAACGAACAGCAGGCCCTGCGCGTCGAAGGCATGAGCGGGCGCTACGACCCGTGGTTGATCGTGCTTGCCTGCGCATTGGCAAGTCTGGGCGTGGTGATGGTCGCGTCGAGCTCGATCGCGGTGGCCGAGGGCCAGCACATCGGCGCCTTCTATTATCTCAAGCGCCACCTGGTCTTCCTCGCCATCGGGCTCACCGCAGCGCTGGTTGCAGCGCGCATCGAACTGTCCTGGCTCGAACGCCATGCGCCATTGCTGCTGTTGCTGGCGGCTTTGCTGCTGGCGCTGGTATTCGTGCCGATGATCGGCGTGCGCATCAACGGCGCGCGGCGCTGGATCCGCATCGGGCCACTGGGCTTCCAGTCGGTCGAGGCGGTCAAGGTGTTGCTGGTGGTCTACATGGCGAGCTATCTGGTGCGCCATCGGGACAACCTGCAGACGCAACTGCTCGGCGTGCTCAAACCGCTCGGCATAGCGGCCCTGTTTGCCGGCCTGCTGCTGGCGCAGCCCGATTTCGGTTCCGCCACCTTGCTGATGGCGGTGGTGATGGGCATGGTCTGGCTGGGCGGTGCGCGCCTGCGCGACCTTGCCTTGCTCGCATGCGCAGCGCTGCCGTTGGTGGCCTGGATCGCGTTCGGCCAGGACTATCGGGTCAAGCGCCTGACCTCGTTCCTCGATCCCTGGGCCGATCCGTTCAAGGATGGATTCCAGTTGACTCAGGCCCTGATCGCGATCGGGCGCGGCGAGTGGTTCGGCGTGGGCTTGGGCGGTTCGGTGCAGAAACTGTTCTACCTGCCCGAAGCACATACCGATTTCATTCTCGCCGTGCTCGCCGAGGAGCTGGGCTTCGCCGGCATCGTGCTGGTGCTCACGCTGTTCGCCGCCTTGGTCGGGCGCGGCTTCGTCATCGGCATGCGTGCCATCGAGCAAAACCGCCATTTCGCGGCGTTCTGCGCCTTCGGCGTGTCGCTGATGGTCGGCCTGCAGGCGTTGGTGTCGATTGGCGTGAACCTTGGCGTGTTGCCGACCAAGGGTCTGACCTTGCCGCTGATCAGCTCGGGTGGATCGAGCGTGATCATGACCTGCGCGGCGATCGGTCTGTTGGTGCGGGTGAGCTACGAGGTCAGTCGCGCCGACAACGCGATGATGGCACTGGTCGAACAACGGCAGGCGGTCGGGGTGCGCGCATGAAGCCGACGCAAGTCGACAGCGGTCCGGTGATGATCATGGCCGGTGGCACCGGCGGACACATCTTTCCGGGCCTTGCGGTTGCCGACGAACTGCGCGCCTGCGGCGTGCCGGTGGTATGGATCGGCAGTCGCGGCGGACTGGAAACGCGCCTGGTGCCGCGTCACGGACTGGTGCTGGAAACGCTCAGCATCGGCGGCCTGCGTGGCAAGGGCATCGTGACCATGCTGACGATGCCGTTTCGATTGCTGGCAGCGACGATCGCCGCCCGCGGCCTGCTCAAGAAGCACGCGCCGCGCTGCGTGTTGTCGATGGGCGGTTTTGCCGCCGCCCCCGGCGGCTTCGCCGCGCAGATGGCAAAGATTCCGCTGGTTGTCCACGAGCAGAACAGCATCGCCGGCATCACCAACAAGCTGCTTGCACGGCGTGCCACGCGTGTGCTTACCGGTTTCGAGAACGTGTTCGAGGGTGGCGAATGGGTCGGCAATCCGGTGCGCGCTTCGATCTCCTCGTTGCCGGCGCCGGCGCAGCGCTACACCAGTCGCAGCGGCCCGCTGCGGCTGCTCGTGCTCGGTGGCAGCCAAGGCGCGCAGAGTCTCAATGTGGCGCTGCCCGAGGTGTTGCGTCGGCGCGGCTCGAAGCTGCCGGTGGTGGTGCGCCACCAATGCGGCGAGCGTCATTTCGACAAGGCCAAGGCCGCGTATCTGGCAGCGCAGATCGAGGCCGAGGTGGTGCCATTCGAAGATGACATGGCAGCTGCCTATGCGTGGGCGGATCTGGTGATCTGCCGCTCCGGTGCGTTGACGCTCGCTGAGCTCGCCGCAGCGGGCGCACCGGCGATTCTCGTGCCCTATCCGAATGCGGTCGATGATCACCAGACGCGCAACGCGCGGGCGATGGTCGCTGCCGGTGGCGCGGTGCTGGTGGCCGAAGGCGATGACTTCGTCAAGCGCCTGGGCGCGGCCTTCGAACGCCTGTCGGTGCGCTCGCGCCTGCAGGCCATGGGCAGTGCCGCGCGCATGCTGGCCAAGCCGGATGCCGCGCGCCGCATCGCCGACATCTGCCTGGAGGCCAGCGCATGACGCCGTCGCGCCTCCAGCAGCATGGCGACATCATGCAGGACTTTCGGCGCGTGCACTTCGTCGGCATCGGCGGCGTCGGCATGAGCGGCATCGCCGAGGTGCTGTGCAATCTCGGCTATGCGGTGTCGGGCTCGGACAAGGCCGACAACGCGACCACCCGGCGCCTGACCGCGCTGGGTGCACGCATCGACCGCGGCCATGCCGCACAGCACGTCGCCGACGCCGACGTGCTGGTGGTATCGAGCGCGATCAAGCCCGACAACCCCGAACTCCTCGCCGCACGCGAACGGCGCATCCCGATCGTGCCGCGTGCGGAAATGCTCGGCGAGCTGATGCGCTTCCGGCGCGGCATCGCGGTCGCCGGCACGCATGGCAAGACCACCACCACCAGCCTCACCGCCAGCGTGCTTGCCGAGGCCGACTTCGATCCGACTTTCGTGATCGGCGGCCAGTTGATTGCCGCGGGTGCGAACGCACGCCTGGGCAGCGGCGAGTATCTGGTCGCCGAGGCCGACGAGTCCGATGGCTCCTTCCTGCTGCTCTCGCCGGTGATCGCGATCGTCACCAACATCGACGCCGATCACCTGGAAAACTACGGCGGCGATTTCGAGCGCGTGCGCAAGGCCTTCGCCGAGTTCCTGCATCGTCTGCCGTTCTACGGCGTGGCAGTGCTGTGCGCCGACGATGCCAACGTCGCCGTGCTCGCCCGTGAAACCAATCGCCGCACCCTCACCTACGCGATCGACGCCGACGCCGACGTGCGCGCCAGCGACTTGCAACAGGACGGCCAGGCGACCCGTTTCATCCTGCATCTGCCTGACGCTGCCGAGCCGGTTGCCGTTCGCCTCAACCTGCCCGGTCGCCACAACGTGCTCAATGCACTCGCCGCCTGCGCGGTGGGTTGGCAATTGGGCGTGGATGCCGCGGCAATGGCGCGTGCGCTGGCGCAATTCCAGGGCGTGGGCCGCCGCTTCCAGATGCGCGGCGAGCTCGCGCTCGACAACGGCCGGGTGCTGCTGGTCGATGACTACGGACACCATCCGCGCGAGCTGGCCGCGGTGTTCGCGGCCGCGCGCGGCGGCTGGCCTCGGCGCCGCCTGGTGGTGGCGTTCCAGCCGCATCGCTACACGCGCACGCGCGACCTGCTCGATGACTTCGCCACCGTGCTCGCCGATGCCGACGTGCTCGTGCTCACCGAGGTCTACCCGGCCGGCGAAGCGCCAATCAGCAATGCCGACGGTCGCGCCCTGGCGCGTGCGGTGCGTGTGCGCGGCAAGGTCGATCCGGTGTTCATCGCGCATCCGCGCGAGCTTCCGGCGACCCTGCCGCCGTTGTTGCGCGATGGCGACCTGCTGCTGTTGCTGGGCGCGGGCGACATCGGCGCGGTGGCGAGTGAACTTGCGGCGGCGGGTCAACTGCGATCCGCGGGAGGCGCGTGATGTCCAACCAAGCCACGATCACCCCCCGCGTGCCGGCGTTGCGCGTGACCGATCCCAGGGCTTTTGGCCGTGTTGCCGTGGTGATGGGTGGGCAGTCGGCCGAGCGCGAGGTCTCGCTCGATTCGGGTCGCAATGTCCTTGCGGCGCTGACCGAACTGGGTGTCGACGCGCATGCGGTCGATGGCATTCCGGCGCTGCTTGATGCGCTGCGCGCCGGCCACTACGCACGCGTGTTCAACATCCTCCACGGTCAGCGCGGTGGTGGTGAAGATGGCGTGCTGCAGGGCGCGCTCGAATCGCTGCACGTGCCCTGCACCGGTTCGGGCGTGCTCGGCTCGGCGTTGTCAATGGACAAGGTACGCAGCAAGCAGGTGTGGATTGCGCAGGGCCTGCCGACGCCGCGCTTCGTCGCCTTGCGCAAGCGCGATGGTGCCGGTGATGTGCATGCAGCGGCCCGCGAGCTCGGCCTGCCGGTGATCGTCAAGCCGGCCTGCGAGGGGTCGAGCGTGGGTGTTTCACGCGTGTTCCGCGATGCCGACATCGAAGGCGCGGCAGCGCTCGCGGCGCGCTATCCGGGCGATTTGCTGGTCGAGAAGATGATCGTCGGCATGGAACTCACCGTGGCGATCCTCGGCGGCGCCGCGCTGCCGTCGATCCGCATCGTGCCCAAGGGCGAGTTCTACGATTACCACGCCAAGTACGTGGCCGAGGATACCCAGTACCTGTGTCCGGGCCTGGACGGCGAGGCTGAGCGCGAGCTCGGCGCACTGGCGCTGGCTGCCTTCGATGCGCTCGGTTGCAGCGGCTGGGGCCGCGTCGACGTGATGCGTGATCTCGATGGCCGCAATCACCTGCTCGAAGTCAATACCGCGCCGGGCATGACCAGCCATTCGCTGGTGCCAAAGGCTGCACAGCAGATCGGCATCGACTTCCGCAGCCTGTGCTGGCGCGTGCTTGAAACCAGCCTCGATTCGACGGCCGAGCTCGGCGGGGGCGGTCCATGAACGGTGCGCTCAAATTGCTCGCCTGGGTGCTGGCGCTGGCGCTGGTCGCGCTGCCGGCGCTGGGTGTGCTCGAAGGCTGGTTCGCGGTCGATCGCTGGCCGGTGACGCGCTTGTCGGTGAGCGCCCGGTTCGACCATGTCAGTTCCGAGCAGATCCGTGCCACGGCCCAACCGTTCCTCGGCAAGGGCTTCTTTGCGACCCGGCTCGGACCGCTGCGCGATGCGCTCGCGCGGCTGCCGTGGGTGGAGCGCGTCGAAGCGCGCAAGCGCTGGCCCGACACCATCGAGCTGGTGGTTTACGAGCAGCAACCGTACGCACGCTGGAGCGATGACCGTCTGGTCAATCGCAATGGCAAGTTGTTTGTCGCGGGCGCGGCGTTCGGTCTCGATGGCTTGCCGCGGTTGTCGGGTCCCGATGATCGCCTCGATGACATCCTGCGCTTCTATGCGCAGTACCAGCCCGAATTCGCCAGCAGTGGCCTGGTGATCCGCGCCGTCGAGGTGTCGCCGCGCGATGGGTGGCGCCTCACCCTCGCCGCCGGCACCACGATCGATCTCGGTCGCGAGCAGCGCATCGCGCACCTGCGCCGCTTTCTCGATGTCTGGCCGCGCTTGTCCGGCTCGCACGCGCAGCCGCCGCAACACGTCGACCTGCGCTACACCAACGGCTTTGCCGTGGCTTGGCCGGCCGAAGCCGGCGCCAGGCCCGCCAGCGGCGTACCCGCGGGGCTTGCCGATGCCGCCCTGGCGGCTTCGCCGGATCTGGTCGAAGTCGCGCACCCGTATTCCCTGAGCAGGTTTCCGACCCCATGAAATCCAGGACCGACAAAAACCTCATCGTCGGCCTCGACGTCGGCACTTCCAAGATCGTTGCCATCGTCGGCGAGCACACCCCGGGCGAAGCGGTCGAGATCATCGGCGTCGGATCGCACCCGGCGCATGGCCTCAAGCGCGGCGTGGTCGTCGACATCGAGTCGACCGTGCATTCGATCCAGCGCGCGATCGAAGAAGCCGAATTGATGGCCGGCTGCCAGATCCGTTCGGTGTATGCCTCGATCGCGGGCAATCACATCAAGGACGAGAACTCGCACGGGACCGCACCGATCCGCGACAAGGAGGTTTCTGCCGCCGACCTCGACGCGGTGCTCAACTCGGCCTGCGCGATCGCGATTCCGGCCGATCGCAACGTGCTCTACCGCGAGCCGCAGGAATACCTGATCGACGGTCAGGAAGGCATCCGTCATCCAGTCGGCATGTTCGGCGTGCGGCTGGAGGCCAACGTGCATCTGGTCACCGGCGCGGCCAGCGTGATCCAGAACATCAGCAAATGCATCAACCGCTGCGGGCTGCAGGTCGACGAAATGCTGCCGGCCGCGGTCGCCTCGGCGCGCGCGGTGCTGACCGAGGACGAACGCGAACTGGGCGTGTGCATGGTCGACATCGGCGCCGGCACCACCGACATCGCGATCTACACCGGCGGAGCCTTGCGCCACACGACCTCGCTGGCAATCGGCGGCGACCAGGTGACCTCGGACATTGCGCACCTCATGCGCACGCCGACCGCGCATGCAGAGGAACTCAAGGTGCGCTACGCCTGCGCCCTGGCCCAGCTCGCGCATGCCGAGGAAACGATCCAGGTGCCCAGCGTCGGCGATCGTCCACCGCGCCGGCTGGCGCGGCAGAACCTCGCCGAGGCGGTGCAGCCGCGCTACGAGGAAATCTTCGAGATGGTGCAGGCCGACCTGCAGCGCAGCGGCTGCGAACCGCTGGTGCGCGCCGGCATCGTGCTCACCGGCGGCGCGGCGCGCATGGAAGGCGCGCTCGACCTGGCCGAGGAACTGTTCCACATGCCGGTGCGCCTGGGCACGCCCCAGCACGTGACCGGCCTCGCCGACGTGGTGGCCAATCCGATGCAGGCCACGGGTGTGGGCCTGTTGATCCATGGCAGTCGCAGCGGCGCGGTGCGCGGTTCCACATCGGGCAGTGCGGCCGCGGTCAGCGGGCTTTGGGGTCGCGTCTCGACCTGGTTCAAGGGTGAGTTCTGAAGGGTTCGAACTGGATGCAACCGGCATGGGGGTCGGTTCAACCAGGCAGCAGCGCAGCGCAGGACGCGCGGCGTGCGACCGAAACGGTCGCAAGCAGTGGCACGCCAGCCACTGACGTACGGCGCGGGCGCGGAGCGTCACGTAGCCGCAATCGAGCAACACATAACGACTATTGCGGAGGATGGGAGCATGGCCAGTTTTGAATTCGTCGAGAAGATGTCGCCCAATGCGGTGATCAAGGTGGTGGGCGTGGGCGGTGGTGGCGGCAATGCCGTCAGCCACATGGTGCACGCGGGTGTGGATGGCGTGGATTTCGTTTGTGCCAATACCGATGCGCAGGCACTGCGCAGCAGCGGCGCCAAGTTCACGCTGCAACTGGGTGCCAATGTCACAAAGGGTCTGGGCGCGGGCGCCAATCCCGAGGTCGGCCGCCAGGCCGCGCTCGAGGATCGCGAGCGCATCGTCGAGCTGCTGCAGGGCGCCGACATGGCCTTCATCACCGCCGGCATGGGCGGTGGCACCGGTACCGGCGCCGCGCCGGTGGTGGCCCAGCTCGCCAAGGAGATGGGCATCCTCACCGTGGCCGTGGTCACCAAGCCGTTTCCGTTCGAGGGACGTCGGCGCATGCAGGTGGCGCTCAAGGGCATCGAAGACCTGTCGCAGTACTGCGATTCGCTCATCACCGTGCCCAACGAGAAGCTGCTCACCGTGCTCGGCCGCGACGTGACCCTGCTCAGCGCATTCAAGCAGGCCAACGACGTGCTGCTGGGTGCAGTGCAGGGCATTGCCGACCTCATCACGCGACCGGGCCTGATCAACGTCGATTTCGCCGACGTGCGCACGGTGATGAGCGAGATGGGCATGGCGATGATGGGCTCGGGCACCGCCAAGGGCGACGACCGCGCGGTCGCGGCGGCCGAGGCGGCGATCAACAACCCGCTGCTCGACGACGTCAATCTCGCCGGCGCCTGCGGCATCCTCGTCAACGTCACCCACGGCACCAATCTGACGATGCGCGAGTTCGACGACATCGGCCAGGTCGTGCACGAGTTCGCCAGCGAGGACGCCACCGTGGTCATTGGTACCGCACTCGACCCCGAACTCAAGGACGATGTGCGCGTCACCGTGGTTGCCACCGGCCTCAACCGCGCGGTGGCGCGCCAGCCGATCCTGCGCGAAACGCGCGAGACGGCACGGCCGCCGATGCGCGTGATCAAGCGCGATGGCACCACCGGCCAGGTGGTCGAGGACTATCTGGGCATTCCGGGGCAGGCTGTGCGCGCCGCGATCGAATCGGCGTCGGCGCAGCCCGAACGCAGCGCCGAGTACCTCGACATCCCGGCGTTCCTGCGCCGTCAGGCGGACTGAGGCGGGTTCGACGCACCGGCAGGTTCCGGCCGTCGACCGAACGACGGTCCGCTCCGATCGGGAGCGGCCGCCGCGGAGTCTTCGGCCTGCGCTGGATCGATCCGCAGCTTCCATCCCACCACCGCCCTGTGGCGTCAGGGCGGTGGGTTTCTCGCCATCACGTCTTGCCGGCCTGTCGCTGTTGCAAAATAGCGACAGATTGTAGGCTGCATACATCGGTTTACTTTTCCGCCCGTCCGGGCCTGTGCTAACCTCGCGGCGTTTTGTCAGCTCCAGCCCCGGGGTTACACATAAAAAATGATCAGGCAACGCACGCTCAAGAACACCATCAGAGCGACGGGCGTGGGTCTCCACACGGGCGACAAGGTGTACATGACCTTGCGACCCGCAGCAGTCGATACCGGCATCGTGTTCCGCCGGGTCGACCTGCCCAATCCGGTCGATATCCGCTCCTGTTGCGAAAACGTCGGTGACACCCGACTGTCCACGACCTTGGTCAAGGGCGATGTGCGCATTGCCACGATCGAGCACCTGCTGTCGGCAATGGCGGGCTTGGGCATCGACAATGCCTATGTCGATCTGTCGGCGCCCGAAGTGCCGATCATGGACGGCAGCGCCGGCCCCTTCGTGTTCCTGCTGCAGTCGGCGGGGATCGAGGAGCAGGCCAAGGCCAAGCGCTTCATCCGCATCAAGAAATCGGTAACCGTGCGCGACGGCGACAAATGGGCGCGCTTCGAGCCCTTCGATGGCTTCAAGGTCGGCTTCTCGATCGACTTCAACCATCCGATGTTCACCAAGCGCACCTCGACCAGCGAGATCGACTTTTCCACGACCTCGTTCGTCAAGGAAGTCAGCCGTGCGCGCACCTTCGGTTTCATGCGCGACATCGAGTATCTGCGCGAGCGCAATCTGGCGCTGGGCGGTTCGATGGACAACGCGATCGTGCTCGACGACTACCGCGTCCTCAACGAGGACGGGCTGCGCTACGAGGACGAGTTCGTCAAACACAAGATCCTCGATGCGATCGGCGACCTGTACCTGCTCGGCCATAGCCTGATTGGCGCGTTCTATGGCTACAAGTCGGGTCACGAGCTCAACAACAAGTTGTTGCGGACCCTGCTCGCTGATGCGGCAGCCTGGGAAGAAGTCAGCTTCGAAGATGAAGCATCGGCTCCGATCTCCTACGTCCATCCGGCGCAGGCGGTCTGAGCACGGCGCAAGCTCGCCTGAATTCGGCGAGTCAGAGGCAGGCGGCGCAGTCGCGCCGTTGTTGCAGTGATTCAAAACCATCGATGGCGTCACGGATCGACGGACGCCTGACGTGGTTACTTGTCGGCACAGGAAGCCATTTCGAGCAACACGGCCCGCAATTGCGGGTCCTCAAGGAGGGTTGCCGTCGTGCGCAGGTGGCGCGCGGCTGCAGCAGAAAGCGGTGCAGGCTTTGTCGGGTTCGGGGGAACAGTCGGCAAAGAGGCCACTTTCACGGCAAAGCGTTCGATCACCTCGCCAATGGCGTGGCGGGCTTCGGCCAACAGCTCTGCTTCGTGCAGGCGCAGGCGGCTGGCCCAGATCGGACTGGAAGCCAGAAAGACGAGCCGTCCTTGGCGGATGTCGGCGAGACGTGTCTCGCGGGCGGTCGCTGCGGGCAACAACCGACGCAATCGTTGGTCCAGCGAATCCAGGGCGTGCGCACGTTGT
This sequence comes from Dokdonella sp., assembly GCF_019634815.1. GTDB lineage: Bacteria > Pseudomonadota > Gammaproteobacteria > Xanthomonadales > Rhodanobacteraceae > Dokdonella_A. The sequence goes on along the minus strand of NZ_JAHCAP010000012.1, from coordinate 5,329 downwards.
GCGATCGCGCCGAGGGTGACGCACTCTTTCGCGAGCCGGGGCGACGGCGCGTGCGAGGGTGGACTGGAACGATTGGATGACATGACCAGCAGGAATCCGTAACGGCCATGAACATTATCATCCTCCGCAATACCGCGACGCCGCCCTGGCGCTTTGACCTGGGTACGCGCCGTGGCCGCCTGCTCGTGCTGGGCACGACCGCTGCCTGCGTTTCCGTCCTGATGGGGCTGGGCGTTGCAATCGGCTTGTGGGCCGGAACCTCGCATGCGCGCGAATGGCGCGCCCTCGATGCGATGCGCATTACGCTCGACAGCCAGCGCCACGACCTCGATGCGCTCGGCGCCCGTTCGCGCCGCAACGTCGATGCACTGTCGGTCCAGCTGGGTCAGTTGCAAGCGCAGGCGACCCGGCTCAATGCCGTGGGCGCGCGTCTGGCCCAGATCGGCAAGCTCGACGACGGCGAGTTCGATTTCTCCACCGAGCCGGCGATGGGCGGTCCCGAGGATGCCGTCAGCGGCGGAGCCGCGCCCTTGCCCCTGCAGGAAGGCATCGACCAGATGCGTGTCGCCTTCGACAGCCAGCAAATCCAGCTCGACATGCTCGAAAACCTGCTGCGCGATCAGAAGATCGACCGCGCGCTGCTGCCGACCGGCATGCCGGTTGCGCAGGGCTACATTTCCTCGGGCTTCGGCGGCCGCGCAGATCCATTCGATGGCCACCAGGCCGCGCACCTGGGGGTCGATTTCGCGGCACCCGCAGGGTCTGCGGTGATGGCGGTAGCCGGTGGTGTCGTCACCTTCGCCGGGGTCCGCAATGGCTACGGCAACGTCGTCGAGATCGACCACGGCAACGGTTACATGACGCGTTATGCCCACAATCGTTCGCTCAGCGTGAGCGTGGGCGAGCGTGTGCGTGCAGGGGAAACCATCGCTGCGGTTGGTTCGACCGGGCGCTCGACCGGCTATCACTGCCATTTCGAGGTCTGGCACAACGGCCGCGCGGTCAATCCGATGGCCTACGTGAACAACGTGCGTTCGACCCAGAGTCTGTAAGGTCATACCTTCGCGGCTGCCGTGGGGGCCACGCCCCGGTCGCGCAGGCACTGCAGATTGCTCGCTCCCCACGGTGCGTCATTGGCGAGCCGTGGGTGTCAGGCGTCTGCGCGCGAGATCCGGAACCCGCCCCCGACGCCACTTGATCGGCGTTGCCCTGACACCCATTTCCTTGGTTATCGGGCCCGGCCGCCGTATCATCGGCAGCTTGGCCTCGTGCCGCCCCGTGTCGCGCCAACCCCTTCTGTCCGGGGCATCGGCTGCGCGCGGCCCGCGAAGCCCGGGTGCGCCCATGCCGGCGTACCTGTGCGCCGCACTCCCGAATCCCAAATCGAAGACCATCCATGCTCAACTCTGTCCTGACGCGCATTTTCGGCAGCCGCAACGAACGCGTGCTGCGCCAGCTCGACAAGTCGGTCGCCAAGATCAACGCGCTGGAAGCCCAGTATCAGGCGCTCGGCGATACCGAGTTGCGCGCCAAGACCGAGGAGTTCCGCAAGCGCCTCGCCGACGGCGCCTCGCTCGACAGTCTGCTGGTGGAAGCCTTTGCCACCGTGCGCGAGGCCTCGCGCCGCGTGCTGGGGATGCGCCATCACGACGTGCAGCTGGTCGGCGGCATGGTGCTGCACATGGGCAAGATTGCCGAGATGCGCACTGGCGAAGGCAAGACCCTGGTCGCCACCTTGCCGGTCTATCTCAATGCGCTCGAGGGCAAGGGCGTTCACGTCGTCACCGTCAACGACTACCTGGCCAAGCGCGACTCGGCCTGGATGGGCAAGATCTACGGCTTCCTGGGCATGCGCGTGGGCGTGGTTTGGCCGGGCATGGAGTACGGCGACAAGCGCGCCGCCTACGAGGCCGACATCACCTACGGCACCAACAACGAGTTCGGTTTCGATTACCTGCGCGACAACATGGCGCTGGCCAAGGAGCAGCGCTACCAGCGCGGCCTCAACTTCGCGATCGTCGACGAGGTCGACTCGATCCTGATCGACGAAGCGCGCACGCCGCTGATCATTTCCGGCCCATCCGACGAATCGCCGCAGCTCTACGTCAAGGTCAATCGCATCGTGCCGCGCCTCACGCGCCAGGCCAGCGAACCCAAGGTCGGCGAGCCGCCCGTACCGGGCGACTTCTGGGTTGACGAAAAACAGAAGCAGGTGCACCTGTCGGAAGAAGGCATGGAGCATGCCGAGCAACTGCTGCGCAGCGAAGGCGTGATCGGGCCCGACGAGGGTCTGTACGACTCGCAACACATCGCCGTGGTGCATCACCTCAACGCCGCACTGCGTGCGAATGCGATCTACCAGCGCGATGTCGACTACATCGTGCGCGACGGCGAAGTCATCATCGTCGACGAATTCACCGGCCGCACGCTGCCCGGTCGACGCTGGTCCGAAGGCCTGCATCAGGCGGTCGAGGCCAAGGAAGGCGTGCCGATCCAGCGCGAGAACCAGACGCTGGCCTCGATCACCTTCCAGAACCTGTTCCGCATGTACAAGAAGCTGTCCGGCATGACCGGTACGGCCGATACCGAAGCCTACGAATTCCAGACGATCTACGGTCTCGAAGTGGTCGTGATCCCGACCCACAGGCCGATGGTGCGCAAGGACGAGGCCGACGTGATCTTCCTCAAGGCGGGGCCGAAATTCGAGGCCATCGTCGAGGACATCAAGGAATGCCATCAGCGCGGCCAGCCGGTGCTGGTCGGCACCGCGTCGATCGACATGTCCGAATTGCTCTCACGCATGCTCGACAAGCAAGGCGTCCCGCACGAAGTGCTCAATGCCAAGCAGCACGAACGCGAGGCGCACATCGTCGCCCAGGCCGGCCGCCCCGGCTCGATCACGATCGCCACCAACATGGCCGGTCGCGGTACCGACATCGTGCTGGGCGGCAGCCTCGACGCCGAGCTCAACGCATTGCCCGAAGACGCCAGCCAGGCCACGCGCGACGAGATCAGGGCGCAATGGCAAAAGCGCCATGACGAAGTCATTGCCCTCGGCGGCTTGCGCATCGTCGGCACCGAACGCCACGAGTCGCGCCGCATCGACAACCAGTTGCGCGGCCGTTCCGGACGCCAGGGCGACCCCGGTTCCAGCCGCTTCTACCTCTCGCTCGAGGACAACCTCATCCGCATCTTCATGGGTGAGGGCGTCGCGCGCATGATGCGGCTGTTCGGCATGAAGGAAAACGACGCGATCCAGGACCGCATGGTCAGCCGCCAGATCGAAAAGGCGCAGCGCAAGGTCGAAGCGCACAATTTCGATATCCGCAAGCACCTGCTCGAGTTCGATGACACCGCCAACGACCAGCGCAAGGTCATCTACCAGCAACGCAACGAATTGCTCGACAGCGACAGCGTCGCCGAAACCATCGCCGCCATTCGCGAGGATGTCGTCACCGATTTCGTGCAGCGCCAGGTGCCGCCCGAATCGGTCGATGAACGCTGGAACATCGGCGCGCTGGAAAGCGCCCTGGTGTCGGAGTTCGGCTTGCAGACCAATCTGCAACAGTGGATCGAGGAACAAACCGAAGTCGATGCCAATCACGTGCGCGAACACGTGCAGGAACTGATGGAGCGGGTGTTCCGCGAAAAGGAAGCGATGCTCGGCAGCGAAGTCATGCGTGGGCTGGAAAAGCACGTCATGTTGTCGGTGCTCGACAACGTCTGGAAGGAGCACCTGTCGAGCATGGACTACCTGCGCCAAGGCATCTATCTGCGCGGCTACGCGCAGAAGCAGCCCAAGCAGGAGTTCCAGCGCGAGGCCTTCGAGTTGTTCCAGGCCATGCTCGGTCGCATCAAGTTCGAGGTCGTGCAGCTGCTGGCGCGCGTGCGCATCCGCAGCGAAGACGAAGTTGAAGCGATGGAAGCGCAGCAGCGCCTGCAGGCTGAAGCGCAGGCGCAGTCGATGCAGTTCCAGCATGCCGACGCGGCGGCGATGAGCGCGGGGCAATTGGCCAACGACGGCGAGCACGAGGCAGGTGCGCAGCCGGTGGCGGTGCAGATGCCCGTGCATCGCGACGAACCCAAGGTCGGCCGCAACGATCCCTGCCCCTGCGGCTCGGGCAAGAAGTACAAGCAGTGCCACGGCAAGCTCGCCTGAGCTGAGAGCGCATCGTCGATGCCCTCAGCGACGCCCATTGCGGTCGTTGCCGGCGTCATCATCGACGCGCAAGGGCGCGTGCTGCTTGCGCAGCGCCCGCCCGGCAGTCATTTGGCTGGGACGTGGGAGTTCCCGGGCGGCAAGATCGAACCCGGCGAGGCGGCCGTCGATGCCCTCGCGCGCGAACTGCGCGAGGAACTGGGTCTGGTCATCGAATCGGCGCGGCCCTTGATCCGCGTGCCGCACGACTACGGAGACAAGCGCATCGTGCTCGATGTCTGGCGCGTGTCGGCGTGGTCGGGCCGGCCGCATGCGCGAGAAGGCCAGCAGCTGGCCTGGGTCGCGCTCGGCGATCTCGACCGCGTCAGCATGCCTGCCGCCGACTTGCCGGTAGTCACGGCGCTGCGCCTGCCCAGTCGCTTCCTCATCACCCCCGCGTTCGAGCAAGGGCACGGTGAGGCCCTGCTGGCCGGCATCGAGCGTGCCTGCACGCGCGGCGTCGGCATGATCGCGCTGGATCAGCCGGGCTGGCCGCGTCCCGAGCTGGCTGTTGCGGCGCGCCGCGCACATGCGATCTGCCAGACCCATGGCGTGCAACTGCTGCTTGCCGACGACGCGCCGCTCGCGGCGATCCTCGGGCTTGAAGGCGTCTACCTGTCGCCGTCCGTGGCCGCGGGTTGCGCACGTCGCCCAATGCCGGAGGGTTTCCGTGTCGGCGTCGCCTGCCATGACGCTGCGCAACTCGAGCGCGCGATCAGCCTTGGCGCCGACTTCGCCACACTCGGCCCGATCTTCGCCCCCACCGATGCGCCCGCTGCCGACGCCATGGGCTGGGACGGCTTCGAGGCGCGCATCAGCGCTGCCACATTGCCCGTCTATGCCTGCGGCAATCTGGAGAGTGACGACCTCGACGCCGCGCACATGGCCGGCGCACAAGGCATCGCCGCCCGCCGCGGACTTTGGTAGCCACTCGAGCCTGCCGCACCCCGTAGAGCGCCGCTTGCTCCGCTCCCGTGCTTCTCGTAGAGCGGAGCTTGCTCCGCTCCCGTGCATCAGGTCGGGCCTTCCGGCCCTCCTACCTCGCGCTGTTGTAGGAGCGACGGCAGTCGCGGCCTTCCCGTAGAGCGGAGCTTGCTCCGCTCCCGAGCGTCAGGTCGGGCCTTCCGGCCC
>NZ_JAHCAP010000011.1 GCF_019634815.1 Dokdonella sp. | reverse complement strand
GGAGGAAAGCAGAGTCAAGCAAAGACCTTTCCCGAAGCCACGCGGATTGCCGCGACTGCATGAACGTCATTGGCGTTCTCCGTCGAAGGTTGTAGCGAAAACGGAAAAGACTGAAACACGGAGCACACGGAGTACACGGAGGGGAGCAGGGTCAAGCAAAGACCTTTCCCGAAGCCACGCGGATTGCCGCGACTGCATGAACGTCATTGGCGTTCTCCGGCGAAGGTTGTAGCGAAAACGGAAAAGACTGAAACACGGAGCACACGGAGTACACGGAGGGGAGCAGGGTCAAGCAAAGACCTTTCCCGAAGCCACGCGGTTTGCCGCGACTGCATGAACGTCATTGGCGTTCTCCGGCGAAGGTTGTAGCGAAAACGGAAAAGACTGAAACACGAAGAACACGAGGCACACGAAGGGAAGCAGAAGCAAGCAAAGATCTTTCTTGAAAGGAAATTCTTCTTGTGCTCCGTGTGCTCCGTGTGCTCCGTGTTTCAAGCTTTCCGCTTCAAAGGGAAGCAGGGCAAGCAAAGCTCTTTCTCGAAAAGAATTTCTTCGTGTGCTTCGTGTTCTTCGTGTTTCAAGCTTTCCGCTTCAAAGGGAAGCAGGGCAAGCAAAGCTCTTTCCCGAATAGCACTTCTCAGTGTGCTCCGTGTGCTCCGTGTTTCAAGCTTTCCGCTTCGAATCCCGCGGGTTCGCAGCCGCTGCCTTTATGCGAGCTTCTTGTAGCGCAGGCGATGCGGCTTGGCAGCCTCGTCGCCCAGACGCCGCTTCTTGTCTTCCTCGTACTCGCGGTAATTGCCCTGGAAGAACTCGACATGCGAGTCACCTTCGAAGGCAAGGATATGGGTGGCGATGCGGTCGAGGAACCAGCGATCGTGCGAGATCACGAACACGTTGCCCGGGAATTCGAGCAGGGCGTCTTCGAGCGCGCGCAGGGTTTCGATGTCCAGATCGTTCGACGGCTCGTCGAGCAGCAGCACGTTGCCGCCCTGCAGCAGGGTCTTGGCCAGATGCAGGCGGCCGCGTTCACCACCGGAGAGGCTGCCGACCATCTTCTGCTGATCGGGACCCTTGAAGTTGAAACGGCCGATGTAGGCGCGCGACTGGATCTCGATGCCGTTGATGTTGAGGATGTCGGCGCCGCCAGAGACTTCCTGAAACACGTTGTGGTTGCCTTCGAGTTTCTCTCGGCTCTGGTCGACATAGGCGATGTTGACGGTCGGGCCCTTGACGATCTCGCCCTTGTCGGGCTTTTCCTGACCGGTGATCATCTTGAACAGCGTCGATTTGCCGGCGCCGTTGGGGCCGATGATGCCGACGATCGAGCCTGGCGGCACCACGAAGGACAGATCGTCGATCAGCAGGCGATCACCGAAGGACTTGCTCACGCCCTTGAATTCCATCACCGCGTTGCCCAGGCGCTCGCCCGGCGGGATGAAGATCTCGTTGGTTTCGTTGCGCTTCTGGTAATCGACCGATTGCAATTCCTCGATGCGTGCGAGGCGCGCCTTGCCCTTGGAGCGACCACCCTTGGCATTCTGGCGCGCCCATTCGAGTTCGCGCTGGATGGCTTTCTGGCGTGCCTTTTCCTGGTTCTCTTCCTGCTTGAGGCGCTCGTCCTTCTGCTCCAGCCACGAGGAGTAGTTGCCCTTCCACGGAATGCCGCGACCGCGATCGAGTTCGAGGATCCACTCGGCGGCGTTGTCGAGGAAGTAGCGGTCATGGGTGACCGCGACCACGGTGCCGGGAAAGTCGTGCAGGAAATTCTCCAGCCACTCGACCGATTCGGCGTCCAGATGGTTGGTCGGCTCGTCGAGCAGCAACATGTCGGGTTTGGACAGCAGCAGACGGCACAGCGCGACGCGGCGCTTTTCACCACCCGAGAGCGTGGCGATCTTTGCATCCCAAGGCGGCAGGCGCAGCGCATCGGCGGCCACTTCGAGCTGGCGTTCGAGCGCGTGCGCATCGGATGCCGCGAGGATGTTTTCGAGGCGCTGCTGTTCGGCGGCGAGCTTGTCGAAATCGGCGCCTTCTTCGGCGTAGGCGGCGTAGATCGCTTCGAGTTTCTGCTGCGCGTCGAGCACTTCCGAAACGCCTTCCTCGACCGACTCGCGCACGGTCTTGTTCGGGTCGAGCTGCGGCTCCTGCGCGAGGTAACCGACCTTGATGCCCGGTTGCGGACGGGCTTCGCCCTGGAAGTCGGTGTCCACGCCCGCCATGATGCGCAGCACGGTCGACTTGCCCGCGCCGTTGAGGCCGAGCAGGCCGATCTTGGCGCCGGGGAAGAAGCTGAGCGAAATGTCCTTGATGATCTGGCGCTTGGGCGGCACCACCTTGCTGACGCCGATCATCGTGTAGATGTACTGCATGTGGGCTCCGGACAGGCTTGCGCCGGCGCGCGGGTGGCGTCGGTCGCGGCAGGGAAGGAAACGGGTGATTATCGCCGATCAAGGGGCGCTGCGTCATCGGTTGGGTGGCGGGCAGCCGTTTGTGCAGGCATAAATCTGCTGCAACGCGGTACCATTGCGGTTTCCCCGGCCGGCACAGGTTTCCCCATGTTTCCCAAGGATTCGCGCATCGAAGGTTTCGACCCCGAGCTGGCCAAGGCGATTGCCGACGAGCGCCGCCGCCAGGAAGACCATGTCGAGCTCATCGCGAGCGAGAACTACGCCAGCCCGCGCGTGCTCGAGGCGCAGGGCAGCGTGCTCACCAACAAGTACGCCGAGGGTTATCCGGGCAAGCGCTACTACGGCGGCTGCGAGTACGTCGATATCGCCGAATCGCTCGCGATCGAGCGCGTCAAGCAGCTGTTCGATTGCGACTACGCCAATGTGCAGCCGCATTCGGGTTCGCAGGCCAATCAGGCCGTCTATTTCGCCCTGCTCAATCCGGGCGACACGATCCTGGGCATGAGCCTCGCCCACGGCGGTCATCTCACCCACGGCGCCAAGGTCAATCTTTCGGGCAAGCTGTTCAACGCGGTGCAGTACGGCGTCAACGACAATGGCCTGATCGATTACGACGAAGTCCAGCGCCTGGCGACCGAGCACAAGCCGAAGATGGTGGTGGCCGGATTCAGCGCCTACTCGCAGGTGCTCGACTGGGCGCGCATGCGCAAGATCGCCGATTCGGTCGGGGCCTTGTTGTTCGTCGACATGGCGCACGTCGCCGGCCTGGTCGCCGCAGGCGTATATCCGAGCCCGCTGCCGCACGCGCACGTGGTGACCAGTACCACGCACAAGACGCTGCGCGGCCCGCGCGGCGGCATCGTGCTGGCGAAGAATCCGTCCGAGGATCTGGTCAAGAAGTTGCAGTCGATCGTGTTCCCGGCCCTGCAGGGCGGCCCGCTGATGCACGTGATCGCGGCCAAGGCGGTCGCCTTCAAGGAAGCGCTCGATCCGGCGTTCAAGACCTATCAGTCGCAAGTGGTCAAGAACGCGCAGGCAATGGCGAAGACCATGATTGCGCGCGGCTACAAGATCGTCTCCGGCGGCACCTTCAACCACCTCATGCTGATCGATCTGATCGGCAAGCCGATCACCGGCAAGGATGCCGAGGCCGCGCTCGGCAAGGCGCACATCACGGTCAACAAGAACGCGGTGCCCAACGATCCGCAGAAACCGTTCGTGACCTCGGGCCTGCGCATCGGTACGCCCGCGGTGACCACGCGCGGTTACGGCGAGGCCGACTGCATCGAGCTGGCCAACTGGATCTGCGACGTGCTCGATGCGCCCACTGATGCAAGCGTGATCGCGGCCGTGCGTGACAAGGTCACCGCGCAGTGCAAGAAATTCCCGGTGTATGGCTGAGGCCGATATCGACGGCAAGCGCTGAAAGCCTGTCTTCACGCTTGCCGCCGACTCCGCCCGTCACCCGCAGATGCATTGTCCCTACTGCCAGCACGACGATACCCGCGTCATCGACTCGCGCGAGTCCGATGATGGCGCCTCGATTCGGCGCCGGCGCGAATGCGCGGCCTGCGGCGAGCGCTTCAACACCTTCGAGACCGCCGAGATCAAGTTGCCGGCGGTGATCAAGAACGATGGCCGGCGCGAAGCCTTCAGCGAACGCAAGCTGCGCACCAGTTTCGACAGCGCCCTGCACAAGCGTCCGGTGTCGATCGAAGTGGTCGACGATGCCGTACGCGCGGTGATCGATGAACTGCGCAAGAGCGGCGAACGGGAACTGCCCTCACGTCAGATCGGCGAACTGGTGATGCGTGCGCTCAAGAAGATCGATCAGGTCGCCTTCGTGCGCTTTGCCTCGGTCTATCGCAGCTTCGAGGACGTGCAGGCGTTCCGCGAGGAAATCGAGCGCCTCGAGCGCGACCTGCCGGTGATCGAAGGCCTGCAGCTGCCGCTGCTGGGTGACGCCGCCGGCATTGCGCGGAAACGCTGATGCAGGCGTTCACGGCCAACGACCACGCGCATATGGCGCGCGCGTTGCGCCTGGCCGAGCGCGGCATGCATACGACCCAGCCCAATCCACGGGTAGGCTGCGTGATTGCGCAGGGCACCGACATCGTCGGCACCGGCTGGCACCGGCGCGCGGGCGAGCCGCATGCCGAGGTGTTCGCGCTGCGCGAGGCCGGCGCACGTGCGCGCGGCGCCACCGTCTATGCCACGCTCGAACCCTGCGGACGCAGCGGGCGCACGCCGCCTTGCGTGAATGCACTGATCGAAGCCGGCGTTGCGCGCGTGGTGTTTGCGAGCGAAGACGTTTCACAACATGCCAGCGACGCGAGTCAGCGCCTGCGCGATGCCGGTATCGGGGTCGAATCCGGTCTCATGCGCGAGGTTGCGCGCGAGCTCAATCGCGGTTTCTTCTCGCGCATCGAGCGCGGGCGGCCGTGGCTGCGCCTCAAGTTGGCGATGAGCCTGGATGGCCGCACCGCCCTCGCCAACGGCGCATCCAAATGGATAACCAGCGCGGCCGCGCGCGCCGACGTGCAGCGCTGGCGCGCGCGCAGCAGCGCGATCCTCACCGGCAGCGGCAGCGCGCTGGCCGACGATCCGCGTCTCACCGTGCGGCTGCAAACCGATGCGCCCGATGGCGGCGAGTTCGTCCCGCCGCTGCGTGTGTTGCTCGATCGAGAGTTGCGTACACCGGCGCACGCGCAGTTGCTCGATGGCAGTGTGCCGACCCTGGTGTTCCATGCGCAGGCAAGTACCCCGCAGGATGGGCGCTTTGCCCGCGTCGAATGCCTTGCCATTGCGAGCGACGCAGCCGGTCTCGAGCTGCGCGACGTGCTGCGCGTCCTTGCCGACCGCGGCTGCAACGAAGTGCAGGTCGAGGCCGGGCCACGCCTGGCTGGCGCGTGGCTCGCGGCAGGATTGGTCGACGAGCTGCTGCTCTATGTCGCGCCGGTGCTCCTGGGCGACGATGCGCGCCCGTTGCTGCATCTGCCTGCGCTTGCGTCGTTGGCGCAGCGCTGGGCACTGCGGGTCGTGGAACAGCGGCAGGTGGGCAAGGATTGGCGCCTGCTGTTGCGGCCAGGAATCGGGCCTGAAGCCTGAAACACGATGGACATGCAGCAAGATGTGGCTCGGGATTCATCCCGACAGGGAGCAAGTTGTGGGTCGGGATTCATCCCGACAGGGAGCAAGTTGTGGGTCGGGATTCATCCCGACAGGCTTGGCGCGGCAGAAGCGATCGTCGGGCTGAAGCCCGACCCACGGGCCGCGTCAACCGACAGGCAGACCAACAGACAGGACAAGACGATGTTCAGCGGAATCATCCAGGCAGTGGGCCGCCTCGCGGCGCGGCAGATGCATGGCGACGGCGCGCAGCTCCTGATCGCTGCGGACACACTCGATCTGAGCGATGTGGTGCCCGGCGACAGCATCGCGGTGGCGGGCGTGTGCCTCACGGTGACCGCGCACACCGGTACGCACTGGCACGCGGAGGCCTCCGCCGAAACCCTGCGCCTGACCACGCTGGGCAGCTTGCGCACAGGCGACGCCGTCAACCTCGAAAAGGCGCTGCGTCTGTCAGACCGCCTCGGCGGGCATCTGGTCGCGGGCCACGTCGATGGCATCGGCGCGGTTGCGCGCATCGATCACGAGCCCGGCGGCGCGCAGCGCTGGCAGTTCCGCGCGCCCGCCGCACTCATGCGCTACATCGCGGCAAAGGGATCGATCTGCGTCGATGGCGTGAGCCTGACGGTGAATGCCGTGGACGACGAAGGGTTCGGCGTCACCCTCATTCCGCACACGCTCGCGCACACCAGTTTCAGCGAGCGCGGCATGGGCGACGCCGTCAACCTTGAAGTCGATCTCATTGCCCGCTATCTGGAACGCCTGCATCCCGGAGCTGCCGCATGAGTCTTGCCAGCATTGCCGAACTGGTCGAAGAAATCCGCGCCGGCCGCATGGTCGTCGTGGTCGACGACGAGGACCGCGAGAACGAGGGCGATCTCATCATGGCGGCGCAGAGCGTGCGCCCCGAGGACATCAATTTCATGGCGCGCGAGGCGCGTGGCCTGATCTGCCTTGCGCTGACCGAGTCGCGTTGCCGCCAGCTCGGACTGCGGCCGATGGTGAGCAACAACACCTCGCCGCACCACACCAACTTCACCGTTTCGATCGAGGCTGCGCAGGGCGTGACGACAGGCATCTCGGCCTTCGACCGCGCGCGCACGGTGCAGGCCGCGGTAGCGGCCGCTGCCGGGCCCAACGATCTCACCCAGCCCGGGCACATCTTTCCGCTCACGGTGCGCAATGGCGGCGTGCTCACGCGCGCGGGCCACACCGAAGCCGCGAGCGATCTGGCTGCGCTCGCCGGTTTCGAGCCGGCCGGTGTGCTCGTGGAAATTCTCAGCGAGGACGGCTCGATGGCGCGCCGGCCCGAGCTCGAAGTGTTCGCTGCGCGACACGGCCTCAAGATCGGCACGATCGCCGACCTCATCCGCCATCGCCTGCGCACCGAACGGACCGTCACGCGCGTGTTCGAGCGCGCGGTCGATACCGAGTTTGGCGCGTTCCGACTCTTCGGCTACCGCGACGAGCTCAGCGGCCTGCCGCATTTCGCCCTGGTGCGCGGCGATGTCGGTGGCAGTGAGCCGGTGCTGGCGCGCGTACATCTGCGCGACACCTTGAGCGATGTGCTGCATCTGCGCGAGGAAGCGGGCACGATCACGGTCACCGCGGCGCTTCGCCAGGTCGCCGCGAGCGAGCGTGGCGTGGTGGTGGTGCTGTCCTCGCCTGACGAAGGCGCGCGTGCGCTCGATCGCCTGCAGGCGCCGGCGGCCGAGAACGCCGACGCGGCCTACGATGGTCGCCTGCATGGCGTGGGTGCGCAGATCCTGCGTGATCTGGGCATCGAGCGTCTGCGCGTGCTCGGCACGCCGCGTCGCTTCGCCGCGCTGGGTGGCTTCGGCCTCGAAGTCGTCGCCTATGAGGACGCCGGCCGCGGCGCCACCGCATAATGCGCAATCGCCGCGTCGCGGCCGCCTGCATGGAACCCTGATCGATGCCGACCTACCACGGCGAGGTGCGCGCAAATGCTGACGCGCGCATTGCCATCATCGCCAGTCGCTGGAACCCGAGCATCGTCGACGCCTTGATCGAGGGTGCGCTGCGCTGCCTGCGCGAGCATGGCGTGGCCGATGCCGACATCGATCTCATCCGTGTGCCCGGCGCCTGGGAGATCGCATCGACCGCCGACCGCATGGCCGGGCGCGTCGCCGCGGTGATTGCGCTTGGCTGCGTGGTGCGCGGTGACACGCGCCACTACGAGCACGTTGCCGACAACTGTGCGCAGGCGCTGATGCGCGTGGCCCTGGATCGGCGCATCATCGTGCTCAATGGCGTGCTCGCGGTCGAGCGCCATGCCGACGCGCAGGCGCGCGCCGGTGGCGAGCATGGCAACAAGGGCGAAGATGTGGCGCTGGCAGCGCTGGAAATGATCGATCTGTGGAGGAAGCTGTGAGCCATCCATCGCATGCATCAGGCATCGATCCGGCTGCGCGCTCGCGCGCGAGGCGGCGCGCATTGCAGGCGGTCTACGCCTGGCAGATGTCGGGCAATCGCATCGAAAGCATCATCGAGCAGTTCCGCCACGAGCAGGACATGCAGATCGCCGACCTGCCGTATTTCGAGGAACTGGTGCGCGGCGTGGCGCGGCTGCATGGCGAGTTCGATGCGGCATTGGCGCCGCTGCTCGACCGCGAAGTCGAGCGCGTCGATCCGATCGAACGCGCGGCGCTGCGCATTGCCGCGTTCGAATTGCGCGAACGCATCGACGTACCCTATCGCGTGGTGATCAACGAGGCGGTCGAGGCGACCAAGCGCTTCGGTGCCGAACACGGCCACACCTACGTCAACGGCGTGCTCGACAAACTCGCCGCGCAGTGGCGTTCGGCCGAGTACGCGGCTCGCGGTTGATGCGCTGATGGAATTCGAGCTGATCGAACGGATCCGCGCGCACTGCTCACTCGGCCGTGCCGACGTCTTGCTCGGTATTGGCGATGACGCCGCACTGCTGGCGCCACCGGCCGGGCACGAGCTGGCGGCAAGCACCGACACCCTGGTCGATGGCGTGCATTTTCCGCAGGGTGCTGCGCCACGCGACATCGGCTGGAAATCGCTGGCGGTGAATCTGTCCGACCTCGCGGCGATGGGTGCGAGGCCTGCCTGGGCCTTGCTCAACCTGACCTTGCCGCAGGCCGATGCGGACTTCGTCGATCAATTCGCGGCCGGATTCGCCGAGCTCGCGGGCCAGCATCATCTGGCGCTCGTCGGTGGCGACACCACCAGTGGTCCGCTCGCGGTCGGCGTGACCGTGCTCGGTTTCGTGCCAGCGGGTCGCGCCCTGCGCCGGAATGGCGCGCGCGTAGGCGATGGCGTGTTCGTCACCGGCACGCTCGGTGATGCAGTGGCCGGGCTGTATTGCACGCAGGCGCGCGGCGGCGCATGGGCGCAGCTGGGTGATTCCCAGCGATTGGCCCTGCTCGAACGCATGCGTCGGCCGACGCCGCGCGTGGCCGCCGGCATCGCGCTGCGTGACCAGGCCAGCGCCTGCATCGACGTCTCCGACGGCTTGCTTGCCGATCTGGGCCACATCGCGCGATGCAGCGGCGTTGGCATCGAGATTGATGCGCCCTTGCTGCCGGCCTCGCCAGCACTGCTCGACGCTTGTGACGAAGCCACACGCATTGCCTTGCAGGCCAGTGGCGGTGATGACTACGAACTGGCGTTTTGCGCTTCACCCGCACACGAGGCGACGATCCTGCGCGATCTGGCCCGCAGCGGCTGCGGCGCGACGCGCATCGGTCGCGTGACCGCGGGCGAGGGCGTGCGCCTGCTCGATGCGCAGCGCGGCGAGATCGTGCTGGCGCGCACGGGCTGGGAGCATTTCGCGTGAGTCTGGACGCAGCGCAGCGGCGTGCCTTGCTCGGCCATCCGGCTGGCTGGATCGCCTGTGGTTTCGGTTCGGGGCTCAGTCCCGTTGCGCCGGGCACCGCAGGTTCAGCCGCAGCCTTGCTGCCGTGGCTGATCTTGCGTGAATTGCCGTGGCCCCTCGTGCTCGGCGTGATCGCGCTGGTATTCGCGCTCGGCGTGTGGGCATCGAAGGTGGCGATTGCGCGGCTGCGCATAAGCGATCCCGGCGCGGTCGTGATCGACGAATTCGTCGGTCAGTGGATCGCTCTGCTGCCGCTCTTGTTTCTTGCGCATGGCTGGGTGTGGCTGTTCGCCGGTTTCGTGCTGTTTCGCGTGTTCGATGTGACCAAGCCGTGGCCGGTGTCGTGGGCCGACCGCAAGCTCAAGGGCGGTTTGGGCGTGATGCTCGACGACGTGCTCGCGGGCGCCTATGCCGCGCTGGTGCTGTGGTTTGCCTTGCTGATGAGCGCGACCGCGGCCTGAGCCCTGGACAGCGCATGGAGACGCTCATCCGAACTGCACCACGTCGCCGTTGCGGTCGAAGGTGGCGAAGTCGGCGACACGACCGTTGTTGATCGCATTGACCATGAAGCGCAGCGGCTGCACCGCCTCGTCGCTGTTGGGCGCAATGCCGCCGCGGCCGCTGAGGCTGCTGACGAAAACCAGATCCCAGTCCTGGCCGGTGTGTTCGGATTCGGCGGCCAGCGCGGCGAAACTCTCCACTTGTTCGGGCGCCTTGTCCACGCACAGCGCCAGCGTCAACGTGCCGCCTTCGCGGCGTTCGAAGCGCTCGCGCTGGTCGGGCGTCGCCGCCGCGGGCAGCTCGACACGCGCAAACACGAACAGCAGGCGCTGCGGCTCGGCTTGCTGGTGCGCGGCGCGCAGGAGTTCATCGAAGCTGGAAATCTGCATGGAAGCGGGAATGCGGCCGGAAAGAGTCGGGGATTTTCGCATGCCGGCCACGTGCGGCGGAATGCTCGGGCAAGGGTCGTGGCGTTGACCCGGATCAACCCGGCCGCCGCGGTTTGCCACTAAACTGCGCGGCAAGCAGGTCAATCCCTGCGAAACCTCCAAGCGTTCTGGCCTGGGTTCTGCGGAATATGGCTGGCACGCCGTGGCTGTTGCCACCGGGTCGATGTGGAAACGCGTCGGCCTCCCGTGATTGGAATGGAGTGGTACATGACGATCCTCACCGATCGCTTCGGGCGCTCCTTTCCGTATCTGCGCCTGTCGCTGACGCAAGCCTGCAATTTCCGTTGCAGCTATTGCCTGCCGGATGGTTATCAGGCCGATGGCAAGTCGCGATTTCTCGATCGCGACGAAGTGCTGCGGCTGGTGCGCGCATTCGCCGCGCTGGGCATGCGCAAGATCCGTCTCACCGGCGGCGAGCCGAGCCTGCGCAAGGATCTGCCGCAGATCATCGAGGCGATCGCCGCCGTGCCGGGCATCACGCGCATCGCGTTGACCACCAATGGCACGCTGCTGCCGCGGCATGTCGGCGTGTGGCGAGCGGCGGGCCTCACCGCGCTCAACGTCAGTCTCGACAGCCTCGATGCGCAGCGCTTTCACGCAATCACCGGGCACGATCGCCATGCCGAAATCAGCGAAGGCGTGGAGATGGCGCTGGGACTGGGTTTCGACTCCGTCAAGCTCAATGCGGTCCTGCTGCGTGGCGTCAATGATGATGAGTTGCCGAACTGGCTGGAATTCCTGCGCGAGCGCGATCTGGCCGTGCGCTTCATCGAACTCATGCGCACCGGTGACAACGCCGACTATTTCGCGCGCCACCATCTGCGTGCGCAATTCGTCGAGGAACAACTCGTCGCTGCCGGCTGGACGCTGCGCCAGCGCGCGAGCGATGCCGGCCCGGCGCGCGAATTCCAGCATCCCGACTATCGCGGCCGCATCGGCATCATTGCGCCCTATGCCAAGGATTTCTGTGCCGGCTGCAATCGTCTGCGCGTGACTGCACGTGGCGATCTGCGCCTGTGCCTGTTCGGCAATTTCGGCATTCCGCTGCGGCCCTTGCTGCAGTCCGACGCCGACCACGAGACGCTGGTCGCACGCATTGCCACCCAGCTTCATCTCAAGTCGGCGGGGCATGGCTTGCACGAAGGCAACACCGGCATCACGCCACACCTCGCGTCGATCGGCGGCTGAGCATGGACAAGAGCAACAGCAACGCCGCCTTCCACATGGCCGATATTCGCGACAAGCGCATCACGCGCCGCCGCGCGGTTGCAGTGGGCGAATTCCTGCCCGGTGCGCAGGCGTTTGCCGCCGTGGTCGAGCGTCGCCTGCCCAAGGGCGATGCCTTGGTGATGGCCGAAATCGCGGGACTCCAGGGCGCCAAGATGGCCTCGGCCTTGATGCCGCTGTGTCATCCGCTCGCGCTCGAATTGGTGCGCGTGCGCTGCGTGCCGGTCCCCGCGCGCCATGCGATCCGCGTCTACTGCGAATGCGCGACGCAGGCGCGCACCGGCGTCGAGATGGAAGCGCTCGCCGGCGTCAACGCCGCGCTGCTCACGCTCTATGACCTGACCAAACCGGTCGAGCCGGCCCTGGCGCTCGGCGGCATCCGCCTGCTGTTCAAGGAGGGCGGCAAGAAGGGCCTGTGGATTCATCCCGATGGCCTCGACGATGAAGAACGCGCGCACTATCGTCCGCGCGATCTCGCGCGCCTGGATGGCGTGCCTTGCGCGGTGCTCACGCTCAGCGATCGCGCCAGCCGTGGTGATTACGTCGATGAATCCGGCCCGGTGTTGGGCGAGGGCCTGCGGAAACTGGGTGGCGAGCTGCGCGTCGAACGCGTGCTCGCCGACGGCATCGAGCCCTTGGCGACGCAGTTGCGTGAACTGGCCGCGAGTGGGGTCCGCCTGTGCCTGTGCACCGGCGGCACGGGTCTGGGCGCGCGCGATCTCACGCCCGAGGCCCTGCGCAGCGTCGCCGATCGGCGCGTCGAGGGTTTGGCCGAAATGATCCGCAGCGAAAGCGCGCAGCACACGCCGCTGGGCTGGCTCAGTCGCGCCGAGGTGGTGCAGGTGGGTGCGATGCTGGTATTCGCCCTGCCGGGCAGCCCGCGCGCAGCGCGTCAGACGATGGCGATCCTCGCGCCACTGCTCGCACATGCCCTGGCGATGATCGACGGCAGGCCGCACGCATGATCGGCTATGACGAAGCGCTCGCGCTGCTCCGCGCGCAGTGCGCGCGCCTGCCGTGCGAGCGCATCAGCGCGGCGCAGGCGCTGGGGCGCGTGCTGGCGAGTGCGATCGACAGCGGCGAAGACCTGCCGCCCTTCGCCAATTCGGCGATGGATGGTTTTGCGCTGCATGCCGGAACCGCGCCACTGGCGGTCGGCACGCAATGGGATGTGCTCGGTGCGAGCGCGGCGGGCGATGCGCAAGCGGCGGCCCGCGATGGCGCCTGGGAAATCATGACCGGTGCCTGCCTGCCCGAAGGCATGGACAGCGTGATTCCGGTGGAGCAGGTCGAAGTACTCGCGCGCGACGCCGAAGATCGCCCACGACGGATAGCGCTGCGCGCGGACGTGACGCCGGGCCAACACGTGCGAGCGCGCGGCGAGGATGTCGCGCGCGGCGCGCGCGTGATCGATGCGGGCACCTGTCTCGCCGCCGAGCACCTGGCCGTGCTTGCTGCGCTGGGCGTGGCCGAGGTCGACGTCGTGCGCCGCCCGCGTGTGGCCCTGCTCAACACCGGGCGCGAACTCGTCGATGATCCGCGCCAGCCCCTGGCACCGGGCCAGATCCGCAACAGCAATGGGCCGCTGCTGGGTGCGCGCCTGCGCGCAGCCGGCGCGGAGCTCGTCGCGCAGCAGGTGGTCGGTGACGATGCGCAAGCATTCGTGACAGCGCTGGATGAGGTGCTCGCAAGCCGCGCCGATCTCGTGCTGAGCACGGGCGCAGTATCGATGGGACGCTACGATTTCATTCCCGACGTGCTGCGCGCGCAGGGTGCGCGGATCCTGTTCCACAAGGTGCGCATCCGCCCGGGCAAGCCGATCCTGCTTGCGCGGCTCGCGGGCGGCGCGCTGTTTTTCGGCCTGCCCGGCAACCCGGTGTCGAGCGTGGTGGGCTTGCGCTTCTTCGTCGAGCCGGCACTGCGCGCGCTGCTGGGCATGGTGCACGAGCGGGCGCTGCGCGTGCGGCTCGCGAACTCGGCAGGCAAGCCGGTCGCTCTGCGGCGCCATCTCAAGGCGCGCCTGCACGCCGATGCGCAGGGACAACTCGCGGTGCAGGTTCTGGGCGGGCAGGAGTCGTTCAAGCTCGCGCCGCTGCTGCAGGCCAATGCCTGGGTGGTGATCGACGAAGACGCCGGCGAAGTCGCGCCGGGAACCCTGGTGGCGGTGTACGGATTGGGCCATCTGCAACCGGCCGCGCTGGAAGGAGCTTTGCGATGATGATCGAGATCAGCCTGTTCGGTGCCTTGCGCGAATGCGAGCCCGGTGCGCGCCTGCAGCTGGATCTGCCGGGCGATGCCGGCGTGACGGAGTTGCGGGCGGCGCTGCTGGCGCATGCGCAGTCGCATTGGCCGGCGCCACGTGCGAGCCTGCTCGGCAAGTGTGCATTGGCTGACGAGCGCAGCATCCTGCGCGATGGCGATGCGCTGCCGGGCGGCGGACGCGTGGCGGTGTTGCCGCCGGTGAGTGGAGGTTGAGCATGAATCCCCATCATCTTTTGGTGGTCGACGCGGCGCAGGACAGGCTCGACCCGGCAGCGGCGATCGAATTCGTCTCCGATCCCGCCTTCGGTGGCATCGACGTGTTCATCGGTCGCGTGCGCGACCTCAACCACGGCCGCGAGGTCATCG
Source organism: Dokdonella sp. (assembly GCF_019634815.1). Classification (GTDB taxonomy): domain Bacteria; phylum Pseudomonadota; class Gammaproteobacteria; order Xanthomonadales; family Rhodanobacteraceae; genus Dokdonella_A. The sequence continues at coordinate 76,647 of NZ_JAHCAP010000011.1, read as the reverse complement.
GCATCAGCTACGACCTGTTCGATGCGCTTGCGCTCAATGGCTTCGCGCAGATCGCCGCGCGCGCGCAGGCGCAGTTCGGCCCGCACCTCAAGCTCTACATCGCCCATGCCAAGGGTCGCCTCGCGGTCGGCGATCTGGCGGTGGTGATCGCGGCCGGCACGCCGCATCGCGACGAGGCGTTTCGCGCCTGCCGCATGGTGATCGAGGCGGTCAAGCATGAAAGCCCGATCTGGAAGCAGGAGCATTACGTCGACGGCGACAGCGTCTGGAGCGAGGGTTGCTCGCTGTGTGGCGAGGTTGCCGATCACGATGACCAGCCGCAAGCGCATGACGGACACACGCACTGAGTCGCCCTGGAACGGCGTTGTGCTCGCCGGCGGGCGTTCCACGCGCATGGGCCGCGACAAGGCCCTGCTCGACTGGCAGGGCCGGCCGATGGTCGAACACATGGGCGGCGTATTGCGCGAGGCGGGTGCGCAAGGTGTCGTGGTCAGTGGTGATTACCCCGCTTTCGATGGCATCGCCGATGAGAAAGGCGGACTTGGTCCGCTGGGTGGACTCGGCAGCGTTGCCGCACACCTCGCCGATGGTGTGCTGGTCCTGGTGCCGGTGGACATGCCCTTGCTGGATGTCGCCTTGCTGCGCAGTCTGGCGCAGACCGACGCGGACTGCGTCTGTTTCGTCGACCACGTGCTGCCGTTGCGTTTGCGCTTGCACGATCGCAGCCGCGCGTGGCTGCGGCAGGCCCTGGAGTTGCCGCCGGCGCAGCGTTCGCTGCGCGCGCTGCATGCTGCACTCGGAGGCATGCAGTTGCCGCTGGCCGATGCGCAGCGTGCGCGCTTGATCAATTGCAATACGCCGGAGCAATGGCAGGAGCATGGGCGATGAAGATCCAGATGCAGGGCCAGGCGCTGCGCTTGCGCATCGATGAGGCCGAACTTGCGACTCTCTTCGATCAAGGCTGGATCGAGAACCTCACCTGGTTGAGCCACGAAGCCGCCTGCTGTCAACGGATCGAAATCGCCGACGCCGAGCTTGCGCTGCAGGGCGATGCGACGGCGTGGTGCCTGCGGATTCCACGCCAGCAACTTGCGGACTACGTCGCGCGCCTGCCGTGCCGGGACGGGCTCGAATGGAACTTGCCAATCGGATCACGGCGCAGCGTGCAGGTGAGTTTCGAGGTCGATGTGCGCGACAGCGTACGCAAGCGTGGAGCGTCGCGCCGCACTCAGCCCACAACGGGGGAAAACAGGGGCTGATCCAAATCAAGCGCGAGTCCGGAGCCGCGGCGTATACTGCCAGCGAGCAACGCCGTGAGCGGACGTCTTCCATCGACGTCGCAAGGACTGACACGACAGCACACAGCCGTTCGGCGTTCGCGCCGAGCGGTTTTTTTTTGAATCAGTACCGAACATGTACACATTTGAGTGCGGAAATCCGGCCTGGTGGCGACGCCCTTGCACAGACCGCAGGCGGCCGGCCAGCCCGTTCGCCGGTCTGATTGCGCCATTGGCTTCAATCTTGGTATGCCAGGAGACGTTTGGATGAGTTACTTCCTCGACCGCTTGCAATTCTTCAAGCGCAATCCGCAGCCTTTCGCCGATGGTCATGGCTTCACCAAGACCGAAAGCCGTGAATGGGAAAACGCCTATCGTGCGCGCTGGCAGTACGACAAGATCGTGCGCTCCACCCACGGCGTGAACTGCACCGGCTCGTGCAGCTGGAAGATCTACGTCAAGAATGGCCTGGTGACCTGGGAAACCCAGCAGACCGACTATCCGCGCACGCGCCCGGACCTGCCCAACCACGAGCCACGTGGCTGCCCGCGTGGCGCCAGCTATTCCTGGTACCTGTACAGCGCCAACCGCGTGAAATACCCGTTGGTGCGCGGCGCCTTGCTCAAGCTGTGGCGCGAGGCGCGCAAGAGCAAGTCACCGGTGGACGCCTGGGCGAGCATCGTCGAGGACACCGACAAGGCGAAAAGCTACAAGACCAAGCGCGGCATGGGCGGTTTCGCCCGCGTGCGCTGGGACGAGGCCAACGAGATCATCGCCGCCTCCAACCTCTACACGGTCAAGAAGTACGGTCCGGATCGCGTGATTGGCTTCTCGCCGATTCCGGCGATGTCGATGATTTCCTATGCTTCGGGCGCGCGCTACCTGTCGCTGCTCGGCGGTGCCTGTCTGTCCTTCTACGACTGGTATTGCGATCTGCCGCCGTCTTCGCCGCAGGTGTGGGGCGAGCAGACCGACGTGCCCGAATCGGCCGACTGGTACAACAGCCGCTACCTCATCGCCTGGGGCAGCAACGTGCCGCAGACGCGCACGCCCGATGCGCACTTCTTCACCGAGGCGCGTTACAACGGCACCAAGACCGTTGCGATCACGCCGGACTATTCCGAAGTCGCCAAGCTCTGCGATCACTGGATGCATCCCAAGCAGGGTACCGATGCCGCGCTCGCGTTCGCGATGGGACACGTGATCCTCAAGGAATTCCATGTCGACAAGCCGGCGCCGTATTTCGTCGACTACTGCCGTCAGTACACCGACATGCCGATGCTGGTTCGCTTGGAAAAACGCAGCGACGGACGTCTCGTGCCCGAGCGCTTCCTGCGCGCTTCCGATCTGGGTGGTCTGGGCGAGAGCAACAATCCCGAGTGGAAAACCCTCGGCTATGACGAGGGCAGCGGCCAGATCTGCGTGCCCAACGGCTCGGTCGGTTTCCGATGGGGCGAGAAGGGCAAGTGGAACATCGAGGAAAAGGACGCCCGGGGACGCGCCACGCGCCTGCGCCTGAGCCTGAAAGACGGCAACGACGGCGTCGAGGCGGTGAGCTTCCCGTACTTCGGCGGCATCGAGCATGACAGCTTCACCGCGTCGAAATTCGACGACGTGCTCGCACGCAACGTGCCGGTGCGGCGCCTGAAACTTGCCGATGGCAAGGAGTGGGCGGTGGCCACGGTGTATGACCTCATGCTGGCCCAGTACGGCATCGATCGCGGTTTCGGCGGCGACAATGTCGCCCGCAGCTTCGACGACAACCTGCCGGGCACGCCGGCATGGCAGGAGAAGATCACCGGCGTGCCGCGTGCCGACGTGATCGAGATCGCGCGCGAATTCGCCAACACGGCGGCCAAGACCCGTGGTCGCAGCATGATCATCGTCGGCGCGGCGATGAATCACTGGTACCACAACGACATGAACTACCGCGGCCTCATCAACATGCTGATGATGTGCGGTTGCATCGGCCAGACCGGTGGTGGCTGGGCGCATTACGTTGGTCAGGAAAAGCTGCGTCCGCAGACCGGCTGGCTGCCGGTGGCCTTTGGCCTGGACTGGAGCAAGCCGCCGCGGCACATGAATGGCACTTCGTTCTTCTATTTCATGTCCGACCAGTGGCGCTACGAGAAGATCGAGGTCAATGAATTGCTGTCGCCCTTGGCCGATGCGGCCAAGTATTCGGGCAGCCACGCTGACTTCAACCTGCGCGCGATCCGCATGGGCTGGTTGCCGAGCGCGCCGCAGCTCGATCGCAATCCGCTCGAGATCGCCAAGGCCGCCGATGCCGCGGGCATCAAACCCGCCGAGTACGTGGTGCGCGAGCTCAAGGCCGGTACGCTCGATTTCGCCTACGCCGATCCGGATGCACCGAAGAACTTCCCGCGCAACCTGTTCATCTGGCGCTCGAACCTGCTCGGTTCCTCGGGCAAGGGGCACGAGTACATGCTGCGTCACCTGCTCGGTACGCGCCACGGTGTGCAGGGCAAGGACCTGGGCGAGCGTGGCGCGATCAAACCCGAGGAAATCAAGTGGCACGATCAGGCGCCCGAGGGCAAGCTCGACCTGCTCGTCACGCTCGATTTCCGCATGTGCACGACCGCGCTGTATTCGGACATCGTGCTGCCGACCGCAACCTGGTACGAGAAGAACGATCTCAACACCTCGGACATGCATCCCTTCATCCATCCCTTGTCCAAGGCGGTGGATCCGGCATGGGAAGCACGCAGCGACTGGGACATCTTCAAGGGCATCGCCAGGACGGTGAGCGCGCTGGCGCCGGGCGTGCTCGGTGTCGAGAAGGATGTGGTGCTGGTGCCGACCCTGCACGACACCCCGGGCGAACTGGCGATGCCGCTGGGCGTGACCGACTGGAAGAAGGGACAGTGCGAGCCGATTCCGGGACGCACGATGCCGAGCGTTGCGGTGGTCGAGCGCGACTACCCGAACCTGTACAAGAAGTTCACCTCACTCGGGCCGTTGCTCGATGCACAGGGTAATGGCGGCAAGGGCATCAACTGGGATACCAAGGACGAGGTCAAGTTCCTCGGCGACCTCAACCACCGCGTGCGCGACGAAGGCGTCAGTCAGGGACGTCCCAACATCATCACCGCGATCGACGCCGCCGAATGCGTGCTGCATCTGGCGCCCGAAACCAACGGTCACGTCGCGGTCAAGGCCTGGGAAGCGCTCGGTGAGTTCACTGGCCGCGACCACACCCATCTGGCGGTTGGCAAGGAGCACGAGGCGATCCGCTTCCGCGACATCCAGGCGCAGCCGCGCAAGATCATCTCCAGCCCGACCTGGTCGGGTCTGGAAGACGAGCATGTCAGCTACAACGCCGGCTACACCAATGTCCACGAGCTGATTCCGTGGCGCACCGTCACCGGCCGCCAGCAGTTCTACATGGATCACGAATGGATGGTCGCCTTCGGTGAAGGCTTCATGCAGTACCGGCCACCGGTGAGCACCAAGACCATCGAGCCGCTGCACAACAAGCGTGGCAACGGCAACAAGGAGATCGTGCTCAACTGGATCACGCCGCACCAGAAGTGGGGCATCCACAGCACCTATTCCGACAACCTCATCATGCAGACGCTCTCGCGCGGCGGCCCGATCGTGTGGATCAGCGAGATCGATGCGCGCGAGGCCGGAATCGAGGACAACGACTGGATCGAGTTGTTCAACGTCAACGGCGCGATCGCCGCGCGCGCGGTGGTCAGCCAGCGCGTGATGGCCGGCATGGCGATGATGTATCACGCCCAGGAACGCATCATCAACGTGCCCGGATCGGAAATTACCGGCACCCGCGGCGGCATCCACAATTCGGTGACCCGCGTCGTGCTCAAACCCACCCACATGATCGGCGGCTATGCCCAGTTTGCCTATGGCTTCAACTACTACGGCACCGTCGGCAGCAACCGGGACGAGTTCGTGATCGTGCGCAAGATGAAGAAGATCGATTGGCTGGATGGCGAGCCGGTACCGGCCAATGCCCAGGAGGTGGTGTGATGAAGGTTCGTGCGCAAATCGCGATGGTGCTCAACCTCGACAAGTGCATCGGCTGCCACACCTGTTCGATCACCTGCAAGAACGTGTGGACTTCGCGCGAAGGCGTCGAATACGCATGGTTCAACAACGTCGAGACCAAACCCGGCGTCGGTTATCCCAAGGAATGGGAAAACCAGGAAAAGTGGAACGGTGGCTGGGTGCGCACGCGCGGCGGCAAGTTGCTGCCCAAGGCCGGCGGCCGCTGGCGCATGCTCTCCAAGATCTTCGCCAATCCCGACCTCCCGCAAATCGACGACTACTACGAGCCCTTCGATTTCGACTACCAGAACCTGCACGAGGCGCCTGAAGGCAAGCACCAGCCGACCGCGCGGCCGCGCTCGCTGATTTCCGGCGAGCGCATGCAGAAGATCCATTGGGGTCCGAACTGGGAGGAAATCCTCGGCACCGAGTTCAAGAAGCGCGCCAAGGACAAGAATTTCGACGGCGTGCAGAAGGAAATCTACGGCGCCTTCGAAAAGACCTTCATGATGTACTTGCCGCGGCTGTGCGAGCACTGTCTCAATCCCGCGTGCGTTTCGGCGTGCCCGTCGGGCGCGATCTACAAGCGCGAGGAAGACGGCATCGTCCTCATCGACCAGGACAAATGCCGCGGCTGGCGCATGTGCGTGTCGGCCTGCCCGTACAAGAAGATCTACTACAACTGGAAGTCGGGCAAATCCGAGAAGTGCATCTTCTGCTACCCGCGCATCGAGATGGGCGAGCCGACCGTGTGCTCGGAAACCTGCGTCGGTCGCATCCGCTATCTCGGTGTGCTGCTGTATGACGCCGATCGCATCCAGGAAGCCGCCTCGGTGCCGTCCGAAAAGGATCTCTACCAGGCCCACCTCGACATCTTCCTCGATCCCTTCGATCCGGCCGTGATCGAGGCGGCGCGCAAGGAAGGCATTCCTGACAACTGGCTCGAGGCGGCGAAGAATTCGCCGACCTACAAGCTCGCGATCGACTGGAAACTCGCGCTGCCGCTGCATCCGGAATACCGCACCCTGCCGATGGTGTGGTACGTGCCGCCACTGTCGCCGATCCAGTCGGCGGCCGAGCGTGGCCGCGTGGGCATGAACGGCGAACTGCCGGATGTGGCGTCCTTGCGCATCCCGGTGCGCTATCTCGCCAACCTGCTCACGGCGGGTGACGAGGCGCCGGTGGTGCGCGCGCTCGAACGCATGATGGCGATGCGCGCCTGGCGCCGCGCGATGAACGTCGATGGCGTCGAAGATACCAAGGTGCTCGAGCAGGCCGGCCTCACCGTCGCGCAGGCGCAGGACATGTACCGTTATCTGGCGATCGCCAACTACGAGGATCGCTTCGTGATCCCGACCGCGCATCGCGAGTACGCCAACGATGCCTTCGGCGAGCGCGGCGGCTGCGGCTTCTCGTGGGGCAACGGCTGCAGCGGTGACAGCCCGTCGGATCTGTTCACCCAGCGCAAGACCACGCGCTATTCGGTGCATCCGAACCGGCAGGAGAAGTTCGAGGTGGCCGAATGAGCATGCTCAAGCTGCTCGGCGTGCTGATCGACTATCCACAGGACGAACTGTGGCAGCATGGCACCGAGTTGCTCGCGGCCTGCGATGACGAGGCCTTGCCGAAGGCGCGACGCGGCGCGCTCGGCGAGTTCGTGCAGGCCTTGCTTGCCACCGATCCGTTGGATGCGCAGGATCGCTGGCTGCAGACCTTTGACCGCGGCCGTGCGATGAGTCTGCTCCTGTTCGAGCACATCCACGGCGAATCGCGCGATCGTGGCCAGGCGATGGTCGATCTGATCGATGCCTATCGCAAGAACGGCTTCGAGCTCGACGCCAAGGAGCTGCCCGACTACCTGCCGCTGCTGCTCGAATATCTCGATCAGCGGCCGCAGGCAGAGGCGCGCGACTGGCTGCACCACGTCAGCCATATCGTCAGCCTGCTTGCCGCGCGCGCAGCCGAGCGTGAAAGTCCCTACGCGCTGTTGTTCGAACTGCTCGTCGAGTATGGCGAAGGCAAGTTCGACCTCGCCCTGCTGCGTCGGCGCGTGCGCGAAGAACCGCGCGACGACACCATCGAGGCGATCGATCGCACGTGGGAAGAAGAAGCCGTGCGCTTCGGACCCGAGGCGCCTGCCGACGGATGTACGCCTTCCACCACAGCCAGGCCTGGCCACCTCGCCTCTCATTCACAGGTGCAATCATGAGTTACTTCGATCTGCTCGCGTTCCAGGTCTACCCGTACATCGCGCTGGCGGTGTTCTTCTTCGGCAGCTGGGTGCGTTTCGACCACTCGATGTACACCTGGCGAAGTGGTTCGAGTCAGATGCTCTCGGGCAAATGGATGCGCGTGGGCAGCAACATGTTCCACGTCGGCGTGCTGGTGGTGCTCGGTGGCCATCTGGTCGGCCTGCTCACGCCGCACGCGGTCTACTCGGTGTTCATCACCACCGCGCAGAAGCAGCTGCTGGCGATGGTGGTCGGCGGCATCTTCGGCGTGATCTGCCTGATCGGCCTGTTGATCCTGCTGGTGCGTCACATCGTCAACGCGCGCATCCGCGCCACCGACAATTGGCGCAACGTGTTGATTCTCGTGCTGCTGCTGGCCCAGTTGCTGTTGGGCCTCTACACGATCTTCATCTCCACGCATCACATGGACGGCAGCGTGATGGTCGTGCTCGCCGAGTGGGCGCAGCACATCGTCACCCTGCGCGGCGGTGCGGGTGAACTGCTGGCTGACGTGCACTGGGTTTACAAGGCGCACATCTTCCTCGGCATGACGCTGTTCCTGCTCACGCCGTTCACGCGTCTGGTGCACATCTGGAGCATCCCGATCAGCTATCTGTGGCGGCCTTACCAGGTCGTGCGTCGCCGCCAGCCCACCCTCAATTACGGACCGCGGCAGTCGTGAGCACCGGCAAGCTTCGCAAGATCCCGCTGACGATCATCGACTCGCGCGAGTCGGTGGCCAAGGACGCTCATGCCGAGCATCACGAGCATGATGCCGACGAGGGCCCGCGCAGCATCGGCCGGCCGCCGCCGTGCTTCGTCCATGTCGGCGAAACCGGCATCGACGAAGGTCAGATCGCGCAGGAAATGCAGCACCATCGCGATGCCGATCCGCAGCGTTCGCGCGATGCGGCCGCGCGCGCGCTGGTGGTGCGTGAACTCTTGCGCTTGGAAGTCCTGCGCATCGGCCTGGACGCCGCGGCTGACGCGGTGGATGGCGAAACCGAGGAGGAAGCAGCGATCCGCCTGCTGATCGAACGCGAGATGCCGGTGCCGGCACCCAGCCGCGAAGCCTGCGAGCGCTATTTCGAAGCCAATGTCGAACGCCTGCATCAGCCCGATCGCCTGCGTGTGCGTCACATCCTGCTCGCTGCCGCGCCCGAAGACATCGAGGCACGACTGGCCGCGCGCACCCAGGGTGAGGCGCTGATCCGCGAGCTGCGCGAGCATCCCGAACGCTTCACCGAGTTCGCGCAGCGGCACTCGATGTGCCCATCGAAGGATGAAGGCGGCGAATTGGGCTGGATCGAACGCGGTGACACCGTGCCCGAATTCGAGCGCCAACTGTTCATGCTGTCGCCCGGCCTCGGCAAGCTCACGCTCGAGACGCGCTACGGTCATCACGTGGTGTTGATCGACGAGGTCGCACGCGGCGCCGCGCTGTCGTTCGATGAAGCCGAACCCAAGATTGCGGCGTATCTGGAAACCCAGGCACGGCAGAACGCCATCCACCAATACCTGAGCCTGCTCGCCGACCGTTATGGCGTGCGCGGGCTCGATCCCGGCGAGGCGCGCGCGACCTGATCCGGAATCAGCGCTGCGCGATCGCTGTACCGCTTTTCAATCACGCACGAAGGCACTCCATGCAGGACTTCAATCCATTGGACAGCGGTCGTCAGCGGCGGGCGTTGTGGATGTCCACGGCCTCGTTCACCGTGTGCTTCGCGGTCTGGACGATCTTTTCGATCATCGGCGTACAGGTCAAGCAGGACCTGAATCTCTCCGAGACCCAGTTCGGCCTGCTCATCGGCATGCCGATCCTCACCGGCAGCCTGATCCGGCTCATGCTCGGCATCTGGGCCGATCAGTATGGCGGCCGACGCGTACAGGTCATCGTGATGCTCACGGCAGCGATCGCGACCTGGCTGCTCACGTTTGCCGATTCCTATCCGACTTTCCTGCTTGCCGCGGTCGGCGTGGGTATTGCCGGCGGCGCCTTTTCCTCGGGTATTTCCTACGTTTCGCGCTGGTTCCCGGCGGGTCGGCAAGGGCTGGCACTGGGCATCTACGGCGCGGGCAACGTCGGCGCCGCAGTGACCAAGTTGCTGGCTCCGATGGTGATGGTGGCCTGGGGCTGGAAAATGGTGGCCGAACTGTGGGCCGCCGGTCTGGTGGCGATGGCGCTGATCTTCTGGTTCAGCACCACGGATGATCCGGAACACGAAAAGCGCCGCCGCGAGGGCGTCAAGCCGCAGTCGCTGTCGAGCATGCTCGAACCGCTCAAGAACGTGCAGGTTTGGCGCTTCGCGCTCTACTACTTCTTCGTGTTCGGCGGTTTCGTTGCGCTGTCGCTGTGGTTGCCGCGCTACCTGATCGGCGTCTACGGTCTGGACATCGGCGTCGCCGGCATGCTCGCCGCTGCATACTCGATTCCGGGCAGCCTGTTCCGCATCTATGGCGGCGTGCTCTCGGACAAGTACGGCGCGCGGCGCGTGATGTACTGGACCTTCGGCGTCTCGGTGGCCTGTTGCTTCCTGTTGTCGTATCCGCCGACCGAATATCTCGTGCACGGCATCCACGGGCCGATCAAGTTCCATATCCAGACCGGGGTCGCGGGCTTCGTGGTGCTGGTCTTCATCCTCGGCTTCTTCATGAGTCTGGGCAAGGCTGCGGTCTACAAGCACATACCGGTGTACTACCCCGGCCATGTCGGCGCGGTCGGCGGCATCGTCGGACTGGTCGGCGGCCTCGGTGGCTTCCTGCTGCCGATCGCGTTCGGCGCCTTGAACGATCTCGTCGGCATCTGGCAAAGCTGTTTTGCGCTGTTGTTCGTGGTGGTGCTGGTGTCGCTGCTGTGGATGCACTTCTCGATCCGCGCGATGGAGCGTGGTGTGGCCGAGAAGGAGCTGCGCAAGCTGCCGGAATTGCCGGAAATGCAGCCCATCCACAAGCCCGAACACGAGGGCGTGCTCGGCAGTCACCTGCTCGAAGACTGGCGGCCCGAGGATCGTGGTTTCTGGGAAAGCCAGGGCAAACGGATCGCAAGGCGCAATCTGTGGTTGTCGATTCCATCGCTGTTGCTGTCGTTTGCCGTGTGGATGGTGTGGTCGGTGGTGGTGGCCAAGTTGCCCGCGGTCGGATTCCAGCTTTCGACCGATCAGCTGTTCTGGTTGGCCGCCTTGCCCGCGCTCTCGGGCGCGACGCTGCGAATCTTCTATTCCTTCGTGGTGCCGATCTTCGGTGGCCGCTTGTGGACTACGGTGTCGACCTGGTCGCTGATGATCCCGGCGCTGGGCATCGGTTTCGCGGTGCAGGATCCGCAGACGCCGTACTGGCTGTTGTTGATGCTTGCGCTGCTGTGTGGTTTCGGCGGCGGCAACTTCGCTTCATCGATGTCCAACATTTCGTTTTTCTTTCCCAAGGCGGAGAAGGGCCACGCGCTTGCGCTCAACGCAGGCCTGGGCAATCTCGGCGTGAGCGCGGTGCAGTTCGTCGTGCCGCTGGTGATTACCTTCGGCGTGTTCGGTGCCTTCGGCGGCGATCCGCATGTCGGCACCGATGGCGTTGCAGCCAACCAGCCATTGTGGCTGCAGAACGCAGGCTTCATCTGGGTGCCCTTCATTGCGGCCTCGGCAATTGCCGCGTGGTTCGGCATGAATGACCTGGCCTCGGCCAAGGCCTCGTTTGCCGAGCAGGCGGTGATTTTCCGTCGCAGCCAGAACTGGATCATGTGCTGGCTGTATCTGGGCACCTTCGGTTCGTTCATCGGTTACTCGGCAGCGTTCCCGTTGCTGGCCAAGATCGAGTTTCCGCATGTGCCCGTGCTCAAGCTCGCGTTTCTCGGGCCGTTGGTGGGCGCGCTCGCGCGCTCGTTCACGGGTTGGGTCTCCGATCGTTGGGGTGGCGGCCGCGTGACTTTCTGGGTGTTCATCGGCATGGCCATTGGCGTGCTGGGCGTCATGCACTTCACGCACACCAAGAGCTTCCCCGGCTTCTTTGCCTCGTTCCTGTTCCTGTTCTTCGTCAGTGGCGTGGGCAATGCCTCCACCTTCCAGATGATCCCGGCAATCATGCGCAAGGAAATCGGCAGGCTGATGCCATCGCTCTCACGCGAGGACAGCACGCGCCAGGCCGAGAAGGAGAGCGCGGCGATCATCGGCTTCAGTTCGGCGATCGCGGCCTACGGTGGCTTCTTCATTCCCAAGAGCTACGGCAGTTCGATTGCGCTCACCGGCAGCGCCGATGCGGCCCTGTGGGCATTCCTTGTCTTCTACATCAGCTGCATCGTGATCACCTGGGCGGTGTACACCCGGCGCGGAGGCTTGCTGCATGACATCGAGCGGCGGCCGCCGGCTGCGCCGCCCTCGTCACCGGCCGCGCCAGCTCCCGCAACAGGCTGACCACGATCCACGCAAGGGCAGCCCAGGCGGCACCTGATCGATTCGGTATCGACAGGTGCCGCAGGCCGCATCGCCGCGTGTCAGGAATCGTGCGACAGTGGTTGACCACTTGATGGCATCGTCATGAATCCCGTACTCGAACCTTCACCGCAGCGACGCCAGCTCGGCCGCTCACGCAGTTACACCTGCGACGACGTGCCACCACGCTTGTTGAACTGGCATGCGCCGCGTGCGAACCGCTGGGAACGATTGTGCGTGGAATCAGGCGAGCTCGCGGTGGAATGGCTCGATGCGGATGGCGTGCGCACGGAAGTCCTCGCCAACGGCATGACGCGCTGGGTCGCGCCGGGCACGCGCTGGCGCATCGACCGTATCGAGGCCCACGCGCGTTTCGCGCTGGAAGTCCATGCCGATGACGCCACTGCCGCCGCCGCGCCCTTGCCGCTGCGTGCCGCGCTGCTCGATGAGGCGCATTGCGTGACGATTGACACTGCTGCGGAACTCGCGCAGCTGCTCGATGAGCTGTCTGCGGGGGCACGCGCCCTCGTGCGTGCATCGTTCGACTTCAGTGCAGCGATGCGCGAAGCGATCGCACGCAGCACAGGCCGGCTGTGCTGGCATCCGCTCGCCGCTGATGGTGGCGGGCTCACCGCGCTTGTCGCGCGGGCAGGGCAGCCGATCGACCTGCTCGAATATCTCGGCCGCGATCATGCGGTGATCGAGTCTGCGCTCGCCGGCGCGCTGCGCGGGGATGCCGAGCGCATGCAATGGCTGCGCAACAGTCTCGCACGGCATCTGGTGATCGAAGAGGAGATGTTGTTTCCGGCCTATCTGGCCGCCGCTGGCAATCCCGGTTGGGTGCGCGGGTTGTGCAACGAGCACCAGCATCTCAAGCGGCACCTCGATCACCTGGATGATCCCGCTTCGCAGCGCCGTTTCCTGCTCCTGCTCGATGGCCACGACGAGAAGGAAGAACAGATCGTCTATCCGGACATCGTCCTGCGTCTGGGCAACGGATTGGTCGGTTTGTATCGGCAAGTCATGGACTTGGGTGTGGGCGAGGTTGTTGCGAAGACCGCATGAGGGTTTTCGTCGCGAAACCGCGTTCCAGACAGCAAGCCAACCACGGAATCCGCCATGCAACGCCTTGCCCGCACGCTCCTTCCCTTGCTCCTCGCCGTCCTGCCATTCGCGCAGGCGCGTGCCGACATCCTGATCGGCAGCTACAGCGGCGATGTCAATGAGCGCCGTCCGGTCCTGAGTTTTTCCGACGACGCCAATGGCGCCAGCGCGATACCGTTGCGCGTCATGGGCGGCCCGAACAGTGGCCTGATCGAACCGGTGTCGGGTGTATTCGAGCCTGGAGAAAACGTGCTCTATGTGGGCGACTTTCGCGGCCAGTCGGTCCGCGTGTTTTCAACCTCCATCACCAATGGTGATCCCGCGCCGCTGCGCGCGATCGGTCCGAGTTACGCGAATCAGGTTCACGGCCTGGCCGTGGACGCAGCACACGACGAATTGTTCATCGTCAGCAGTTGCTGCTTCAAGACATTCGATCGCAATGCCAACGGTGACGTCTTCTACAAGCGCTCCGTGCAATGGGGTGGCTTGTCCGGCAGCGTGACGCAGCAGAATTATCCGTCGAGCATCGTCTACATGCCGGCCACCGACGAAATCGCGGAAGCCGATACCGACAGCGCGTCGCCCTACACGCCCAAGGTTCTGGTGTTCAATCGCACCGACAGCGGCAACGTGGCACCCAAGCGCATCATCAAGGGTGCGAACACGGGTCTTGGTACCTATGCCGGTGCGCTCGCCTACGACCCGTCATCGCGCAAGCTGTTCGTAGGTGCTTTCACCACCAATCCCGACAACAGCCGCTCTGCGCGCATCGTGGTGTTCGACGACCTGGCCAATGGCGACGTGGTGCCGCTGCGCACCATTTACGGTTCCATTGCCGGCCTGGAATTGCCCGCCTCCAGTTCGATCGGTGGCCTCGCCATCGACCCCGAGCGGCAGCGCCTGATCGTTTCGATTTCCGATTTCGCGACAGCGGCCAACAACAAGATCCTCGTCTTTGCGCTTGCTGCAAATGGTTATGCGGCGCCATTGCAAACGATCGCCGGCCCGCAGTCGAGCCTTCCGACCAACCTGGGCGCGCCGATCTGGATGCCTGGCGATCGCATCTACCGCAACGGCTTCGAATAAGCGCCGGAATCGGGATGATCCGATCGTAGCCAAGGACTGCGTACCGGCCATGATGCGCGCGCCGTGGATGGCACGTGCACGCGCGGGATTGTTCGGGTTCCAGTCCGACGATGGCGTTTCCCGTTTCGATGCTTTCGGCACGAAGGCCGTCCCGCCAAGCGTAGAGCGGAGCTTGCTCCGCTGCTTTGGTGCTGTTGCGCATCGAAGCCGAGCACGCTTGGCGCTACAAGATCCGCCGCAAGGAAAGGGCAAGTGAACCTGCCCCGGCAACTTGACGCGCCTCGCCGCAACATGCGCGATCTGGCGCCTCGGGATCACGGGTATGGGTCCGCTGCAGGAGGTATCCGCGGCGACACGGAACCCATCGAGCCGGGGGCGTGAGTGATGTGATCCCGATGGCCTGACCGCCGGGCCTTCCGGCCTGGCATCGCTTGCCGCGATGGCCGTGTTCAGGCGGCCAACAGGCCGGCGACGAAGATCGAGGCGAACAGGAAGAAGACGGCATAGCCGATCACCGTCGCGATGACGCCGATCAGCAGGCCCTTGAGGAAGCTCGTGTCGAGGATCCAGGCATAGACCAGGGCACCGATCACGACCGCCGCCAGTATCGAAAGCGTCGGCGAGGGCAGCATGCCCTGCCGACTGCCGACCGGAGGTCGGCAGGAATGCGTCCTGGTTCAGGGCTTGCTTGCCGTCGCTTTCGTCGTTGCCGCTTCCGGCACGTAAACCACGCTGCCATCCTTCATGCGCCAGGCGACACCGGCCTTGGTGCCTTCACCCTGACCGCTCTGGCCATTGGCACGGAAGCGTTCGATCTTCTCGCCTTGCTTGACCAGCATCTCCATGTTGGCCTGGCCGGCATCCGTCACGATGGTGACGTTGTCGGCCTGCATCATTTTCAGGATCGGGTTCTTCGCCACGGTGATCAGCAGGGCGGCGATCACCACCAGGAACACGTCGATCAGGTTGACCACGGAGAGGATCGGATCGTCGGCTTCATCGTCGAGGAACTTCATGCTGCTTCCCTTGTTTCGCGCGGCTGACGTGCGAGACGATTGCCGGCAAGCCACACCAATTCCTCGGCCAGCCAGCGGCGCCGCACCGAAACGATCCAGAACGTGATCGCGGCAGTGATGAGCGCAAGAATGACCGCCGAAAACGCGATGGCGAGATTGTCGGCGACAGCATCCATCTGGCCGCCCGCGAGCGCCTTGAGCGCGGGCCCCATCGGGATCATGGTGGCGACGAGGCCGAGCATCGGTGCGGTGCGGGTGGCGATGCGCGGCAGTTCCAGCATGCGGTGGGCGACCACTTCGCGCTCGCTTTCACTCGCCTGCGGGTGTCGCGCGGCCCATTGCAGCAGGGCGTAGCCGGGGCAGGCGCCGGGCGGACGGCGGCGTTGCCAGCGCAAGGCGGCAAATTCGCCGAGCGCAAACAGCGCGTACACGAACAAGGCCGCGATCGCGACCAGGGAGATCGGCAGGAAGATCTGGCCGACTTGGTACATCAGGGTTTCGAGGAGCTGGCTCATGACGGGTCCTTGAACGATTCAGGCGACGTGGCGACGCAGGGATTGGCGCGCCATGCCGGCAACGATGACGAGGGTGATGACTGCGGGGATCCACGGCGGGCGCGGATCGTGCGGAGCGTCGGCATTGGCTGCTTGCTTCTCGAGCTTGATGCCTTCCACCTGTTGCATCGGTGCTTGGCTTGGCGCGGCCTGCGCAGCGCTGGCTATCGCCGCGCCGCTCGGAGTGAACTCGGCGAGCTCGCCACTGGCGAGGTATTTGAGGAAGGCCTGATTGTCGGTCTTCACGTCGAACCGCTGCGCCAGATCCTGATAGCGCGCCTTGAGTTCCTTGACGGTGGCTTCGGATGCCTGCCAATAGCCCTTGCGGGCGGCTTCAAGCATGCGTTCGATGATCTGAGCCTGGGCGTGCGGATTGTCCTTCTCGAACCATTGCCTGATGCCGAGTTGAAACTTGTCGCGCACGTAGACGTTGACCATTTCCTCCCACTGGTCGTCACGCACCACCGCATCCGAGACTGCGGTCCAGCCCCACAGGTTGTTGGTGGATTCGAGCACGCTCAAGGTGCCGGCATAGCCTTCGGCCATCAGCGCCTTGATGTAACCGGGATGGAACTCGCGCGTGCTCAGTTCCTTGGCCAGGAAGCCGGCAGCGGACTCGACCTTGCCGGCACCCCCGCCACGCAGGTTGGAGATGTAGAGCTTGGGCTCCTTGCCGTCGAGAGCGCGTACCGCCAGACCGATGCCGCCCAGATATTGAAACGGATCATCCGTGGTCAGCATGCCGTAGGTGTTGGAGGTGCGCGACAACACCGCGCCCTCGGTTCCCTTGAGCTGGCTTGCATACAGATTGAGAGTGCTGTTGCCGCCGACGCCGCGCTCGCCCCAGCGCGTCATGTCGGGTCCGTAGGCGTACTGCATCTTGTCCAGATACAGAGCAGCGAGTTTCTTGTCGCCCTCGGCCTTGCCGCCCCAGGTATCGCTGGCTGCGGTGGCGTCATCGAGGCCGGTGCCGTAGCGACCCGATGCCGAGGAGAATATGCGTGTTTGCGCCGCGTTTGCCGCTGCCGCGGCATCGATGCCCTGGGAAACCAGATCGGCCTGGATGCGCTGCGCATTGAGCGCAACCGCGTTGTCGTCTTCCTTGGCTTGGGCTGCCAACTCCACGGCGCGTGCAAGCTGCTTGATCGCATTCGGGAACTGGTCGCGGTAAAGGCCGGTGATCGACAGCACCACGTCGACGCGCGCACGTCCCAGGGTCTTGCGATCGACGAGCTTCACGTCCTCGACGCGACCGCCCTTGTCCCACACCGGTTCGACACCGAGCAACCACAGTGCCTGTGCTTCGAGCAGGCCCTGATGGCGCATGGTTTCGACCGACCACAGGCTGAAGGTGATTTTTCCGGGTGTCTTGCCTGATTCCTTGCGATGGGCTTCGAGCAGGGCCTCGGCGGCCTGCTTGCCGGCTTCCCATGCTTGCCTGGTCGGGACATGCGACGGATCGAAGGGATAGAGATTGCGTCCGGTCGGGTAGGCGTCGGGCTGCTTGATCGGATCGCCACCATAGGAAGTCGGAATGTGCCTGCCAGCGAGCGCGCGCAGCAAGGCGGGCTGTTCGTTGCCTGCGCCGATGGATGCGTACAGGCCGCGCGCACGATCGAGTTCGGCGGCCAGTTCCTTGTCGATGCCCGCGGGCGGCTTGCCGTCGACCAGCGTTGCCTGCAGCAGGCGATACGGTGGCGACTGCACGAGTTTGTCGTAGTCGATGGCGAGCGTTTCGTCGAGCTGGCCGGCACTGGCGCCGGCCTGACGCGCGGCTGCGTCGATGTAGGGCTTGCCCAGCATCAGCAGCACGGTGGCCAGGCGGTGTTCGGTCTCCGGCGCGCTGCCGAAACTGTGCAGACCCAAGGGCTGCGCCGTCTGTGCGAGCTCGTGCAGATGGGCATGGAGAACGTCGATGAAGGCAGGGAATTCGCTGCCGGCGCGCTGCTGGCTCCAACCCAGATCGGTGGCGATGTGGGCGCTGGCGACCTTGCGCAAGAGATCGGCCTTGATCTGCTCGCGCACGCTGCCGTCGATCTGACCCTGCCACTGATGCAGCAGGTCATGCATTTGCGTCAGCTCGTCGTGCAGTCCGGCCGGCCGGAACGGCGGGGTCTGGTGACTGATGATCACGGCGCGGCCGCGGCGGCGCGCTTGCAGGGCTTCGCCGATGTTGTCGGCGATATACGGATAGATCACCGGCACGTTGCCGACCGCGAGCATCGGATCATCATCCATCGCAAGGCCACGCTCCTTGCCTGGCAGCCACTCCTGCGTGCCGTGGGTGCCGAAGTGGACGAAGGCATCAGAATGCGTGCGCGCCCACAGATAGGCGGCCAGATAGAAATGATCCGGTGCGGCGCTGGTCGAGTGATAGATCGCCTTTTCCTTGTCGTCGATCGCGCCCGAGCGTGGCGGCTGTGGCAGCAAGACGACCTTGCCCAGCGCCAGTCGCGGAATCACGAAATGGGCGTCCTTGCCCGTCCCGAGCAACATCGGTGATGCGGCCGGATCACCACTGTCCTTGAGCAGCCGCTCGCGCGTGGCCTGCGGCAGTGTGTCCAGCCATTGGCGATAGGCCGACAGCGGCAGCTGCGCGGCGAGATCATCCTTGAGCAAGCCCTCGAGCTTGCCCTTGCGGTAGTACGGTTCGAGCAGGCGCTGCAGGCGCGGCAACAATTCCTTTTCGTCGAGGCTGCGCGTGTCATAGCCGGCGGATTCGAGCGCAGCGAGCGTGGTGGCCAGGCTCGCCGGCAAGTTGAGGAAAGAGGCCGCGAGGTTCTTTTCTCCGCTCGGATAGTTCCAGAAGAACATCGTCACGCGCTTGTCGTGCGGGCTCTTGCGCTGCAGGGCAACGAGGTTCATCGCCTTGGTGACGACCGCATCGAGCTGGGCATCGATCGGCTGCAGCTGATCGCTGGCCGCGTCCATTGCCGAGGCGACCTGGATGTCGAAGATGCCGGCATATTCGGCCTGCGCCATGTAGAAGGGCACGTCCATTACATTCACGCCGTGGGGGTCGGCACGCCAAGCCGCTTCATCGCCGCGCCGATAGGGCATGGCCTGAATCACCGGCACGCCGAGTTTTTCCATTTCCGCGCGCGGCCCGTCGGGGCCGAGCATGATGCGCGTGCTGATGACGGCATCGACCAGCGGCTTTCCCTGCGGTGCCAGCACGCGGCTCATCGCGCCTTTTTCCATTGCCGGATAGAACACCGCCATCGGTACTGCCCCTGCGCGTGCGACCCGTTCGATCAGGGCATCGATCAAGGCGCTTTGCAGGGATGCAATGGCCTGCTCGTGAAACGCGATTGCAATCACCGGCTTGCCGACATCGGCGGCCGTGCGCTTCCAGTCCAGATAGGCCTGCGGATCGGCGAACACCTGCGGTGCGGCAGGGTCGTAGATGCCGGCTTCCGGCACCAGGATCGGGTCCGGGATCGCCGCCGTAGATTTGCCCTCGAGCGTTGCCGCGAGCGTGGCGAAGAAGTGATCGAAGTTCTTGCGGCCGCCATTGGAGTAGTAGCTGGCCAGGCGGTCGATCACGGCCTTTGGCATGCCACTGCCGTCGGGCTTCTTGTCCCACACGAAGACGACCGGCGCGCTGGTCGCGGCCAGCGCCTTGCCGAGCTTGGCGCGCACGGCGTCGACCAGATAGCTGTCGATCAGCACCACATCGCGCCCGGCAAGGACCTCGGCGCCGGCGTCGGCCGGGATCTTGTCCAGATACAGGGCCTCGACATCAAACCCATGCGACTTGGCGATTTCGGCCAGTACCTTGAACTTGCCTTGCGGCACGTTGCTGGTGGCGATGAACAATGCCGAACGCGCCAGCGCATTGCCGCATGGGATCAGCAGCATCAACGACAGGAGGCAGGCGCGGGCGGCACGAAGGCAACTGAGCTTCACGGGCGTGTCCCTCTCAGAAGCGGTAGCGGACATTGGCCGAGATCGTGCGGCCGCGTTCGGCGTAACCGAACAGGGGGGATTCATCGGCCAGACGCAGGTTGCCGAGGTTCTCCACGGCAAGCTGCAAGTCCACGTGCGTGCCAATCGCCTTGCTCACGCGCAGGTTCCACAGGCGGTAAGCAGGGAGATTGCCCTGCGCCGAATACTGGCGTCCGACGTGTTGCACGCCCACGCGCGCGCTCCAGCCATCGGCGCCGTTCCAGTCGAGGTGCGAGGTGCCGCTCAGGCGCGGGCGGTACTCCAGCTCCTTGCCGCTGTTGCCGTCCTTGCTGTCCAGCCAGGCCAGACTCGTTTGCCACGACCAGCCGGCAGCAAGGTCCCAGGCGAAGCCGGTTTCGATGCCGTTGATGCGCGCTTCGTCGACGTTGTCGTATTGGTAGACGTGCCGCGGGCCTTCAACGCGCAGCAAGCGATAGGTGATGAGGTCTTCCACCGAGCTGTGGAATGCAGCGGCCTGCAGGGTGAACGGACCTTTTTGCCAGTTGGCGGAGAGCTCGAAGGAATCCAGGGTTTCCGGGCGGATATGGGCATTGCCCAGAAAAGTGTGCGGACCTTCGGCGCCGACATAGTTCGGCGAGATCTGCTTGAGCGTGGGCGCCTTGAACGCATGCCCGTAGCCGCCCTTGATCACCAGTTCCGGGGTGGCCTCCCAGACCAGATAGGCACGCGGGCTCAATTCGTGGCCGAACAGTTCGTGCTGGTCGTAGCGCAGGCCGGCGGTCAGGTGCAGGGCGTGGCCAAAGCTGGTTTCGTCCTGGACGAACAGCGCCTTGTGGTCGGCGGCGTCGTGACCGTTGAGCAGGCCGGCGTTGCTGAGTTCCTCGCGGCGTGCCTCACCACCGAAGGTGAGGGTTTGCTGGCCGAAGTCGGAAACCACAAAGCCATCGAGCACCTTGTCGGCCAAGGCCTGCGCACGCGTCGGTGCGACGCCTGCGGTACGGTGGTTGATGATGCTGGTCTCGCCGGAATATGCACGCAGTTGTCCGCGCCAGCCGGCGAAATCCGCACGCCAGGCCAGGTCGCTCTGGTGCCGACGAATGTCGTAGGTGTTGACGTACGAGGTGCCGGTGCGCGAGACGTCGTCGTAGAAGCGCTGCTCGTAGCCCTGGAACTGGTTGAACTCCAGTTTGTGGTGCTCGCCCAGTCCAAGCGTGGCGCCAAGGGTGCCCGCATGTGTGCGGTTGCCTTCGAGTTCCGCGTAGCGTGGATCGTCGCGGTCGGCCACTTGCGGGGTGTAGCCACTGATGCCGCTCAGGCGCACATCGAGCTGATCGCCCAGCGGGCCCGCGGCATACACCGAGCCCGCACCCTGACGATGGCCGTCATTGTCGGCGCTGCTCGCACCACGCAAGTTCAACTCGCCTTGCCAGTGGTCGCCCGGGCGCCGCGTGATGAGGTTGATCACTCCGCCGAGCGCTTCCGAGCCATACAAGGTGGACATCGGACCGCGGATGACTTCGATGCGTTCGACTGCGGCCATCGGCAACCAACCATATTGATAGTCGGAATGACCCACGACATCGTCGGTGGCGACGATGCGCCTGCCATCGACCAGGGTCAGCACGTGGCGGCCCTCCAGTCCGCGCAGGGACAAGGTCTTGCGGCCGCCAACCTGGCGTGGCGACAGAGTCACCCCGGGCACCTCGCGCACGGCTTCGAGCAGGTTCTGCGGATTGAGGGTGTCCAGCTCCTTGCGCTGCACGATCGTGGTCGAGGCGGGCGCGGTGCGCGTGTCCTGTTCCGACAGGGTGGCCGTGACCGTGACCGTGGCGAGTTCGGCCGATTCGCCGTTGGGATCGGCCTCCGCGTGGACGAACGCCGGCACAAGCGCCAGCTGGAGGGCAAGCACGATGGCCCTCGGCGGAGTCGAAAGCCTTGCCGGGGCAAGGGCACGGGTGCGGAACGAAGGCAGGAAGTCTGGTCGTGTCATGGGGGCTTGATCTATGGGATACTGATCGAAATGATAACGATTCGCATCCGCAACCGATTACCCGAAGATGCAAGCCCATTGCCCGAAAACGAAGGCCGCAGAGTCCGCCCGCAGGGAAATCCGCCGCCAATCGGGCGATTCCGATCGGGTGGATCCGACGACGCTCGATCGCGGTGGCCAGCTCTCGCACCGGCTTGCAAACGGGCTTTCCTGTGTCGTCGACTGCGGCGCGGTGCGCTGGCCCGAACCGGTTGAGCCAAGCCTGCATGTGCAGATCTGGTTGCGCGGGCATGCCACCCTGCGCGGCGCGGCATCGGCGCAGCGCATCAACCCGCATGGCTTTGTCCTGTGGCGGTTGGAGCCGGGTTGTCCATTGCCGACGATCGAAGCCAGTGCGTGTGCGAGGCATTTGGCGCTGAGCGTGAACTGCCCTCGCTTGCTGCAACTGGCCGGCGACGACGGCCGCCGCCTGCTAGAACGTCTCACGAGCGCTTCCGAGCCTTCGATGGGCTGCGCATCGAGCCAGCTCCTGCGCAGCGTCGCCGAGCTGCTCGAGACCTTGGCCGATGGCAGCAGCGGCAGCTTGTTGCGTGACGCCAAGTGCCTTGAGCTGCTGGCGCGACTGCTGCGCGCGCCAACCCAGTCACGTGCCCAGGCCCTGACACCGGCGCAGCGCGAGCGCGTACTCAAGGCGCATCAACTGCTGCTCGCAGATCTAAGCAGTCCAGCCGACGCAAGGGAGCTGGCGCGCAGCTGTGGCCTCAAGCCATTTCGGCTGAAACAGGGATTCCAGGAGCTCTACGGACAATCGATGCATCAGGTGTTCCAGACGGCTCGCATGCGCCATGCCTGGCAGTTGCTTGCCAGCGGAACGGCCAGCGTCGGTGATGCCGGACACGCGGTTGGCTATTCCAATCTCAGCCATTTCGGCACGGCGTTCCGCGCCCATTTCGGCGTGCAGCCGCGCGATCTCAAGCGGTGCGCAACACAAGGTCCGGACGCTGCACCGATCCGCGGCGGCGAAAGCAGGCACAGCCCTGCGCTCACGGCGCGATGCGCGCCTTGAGCGTACGCTGCAGCGAGCGCGGCAAGCGCGGCAGGCTGCGCAACAACCACGGCAGGAGCCTGCGTTTTGCCTTGCCCAGCGACTCGGGAACCATCGCCTCGATCAAATGCGGGCCCGGCGTCTCCAGCGCATAGCGCAGGGCCTTGATCAGGTCATCGGCGGTCTCGGCGCGTACGCCGTGCACGCCCATGCCCTGCGCGAGGCGCGCGAAATCCAGGCGCGGTTGGTCCAGATCCAGCTGCGCGCGCGCCTTGCCCCTTGCGGCCGCCGCGCCGACCCGATCGAGTTCGACATTGAGCACCGAATAGCTCGCGTTGTTGAACACGATCGCGGTGATGTCGAGTTGCTCGCGGGCCATCGTCCACAAGGACTGGATCGTATACATCGCCGCACCGTCGCCCACCAGCGCGAGCACGGGACGATCGGGGCAGGCGATCGCGGCGCCGATCGCGTTCGGCAACGCCTGACCGATCGCGCCGCCGGTGAGCGTGAGCAGGTCGTGGCGCGGCGCGCCAGCGGTCAGCACGCCGAGCATCAGTCCAGAGGTGATCGCTTCGTCGATGAGGATTGCGCGCTCGGGCAGCAGATGTCCGACGGCCTTGCACACCTTGGCGGCAGTCAAGCGACCGCGCGGCGCGGGTGGGCGCTGCGCGCCCTGCAAGGCCGGCGCCGACTCGCCCGCACCGAGCGCATCGACGAGTGCAGCCAGGCCCTGCACGGCATCCTGCGCCGGGCCGCACAGCGTGTGCACGATGCAGCCCTCGGGCAGCAGGTCACTGGGTCGGCCCGGATAGGCAAAGAAGGACACCGGCGATTTCGCATCCACCAGCACCAGATGTTGCACGCCGGCCAGTTGCACCTGAACCAGTTCGGCCAGATAGGCCAGTCGCTCGACGCGCGGCAAGCCGGCGCCGCGTTCCAGGCGCGTCGGGAAGGTTTCGGCGAGCAGCAGCACGCCGTGGCGCGCGGCCACGCGCGCAGCGGCGAGCAGGCCCGCCTCGCGCAGGGCGCCGCCGCCCAGCAGCAAGGCCGTGCGTGCACCGGAGGTGATGGCTTTGGCGATGCCCCGCACAGCCTCGCCATCTATGCCTGCCGGCGCCGCGGCTGCAGGTGTTGCGCAAGGCTGCGCGCCTTCGCTCCATGAGACATCGGCGGGCAGGATCAGGGTCGCGACCTGATGCGGCAGGCCACGCGCCGCGGCGATCGCATCGACCGCATCGCGGCACAGCTCGGCGCTGCTGCGCGAAGTGCGCACGAAGCCCGGCGAGACGTTGCGCGCGACGGTTTCGATGTCCGACTGCAGTTGCGCGTCGTAGCGCATGTGGGTGGTCGCGTGGTCGCCGACGATGTTGAGCAGGGGCACGCGTGCGCGCCGCGCATTGTGCAGGTTGGCCAGCGCATTTCCCAGGCCGCAACCCAGATGCAGCAAGGTCGCCGCAGGCTTGCCGCTCATCCGCGCGTAGCCGTCGGCGGCGCCACTGGCGACGCCCTCGAACAGCGTGAGCACGGCACGCATGCGCGGCTCATGGTCGAGTGCGGCGACGAAATGCATTTCGCTGGTGCCCGGATTGCTGAAGCAGACCTCGATGCCGGCATCGGCTAGGGTCTTGAGCAGGGCCTGTGCGCCAGTGGTCATCGTGATGCTCCGCAGATCGAGCGCGCGGCAGCGCGCGCGGTGAGGATGCAACCCGGCAGGAAGGTGCCTTCGAGTGAGCGCTTGCCGCAGGCACCGCCCCCGCCGAAACCCGCCGCCTCGCCGACGCAATACAGGCCATCGATCGGCGCATCCTTGCCGTCCAGCACGCGGCTGTCGAGATCGGTGCGCAGGCCGCCGAGGCTCTTGCGCGTGATGAGTTGGGTGTGGATCGCGATGAACGGGCCGGCACCACGTTGTTGCAGCGGAGCGGGCGCACAGGTACGCAGACGATCCGGGCCCCATTGCCGGGCGTGCAGGATGCGGCGGATCTGATCGTCGTTGGCCAGCTTGAGGCCGACGCCGAAATTCGCGTCAAAGGCATCGACGCTGGCCTGCAATTGCCCCGCATCGATGTCGTGCGATTCGGTGAGCGCATTCATCTTCTGCGCGAGCCCGGCAAGCGTGGCATCGACGAGCACATGCGGACTCTCGCGTTGCAACTGGTGCAGCAGGTCGCCGCGCCCGAGCAGGAGTTCGCGCAGGAAGCGCAGCATCTGCCGGTCGCGGATCGCCGGATTGTGCTCGGCGCCCGAGATCGCCAGTTCGCGCCGCGCGATGCGGCGGTTGAACAGTTGCCAGGTCCAGGGTTTGTCCTGCCCGGCAACGCGCTGGCACAGCCAGTGGGTGTCGAATCCGGTCACCAGCGGCTCGGGGCCGATGCGCCGGCCGCGATGATCCAGCCACAAGGCCGACTTGCACGGAATCAGCGACAGGCCGTGGCCTTCGAAGTGCGGAAACGGATGCGGTATGCCCGCGGCGTAATTCCACATCTCGCCGGCATGGTCGATGCGCGCGCCAAAGCCTTCGGCAGCCAGGTGATGCAAGCGGCCGTCGGCAAACGGATGCGCACCATTGAGCATCGCCGCCGGCAGCGGGCGGCTGCGCGGCCAGTTCGCGCGAACTTGCGCGTGGCTGCCGTTGATCCCGCCCATCGCAAGCACCACCGCCGCCGCGCGCAAGCCCACCTGCTCGCCGCTGACCTCGTCAACCGCGACAGCGCCATCGACGGTTCCGCCCGTCGCATCGAGCGTGAGCACGCGGTGGCGGTGCAGCAGGGTGAGCCGCGCGCTCCCCGCGGCCGCTCGCAGCGCCGCGAGCATGCGGCGCACGAGTTCGCGCGAAGTACCCCACAACACGTGGTAGCGCGGCAGGCTGTTGCCTTCCCCGAAGCGGCCGCGTTCCACCCAATTGACCGCAGGCAGAAACTTCAGACCCTGTTCGCGCAGCCAGTCGTGCACGTCGGGCCGTGAGCGCTCGACATAGTGCTGCGCCCACCGCAGCGGCCAGATGTCGTGCGGGCCGAGTTCGCCGAAACCGATCCAATCGCGCAGCGCGAGCTCGGGCGTGTCGTGGATCTTCGCGCGTGCCTGCAGCGGTGTGCCGACCAGGGCCATGCCGCCGAATGCCCACAAGGCGAGTCCGCCCAGACGCTCGGGCGTATCGCGGTCGACCAGCACCACCGATTTGCCCGCGCGCAACAGTTCGAGTGCGCAGACGATCCCGGCGAGGCCGCCGCCGATCACCAGCACATCCGCCGTCACCGTCTTGCCCATGCTCGAAGCCGGACCATCGCATGCAATTGCGCCGATGATACGCGCAGGCTCCACCCTTGCGGCGCACGCAGGCGACAGCAGGCCCGCCTCCGCGCCAGAATGCGCGACCTTGTTTGGAGATCTCGATGACGGATGGCGCGCACCGCGTGCATGGCCTCGCGGGGAAGGAGGTGGCACCGACCTGGCCGCCGCTCGGCGATGCCGAGCTGCACTTGCTGTTGCGCGCCTGGCCGCAACTGCACGGGCCGGTCACGATCCTCTGGCACAGCCCACGCCCGTTCTCGGTATCGGCGCGTGTGCGCTGCGGCAGCGATGAAGTGTTCGTCAAACGTCACCCGCTGCGCGTGCGCGATGCGATGACGCTCGGCGAGGAACAGGCATTCATCGCGCATCTGCGCAGCCACGGCCTGCCGGCTCCCGAGGTGCTGCTCGCCGCGGATGGCCGTGGCGCGATCGAGCAGGACGGTTTCGTCTACGAAATCCACGCGCTCGCCGCGGGCGAGGATCGCTATCGCGATTGTCCGTCGTGGACGCCGCTCACCGATCTGGAAGACGCGCATGCTGCGGGACGCATGCTTGCGCGCCTGCACAATGCCGCCGAAGACTTCGCGGCGCCGCCGCGCGCGGCCTGGTTGCTGGTCGCGCGCGACGAGGTGTTGCGCGCGGCCGATCCACTCGCGGCGATTGCGGCGATGGCGCCGATGCGGCCTGCGCTCGCCGATTTCCTGAGGCAGCGCGACTGGCGCAGCGCGCTCGCGCCGATCGTGGAGCGTCAGCAGCGCATCCAGCCGCTGCTCGCGCAGCAGAGGCGGCTGTGGACGCACAACGACTGGCACGCCTCGAACCTGTTCTGGCGTGGGGACGCGTTGAGTGCGGTGCTCGACTTCGGTCTTGCCGCACCGACCTTCGCGCTGTACGACCTCGCTACCGCGATCGAGCGCAATGCGATCGCCTGGTTGCAACTCGAACGCGGCGCGCAGGCAGTGCATGTGGCGACCGCACGCGCCCTGATCGACGGTTATTCGCAGCTGCGTGCGCTCGACGCTGCGCAGTGCCGTCTGCTCGCCGAACTGCTGCCGATCGTGCATGTGGATTTCGCGCTCTCGGAGATCGAATACTTCCACGGTGTCACCGCTTCGAGCGCCGATGCCGAGCTCGCCTGGCACACCTTCCTGCTCGGCCATGCGGCATGGTTCGACGGCGCGCCGGGACGCATGTTGTTCGAAGCGATCGCCGCCATCACGTGATGATGCGCTCGCGCCACGTACGGGCTTCGTGATCTAATGCGCGCCTTGAAGCGGGGGTGCCCGGCGTTGCCGGGCTGAGAGAGTCCCTTGGAACCTGATCCGGTTGATACCGGCGTAGGGAGCTTTGCTGGAGCAGTCGGTCCGTTCGCGGCAGGCTGCCCGCCGTCGCTTCGTCTTGAGCCACTGGACGAGAACGATGATGCGAACTCCGCTGCTTGCACTCCTGATTGCGCTGCTGCCGTCGCCGGCGCTGGCTGATGAGCCCGATGCGCCTGCGCGCAAGACGACCGAACTCGAGGCCGTGCGCGTCGAAGGCCATGCCGCGAAGAGCGACGAAGGCGCGGCGCTTGCGGGCTTTGGCAGTGGCGATGTGCACGCTGCGCCGGCGACGATCCGAACCATCACGCGCGAGCAGCTCGACGACCACCACATCCGCACCCTCAGTGAGCTCGCACACGAAGACGCGGCGCTCGGCGACAACTACGCGCCTGTCGGCTACTACCAAAACCTGTCGATTCGCGGTTTTCCACTCGATCTGGGTACCGGTTACCGCCTCAACAACATCCTCGTCAGTGGCGAGCAGATCCTCGCGCTCGAAGACAAGCAGGCGGTGCAGGTGCTCAAGGGGCTGGCCGGCATCGATGCCGGCGTGATCGAGCCCGGCGGCGTTGTCAATTTCGTGAGCAAGCGCCCAGCCGAGGTACGTGCGGCGACGATCGGTGTCGATTCGCACGGTTCAAGGCATGTCGCGGTCGATGCGGGGACCTGGCTCAGCGAAAGTTTCGGCTTGCGTTTCAACGCGGCCGGCGAGTCCTTGCGCAGCTTCGTCAAGGACGCCGATGGTCATCGCAACTTCTACGCACTTGCGGCCGATTGGCAGATTGCGCCGGGCGCCAAGCTCGAACTCGATGGCAACTACCAACGCAGCGCGCAACTGTCGGCGTCGGGTTACCAGCTGCTCGGTGGGGTTGTGGTGCCCGGTGAGATCGATCGCAGCATCCTGCTGGGTCATCAAGGCTGGCAGCGGCCGGTCGGCATCCACAGCGCCAACACCAGCGCACGCCTGTCGATCGATCTGGCGCAGGACTGGCAGCTGCGCCTGGCCGCGGGCCGAAGTCGCAGCGTGATCGATGACAACGTCGCCTTCGCCTATGGCTGCTACTACAGCGCCGCATGCGCCGATGGCTCCACGCCGGGCAACTACTTCGCGCCAGACGGCAACTACGATATCTACGACTACCGCAGTCCCGACGACACGCGCACCAGCGATCAGGCGCGCGCGACGCTCGCAGGCAGCTTCCGCAGCGGCGCGGTCGAGCACCAGCTCGATGTCTCCCTCGGCGCGTTCCATCGCAGCATCGAGCGTCATCGCAACGTCAACGAATACGTCGGCAGCGGCAACATCTTCGATGTCGTGGTGCCGCAGTTTCCGCCTTCGCCTGCGCAACCCGGCGTGCGCGTGCTGCGGCTGGACAGTTGGCAGCGCAACCTCTCGCTGCTGGATCGCATGAGCCTGGGCGAGCATTGGCAACTGCTGATCGGTGCGCAGCATGCGCGCATCGATGAGCGCGCCTGGAACAAGCGGGCCGAGCTCGAACGTGCGGCACGGCTGACCAAGACCCTGCCGCAGGCCGCGCTGTTGTGGCAGATGCAGCCCAGCCTGACGACGTATCTGAGCTACAGCGAAGGCCTGTCGCTGGGCAGGCAGGCGCCGTTCTGGACCAGCAACGACGGCGATTCGCTCGGCCCGCGTCATTCGCGCCAGCTCGAAGCCGGCGTCAAGTGGCGCACGAGCGATGCGCTCGATCTCAATGCGTCGCTGTTCCGCATCCGCCAACCCTGGCAGTTCGCACAACCGGACGCGTCGGCCGCAGGCTTCACCTTCGTCGAACGCGGCGAGGAAGACCGCAGCGGCATCGATCTGTCTGTCGATGGGCGGGTGAGTGAAAACATCGAGGTGCATGCCAGCGTGGTCTGGATCCGCGCGCGCGCGCGGCGCAGCGGGACACCCGCCTACGAGGGCCATCAGCTCGTCAACGTGCCGGCCTGGCGCAGCAGCGTTTACCTCGACTATCGCTTCAACGCCTTGCCGCAAACGATGCTCTATGGCGGCTGGCGCCACGCCGCGCCCAATCCGGCCACGCCCGACGGTCATGTGCGCGTGGATGCCTACGACGTGTTCGATCTCGGCCTGCGCCACACCAGCCAATGGCGCGAACACAAGCTCACCTGGCGCATCGGGATCGACAACGTGTTCAATCGCTTCTACTGGCGCGACACCGGCAGCAGCGAGGGCGACAGCTATTTGTTTCCGGGTGCGCCGCGCATCATGCATGCCTCGTTGAGCATGGATTGGTGATGAGCTGGATCGAACTTGCCGCCGCAGTACTGAGCGCGCTGGGCGTGTGGTTGACCGCGCTGCGCCAGCCGTGGTGCTGGCCGATCGGTCTGGTCTCTGTGCTGGTGTATGCGCTGGTGTTCGTCGATGCCAAGCTCTACTCGGATGCGCTGCTGCAAGGCGCGTTCGCAGTGATGATCGTCTACGGCTGGACGCGCTGGCTGCGTCATCTGGACGACGGCGGCCGAGTGCGCATTGCCAACTTGGTCGTGCCCGATGCCGCGCTGCATCTTGCACTGGGCGTCGTCGGCGCACTCGCGCTCGGCTATGCGATGCAGCGCTGGACCGATGCGTCCTTGCCGTGGCTCGATGCCGCGCTCGCTGCGTTCAGCCTGGTTGCGCAGTGGTGGCAGGCGCGGCGCCATGTCGCGGCGTGGCTGTTGTGGATCGTGGTCGACGTGATCTATGTCGGCATCTACGTCTACAAGGAATTGCTCATCACCGCAGTGCTGTATGCGGGATTTCTCGTGCTGGCCGCGCTCGGCCTGCGCGCATGGCGCAAGGCCGCGGCAGGCACCGAAGCGGCTTGAGTCGGGGCGACGCTGCCGTGCATCACCTGCAGCGTCGAAGCGGGCTGCGGTGTCTGCCTGCGGTGGAAACCAGCGAAGACCGTGCGAATCGTCGAACCCGGCCAGTCGCGGCAACTGCGCGCGGGAAACGATGATCCTTGCTTGTGGATGCGCCGCGGTCGGCTTGTCGTTCAGCGCGCGGACGTGCAGCGCGCATGGGCGCGTGACGGCTTTGACCGCGGTCAAGGCGTGTTCACGTGGATGAGAACACGATGCATTTCCCATTTCTCACAACCACGGAGTATTCCCATGCGCAGCCTGATTGCCGTTGCCTTGCTTGGCCTGTTTTCGTCGCCGCTGCTGGCGGCAGAATGTGCGCTCACCATCGAGGGCAATGACTCGATGCAGTTCAACCTCAAGACCATCACCGTGCCCAAGACCTGCAAGAGCTTTGCGGTCACGCTCAAGCACACCGGCAAGCTGCCGGTCACCGCGATGGGCCACAACTGGGTGCTGTCGACCGCTGCCGACGAGGCTGGCGTGGTTGCCGATGGCATGAAAGCCGGCGCGACCAATGGCTACGAAAAGCCCGGCGACACGCGCATCATCGCGCGCACCAAGTTGATCGGTGGCGGTGAATCCGATACTGCCAAGATCGACGTTGCCAAGCTCAAGGCCGGTGAATCCTATGCCTACTACTGCACCTTCCCCGGCCATGCCGCGCTGATGAAGGGCACGCTCAGCCTCGGCAACTGATCGGGCAATGCCGCGACCCGCGCCAATCGCGCGGGTCGTGTCGCGGCTCGCGTGATCGTCGACAATGCGTTGTTCACGATGAGCAGGCCGCCCGCGATGCGCAGTTTCACCGATTCCAACGATCAGCCCTGGCAGGCCGCGCTGCTCGATGCCTCCTATGGCCGCGTGATGCTCGTGTTCAGCCCCTTGCACAAGGGCGCGATCCGTCGCACCCCGCTGGCGGTGGAAAACATGGCCGAAGCGATCGGCCTGCTCGCCGCGCTCGATGAGGCGGGCTTGCGCGCACTGCTCGGGGAAGCGCAAGCCTGGGACCCGGCTGGCGACGAGAGCTGAGGACTCGGCCCTGCAAGCGGGGCAGGTGCCGACCGCGCCGCGACACCGTCATCCCATCGTGAACTGATCCGACCGCGCCCTCGCGAGCCTGGTCTAACGCATGTGTCGCACGACATGGGTGCAGCTGCCGGCCGCGCTGCAGCGCCAGTTTGCGCCTTTGGACGCGGGCGCCTGTCCGCGCCCCACATCGAAGGCGCATCGCTTGTTCATCACTTGGGCATCGAATCGGGACGCGCAGTGCATGACCCGCGCACGACGGCCCGCGCCTGTTTGCCGGAAGGTCGGGCAGGTCGGGAGCGATGTGGCAGCCAGCCCTTGCCCCGGCTTCATGGTGCTCATGGTCAGGGGTCGATGTCGGCGGGGAATGGCGGAAACGGGGAGGGAGCGTCGCAGGATGCGCTTCGCTGAACAAGGTGCCCGGCACTGGGAGTGCTTCTCGCAAGTTGTTGATGAGAAAGGAACACATGTCATGTCGAGAGAAAAATCCAAGGTGGCTCTGACCCTTGCGATTGCGGTCGCATGGGGAATGTTCGCAAACACCGGCCAGGCGGCTGCCTTTGGCGATGAGGCCGCTTCCGTGCCTTTGGCGGTGGATTCAGTGCAGTACATCGGGGATGGCCAGGGCTGGGCCAGCGATGGCCGCCATGTGCTGCTCACACGCGACCAAGGCAATTCCTGGGGCGACATCACCCCGGTCGGCTTGCGCGGCCCCATCGAGAAGATCCATTTCGTCAATGCCAAGGCCGGAGTGATGGTGAGCTCCGATGAGATGAAGGCCGGCGTGCTGCAGACCCAGACCACCGCCGATGGCGGTGCAAGCTGGTCGTCGCCGACGATGATTTCCCTGCCCGTCGGTGAGTCGGTGCCGCAAGTGCTGTCGCTGTCGTTCACCGACGCCAAGACCGGTTGGTTGATGGTGCAGTTGCCGACCAGCGTGGGGCCGGACCTGGTGTTCCTGTATCGGACCGGCAATGGCGGATCGGTCTGGCAGCAGTTGCCGCAGCTGCCCGCGGCGGGCGTCATCAACTTCACCTCGGCCAAGGACGGGCGCTTGAGCGCCGGTGACCGCCAGTGGCAGACCCACGACGGTGGCGAGAGCTGGCAGGCAGCGGGCAGCGCCGATGTCGAACTGGCGAACCTCGTGTCGGCGGCAGAAAGCGCATTGAGCGAAAAGCTCACGGCCGACGAGCAGGTCATCGACGTTCAGTACGATGACGCCAATCGCGTCTGGGCCGTGGTGCTGGGTGGCTTCTGCGAGACCGAGTCCAACTGCACGCAGTATTCGCGCCTGTGGGCGGTCGACAAGCAGGGCGTGGTGGGCGACATCACGCCGCAGGTGACGCGCGCGACGTTTGCAGGCCTCGATGGCGCCGATTATCTGGGCAAGGCGCCGATCTACGCGCCGAAGGCCCTGCCCGGTCTGGCAATGACCAGCGCGGTGATTCAGGCCCAGGTGGAGCCCCGAATCGGCCACAACCTGCCGCAACTTGCGTCGGATGTGAACGTCAGGATGATCCAGTCCGCGCTCACGGCGCACGGCATCTCCACGGCTGCCGATGGTCACTACGGCTACACAACCACCAACAACTATTCGACGTGGCAGCGCAGGCTTGGCTACAGCGGCATGGACGCCAACGGCATTCCCGGTCCGAGCTCCCTGGCTGCGCTGGGCCGGAATCGATTCGTGGTCACCAACAAGATCATTCTTGGCGGGACAACGACCGTGAATGGAAAGCGAGTCAGTATCCGCACCCGCAACATGTTGCTCGCGGCGCAGCGCCTGCTGGGTCGCACGCTGCGGGTGGTGCAGGGTGGCTATTGCGAACCCAACTGCGCGGCCTTGTCGGCAGGTACCCACAACTGGGGTGGCGCGGTCGACATCAGTGTCAGCGGGATGAGCTCGACAACCTATTGGAAAACCGTCAAGGCCCTGCGCCAGGTCGGCTTCGCCGCCTGGTATCGACCCAGAGCGCGTTGGGAGCCGCACATCCACGCGGTTGCCATTGGCGATACCGATGTTGCGCCCATTGCGCGCGACCAGATCGCCGATTACTGGGCCGGCAGGAATGGCCTGTCCGGGCACGCGGCTGACAACACGCCTTCGGCCTATCGCGTGCCGTTCACCTGGTGGGAGCGGTCTCCGTACTTCCGGCCGTAAGGCGCGACATTCGGCGAGTCTCCCATGCGCTTGAACTGAGCAGGGAGACTGGCTTGCACGGATAGGAATGTGGCCGGCCTGGCTTCGGCGAACCCGGGAGAATGGCAACCGCTGAACCGGGAGGCCTGCGCGGGAGCCGCGCGCTTTCGCGGGCGTCGGGCCAGCTTCGCAAGCGGCCCGGCGCCCTGCGGATGTCGGCGTGGCAGACAGGTCTCCCCGCGGGTCTGCCAATGCCATGCTGCTGCGGAGGAAGGTGGATGAATGACTCATCCTCGGCTGTCGGGAAGGTGCACAGCGCGCCTTCCCGACATTCCTTCAGCTGCGGACTGCCGCGTCGGCATCGGGCGCGCTTCGCACACGGCGCCATCGGCTCGCGCAATCCGCCTGCTCAGTGCCGCGGTGAGGGATCGGCGTTGCGCGCAGCCTCGAGCGTGGGCAGCAAATCCACCGGCAGCGGGCGCTCTCCGGCGAGGGCGAGAACCCGGCGTGCTGCGACTTTCGCGCCGCTTGAATTACCTTCGGCCATGCGCACACGCAGCTGCAGCAGCGCAACCTCGTAACTCTGCTCGGGCAGATCGGGCGAGTTGACCAACAGCTGATTCAGCAGTTGCGAGGCGTCGCGGACGCGCTTTCGGGCCAGCAGGAACTCGGTGTAAGGCTCGACCACGACCATCATGTAGGTCACGTTCTGCGGTGTGGCGTTTGCCAGGGCGAACGCGGCGCGGTAGTCGGCCTCCGCGCCTTCGAGGTTGCCGTGGCGTGCATTCCAGTACGCATAGGCAACGCGACCGTCGATGTTGGTGGCGTTCTTGAGGATTTCGATCTGACGGGCGTCAAGCACCGGCATGGGCGTGGATTCACTCCACGGTTCGGCGCCGGCCTGGGCACGCACGACGATCGACAGCAGGTTTTGCATGTTGACGCTGCGAACGCTGTTCGTGGCAACGCCCTGCAGCATCGAAAAGCCAGCCGCCGCCGTGGCGGCGGAGCGCTCCCAGTGATGCTGGATCAGCTGCAGCCAGGCGCGTTGGCCTGCGATGTCGGCAAGTTCGTCGACGCCGCGATCGCGCAAGTCGTTCTCCTGGATATCGCGCTTTACGGCGCGCTCCTGCTCGTCGAGCAGGGTCTGCGCTTCGTTGAGGCGCCCCAGGTGCATCAACGCAAAGGTGCGAATGCGCAGATACGAAGACTGCTCGTAACTGCTGGTCTTGCCGGCCTTCTGCAGCAAATCGCGCAACCGGTCGGTCGTGCGCAGTACATCGGCCCAGCGCAACAGCAAAACCTGCTGGTAGGCCGTCCACTCGATATTGGAGCGCAAGCTGTCGATCGCGCCGTAGGCTTCGAGGACCTTGGCGCTCTGTGCAAGCTGCAGCGAAGCTTCGCCGAGTCGGCCGTCGCGTACCGCCAGCGCCCCCATCGTGCCGGTCACCTTGGCGGCCCTGAACTCATCGCCCTGTTCATCGAACATCTCTCGCGCGCGCACGAGATCGCGCATGGCGTCGGCCTTCTTGTCGGCGAAATAGGCGGCGATCCCGCGCAGCTGCATGGCGGTGGCGAGATCACGCGGCGAGTTGGCGCCTTGCAGCAGCGCGATCGCCTGATCGACCAGCCCGGGCCAATCGGCTTCACCGAGCTGGCGCATTGCAGTGGCCTTGCGCAGCAGCACGCGTGCATAGGCAACCGGTTGCGTCGACGCGTTCAAACGCTGCAACCAGAGTTCCGCCTTTTCCCTGGCGGCGCTGTTTTGCCCCCGCTCCAGTTCCAGATCGACCTCGAGCAGTCCGGCTTCCGGTCGATGGCGATCCGCGTCGGACAGGCGCGAGAGTTGCAGCAGCGCGCCTTCGTAATCGCGCGCGCGGATCGCCTGGCTGATCAGTTCGAACGTCTCGTCGATGGATCCATCCAGGCCCGGCCCCGAGTGACGCAGACGCTGATTGAGGCGCTGCACTGCGAGACGGCCGGCGGCAAGCAGATCCCCTGCGCTGGCATCCACGCGTATCTTGCCGCTGTCCTTTCCGTAGGCTGCCAGGGCAACCACCCAGGTCTGCTTGACCTGATAGGCGCGCGGAGCCACCACCAGCGCCGCATCGAGTTCGCGTGCAAGCTCCGCGAGATCGACATCGGCGGCGACATCGCCGACGCGCGTGAGCGCCTTCTCGATCGGAATCACGGCCGCGCCCTGCCGATTCAAACCCTCGGCGATCAGGGCCATCAGACCGATTCTGGCCCAGCTTTCCGCGGCATCGGGCAGTGCGCCGGGCAGCACCCAGGTTTGGGAGGGTATCGATGCAGCGCTCGGTGCGGTCGGCGCTGCCTGCTGATCGGCGCGCGTCGACCACCAAACCGCCACCGCGGCGCACGCAAGCAGCACGCTGGTCAGCAGCCACGGTCGCAGACGATTCGCCTTGGCTGTAGCGGTTGCCGCAGTCGGTCGGCGAGCCTGCGCCGGCAGGTCGGCCGGATTCGCCAGCGGCGCGGCCGTGGCCTTGGCCGGCGCGGTTTGAATTGCGTCGACTGGGTCGGAATCCAGTGGCGTGGGCGACGCAACGATATCCGCGGCTGCGACGGTGTCGACATTGCCGACCCAGTGATAACCGAATCCCGGCACGGTGCGGATGAGGCGTTGGCCCTCGCCATCATCCCCGAGCAGCCGCCGCGCGGCAGCGATCGCGTGCGCCAACTGGTTGTCGGAAACATTGCTGCGCTTCCATACCGCATCGATCAGTTCGTCGCGCGCAATTGCGCGCTCGCGATGTTCGATCAGATAGGCAAGACAGTCGAAGACCTTGCGCGGTACCTCCAGTTCAAGCTGGTCATGACGCAGCAGGCGCGCGGTCGGGTGAAGCTCGAAGCATTCGAATCGGTAATGCATGTGCTGTTGGAAGCTGCGAGAACCGAGGCAGGCACCTTTGTAACCCAAACCCGATGAAAAGTCCGAAAGGAGTCCGCGCATGAACCATGTTCGCGCCGGATCATTGAAGGGTCGCGTGCAGCCGGCAACGCTCGCCCGCTCAAGGCATCACGCGCGGAAGCTGCTTTCAGGCGCTGGCTTGGCTGCGCGGGATTCGCGGGCGCAGTATCTCGAAGGTGCGGCCGAGCTGGTGCACGAGCGAAGGCGGGCGTGGTGACTCGTCGAGCAGACCCGCGACCAAGGCGCGACGCAACATCGGCAACGCACGCACGGCGCCGATCGCCAGCTTGCGCAGAGGTTGCGCGAATGCGCGCTCGTCGGTGAACAGGCCGGCGACCGCCTGGGTGCCAGCGAACATCACGGCGCTGCCGGCGCGGTGCTGTCGCTGGTAGCGGGCGAGCCATTGCGGATGACCGGGATCGCGGTAGCGCTGCAGGCCCTCACCCGCGGCGCGGGCGAGCAGTTCCACGCTGGCGACGCCGAGATTGAAACCATGCGCGGTCACCGGATGCATGCCGACTGCGGCATCACCGGCCAGCGCGAAACGCGGCGCAACGAATCGCCGCGCCCAGGTCGCCACCAGCGGATAGGCGTGGCGCGTGCTGGCCAGCTCCATCTCGCCCAGCCGACCCTCGTAATGCGCGGCGATCGCCTTGGCGAACTCGGCATCGGACAGTGCCATCAAGGCCTGCGCGACATGGCCGGGCACGGTGAGCACGGTCGAGGACAGGTGCTCGCCCAGCGGCAGCAGTGCGCGCGTGTGACCCTGGCCGAACCATTCCCAGGCAGTGCCGTCGTTGGCGACGGCGTGGCGCATGCGCGCAAGCACCATGGTCTTGCCGAAGTCGTGCATGTGCACGGGGATGCCCATGCTGCGTCGGGTTTGCGAGAAGCGGCTGTCGGCGGCAATCAGCAGGGCGGCATTGAGCAAGCGGCGATCGGCGAAGAGAATGCGCGCCTGCGTCACATCGGTGCTCACCGACTCGACCGCAACACCGCAGTGCACGCGGATGCGCGGCTGCCCGCAGACTGCCTGCCATGCCGCGCTGCGGATGTGATGGTTGGCGACGAGCACGCCGATGCGGTCATGACCGAACGCGCCGGCATCGACCTCGAAGCCGGGATTGGCGCCATCCATCACGCGCGCCTGCCGGATCGGTGCAATGCCATCGGCAGGCAGTCGCTCCCACACGCCGAGTTCCCGCAACACGCGCATCGTTGCGTTGGTGAGCGCGATCTCGCGGCCATCGTAGGCCGGCGCCGTCAGCGCTTCTGCTTCCTGGCGTTCGACGATGTCCACTTCGATGCCGCGTGCGGCCAGCGCCAGCGACAGGCACAGACCGGCCGGGCCGGCGCCGATGATCACGACGTTTTCATTCATCACATGCACTCCAGGGGCAACGGCGCGGCGTTGCAAAGCGTGTCGGCAAGACTTCAGTGTGCGCCGCGTCGATGCCGGCGTCTTGATCCAGATCAACGCCGCGCGCGCGGCAGCCACTGTGCAAGTGCATGCTCGGCGAGTTGTGGCCATTCGCGGTTGGCCGCGGGACTCGCAGGACTGGGGTGCGGCAGATAGGCGATCGGCAAACCATCGCCGACGAGTCGTTGCGCGCGCTGCTGGGCATAGCGGCCGACGCCGACGATCGCGCTCGGCTGCAGAGCGCTGATCGCGCGTTCAAGCGCGTGGTCGCAGATCGCATCGAGCGCACGCGTCTCCGCCGCGGACAAGTGCGCGGGAATCAGGTTGCGGTCGTGCTTGAGGAACAGCAACGGACAATAGTTCCAGACGAAGAAGCGTTCGAAAAAGGCCGCGGGCTCACCCACACGCTCGCGCGCCCAGCCCCACAGCCGTCGTCCGCTGCCCTCGTCGCGGTGGCAGGCCATGCCGAGAATCGGATACTTCGGATGTTGTGCGGGCAAGGTAGGCGACAGGCGCGTGACGATGCCGAACCAGTCTCGCACCATCGCGATGCTGCCGAACGGCACGCCGGTCTGCGTCATGCCCCACGGGCCGGGGTTCATGCCGAGCAGAAGCACGCGACCGCGGGTGTGGCCGTAACGCTGCAGATACTGGCGATGACCGTGCCAGGCGTAGTCGAGTGGGTTGTAGACATGGCTGGGCGTGCGCCAGTGCAGTGCGCCGACCGCGCGGGAAAAATCGCGCGCGATGGGCACCAGTGGCGAGACGGGATGTGTTGCTGCCGTCATGTCGAAGGTCCGCTCTCGGACTGCGCTGTGCGTCGCGTCGTGTGCGTGGCTGCGTCGTGAAACATCGCCCGCATGATAGCGTGGCAACTTGAGACCGATGCCCATGCGATCGAGCGGGTTCGGTATCGGCGTGTCATCGGCGAGTTGCGGAGCGTGTTCGATGCGTGTGCTGGTCAGTGGCGCCAATCGTGGTCTGGGGCTGGAATTCGTGCGCCAACTGCTCGCGCGCGGTGATGCGGTGATCGCGGCCTGTCGCGATCCGGCAGCTGCAACTGCGCTCGCCTCGC
Organism: Dokdonella sp.; assembly: GCF_019634815.1. GTDB lineage: Bacteria > Pseudomonadota > Gammaproteobacteria > Xanthomonadales > Rhodanobacteraceae > Dokdonella_A. The sequence continues at coordinate 37,911 of NZ_JAHCAP010000011.1, read as the reverse complement.
TCGCGGCGACACGCAGCGATCAGCTGCAGGTGCTCGCGCTCGACCAGGCCGATGCGGCTTCGATCGCGCAGTTCGCGCGCAGCCTCGTGCAGCGCGGCGAGCGCATCGATCTGCTGCTCAACAACGCCGGCATGTTGCCCGCGGGCGAGCGTTTCGGCGCGATCGATCCGGCGGTGCTTGCTGCAACGCTGGCCACCAATGCGAGCGGCCCGTTCCTGCTCACGCAGGCGCTGGCGCCGCTGCTTGCCGATGGAGCCAAAGTGGTGAACCTGTCGAGCGGGCTGGGTTCGATCGCAGGAGTGCAGGACATGCGCACACCCAGTTACGCGATCAGCAAGGCTGCGCTCAACATGGCCACGCGTCAGCTTGCCGCCGCGCTGCGTGAACGCGGCATCTGCGTGGTCGCGGTGTCGCCGGGTTGGGTGCGCACCGCGATGGGCGGCGCCGAGGCCACGCTCAGCGCCGAACAGTCGGTGCATGATCTGCTCGCGCTGATTGATCGACTCGGCGTGAGCGACAGCGGGCAGTTTCTCACCCGCCTGGGCGAGGCCATTGCGTGGTGAGTACGCGCCACGCCCGCTGCTTGCCGCAATGCCGAATCAGCGCGGCGGCAAGGCCTGCTGCAGATCGGCCCACAGATCTTCGACATCCTCGATGCCCACCGACAGCCGCACCAGGCCGGGCGTGATCGCGTAACGCTCGCGCGTGGCCTCGTCGAGCACGCGATGGGTGAGGCCGGCCGGATGCTGGATCAGGGTATCGACCGAACCCAGACTCACCGCGGGTGTTGCCACCTTGACCTTGCGCATGAGCTGCGCCGCGGCGGCGTGACCGCCCTCGAGATCGAAGCTGATCATCGTGCCCGGGCCCGTCATCTGCGTGCCGAGCAGATGCGCGTTGGCGACCGTGCCGAGTGCGGGGAAAAACGTCTTGGCCACGGCTGCATGCGTGGACAGGCGCTGCGCGAGCGTGATCGCGTTGGCCTGCGCGCGCTCCACGCGCAATGCGAGCGTCGGCAGGCTGCGATGCAGCAGGTATGCGGCCAGGGGGTGCAGCAGGCCGCCGGTGACCGCGCGCACCTGCCGCAGCGCCGTGCCCCATTCGTGATCGCAGGCGATCACGCCCGCGATCACGTCGCCATGGCCGCCGAGGAACTTGGTCGCGCTGTGCATGACCAGTCGCGCGCCCTGCCGCAGCGGTTGCTGCAACACCGGCGTGGCGAAGGTCGAGTCGACCAGCACCGGGACCTTGCCCGCGGTCTTGACCACGGCGGCGATGTCGACCAGATCGAGCGTCGGGTTGGACGGCGTCTCGATGAACACCAGCGCGGTGTCGCTGCGCACTTCATCGGCGATCGCGGCCGCTTCGATCCAACGCACCGGCACGCCCATGAGACCCGAGTCGAGCAGGTGGTCGTTGGTACCGTAGAGTGGACGTACCGCGAGCACATGCGAGCCACGCCCGCGCGCGGCGAGCAGGCAGGCCGCGGTTGCTGCCATGCCCGAGGCGAATGCGACCGCATCGCTGCTGCCTTCCAGTTGCGCGAGGGCGCGCTCGAAGCGCGCCACGGTCGGATTGAACAGCCGCGCGTAGATCGGGTTGTCCGCCTGCGCGGCGCCGGCCACGAGTGCATCGAAACTCGCGGTGCCGGCGTCGAGGTCGCGGATCGGATAGGTGGTGGACAAGTCCAGCGGCGGCGCGTGCACCCCCAGTTCGGCGAAGTCCTCGCGGCCGGCGTGCACGGCCTGCGTCTGCGAAAATTTCATGGCGTCGACCTGTTCGGAGATGTGGCACAAGTCTAGAATGCATGACGTCGCGCCGGCGCATCGGCCGAACTCTATTTCGCAGTGGATGCTTTCCGTGCAACTGGACCGAATCGACTTCGAGATCCTGCGGCAGCTGCGCAAGAATGCTCGATTGCCCAACAAGACACTGGCGCAGCGACTGGGCGTGGCGCCCTCGACCGCGCTCGAGCGCGTGCGTCGCCTGCACGAGATCGGCGCGATCCACGGCCACCATGCCGAAATCAGTCCGGCTGCGGTGGGCATCGGCTTGCAGGCATTGGTCAGCGTGCGCCTTGCGCGTCATTCGCGCGAAGAGGTTGCAGGGTTTCATGCGCATCTGGGCAGCCTGCGTGAAGTGCTCGCGTTCTATCACGTCGCCGGCGCCGATGACTTCCTCGTCCACGTCGCGGTGCGTGACAGCGACCACCTGCGCGACTTCGTGCTCGATGCCTTCACCACGCGCCCGGAAGTCGCGCGCATCGAAACCAACCTGATCTTCAGTTTCCGGCGCAACCCGGAAGTGCCGGTCTACAGCGAATAGTTGCGATGTGCTACTCCGCGCAAATCCAGGCCGACTTCCGCAAGTACCAGCGCGAGCAGAGCGCCGTGCTCGATATCGCCGCGTTCGCGCGCCTGTACTGGCAGCGCGATCAGGGCGCACGGCTGCGCATTCCCAAGGCTGTGGACGCGGCGTTCATGCAGCCGCGCAACGACGGAGAACGCCGCATCAAGGCGCTCATCGACGCCTTCGATGCGCGCGAGACGCAGCGGCTCGAGCAGGATCTGTTCAAGCAGAAGAAGCGCCTTGCCGATGCGCAGCGTGCGCTCGCACTCAAGCACACCAAGGCCGCGGCCGAGAACGAGCGCATTGCCGGCGACAAGATCGAATGGACCTTGCGCAAACTGGCCGATCTGCGTCGCAGCGATCTGCTTGAGCGCGACGCGCGGATTTTTCCGGGCTGGTACGCGCCGGTGCTGGTCGGCGAGGGTGGCAAACGTGTGCTGCGACCGATGCGCTACCAGTGTCGCCCCGCCGGCAAGCCAGCCAGTTACGACACGCGCTATCCGGGCACCTACAACGCGCGGCGTGACAATCTCGAAGGATTCTGGCGTGGTCAGTTCGGGCACAGCCATGCGCTGATGATCGTGCATGCGTTCTACGAAAACGTGGCGCGCCATGCCGCCGAGCATCGCGCACTCGAGCCCGGCGAGCAGGAACAAAACTTCGTGCTCGAGTTCCGCCCGCGGCCTGCGCACGACATGCTCGTCGCCTGCCTGTGGTCGCACTGGCAACACGGCGATGAGGCCCTGGATTCATTCGCCGCGATCACCGATACGCCGCCCGCCGAGGTCGCTGCGGCGGGCCATGACCGCTGCATCGTGCCGATCAAGCCCGACCATATCGATGCCTGGCTGCACCCCGATGCGACGAATCTTGCGGCCTTGCAGTTGATCCTCGATGACCGCGACCGCCCGTACTACGAACATCGCTTGGCGGCATGAGAGGCCGGAGCGGCGGCGACCGCGGTCGGGCCTTCCGGCCCTCCTACCAAAGCCGCTGCAATCCCAACCTGGCCACGCGCGGTTGTAGGAGCGGCGGCAGCCGCGACCCGGCCGCACCCGATCACACGCAGCGCGGATCCGGCCTACGCGCTGGTGTAGGAGCGGCGGCAGCCGCGACCCGGCCGCGCACGATCACACGCATTGCGAACATGCAGCGTCGCGGTCGGGCCTTCCGGCCCTCCTACCCGGCATGGCGCAGCGCGGACCCGGCCAACGCGCAGTTGTAGGAGCGGCGGAAGCCGCGACCCGACCGCACACGATCACACGCATTGCGAACATGCAGCGTCGCCGTGGGGTCTTCCGGCCTCCTGCATGTGATGCCCAGGTCGGGCCTTCCGGCCCTCCTACCCGGCACTACCCGGCATGACGTAGAGTCGAACCGCGCAACGCGCTGGTGTAGGAGCGGCGGCAGCCGCGACCCGCCCGCACACGATCACACGCATTGCGAACACGCATCGCCGCGGTCGGGCCTTCCGGCCCTCCTACCCGGCACGACGTAGAGCGGAACCGGATCACGCGCGGTTGTAGGAGCGGCGGCAGCCGCGACCCGGCCGCGCACGATCACACGCATTGCGAACATGCAGCGTCGCGGTCGGGCCTTCCGGCCCTCCTACCAAAGCCGCTGCATTCCCAACGGGAACACGCGCCAGGCTTCGGGCGCATGCGCGGCCGCGTGCAGCCTCCCGCCGGGAGCAGGTGGCCCGCAGGGCCGGGTGAGGGCCGCTACACGACCGGGTAGAGCACCTCGCCCAGATCCTCGTCCGGATGCTCGAGCATGATCGCGAGCACCAGCGGCACGAGGCTGTGCAGGATCGCCACGCCGTCGCGCAGTTGCGCGCGGTTGACGGTACTGTTCCAGGTGGCGCCGCCGTGCACGAGCTGGTTGCGCAGCACGTAGAGCCGGTCGAACACGATCGACAGCACCGCCGCGGTGTCCTTGTTCACGATCGCCGCAAGCGCCGCTTTGCGGCTGTTGTTGAAGCCGGTTTCCCAGCGATTGCTCGCGTCGTGCTCGCGCAGCGCGGTCCAGAACGGCTCGAACACGAACTTGTTTTCGATCAGGGTGCGAATCGGCCCGCTGAACTGGCGAAACAGCGCATCGTGGAGGCGTGCTTGCGCATCGAGCGCAATCAGGCGCGCATGGAACTGGCGCAGGCGTTCGCGCTCGCTCTCCTCGCGGCTGAACTCGCGCGCGTAGGCGGCATTGAGCGCGATCCACTGGAAGATGAAACGGGCGTCGTCATCCTCGCCCTCGCGCTCGGAACGCGCAAGCCAGCTGATCGCGCGGTGCAGGCGTACGCGCCAGGTTTCGGGCGCTTGACCGATTGCGTGCAGGATGTCCTTGAGCTGGGCTGCGGCATTCATGCGGCAAGTGTGACATGTGTCGGGCGCGCAGACGGATTCGCGCTTCCCGCGCAGGTATATGCTCTCGACCGGGTTCGCGTGAAACAGGGGGAAGGCCAATGAGCGTGTTGCCGATGTTGATCCTGGGTTCGCTCGCTTGGGCGCAGGTGCCCGCCGGTGGTGGTCCCGCGCCGGTGTTGCCGGGTGATGAAATCAGCGCGCAGCAGCGCGCGCGCATCGATGCAATGCTCGAGCGCAACGTGATCGAGCTCGAGCGCAAGGGCGTGCTCGCTCCGGCCGTGCCGGCGATGCTGTTGCAGGGCGGCCTGCAGTGGCCGCTGCGTGCTGCACCGCCGATCGCGGGCGATCCCGGCTTTCACGGCATCTCCAATTTCGTCGATCTCGATTCCGCCTATCCGGATCAGTTGCTCGATTGGAATTGCGGCACGCGCACCTACGATCTCGACGATGGCTACAACCACGCCGGCATCGATTTCTTCCTGTGGCCCTTCTCGTGGCTGCTCATGGACCAGCAGGCGGTCGACATCATCGCGGCCGCGCCCGGCACGATCATCGGCAAGACCGACGGCAATGACGACCGCAGTTGTCCCGATCACTACTCGGCTGACTGGAATGCCGTCTATGTGCGCCACGCCGACGGCAGCGTGGCCTGGTACGGACACATGAAGAAGTCCTCGCTCACGAGCAAGGCCATCGGCGCGAGCGTCGCGGTCGGTGAATACCTCGGCAAGGTCGGCAGTGCCGGCTTCTCCAGTGGCCCACACCTGCATTTCGAGAATCACTCGGCAGTGAGCAATTACACGATCCTCGAGCCCTACCACGGCAGTTGCAATGCCCCGGCTTCGCTGTGGGCGCAGCAGCGGCCGTACTACGACTCGGCCATCAACAAGCTCGCCACGCACTCGGCGGCGCCGGTGTTCCCGGAGCCGAACTGCCCGAACCCCGTCGCCGAAACGCCGAACTACGCGGACCGCTTCAATCCCGGCAATACGGTGTATTTCGCGGCCTACTACCGCGACCAACTCGGCCCGCAGGTCACCAGTTTCAGCATCCTGCGGCCCGACGGCAGTGCATTTTCGAACTGGAATTTCAAGATGTCCGATTCAACCAGCGACCCGTTCTACGCGGCTTCGTACTGGTACTGGTATTGGAGCCTGCCGGGCAACGCGCCCTCCGGCTTGTGGCGCTTCAAGGCAACCTACGAAGGCGTGACCCGCACGCACAACTTCTTCGTCGGCGACGTGATCTTTGCCGACAACTTCGAATGAACGGTTTCCGACGCGCCTGGGATGGGCGCGTGGGGGCCTGCAACGAAACCTTGGGGCATGCCGATCGGCAGTGTCGATGGGCACGCATTGTCGGTGTTTTTCCGCACAAGGCAGGACATCGGTGGTCGCCGCGCGCAGCGGCACGGATCGTCGTGCATCCATCTTCGCTTGGCTTGGGTGTGGGCTAGCTGCGTGGTGCTGTCGGTGATGGATCGCCGTCGCGCTCCTGTTCTATCCTGGTCCGCGACCACCGGGGAGTTTGATGGATCGTTGGGGGTATGCCGCCACGATTGACGTGTTTTTGTCCGAGCCTGCCGAGCAGGTGTTCGGCAAGATCACGACACAGTCGACCTTCGCTGATTTGCTCAGTCAGAAGACCGCATGGCTGGCGGAAATCGAAGTGTTGCGCAGCGCGCTGCGCGCGTCGGCCATGCCGTCGGGCAAGATCTTCTTCGAGTACACGATTCCGCGCTTGGGCGGGCGGGCCGATGTCATTCTCGTGCTTGGCCCGGTCTTGTTCGTGATCGAGTTCAAGGTTGGCGCGGATCGCTTCGATCGCGCCGCGATGGACCAGGTCTGGGATTACGCGCTTGATCTCAAGAACTTCCACGAGACCAGCCACGAGCTCACGATCGTTCCCGTGCTGGTGGCCACGCAGGTCTCCGCTGCGCCAGCGATTCTCGAACTGCGGATCGACAGGGATCGCTTGGTGCGGCCGGTATGCATGGGCTCCGATGCGCTGGTGAACTTGTTCCAGCAAGCACTGGCCTTCTTCACCGGCACTCCGATCGATGCGCAAGACTGGCAGACGGGGCGCTATCGACCGACGCCGACCATCGTCGAAGCCGCGCGCGCACTCTATGCCGGCCATGACGTGGGTGACATCTCGCGCAGCGATGCGGGTGCGGAAAACCTGGCCGTCACCTCCCAGCGCGTCGCGCAGATCATCGCGCAGGCGCGATCAGAGCAGCACAAGGCGATCTGCTTCGTCACCGGCGTGCCGGGCGCCGGCAAGACCCTGGTGGGCCTGGACATCGCCAATCGGCATACCGATGCCGGCAGCGATCTCTACAGCGTCTATCTCTCGGGTAATGGGCCCTTGGTCAAGGTGCTGCATGAGGCGTTGGCGCAAGACCACGTCCATCGTGCCGGAGAGCGTGGGCAAACGATCCGGATCGGCGAAGCGCGCAGCAAGGTCAAGCAGTTCATCCAGAATGTGCACCACTTCCGCGATGACTGCCTGACTGATACAGGCCCGCCGATCGAGCATGTGGCCTTGTTCGATGAAGCGCAGCGTGCGTGGAACCTGGCCCAGACTGCCCACTTCATGGCACGCAAGAAGAATCTCCCCGGCTTTGCGCAGTCGGAGCCCGAGTTCCTCATGTCCTGCCTCGACCGCCACGCGGACTGGGCCGTGGTCGTGTGTCTGGTTGGCAGCGGCCAGGAAATCAACACCGGTGAGGCCGGCATCGGCGAGTGGCTTGCGGCGCTCGAGCGCAGTTTCCCCACGTGGCGCGTTCATCTTTCGCCGCGCCTGCGCGAAGTGGAGTTTCACGCCGACGCGGCGCTGGATGCGCTCGCGCGTGATCGGCGCGCCCGTTGGGAGCCGTGCCTGCATCTGGCGACGTCGGTGCGCTCCTTCCGCAGCGAGCGTGTGTCCGAATTCGTCAACTTGCTGCTGGCTCGTGACGAAGAAGCCGCGCGCGCAAGCCTGATCGAAGTCCTGCGTGGATTTCCGATCCGTTTGACAAGGCATCTGCCGATAGCGCGCCAATGGCTGCGTGAGCAGGCGCGCGGCAGCGAGCGCTACGGCATGGTTGTTTCATCGCGCGCACAAAGGCTCAAGCCTTTGGCGATCGATGTACGCGTGGCCGTCGACCCGGTGCACTGGTTCCTCAAGGGTAAGGATGACGTGCGCTCCGCGTACTACCTCGAGGATGTCGCCACCGAGTTTCAGGTGCAGGGTCTGGAACTGGACTGGTCGTGCGTGGTGTGGGATGGCGACCTGCGGTTTCGACCGACAGGCTGGGAACATCACAGTTTCGAGGGCAACCGCTGGAAACGCGTGCGCGATCCGATGAGGCAGCGCTATCTGCTCAATGCCTATCGTGTGTTGCTCACGCGTGCACGCCAGGGCATGGTGATCGTCGTGCCCGAAGGCGCGCCGGACGATCCCACTCGCGACTGCGCCTACTACGATCCGACCTTCGAGTGGTTGTCGGGCCTGGAGATACCCGTGCTTCCGGCGCGGTGAGTGAGGCGTGACGATGCCGCAGCACCGTCGGCCGATTCTTCGAGAGTCGATGAATTCTTTGGATGGTGGCTATGGGTGGACTCGAACCACCGACCCCAGCATTATGAGTGCTGTGCTCTAACCGGCTGAGCTACATAGCCAGAACGCGGATTGTAACGGCTTTGGCGCCGCACTTGTGTTGCCTTCGCCGTGGCTGTTCGCAAAGCCGCCGGGTATCGCGAGACGACGCTGGGGCGACGGCAGGCGCGGTTCGGCTCGGCCGCGCGGGCAGGCGCAAAGGGCGTGCGATTCTAGTCGGCGCGGCGGCGCTGTCAAGCGCGAAGGCGGGCCGCGGCTTGCCGCTCGCGCAAGGCGTATGGAAGAATCGGGCCAATACTGCTTGATCCACCCACGCAGATGATCGACCCCGATGGCTACCGACCCAACGTCGGCATCATTCTTCTGAACGCTCAGGGCCACGTGTTCTGGGCGCGTCGCGTCGGGCGCGACGGTTGGCAGTTCCCGCAGGGCGGAATGAACAGCGACGAGACGCCGATCGAGGCGATGTATCGCGAGCTGGAGGAGGAAACCGGCTTGCTGGCGCACCACGTCGAAGTGCTCGGCGCCACGCCGGGCTGGTTGCGTTATCGCTTGCCCGAGCGCCTGGTTCGGCGCCACAACCGACCGGTGTGCATCGGCCAGAAGCAAGTCTGGTTCCTGCTGCGTCTGATCGGTGACGAATCGTCGGTACGGCTCGACGCCAACGAAAAGCCCGAGTTCGATCTGTGGCGCTGGGTCGAGTTCTGGTATCCGGCCGCGCATGTGGTCAACTTCAAGCGCCGGGTCTACGAGCAGGCCCTGCGACATCTGGTGCCGTTGGCCGAAGTGAGCTGTTCCCTGACGCTGCGCCAGCCGGTGTGGCCGGACAAGGCCGTCGAGAACGGTTGAGCGTCGCGTCAGCGTTGATTGCTATTGACAATCATTCTTGTTTGCGTTGGAATGGCGCCGCTTCATCGAGGACGCCGCCATGTACGTGTGCATCTGCAATGCCGTGACCGATCGGGACATTCGCGCCGCCGCGCATGCCGGTGCGAGCTCGTTCGCGGATTTGCAGGCGCGTACCGGCTGTTCGGACTGCTGCGGCAACTGCGAGAGCCTTGCCCGCGAATTGTTCGATGAGGCCAGCGGCAAGCACATGCGACCCCTGGGGCTGCCGAGCATCGCGCACGCAGCCTGAGGCTGCGCGACGATTCCACCGACACTTTTCACCCCCGCGCAGCGATGCGTGGTGGCTCGTCGCGTGCCGGCGCGATGCCGCGCGCGAGGGTCATGGCGCTATAGTGCGACGACTCAGTCACTCACGGGCGCGATTGTCGCCTGCCCCATCCGGAGAAATTGCATGAAGGGCGACCCGAAAATCATCGCGCACCTCAACAAGGCGCTGTTCAACGAGCTCACCGCGATCAACCAGTATTTCCTGCATTCGCGCATGTACCGCAACTGGGGCTATGGCGAGCTCGCCGAGCACGAGTACAAGGAATCGATCGACGAGATGAAGCATGCCGACATGCTCATCGAGCGCATCCTCTTCCTCGAAGGCCTGCCCAACCTGCAGGCGCTGGGCAAGCTGCTGATTGGCGAAACGCCATGCGAAGCCATTGCCTGCGACCTGCGTCTGGAAATGCTGGCCGTGCCCGACCTCAAGGCTGCGATCGCCGATTGCGAAAAGCTTGGCGACTACGTCAGCCGCGAGCTGTTCGAGAAGATCCTCGAGTCGGAAGAAGAACACATCGACTGGCTCGAAACCCAGCTGGGGTTGATTGAGAAGCTCGGCGAGAACCTCTACCTGCAGAGCAAACTCTCCAGCTGAGCGCTTGCTCAGGGCCTGAGCACCACCAACAGCACGATCGCGATCAGCAGCAGTGCCGGCACTTCATTGAACACGCGCAGCCAGCGGCTGCTGCGCGTGCTTTCGTCGCGGGCGAACTGGCCGACCATGCGTGCCAGCATCACGTGATAGCCGATCAGCACCGCCACCAGTGCGAGCTTGGCGTGCAGCCAGCCTTGCTGCAGATAGGCGAGGTTGTGCCACGAGAACGCGACCAGCGTGGCAAGGCCAAAGCCGAGTGCAAGCGCGCCGCCGATGTGGGTGATGCCGAGCAGGCGTCGCTCCATCACCTTGAGTCGCTCGCGGATGGCGCTTTCCGTGGCTTCGACGTGATAAACGAACAGGCGCGGCAAGTAGAACAGGCCGGCGAACCAGGTCACGACGAAGATGATGTGGAATGCCTTGAGCCAGAGCATGGGTGTGCCGCCGATGAAAACCCCGATTCTATCCGCTGCTGCGCCGCGCGTTGACCGCTGCGGCAGGCGCGACATATAAGCGAGGGCTTGCCCCGACGAAGCAGATGTTTCATGGCACGAATTCCCGAGTTTGTGGTGCACACGCGCGACCCTTCGCGCGAGCTGCGGCAGCGCGTGCTGCTGGTACTGGCGTGGCTGGCTTCGCTGGCCCTGGTCGGCGTGCTGGTGGCGGTGTTGGCGGCACGGGGCGTGGTCAACCAGGGCGTGAGCGCCGAACTCAAGACGGCGCGGGCGCAGAACAACGAGCTTGAAGCGCGCATCGCCATGCTCACGCGCTCCGAGCAGGTCGCCAAGACCGCCCTTGTCGAATTGCAGGATTCGATGCGCGAGCGGGACGCCCAGGTTGATGGTTTGCGTGCAGACCTCGCCTTCTACGGACGCCTGCTTGGCGGCAAGCGCGAGGGACTGGCGGTGTATGCGCTGCGCATGACGCCGGTGGCCGACTCCAGGGCCTGGAACTTCATCGCCACGCTCACCCAGAACTTCAAGCGCGGTGACGACACCAAGGGCCAGCTCACGCTGGCGATCGAGGGCGTCAGCGAGGGCAAGGTGCTCACGCTTGAATGGAAGGCGCTCGTCGCCGAGGGCAACGATGCCGGAATCGGCTATTCGTTCAAATATTTCGAGCAGGTGCGCGGTACCATTGTGCTTCCAGACGGGTTCACGCCGAGTCGCGTGGTGGTGCGTGCCGAAGGCGACGGCGCGCGCACCGAGCAATCCTTCGCGTGGGCTGATGCCGTCAAGGGTCAGGAGAGCGAGCATGTTTCGCAGTGACAAGCGTGAACGCGTGATGACGACGATCAGCACCTTGATCGCCGCAGGCACGAAAATCCAGGGCGATGTCGGCTTCGAGGGTGGTTTGCACCTGGAAGGCCGCATCGAGGGCACGGTGACGGCGCAGACGCCGGGCGCGGTGCTCACGCAGAGCGAGAAGGGCAGTGTCAAGGGTCGGGTGCGCGTGTTCAATGCCGTGATCAATGGCGGCATCGAAGGCGACCTGCACGTGAGTGAGCGGCTTGAGCTCGGCGCGACCGCGCGCATCGTCGGCAATGTCTACTACAAAGTCCTGGAAATGGCGGCCGGTGCACAGATCAACGGCGCGATGATCCACGATGCCGAGTCGCCGCGGCAGTTGACCGGACCTGCCGAGACCGACGCGGGTGATGAGACACTTGCCGCATCGGCACGCGCTTCGGCTTGAAAATCGCCGCGCTCGGGCCGACATCGCCCTGATGCCCCACGGACTGCAACCATGAATGCGACTACAGCCGTTCCCACCTACCAGGACGCCGAGCAGCCGCCGCTCGTCTTCACCGGCGCGGCTGTCGACAAGGTACGCGAGCTGATTGCCGAGGAAGGCAATCCCGCGCTCAAGCTGCGTGTCTACATCAGCGGTGGTGGCTGCTCGGGCTTCCAGTACGGTTTCAGCTTCGACGAGGAGCGTGCCGAGGACGATTTCGCGCTCGACCGCGATGGCGTCACGCTGCTGGTCGACCCGTTGAGCCTGCAATACCTCGCCGGGGCCGAAGTCGACTACACCGAATCGCTGAGCGGCGCCCAGTTCGTGATCCGCAACCCGAATGCGAAGACGACCTGCGGTTGCGGTTCGTCGTTCACGGTCTGACCTCGATCCGCTTGCGCGCAACCACCAACATCTTCGCCGGCCTCGACTTGGATCGCCATGCCGAGGACCGCGATGATGTCGCATGGGCGCAGGCCCAGGTGGAGGACCGGCGCAGTCGCTATCTGCTCTTGTCTGAAGATCCGCGCGCGGGACATCGCGCGCTGGTCACGGCCGCTGGTGATCGGCTGCGCCTGCTCGGCAGCGTCGAGCAGCGCGCGTTGTTGCCGCAGGCACAGGCCACCTATCTGGGTGAGGACGGCGATGGGCCCCTGTTCTCGATTCGTGTCGACGCGCACGCGGGCGCGTGCGTGGCGAGCGAACTGGCGGCGCGCGATCTGGATCTGCGCAGCGCCGGCGTGGCCCTGCCTGCATTCGACAGCAGCCTGTTTGCCTACGCACGTGCGCTCGCTCATTGGCAGGTGCGCACGGTTCATTGCGGTGTCTGCGGCGCCGTGCTCGACTTGCTCGCGCTGGGTCATCGAGCCCGCTGCAGCAACCCGGCCTGCGCCACCGAACACTTTCCGCGCGTCGATCCCGCGATCATCGTGATCGTCGGTTGGCGCGACAGTTGCCTGCTCGGTCGGCAGTCGAGCTGGCATCCGACGCGCTGGTCGACGCTCGCGGGTTTCGTCGAACCCGGCGAATCGATCGAAGACGCCGTGCGCCGCGAGGTGCAAGAGGAATCGGGCGTGGTGGTCGGCGAGTGCCGCTATCACTCCTCGCAGCCGTGGCCGTTTCCCTCGGCGCTGATGCTCGGTTTCGAGGCGAGCGCGATCGATCCTGCAATTCGCGTCGGGCGCGAGCTGGCTGATGCACGCTGGTTCAGCGCCGGCGAACTGGTCGACGGCATCGTCGCCGGCGACCTGAGCGTGTCGCCACCTCTGTCGGTCTCGCACGCCTTGATCGCACACTGGTTGCATGGTCATGGTGTCGATCTTGCTGCAATCACGCCGCCAGCCGCGCAAGCCTGAGGCAAGGCCTGCCTTGGGCTAGAATGTCGGGGTTTGCAGGCGCCTAGCCGGAATCCCCGATGGCTCAAACCTTGCTCGCGATCGTCCTTGTCCTGCTTGCCGGTCATGCCGTGCCGGAGCTGGCGCGCTGGCGTGATTTTTCCTGGCTGCAAGGCTGGAATGCGCAGTGGCTGGGCGACACCAGGACCTCGCGTTATCGCCCCTTGCTGCTGCCCCTGGTTCTCGTGCTGCTGTGCCTGGTGCTGCAAGCCCTGCTCAGCCAGGTGCTGTTCGGTCTTCCAGCCTTCGCATTCGCGACCATCGTGTTGTTCTTCGCCTGGGGGCCGGGCGACCTCGAAGCCGACATCCAGGCCGTGCTCAAGGCACCCGACAGCGATCGCCGTCATGCCGCGCTGCAGGCGCTGCGGCCAGACACCAACAGCGAACCCTTGCCACTGGAACCGGTGGCCGTGGTCGAAGCGGTATTCGCCTCGGCCCTGTCGCGCTGGTTTGGCGTGTTGTTCTGGTTCGTGCTGCTCGGACCGGGCGGCGCCCTGGGCTATCGCGCGGTGCAATTGTTGGCGCGGCGCAGCGCATTCCGCGAAAGCTTCGATGCCGACCAGCTTGAAGCGCTCGAACGAACCGCGCGCATCCTCGACTGGGTGCCGGCGCATCTGCTCGCGTTCACGCTGGCCCTGGTTTCCGACTTCGACGCGGTGATGGGCACCTGGCGGCAATATCATGCCGCGCACGGGCGCGGCTATTTCACGCTCGATCTGGGTTTTCTCGGCGCGCTTGCACGCGCCGGCGTCGACGCCGATGTCGAGGCCGGCGATGGCTATGCGCAGGATGTCGGCGATCCGTTGGTCGAGCTCGCCGATGCCCGCACCGTGCTGCGCCGCGTGCTGGTCGTTTGGCTGGTGTTGATCGCACTTCCGGCCCTGCTTCTGGTGGGGCGCTGAGCATGCCGATGCCGGTTCCCTGATCCGATGAGTCCTTTCATCCCGCCCGCGCTTGTCGCCGCGCCTGCGCGCCGTGCCGCAAGTTGCCATTCCTGAGTTTTCCGATCGATGGCTGCATTTACCAGCGAGCGCGTGCTCGCAGTCCACCACTGGAACGAAGGCCTGTTCAGTTTCCGCACCACGCGCAGCGACAGCCTGCGATTCGACAGCGGCCATTTCGTGATGCTCGGTTTGCTGGTCGACGGACGACCGCTGATGCGCGCCTACAGCATTGCCAGTCCGCACTGGGAAGAACATCTCGAGTTCCTCAGCATCAAGGTCGCCGAGGGCCCGCTGACCTCGCGCTTGCGCCATCTGCGCGTGGGCGACGAACTCATCGTCAGTCGCAAGCCCACCGGTACGCTGACCCTGCACGACCTCAAGCCGGGTCGCCACCTGTACCTGCTGTGCACCGGTACCGGCCTCGCGCCCTTCCTCAGCCTGGTGCAGGACCCGGAAACCTACGAGCGTTTCGATCGCATCGTGCTTGCGCATGGCGTGCGCCATGTCGCTGACCTTGCCTATCGCGAGTACCTCACGCAGACCTTGCCGCAGCACGAATTTCTCGGGGCGATGGTGCGCGAGAAACTCGTCTACTACCCGGCAGTGACGCGTGAGCCCTTCGTCCATCAGGGTCGGCTCACGGCCTTGTTCGACTCGGGTGCGCTGCCGCGCGATTGCGGCTTGCCAGAACCCGATCCGCAGCATGATCGCTTCATGCTCTGCGGTGGCCCGGCGATGCTCGCCGACCTGCGCAGCCTGCTCGATGCGCGCGGTTTCGGTGTGTCGCCACGCATCGGCGTGCCCGGCGACTACGTGATCGAACGCGCCTTCGTCGAGAAGTGATGGCCGCCCGGCTGGTATTTGCGCCGCGTGGTCGAGCATGGCGCGTTGGCCGGCACGCCTTCGATGCGATCGTGCGTTGCGGCGCTTTCGTGAGAGGCGTCCGGATTTGGCGCGTTCGCCCTTGACCAGATGCCGTGGAGCGGCGACCGTATCGCCGCTATTGCATGGTCAGGCATCCGGTCAACGGGAAAAGGAATGATCCGATGAATGCGAAAGTCATGTCTGCGCGATCCATCATGGTGTGGTGCGCGTTGGCGACCGCATTGTGCGTGCTCAACATGGGCGCGATGAGGGTTCTGGCCGTGCGTGCCTGTGGTGATCGCGGACTCGCTTCGCTGTCGAGCGTCGCGTTCGGTATGCACACACGCGTGGTCTGCAATGCTCCGTCACCGCCATCCGGGTC
Source organism: Dokdonella sp. (assembly GCF_019634815.1). Lineage (GTDB taxonomy): Bacteria > Pseudomonadota > Gammaproteobacteria > Xanthomonadales > Rhodanobacteraceae > Dokdonella_A. The sequence continues at coordinate 22,510 of NZ_JAHCAP010000011.1, read as the reverse complement.
GGTTGGTGGGAACGCGCGCGCAAGCCTGTCGACAGGTTCCTCCCAGATCACCCGGTGACGACTGAGCGATCCGGGTGTCCCGGGTTCAATGGGCGTGCTTGGCTTGCGGCAAGGCCGGGGCCGACTCCGTCGGCGATCCTCGGCCGAACCGAAGACCGCGCCAGGTGGGCTCGAAGGCCCGAGTCGCCTGTGCGCAGGAGAATCCGCACCGCGCGGCTGCGGTAGCATCGCGTGATGATCCTGCCCGTGTTCAAGCGTTGGCTTCGCCGCGCCCTGCTGTTGGCTGCGCTCGCCCTGCTCGCGGCGCTCGGCGTGCTGCTCGTGCATGCCTTCAAGGCGCGCGCGATGCCGGACTTGCAGCCCTGGCACCGCATCGCGCTCACGCAGGAATTCCACGCACGCTCGGCGCCCGCGGAGTTCACCTGGGCCGACTATCTGGCCGGTGAGCAGAAGCTGTTCGATGAACTGCATGCCCAGCTTGCCGCCGCCGCGGTACCCGGCCTCCTGCGCTACGAAACCGGGTCGCGGATTGGTCCGCAGCAGGGTGAGCGCGACTGGAATCGCAGTTACGAGTCGACCCCCGCAGCGCCGCGTGGCGGTGTCTTGCTGCTGCATGGCCTGACCGATTCGCCCTACAGCCTGCGCGCGCTCACGACGCTCTACGAGCAGGCCGGCTTTGCGGTGATCGTGCCGCGCCTGCCGGGGCACGGCACGGTGCCGGCCGGGCTGGTCGATGTGCGTTGGCAAGACTGGGCAGCGGTGGTGCGCATGGCGATGCGCGAACTGCGCACGCGCGTCGGCGTGGATCGACCGATCCATGTTGTCGGCTATTCCAACGGTGGAGCGCTGGCGCTCGAATACGCGCTCGATCGCATCAATGGCGACGATGCGCAGCTGCCACGTCCGCAGCGCATCGTGCTGCTGTCGCCGATGATCGGTCTGCGGCCGTATGCATCGATGTCGCGCTGGTTGCCGCTGTTCAGTCGTTTGCCGTACTTCGAGAAGTCACGCTGGATCGACATCCTGCCCGAGTTCAATCCCTTCAAGTACAACTCGTTTCCGACCAACGGCGCATTGCAGTCGTACCTGCTCACGGTCGCGGTACAGGCACGCCTCACCACCGCACGCGCGCTTGGCCGCATCGGGCAGTTGCCGCCCATCCTCGCCTTCCAGTCGGTGCTCGACAGCACGGTGAGCAGTGCCGGCGTCGTGCATGGCCTGTTTGATCGCCTGCCCGCGAATGGCAGCGAGCTGGTGCTGTTCGACATCAATCGCGCAAGCCTGCTGGCACCGATGTTCCGCTCCGCCGCGGCGGGCGAACTCGAGGTACTGCACGGCACCACGCCACGAGCCTATCGCCTCGACATCATCGGCAACCTTCGCGCCGATACGCTCGAAGTCAGCGAGCGCTCGATTGCGCCCGGCGCGCAGGACGTGGTCGAGCAGCCGCTTGGCCTTGCGTTTCCGGCCGACGTCTATTCACTCTCGCACGTGGCCTTGCCATTTGCCTGTGACGATCCGCTGTACGGGCTGTGGCCGCGGCAGGACGAAGACTACGGAATCCGGCTGGGCACGCTGTCGCTGCGCGGTGAGCGGGGTGCCCTGGTGGTGAGCGCCGAGCAGCTCAACCGGCTCACCTGCAATCCGTTTTTCGGCTGGCTCAAGGCGCGGATCGAGACGACCCTGCCGACGCCCGCGCCCGTTTCAGGCTGAGCCTGGGCTAGCGCCGCAACCGATTTCGCGCCCGATTGCCCACTGCGTGGAAGCCCGGGCGCAATGGAACGCACCCGTGCGCCAGGATTGCCGCGCGGCGCAGGGTCATCTGCATGCGCGGCCGATGCCCGGGCGCGAGCTGATCGATCGGCCCGCGCATCGCGCCTGAATTCGTGCGGTTGGTCAGGCCAGATCGCCGCGCAATTCACGCACACACGCTTCGAGCGCCGCGGCGCTGGCCTCGGTGGGGGCAAGCTCCGCGCCGGCGACGAACTCGATGCGGGCGCGGAAGCGGCGCGGCAAGCGCGAGCGACCGAGCGCGCTGTCGCGGCGGCTGAACACCGAACCCCACAGGCCGCGCAGTGCGCAGGGCACGACCGGCACCGGACGCCGCGCGAGGATGCGCTCGACGCCGCTGCGGAACGGCGCGATCTCGCCATCGCTGGTGAGGCCGCCCTCGGGAAAGATGCACACGATGTGGCCTTCGGCGAGTGCCTGATCGACCTCGGCAAACGCGTGCTCCAGCAGTGCGGGATCTTCCTTGTGGCCGGCGATCGGAATCGCCTTGGCGGTGCGGAAGATGAAGCTGAGCACGGGGATGTTGAAGATCTTGTAGTACATGACGAAGCGGATCGGCCGGCGCACCGAGCCAGCCACGATCAGTGCGTCCATGAAACTCACGTGATTGCACACCAGCAGCGCGGCGCCGCGTTCGGGAATGTTGTCCAGTCCGCGCGTGTCGATCCGATAGAGCGTGTTGATGAGGATCCACGACAGGAACCGCATCAGGAATTCGGGGACGAGCGTGTAGATGTAGATCGCCACCAGCGCGTTGAGCAGCGCGACGGCAAGGAAAATCTGCGCAATCGACAGGCCCAGCGCCGCCATGCCCATGCCGAACGCGGCGGCGCCGACGATGAACAGCGCGTTGAGGATGTTGTTGCCGGCGATCACGCGCGACAGTTCGCTGCGGTCGGCGCGGCTCTGCACCAGTGCGAACAGCGGCACGATGAAGAAGCCTGCGAACAGTCCGACCAGCACGAAGTCGGCGACGATGCGCCAGCTGCCCGGCGTGGCGAGGAAGGCGAGCGCGGACAGTTCATGCAGACTGGTCGGCTGCGAGCGTGCGAAATACAGATCGAGGCCGAACACGGTCAGGCCGATCGATCCCAGCGGCACCAGACCGATCTCGACCTTGTGTCCCGACAGGCGCTCGCATAGCAACGAACCAGCACCGACACCGACCGAGAACAGTGCCAGCACGAGGATCTGCACGGCCTCGGTGCCGCCGAGGAAGTGCGTGGTGTAGTTGGGCAGCTGCATCGTGAACACGCCGCCGAAGAACCAGAACCACGAGATCCCCAGCACCGAGTTGAACACCACGCGGTCCTTGACCACGAAGCCGAGCACGCGCCAGGTTTCGGTGAACGGATTCCAGTTGAAAACGAGATCGGGCGCGGTTGCCGGCGCCGGCGGAATCGCGCGGCTGGTGAGCCAGCCGACGATCGCGGTGGCGATCACCAGGGCGCTCGCCCACAGCGGGCCGTAACTCATCGCCACGCCACCCGCGACCATGCCGATAAGCACCGCGAGCGAGGTGCCCATCTCGACCAAGCCGTTGCCGCCGACCAGTTCGTGGTTCTTGAGCGCCTGCGGCAGGATCGCGTACTTGATCGGCCCGAACAGGGTCGAGTGCAGGCCCATGAGGAACAGTGCGGCAAGCAGCACGGGGATGCTCTTGAGCCAGAAGCCGCAGGCGGCCAGGATCATCACTGCGATCTCGAACAGCTTGACCCAGCGAATGATGCGCGCCTTCTCGTATTTCTCGGCGAGTTGGCCAGCGCTGGCCGAGAACAGAAAGAACGGCAGGATGAACAGCGCCGGCGCGATGTTGGAGTAGAAACCCACCGCATGTTCATCCAGGCCCATGTGGTAACCGACCAGCACCACCAGCGCATTGCGGAAGGCGTTGTCGTTGAACGCGCCCAGTGATTGGGTGGCGAAGAACGGTGCGAAGCGGCGCGTGCCAAGCAGGCTGAACTGGCTGGTCTCGGACATGCGGTCCCCTGGGTGATCTGGCATCGATGGAATCTAGCAGGCCCTGACGCCCCAATGCAGGCCTTGGCGTTCATCGGGCCGCGTTAGACTAGGCGACTTTCCTGCCCTGTCCATGGACTTCGATCCCATGCGTCTACGCCTCTTGCTCGCCTCGTTGCTTTCCCTTGGCCTGTTGCTGGCACTGCCCCTGGCTGCACAGCCGAGCGCGCCGGCGTCGCCGAAACTGCAGGCGGTACCCAGTCCCGATCTGTCGCGCCTGACGCCCGAGCGCGCCAGGGAACTGCGCGAGCAGCGCGCGAGTTTCGACAAGAGCAAGGACGTGCTGATCGGTGATCCACTCGCCGAGACCTATGCCCTGCTCGGTGCTGCCTATGCGCGCAATGGCCTGTTCGATGCTGCCGATGTCGCACTCGCCGATGCCACGGTGCTGGCGCCGCGCAATGGTGGCTGGGTCTATCTGCGTGGCCTGCTCGCGGCGATGCGCGACCAGCATGCACAGGCCCTGAAGCTGTTCGAGGGCGCGCACACGCTTTCGCCCGACTATCTGCCGATCGCGGTGACGCTCGCCACCGCGCTCATGGACGCCCGCGATCTGGAGGGTGCCAAGCGCGTGCTTGAGCCGTGGGCGCAGCGCAAGCAAGCGGTGCCGCTGACCTTGCTCGGTGACATCGCGATGCAGCAGAAGCGCCCCGCCGACGCGGTGGCGAGCTATCGCCGCGCGCTCGAGTTCCAGCCCGAGGCCAATCGCCTCAACGGTCTGCTCGCCGATGCGCTCGCCGCCAATGGTGATGCCAAGGGCGCAGCCGCCGAGCGCGTCAAGGCCGGTGACCGCATGCCCGGCCTGAGTGATCCGATCGGACGCCACATGTTCGGCGATCGCGCCTCGGCCGGTGATGCAGCCAAGCCTGCAGCCAGCCCGCGCGACCAGGCGATCGACAACGCACTCGCGCAGATGGAGGTCGGCAAGTATCCCGAGGCCCGCCGTACGCTCGATGCCGCGCTGCAGGCAAGCAAGAACGACTCGATGCTGCTCGCGCTCTACGGCCGCGTCGAGACTGCCGCAGGCAATCTCGATGCCGCGGCATCCCGCTTGCGCAGCGCGCTGGCCGCAGATCCGAAAAACTCGATGGCCCTGACCAGCGAGGCCCTGATCGCACAAATCCGCAACGACGATGCCGGCGCCGAACGCCTGTACCGCCAGGCGATCGAGATCGAACCCAGGCTGGTCAGCGCGCGTCTGGGTCTGGGTACCTTGCAGCAGCGCAACAAGCGCTACGACGATGCCCGTGTGCAGTACAAGGCGGTGCTGGGCGTGGACGCGCTCAATGCAGAGGCGTGGGCGCGCCTGGTGGCCGTCGATGCAATCAGCGGTCGCTGCGCGGAAACGCTCAAGACCCTCAACGACGCCTTGCGCGGCTCGCCCGATTCGCCGTTCCTGTTGCAACTGTTCGTGCGCAACGTCAGCACCTGCGCGGCGGCGAGCGCCGATGAAAAGCGCATGGCGCTCGATTACGCGAAGAAGATCTATCAGGCCAACAGCGCGCCGGTGCTGGCCGAAGCCTATGCGCTGGCGCTCGCGGCCAATGGCAAGTGGGACGAGGCGGTGGCCACCGAGCAGGGCGCGATGTTCATCGTGCTGCGTGATGGTGGCGAAAAGGCGCTGGTCCCGTATCGCGAGATCCTCGACCAGTTGCGCGCGCACAAATTGCCGACCTTGCCATGGTCGGCGAGTTCACCGCTGTTCAATCCGCAGCGTCCGCAGGTCGCGCCGCCCGCGAAGTAAGTGGTGCGCGCCGGAACGCCCGGGCAAGGCGTTCCGGCGGTCAGCGCCGCGCGAGTGCGCGATGGCCGATGTCGCGGCGCCAGAATGCGCCCTCGAAGTGGATGTCGGCAGCGGCCGCATAGGCCTTGTCGCGGGCGGCGGCGATGTCAATGCCGCGTGCACAGACGGTGAGCACGCGGCCGCCGGCGCTCACGATGCGGCCCTGCGCATCGAGCGCGGTGGCCGCGTGGAACACCTTGACGTCGGGATCCGGCTCGACGCTCAGGCCATCGATCACGTCGCCGCTGCGCGCCTTGCCCGGATAGCCGGCAGCGGCCACCACGACGCCGATCGCCGGACGCGCATCCCAACTCGCCATGCTGCGGTCGAGGCGGCCATCGAGCGCATCCTCGATCAGGTCGACGAGGTCGGTCTTCAGGCGCATCAGGATCGGCTGCGTCTCGGGATCGCCCAAGCGCGCATTGAACTCGATCACCTTGGGCGCGCCGTCTGCATCGATCATCAGGCCCGCGTAGAGGAAGCCGATGAAGGGCACGCCTTCGGCGGCCATGCCGGCGATGGTCGGGCGGATCACTTGCTCGAGGATGCGCGCCTCGACCGCGGGCGTGATCACCGGCGCCGGTGAATAGGCGCCCATGCCGCCGGTATTGGGGCCGAGGTCGCCCTCGTCGCGCCGCTTGTGGTCCTGGCTGGTCGCCAGTGGCAGCACGTTGCGGCCATCGCTCATGACGATGTAGCTGGCTTCCTCGCCGACGAGGAACTCTTCGATCACCACCCGCGCCGACGCTGCGCCGAAGCTGTGCGCGCCGAGCATGTCGCGCAGCGCGAGTTCGGCGTCCGCCTGGGTGAGCGCGACCACCACACCCTTGCCCGCGGCAAGGCCGTCGGCCTTGATCACGATCGGCGCGCCGTGGCGTCGCACGTGGGCCAATGCGAGCTCGAGATCCTCGAAAGTTGCATGGCGCGCGGTCGGGATGTTGCGGCGGACGAGGAACTCCTTGGCGAAGGCCTTCGAGCTTTCCAGTTGCGCCGCGATGCGGCTGGCACCGAAGCAGCGGATTCCGGCAGCATGAAAACGGTCGCTGACCCCTGCCGCGAGTGCGGCTTCGGGACCGACCACGGCGAGCGTGATGCCTTCGCGCTGGGCCAGCGCGAGCAGACCATCGACGTCGGTCATCGAGACCGGCGCATTGCGTACCCGCGGTTCGCGCGCGGTGCCGGCGTTGCCCGGGGCAACGATGATTTCGCGCACGCGCGGCGACTGCATGAGTTTCCAGGCGATGGCGTGCTCACGCGCACCGGAACCGATGACGAGGATTTTCATGGGGTGGGGAATCGGGCTCGGGGGCAAAGGGGGCGGGGCCCGAAGTTTGCCATGCAAACTCAGGGATTGATGCCGCGCAGCGGCGTCGCTGCCCCCTTAAGTCAGGGGGCGATTCGCGCCGCAGGCGCGAATGGGGGTGTGGGAAGGCAAGGCCGGGGCCCGAAGTTCGTTTGGCGAACTTCGGGATTGATGCCGCGCAGCGGCGTTGCTGCCGGACGTTGTTGGTTGTCGCTGGCACGAGGACCCTCGCGGTGCGAATGCTGCGGGCAATGCCCCCTGAGTCAGGGGGCGATTCGCGCCGCAGGCGCGAATGGGGGTGTGGGAAGGCAAGGCCGGGGCCCGAAGTTCGCCATGCAAGCTTCGGGATTGATGCCGCGCAGCGGCGTCAATGCCGGAAATGACGGATGCCGGTGAACACCATCGCCATGCCGTGTTCATCGGCAGCGGCGATGACTTCCTTGTCGCGCATCGAGCCGCCAGGCTGGATCACCGCGCGAATGCCGGTTTGCGCGGCGGCATCGATGCCGTCGCGAAACGGGAAAAACGCATCCGAGGCCATCACGCTGCCGGTGACGTCGAGTTTGGCGTCGACGGCCTTCATCGCCGCGATGCGCGCACTGACCACGCGGCTCATCTGGCCCGCGCCGATGCCGATGGTGCGGCTGCCGCGCGCGTAGACGATCGCATTCGACTTGACGAACATCGCCACATGCCAGGCAAACAGCAGGTCATGCAGTTCGCTCGCGTCGGGCACGCGACGCGAAACGATCTTGAGGTCGGACAGCAGCAAGGTATCGCGATCGCTGTCCTGCACCAGCAGGCCGCCGGCGATACGCTTGTAGTCCAGTGCCGGCGCCGCCGTTTCGTCCCATGCGCCGGTGGCGAGCACGCGTACGTTGGGCTTGCTGGCCAGCACTTCGACCGCTTCGGCATCGACCGCGGGCGCGACCACCACCTCGACGAACTGGCGCCCGATGATCATGCGCGCGACTTCGGCATCGAGCCGATGGTTGAAGGCGATGATGCCGCCGAACGCCGATACCGGATCGCAGGCCCAGGCGCGCTCGTAGGCTTCGCCGAGGTTGGTACCCAGCGCCACGCCGCAGGGATTGGCGTGTTTGACGATCACGCAGCTGGGCGTCTTGCGGAAGGCCTTCACGCATTCGAGCGCGGCATCGGCATCGGCGATGTTGTTGTAGGACAGTTCCTTGCCGGCGAGGATGCGCGCGTGGGCGACGGTGCCCGCGGGCGGGTGGCGCTCGACGTAGAGCGCGGCTTCCTGATGCGGATTCTCGCCGTAGCGCAGCGTCTGCCGACGCTCGAAGGACAGGCGCAGTGCATCGGGGAACGGCGTCGGCGCATCGCCGTCGATGCGCGTGCCCAGCCAATTGGCGATCAGGCCGTCATAGCGCGCGGTGTGGGCAAACGCGCTGGCCGCAAGCCGGCGGCGCAGCGTGAGCGAGGTGCCGCCCTTGGACAGCGCATCGAGCAGTTCGGCGTAGTCGACCGGATCGACGGCCACCGCGACGCGCTCGTGGTTCTTCGCGGCCGCGCGCAGCATCGCCGGCCCGCCGATGTCGATGTTCTCGATGGTCTCTTCGAGTGTGCTGTCGTGCTGATTGGAGACCCGCTCGAACGGGTAGAGGTTGACCACCAGCAGGTCGATCGGCGCGATCCCGAACTCGGCCATGATCGAGTCATCGACGCCGCGGCGACCAAGCAGGGCACCATGCACCGATGGGTGCAGGGTCTTCACGCGCCCATCCATGATCTCCGGAAAACCCGTGACCTGGCTGACGTCGGTGACGGCAAGGCCGGCCTCGCGCAGCGCGCGCGCGGTGCCGCCGGTGGAAATCAGCATGACGCCCAGCGCATCGAGCCCGCGCGCGAGATCGACGATGCCGGTCTTGTCGGAGACGCTCAGCAGGGCGCGGCGAACCGGCACCGGATGATGGCTGGACATGGCGCTTTCAATGCGGGAAACCAGCGATTATAGGGGCGTTTCCGTGCGCCGCCACCTGCTCGAGGCGGGGCGCGGTTGCGGCTGGTTTTGGCCGCGCCGTCCAGCCGTCGAGGCCGTGGAGCCGGAGTCCCTTGCGCAAGCTGGCGCGGCTGATTCCCGGAGAATTTGCCGTACGCTGTTGCTTGCCGCCGTGCCGGCCAGGCGCGCCGCGCTCACGATGCTCGTGGTCGAGGTCTTGCCGGTGCTCGCCGACCACGGCATGGTCGTCTCGGCTTGCGAGTCGCTGGCGAAGAACGGGAAATCATGGCGATCCCGCCCGCGAAGATCGGCTTCAGTTCGTGCGCGGCGGCGTCGGCCGTGCGTGCGTTGAATGCCCGGAATCGAGCCTCACGGCGCGGGACGTCAGATGCAACACCACCGTTCTGGGTTGCCCCGACGCGCGGTCTCCGCGAATGAGGATGCGCCGCCCATCGGGGGAGAGACGCACCAGGTCGATGGAACCCCAATCTTCGTCCCCGACGCCCAGTTCGGTGCTCAGCGAACGCAAGGACGTCATGCCGGTCGCCGATGTCCACAGATAAGGCCGATCGTTATAGGTTCCCGATGTCGGATTCGCGGGATCGGCGTTCTGCATATAAAGGCCAGCGACCACCGAGCCGTCGGATGAGGCGTCCTGGGCGTAATAAGTGCCATGAGGATCGGGATCGGCATCGGGAAGTGTGCCCAGAAACCCGAACTCGCCATTGTCTTTCAGGAACCAGTTGTTGGCGCCGAAAACGATGCTGCAATCGCTGTTGCAGGCGATGACTCCAGCCAGCTCGCTGCCATCGGGGGCCCGGAGAATGGTCGGAGGGCCGCCGCCCACCCAGCGAACTGCAATGAGCACCGGCCAATCGTTGTCACCGGCGAGGACCGTGTAACCGATGACGATGTTGCCATCGTCGGAAACCGCGCTCGCTATCGCAGAGTTGGCGAAATCGGGAGTTGGCAGAAGGTGCTGGGTGCCGCCATCGATGGCCCAGACCCAGGCTTGAGCCGGTTCGCCTGGGTTGATTCCACCGCCCACTGCAAACCGGAAATTCCTCGAAACGCTCTTTGCCTCCGAGTTGGTCGCTGTGCTCCCTGCCAGCGTCTGCCAGCCGCTCATACGATTCCACGTCACGATGTTCGCCGGGTCGGGCGGCCGCGAACCGTCGCTTGCAAGGACTGAAGATCCATCGGGCGAAATGAATACCGACGTCGGGGCGAGTGCCTTGGGCACACGCTCCCACATGCGCGTGTCCGGATGCCAAAGCACCAGCGTGTCGCCCTGCTTTCCCGCGATCGTGCCGTCGTTGGCGATTGAAATGGCAGCAGTGATGTCGGGATCGGCTGGCGTTGCCTCGGCGACGGGAATGTCATCCCACGTCACGCTGTACACTTCGCTGAACCGGCGCGCGCCGTAGGAACTCGTGGGCGGTTGCGACACTGTCCGCCCGGTTTGCACAGGAACATCCGACGCGGACTGCGCCACGCCGTCGCCGCGATTCTGCGTCGATATCGCCGAGCGCCAATTCCCGATGGCATCGTCGACCCTGTCGTGAGCCGCGCCGGCTGTCGCCGAAAGCAGCGCAAGAGCGCATAGCGTGTGAATGGACGCGCGCCGGGCGCGTGAAACGAAGATCGTGCGAACGAATCCCATGGCTGCTTGCTCCTTGTTTCTGCCTCGGCAGGTGCTTGCAGTCGGCCGCATTGCGTGAACTCTCGCAGCGCGGCCGAGTGGAAACCCTACGCCGCGAGGAGCGGGAGCGCAATCGATCCACCCACGCAGGCAGACGCCTGTCGCGATCCGCGGGAGTCATTCGGCAAAGACCCGGAAGAATCCGGTTTCGTCTGGTGCGTGCTCTTGCGGAGCGATCCGACGACCCGATTCGCCCTGGGGCCATCGCCAATCCAAAATCACCTTTCTCGCAAGAAAGCCGGAGAGCCGCATGCGTTCAAGGAGGGCAGCTTGCGGCGCTGCATTGGCCGCACGGCGTCGACCGAGCGCGGCACGCTGCGCTCTGCACAAGCCTGCTTGCCTGGGATGTTCGGCGAGAAAGGGCTGAGACTCGGCCGAGTCGCACAGCTGATCAGATGCGAGAAGGGATCGCTCGCGCAGCGCCGATGCAAGCCGGCGCGCTTGAGCTCAATCGGTCAGGCCGTAGAGCTGGAGTTTCTTGCGCAAGGTGGCGCGACTGATTCCCAGTGCCGTTGCCGCGCGGCTTTGGTTGCCCTCGTACCAGCCGAGCACCTCGCGCAGCAAGGGCAGTTCGACTTCCTGCAACACCAGTGCATGCAGGCCCCCGCCGGGCTCGGATTCCACGTCGGCGAGGTAGCGGCGCACCGCGCGCGCGACGCATTCGCGCAAGGCAGGTTGCAAGGTCGGTTCGTGCGACGCGTCGGCGCGCAGCGAAGTGGCAGCAGTCACGAGCTCAGGCCCCAGATTGTCGAAGCGTGCTTCCCTGTAGCGAGCGGGCATGCCCGCAGGCATGCCGAAAGACGATAGTAGCGAGCGTTGCGCGCCTTGGTAAGCCCCGGTTTGCGCTTGTTTGCAGATTTCACGACGAATGTGTTTCGGCGCGGTCACTTGCGCGTGTGTGCTGATGCACATCTGCGGGATCGCGCGCAAGCGCCTGTTGTGATTCGCACTACTGGAAACTGAACTCGAAAGCGACCGCATCCTTGCCCGGATCGGCAACTTCGAACACGAGCGCGGCGCTGGCGCCGGCGGCGATGCCGCTGCTGATGGTGTGGCTGTCGGAAAGATAGTCGCGCGGCTGGAAGCGACGCATCGCCACGCGCTTGTCGTCGAGATTGGACAGCGAGACCTCGACCGTCGGCCAGGTTTGCGCGAACGGTGCATCGTTGCGCAAGGTCGCCGAGATCACCAGCGCGCCCGGGACTGAAGGATGCGGATGGATGTCACGCGAAAGAAGTTCGAGGGTGGCGACCTCATGGCGCAGCGGCAGGCTGCAATGCAGCTGCGCGCACAGCGGCTCGAGTACGCTGCGCACTCGCGGATCGTCGATCCAGCGCGCGCGCTCCGACCAGGCGATCTGCACACCCAGCAACAACAGCAGGCCGGCGCAGGCCAGCACCCAGCCGCGGTCGCGCGTGGTGCGCGGGCGCTTCGCGCGCGCGAAGGTTGGCAAGCTGCTGCGCCGATGCTGGCGCTTGCGCGCGGCCGGTTCGGCGAACAAGGCGATCTGCGCCGGATTGGGCCGCAATACCGGCGCGTCCAGTCGTGGCGGTTCGCTGCGGGCGAGATGCGCGGGCAGGCGCTCGATTGGCTCGGGTGGCAGTTGTGCGGCAAGCGTGACGAGAGCGTCGAACACGATCGCGCAGTCACTGCAGCGGACATTGCCGTGTGCGGCGGCAATCGTTTCACCGTCGATGCGATAGATCGTCAAGCACTGCGGGCATTGCGTATACATGGATGACGCGGGCGCGAACGAAGCAGGTAGTCTAAGCCAGCGGCCTGCGCTGCGTCAGCTTCACTTCATTGCGGAACCGGAGTCGACCGGTGCAGCCGCTTTCGCCCAGGTCAACAGGTGCGGATCGAAGCCGTGTTCGAGAGTCGGCTTGATGATGCGGAAATAGGGCGAGACATCGAAATCGCGCGGCGCGAACAAGCGCGAATCACGAATGTGGAGGATCTGCCGCGCGTAGCGCTGACCCATTGCGGTTTCTTCCCAGCTGACTTCGATATCGGGCAGGATCGGATAGCGCACCGATTCAAACGCGGCGGCAATCAGCGAGGAGCAGATCGCGCGCGTGGGGTCGCCGCCGCCGAGTGCGAGCAAGCGGCGCCGATACCGCTCGGGAACCGGTGGTTCGGTGATCAGGTAGCGCGCCAGATCGAAGATGTTGCGCAGGTCGTAGCGCTGTCCCAGTCGCGCGATCGCGTAGCCGATGACGCTTTCGATTTCTTCTTCGTGCAGGCCGACCGGACGGCAGATGCGCGTGTGCACGTGCGCGTAACGGCTCACCGGCACGGCGCGCACGCCGTCGTTGACGTCGGCCTCGACCAGCATCGTCTCGCCGCCGAAACGATCCGCGAGCGCGTCGCCCACATACAGCGCAGAATGCGACCAGGTCGATTGGGTGATGTAGCGGATCGCGCCGGCAAAGCGACTGGTGCCCTCGACCAGCAGCACATCACCCTTGCGCAGGGTCGCGGCAAGCAGGCCGGGACGGCTGGTGGTGATCGACAGGCGGTCGCGCGGCCGGGCGAGGAAACCGGCAAGCTTGCGGCCGAGCCAACGGGGCAGGCTCACGAGGACCTCACGGGCAGGAACCGAACGACATTCTAGTCACCGTGGCGCACGGAATCGGCACTGCGCTGGCGCAAGTTCAGCTGCGCCGCCGACCATCGATGCGCACCCAATCCTCGCGCTGGCTCACCTGCAGTCGCTCGAACCACTGCGCGTAGATCGTCAGCAGTTCTTCGTGCTGGCCCCGCAGGATGCCCGAGATCGCGAACGGTGCACCGGGTTTGCAGGAGCGTGCGAAACGGGGCGCAAGCTGTGCCAGCGGGCCGGCGAGGATGTTGGCGACGAACACATCGGCGGGTGTGTCGGTGAAATCTTCCGGCGCGTACAGTTCGAGACGATCGGCCACCGCATTGCGTTCGGCATTGTCGTGACTCGCCTGCAGCGCCTGCGGATCGTTGTCGATGCCGATCACCTGCGCCGCGCCGAGCTTGAGTGCGGCGAGCGCGAGCACGCCCGAACCGCAGCCGAAATCGATGAGCTGCTTGCCGGCGAGATCGAGACCATCGAGCCATTCCAGGCACAGCGCCGTGGTCGGATGCGTGCCGGTGCCGAAGGCCAGCCCCGGGTCGAGGCGCACGATCACCGCATCGGGTTCATCTGTGGGCGGCTCGAAGTTCCAGGGATAGATCCACAGCCGCCGACCGAAGCGCATCGGCTTGAAGTCCTCCATCCACACCCGCGTCCAGTCCTGATCGGCGATCTCGCGGAAGCGCAGCTGCGCGGGTTCGAGCTCGGGCAGCAGATCGAGCAGAACCTGCAGCAGGCCCGCGCGATCGGTGTCGGCGTCGAACAGTGCCGACAGGGCGATCTCGCCCCACAATGGCGTCTCGCCGACCCCGGGTTCGAGGATCGCGCGCTCGTTGGGCGTGTCGGCGTCGGCGTCGAGCAAGGTCACCGCAAGCGCGCCGGCGTCCTCGAGCGCGAGTTCGGTGCGCTCCTGGTCACTGGCGCGGATCGTGAGGGAGAGTTCGAGCCACATCGTGGGTTGATCGATCGCGGGCCGGAATCAACCCAGGCCGATCGACTTCTCGCGCATCTCGGCCATGCGCTTTTCCAGGTAATGGATGTTCTGGCCGCCGCTCTGGAAGCCGCCATCGGCCATGATGCGCTGCTGCAGCGGGATGTTCGACTTGACGCCTTCGATCACCATTTCCGACAGTGCGATGCGCATGCGCGCAATCGCGGTGGCGCGGTCGCGGCCATGCACGATGAGCTTGCCGATCATCGAATCGTAGTTGGGCGGAATGCGATAGCCGTCGTAGATGTGCGTATCCACGCGCACGCCCGGTCCACCCGGTGATTCGAAACGCTTGACCGTGCCCGGACTGGGCAGGAAGCTGTCGGGATCCTCGGCGTTGACGCGGCACTCGATCGCGTGGCCGTTGAGCACGACATCGCTCTGGCGGATCGAGAGCTTCTCGCCGCCCGCGATCAGCAGTTGCTCGCGCACGAGGTCGATGCCGGTGACCAATTCGGTGACCGGGTGTTCGACCTGGATGCGGGTGTTCATCTCGATGAAGTAGAAGCGGCCATTCTCGTAGAGGAACTCGAAGGTGCCGGCGCCGCGATAGCCGATGCGCTTGCAGGCCTCGACGCAAACCTCGCCGATCTGCGCGCGTTGTTCGGGCGTGATGCCCGGCGCGGGCGCTTCCTCGACGACCTTCTGGTGACGGCGCTGCATCGAGCAGTCGCGTTCACCCAGATGAATCGCGTTGCCTTGGCCGTCGGCGAGCACCTGGATTTCGATGTGACGCGGATTCTCCAGATACTTTTCCATGTAGACCTCGCCATTGCCGAACGCGGCCTTGGCTTCGGACTTGGTCATCTGGATCGCGCTCGACAGATGTCCTTCGGTGTGCACCACACGCATGCCGCGGCCACCACCACCGCCGGCTGCCTTGATGATGACCGGGTAGCCGATTTCGCGCGCGATTTTGGTATTGGCTACCACGTCATCGCCGAGCGGGCCACCCGAGCCGGGCACGCAGGGCACGCCCGCGGCGCGCATTGCGCGAATCGCCTCGACCTTGTCGCCCATCAGCCGGATCACCGGCGCGGTCGGACCGATGAAGATGAAGCCCGACTTCTCCACGCGTTCGGCGAAGTCGGCGTTCTCCGACAGAAAACCATAGCCCGGATGGATCGCCTGGGCGTCGGTGACTTCGGCGGCGGCGATGATGCGCGGGATGTTGAGGTAACTGTCGGCAGAAGGCGCAGGCCCGATGCAGATCGCCTCGTCGGCCATGCCGACATGTTTGAGATTGCGATCGGCGGTCGAATGCACGGCCACGGTGCGGATGCCCAGCGTATGGCAGGCACGCAGGACGCGGAGCGCGATTTCGCCGCGATTGGCGATGACGATTTTTTCGAGCATGGGATTCGTCGCTTCAACCAATCACGAACAAGGGTTCGTCGAATTCCACCGGCTGACCGCTGTCGACGAGAATGGCAAGCACGGTGCCGGCAACATCGGCTTCGATCTGGTTGAACATCTTCATCGCTTCGATGATGCCGAGCGTGTCGCCGGCCTTGACGCTCTGGCCGACCTTGACGAAGGGGGGAGCTTCCGGATTGGCCGAGGCGTAGAACGTGCCGACCATCGGTGACTTGACCACGGTGCCTTCGGGCAGCGCCTTGCTGCCCGCGGCGGGTGCGGGCGCTGCGGCAGCCGGCGCGCTCGCGGCGCTGGCAGGGGCCTCGACGCGCATGGGTTGCGCCGACATCGCGGGCGCCGACATCACCATGCCCTTGGGCATGCGCGACAGGCGCACGATTTCCTCGCCTTCCTTGATTTCCAGTTCGGCGAGGTTGGATTCCTCGAGCAGGTCGATGAGTTTCTTGATCTTGCGCAGATCCATGGGCTTCTCTCGGTGGGGCGACGCCGGTTTGCGCTCGGCGCGCAGTGATCAGGTGGTGCGTTCGATGCGGGCAATTGCCGCGGCCAGTGCCAGGCCGTAGCCAATGGGTCCGAGTCCGCAGATCACGCCGACTGCAAGATCGGAAAACCAGGAATGCTGGCGGTATGACTCGCGCGCGTGGATGTTGCTGAGGTGGACCTCGATGAAGGGCACGCCGACCGCGGCCAGCGCGTCGCGCAGCGCGAGGCTGGTGTGGGTGAAGGCGGCCGGATTGATGAGGATGATGGCGGTGCCGTCGGCGCGCGCGGCATGCACGCGCTCGATCAGGATGTGCTCGGCATTGGACTGGAGGCTCGTCAGGGCGTGGCCGGCCGCGCTCGCGCGTGCGGCGAGATCGGCGTCGATCTCGGCCAGGGTCGTGTGGCCGTAGATCTCCGGCTCGCGGCTGCCGAGCAGGTTGAGGTTGGGGCCGTGCAGAACGAGGATCTTCGCCACCAGGCAGTCCGGGTCTCAAAACAGGGGCGCTAGTCTGGTCGCTCGGGCCTGATCTGTCCAGTTCGGCGATGTTTGCGAGAGTTTTGCCGAGATTGGCTACAAATGTGGTTTTATCCACTCATCGAGCGCCGTGGCACTGAACTCACCAAAATGCTGGGCGAGGATGCGCCCATCCCGCCCGATCAGCACCGTGTAGGGCAGGACTCGCCGCGCATTGCCGTACGTTGACGACAAATCGCGCTTCGATGCGGGCGGATCGATGAGGATCGGATAGCTCACGGGGTGGTCGGCAAGAAAGTCGCGCGTGGCCGCTGTCTCGTCCACCGCAATGCCGACCACCGCAAGGCCATGGGGTGCCTCGCGTTGGGCGACCTTGCTGAGCAAGGGCATCTCGTTGCGACAGGGCGCGCACCAACTGGCCCAGAAGTTGAGGACGACGAGTTTGCCGTTCCATTCGCTGATGTGGCGCAAGCTGCCGTCGACATCGGGTCGCGCGAAATCGGCACGCAGGCGACCCACTTCGGCGTAGGCAGCGCCGCCGCGCTGCGGCTTGAGCCAGTGCCCGGCGAGCGCACCCGCACCCGCGGCGAGCAGGGCCGCGAGCACGATCCAGAGGTGGGGGCGTTGCAACATCGCCGCCGCGCTCAGGGACTGCCGATGAGCGCGCTTTCGACGATGCCGTGGGTGAGCACGGTCGGCAGCACTTGCCCCGGCCCTTCCTGACCGGCGCGGAACACCACATAGAGCGGCACGCCGACTGCCTTGTAGTCCTTGAGGAAGGCACTGATCGCCGGGTCTGAATTGGTCCAGTCGCCGGTCATCAGCACCATGTCATTGCGCTTGAGCAGGTCGCGGAATGCATCGGTGTGGATCACGGCCTTCTCGTTGACCTTGCAGGTCACGCACCAATCGGCGCCCATGTCGACGAAGACGCCGCGACCTGCGGCGCGCAGCTCGGCCAGACGCTGCGCGGAGTAGGGGACGGCGTCGCTGGCGGCGGCCTGCGACGAAACCGGTGCGAGCGCATGGATGCGCGCCAGCGGCAGAAACGCCGCGAGCACGACCAGGGCCGCAATCGCACGCAGGGCGAAACTGCGCGAACGACTGCGCTCCCAGGCCCACAGGCCGAGCGCGAGCACCACGGCCCCTGCCAGCAGGTAGCCGACCGCGTCGATGCCCCGCTGGTTGCCGAGCACCCACGCCAACCAGACCGCGGTGAGATAAAGCGGAAACGCGAGCAACTGCTTGAGCGTTTCCATCCACGCGCCCGGTCGCGGCAGGCGCTGTGCCAGCGCGGGCACGAAGCCGATCAAGAGAAACGGCAGGGCCAGTCCCAGACCGAGCATGAGGAAGACCAACAAGCCCAGCCACGCCGATGCGGTGAACGCGTAAGCCAAGGCCGAACCCATGAAGGGCACCGTGCACGGACTGGCGACCACCACCGCGAGCACGCCGGTGAAGAAATCGCCGCTGGCGCCCCGGCGCGCGGCAAGGCCGCTGCCGATATTGGTGAGGCCGACGCCAATGTTGAACACGCCCGACAGGCTCAAGCCAATCGCGAACATCACGTAGACGAGGGCACCGACGAACAGCGGCTGCTGCAATTGGAAGCCCCAACCCAGCGCATGACCCGCGGCGCGCAGGCCGAGCGCCGCCAGCCCGACCGCGGCAAACGCGACCAGCACGCCGGCGGTGTAGATCAAGGCGTGGCGTTTGGCTGCCTGTGCGCTCTCGCCGCTGTGGGCAAGGCCAAGCACCTTGAGCGAAAGCACCGGCAAGACGCAGGGCATGAGGTTGAGGATCAGGCCGCCGAGCAGGGCCGACAGCAGCACCACCAGCAGGTTTGTCGGCGCCTGCCGTGGCGCGCTGCTGCGTGAGGCGTTGTCGGCCGAGGCGTCGGGAGAGGCTGCGCGCGCTGGCGCGGGGACGAAGGCGGCCTTGGCCGCGGACAGTTCCGCAGCGCTCGCCGCGGGCAGCGCAATCGTCACGTCCTTCTGCATCACCGGATAGCAGATGCCGTTGTCCTGACAGCCCTGATACTCGGCGTGCAGGGTGATCGACTGCGCGGCGCCGTTGTCGCGCGCGAGATCGATCGGCAGTTCGACTTCGTCGAAGTACACCGGCACGGTACCGAAGTGCTCATCGGTGTGATCGACGCCCTTGGGCCATTGCGGCGCGCCGAGCGCGACGCCCTTGCCCGCGGCGATCGCGACGTCACTCTTGTCGCGATAGAGGTAATAGCCCTTGGGCATCGACCAGCGCGCAAGCACCCTGGTCGGGCCGAGTGCGATGGCTTCGAACACGAAAGCCTGCTCGGCCGGCAGCGGCATCTGCGTCGCCACGCCGATCGCGCCGGGTTGGTTGCTGCCAAGCTGGATCAAGGGCGCCTGGCCAGCGCTCAGCAGCCCGGTCGCGGGCGCAGCCGCTGCCGGGGAAGCCGGCAGGTCGAGCTTGAGTTGGGTCGGATGGGGCGGGTAGCAGATCTTGGGTTCGATCTCGTGGCAGCCCTGCACCGTGATGGTGACAGCGGCGCCCTGGATCGCTTGCGCGAGCGTGTAAGGCAGGCTCGCGGAGAGACTGCCGTGATAGATCTCGACATCGCCCTGAAACTCGTCGTGCACGGGCTCGCCGGCAGGCAGTTCGAGATGGCCGAGTGCGAGATCGCTTTGGCTGCTCTTGGCCTTGATGCGCTCGCGATACAGGTAATAGTCCTTGGCGATTTCGACCTTGATCGCAATGCGGCCGGGTTCGGCGACGCTGGCGCTGAGCTTGAAGGCCTGCTCGACCGGCAACAGGCCATCCTGCGCCTGTGCCATTGCGCCACCTGCAAACAGGCAGGCGCCGAGCAGCGCGATCCACGGCTTGAACATGAAGCGAATCTCCCGATGATGGCCTCGCGCGAGCGGCGGGCCGGGCTTTGACCATTTTCCAGCGGCAACGTTCACGGCGCGCCTGTCTGTGTGTCCAGCCAATGCAGGTAGGGCGCGCTGCCGCTGCTCGCGCTGAAAGCGAGCAATTCCGGAACCTCGTAGGGGTGCAGCTCGGTCACGCGCGCGACCAATGCGTCCCAGCACACCGATGCGGTCTTGATCAGCAGCAACGCTTCATCGTCATGCTGGACCTGTCCCTGCCAGCGATACACCGATTGCACCGCCGGCACCATCTGCACGCAGGCGGCCAAACGCTCCTCGACCAATGTGCGGGCGATGCGCTGCGCGCTGGCCGCGTCGGGACAGGTGCAGTGGACGAGCAGGGCGGACATGCGAGGCGAGGAGCAGCGAAGGGGTCTGCGATGGTCGCACAAATCGGAATCGGGAATCGGGAATCCGGTTGGCGCTGGACTTCAACTGCATTGTCCCTTCTCCCGTCACAGAGAAGGGCATCCTCCGGTTTTTCCGGCAACCTTCGGTCGAGATTCGACGCAAATCAGCATCGGCAATCGGCCGCCTCGCGTGAAGCAGGGCGGCCGTTGCCGGTGGATCTTCAGTTCGACTCGAAGCCGTTCCTGAAGATCGTGTCGTCCGGCTGCGCCAGTTCGCAATTTGCGGGCTGGCTCGACTGGAACAGCGCAAGCGTCGCCCACTCGGGGTGATCGACGAAGGGATTGCGGTTGCCCTGGAAGGTCTGGATGAGGTCGTTGCGCGCGACTTCCTCGGCATCGGGCGGATCGGCCAGGTGCCAGGCGAGCAGGTCGGTGAGCAGGCCCATGTAGGCCTTGGCCGCGGTGTTGTTCGTATTGACGATGAGGCTGCGCGTATCGGTGAGCTCGAGATCGGGAATGTTGCCATCATGCGCATCCTCGGCGCTGATGCCTTCGTAGCGGATCGCCATGTAGAACATTGCGCGCGCCATTTCGCCCTTGCGGTGATCCCATACTTCGAACGAGCCGGTGCTGCCATCGGGCGTCTTGACCCAGTTGGAATGACCGGGGCCGCCGACGCCATTGTTGGCTTCGGTGGCCAATTCGCCGCAACCGCTGCTGCAGTTCGCATAGGGCTTGTTGCCACGCGATGCGTTCTGGTCCTTGTCCGACAGCCACAGCATGTGGGTGTCGGTGTAGGCGGCCAGGCTGCTGTTGGCAAAGCCCAGCGAATTGGGCCAGGTGTGCTCGCGGTTGTAGGTGAGGCCGCCGCCCTGGCCGGCGCGATCGCTGACCGTGTTGTAGGAGCGGTTGCGGTAGACATCGATGATCTTGGCCGGATTGTTCGGATCCTGCTGGGCGAGTTCGAGTATGGTCCAGGTGTTGGTGCCCGAGCCGCTGTAGGGATAGATCGTGTGGCCCTTGATCGTCTCGTGCAGCGAGCAGCGCAACTGCGCGGGCGAGCTGGTGTTGACGTGCTGGTAATAGGCATCGACCGTGCTGCTGTCGGCGACGCTGAAGTGGATCGGTGCCGCCGTGCCCAGCGCGATGCCCGAGCCGTTGTGCACGAGGCTGCCATCGATCGTGAACACGCAGGCGGCGCCGGCGGGCAGCAATTGATCCGGAGTCAGCACGTGTTGCGTGCCGCCGCCGCTGGCGGTGATCGCCTGAGGATTGCCGGCGCAGGAGAGCGCGAATGCTCCCGCATCGGCGGTCACCGCTTCATTGAACACGATGCGGATGTCGGCAGCACGCGGCACGTTGACGGCGCCGTCGACCGGCTGCGTGGAGACGATGGTCGGCGGCGGAATGTTCTGTGGATCGAAGGTCGCGAAGCCAATCACGACGTCGCCGCCCGTGAGCGTATCAAGCGTGCCGTCGAGGTCGGTGATCTCGGATGCGTGCAAGGTCCAGGTGCAGGACTCGGCCTGCGCAAAAGCCGGTGCGACGGTGAAGGTATAGCTGGTCGGCCCGGCACTCGCAGCCAGCGTGTGCGCGCCGGAAATGCTGCAGCTGAGCGTGTACCAGGCGCTGCCGAGCGTGACCGGTTCATTGAAGACCGCAGCGAGCGTCGCCGCGAGCGGCACCTGGACCGCGCCGTTCGCGGGAGAGGTCGAAACGAGGGTGGGCGGATTATCGACCGGCGGACCGCCGGCGACCGCGAAGCTGACATCGTCGATCGCCAGGCCGTCTTCGGCGCCCTGGATGTCTTGATCGGCCCAGCGCACCCAAAGGCTCTGACCGACACCGAGATTGAGCCCGGTGATCGAGGCGCTGATCACGCTGCGGTTGGCGCTGGCATTGCCGTCGCGCGGGCCGATTGCACCGCTGGTGACGGGCGAGGCGAAATCGAGTGCGGAGATCGAAGTCCAGGTTGCCGCGGCGTCGACGAGCGAAGTGGCATCGAGGCTGTACTGGAACTGCAGCGCATCGGCACGACCGCTTGCGCCCAGGCGCCACTGCTCGCCGGTGTAGCTCACGACGATCTCGCTCAGCGCGTTGGCGGTGTCGTTGCGCAGCTGTGCGCCGAAGGTCGGTTGCAGGCTGCCCGATCGGATCGAGCCCAGCGCGCGCTCGCTGCTGCCGACCGTGCCGTAGCTGTAGGTGTTGCCGCTGTTGAGCGTGCCATCGTCTGCTGCATAGCTGGTGTTGGCGTTGGTGCCGGCTTCGACGAAGGACCAGCCATCAGGCACGCTGGTACCGGTATTGGCGGCAGCGAGACTGTCGAAGGATTGCACGGGTGGCGTGCCACCGACCAGCGAGACGTACTGTGCGGCGGCGTACGGCGTGAACAGGACAAGCAGGAGGCTCGACGCGATGCGCGCCGTGGATTGACGTTTGGACATGAGGATCCCCAGGAAAGCCCGCGTCCGCTGCGGCCAGACAGTGCAAACGCCGGAGTCTATCAGGCCTGCAACCTGGCAGGTCCCGCACCTGCGAGGGCAGGGCGCCGGATGCCGGCGTGCACGCCGTCGCGGCAGCGCCGGGTTCGCTGCGCACGAGCAAGACATGTAACCCGTGGGCTGCAAACCTTGAATGTGCCCCGGGCGACTCCATCTGGACGTCGTGCCCGCAGCCCCCTTCCCCAAGGGCTTGCTGCGCGGCTAAACTTGGCACTCAGCAGTGTTGATTGCTAACAAATCCAGATTAATCCTTTCCCG
>NZ_JAHCAP010000010.1 GCF_019634815.1 Dokdonella sp. | reverse complement strand
GGTCGAGCTCGATGTGGACGTGGGCGGCAGTGTCCGCCGCAAGGAAGTCACCGTCATGGACGGATTCGATTTGGAGCAGGAAACCGGGCGCGCAATGTACAAGGACTGTCGCGTCGACGAGATCCGTGCCGGACGTGGTTCGCAATCGCTGGAACTGCGGGTACCGGGTGGCGAGGTCTACCTGACACCGGGCGAGGCCTGGGGTGATGTCGATCCGCTGGCCATCCAGCGCCAGATGATCAAGCGCACCATCAAGGAACATCTGGACAAGGAAAAGCGCCTGCGGCCCAAGGGCATCAAGGTGCTGTCGCTGTTCTTCATCGACGAGGTGGCCAAGTACCGCGAGTACGACGCGGAAGGCAATCCGCAGAAGGGCGTCTACGCGCAGTTGTTCGAGGACGAGTACCGCTATTGGGCGCGCCACCCGGACTACCAGAGCCTGTTCAAGGAACTGGACATGGCGCACGCCGCCGAGGACGTGCACAACGGCTATTTCTCGATCGACAAGAAAAAGGTCGGCGGAAAAACGGTTGAGGTGCTCAAGGACACCAACGGCAGCACCAAGGCCGACGACGACACCTACAACCTGATCATGCGCGACAAGGAACGACTGCTCGACCTGGCCACGCCGCTCAAGTTCATCTTCTCCCACTCCGCCCTGCGCGAAGGCTGGGACAACCCCAACGTGTTCCAGATCTGCACCTTGCGCGACATCCGCACCGAACGTGAGCGTCGGCAGTCGATCGGCCGCGGCCTGCGTCTGTGCGTGGACAAGAACGGCGAGCGTGTCCAGGGGTTCGACACCAACACCCTGACGGTGATCGCCAACGAAAGCTACGAAGCGTTCGCGGATGGGCTGCAGAAAGAGCTGGAGGATCCCACGACAGGTATCGGCATCCGGTTCGGTGTGGTGGCCCCGGACCAGTTCGCGGCGATTGCGGTGGCGGCTGAAGATGGCAGCGTGGCGCCATTGGGCGTCGAGCAATCCAGAGCGCTGCGTGCTGCGTTGCAGGAACAGGGCTATCTCGCCTCGACCGGCAAGGTGGAGGATGCCTTGCGCACGGCGATCAAGGAGGGCGCGGTACAGCTACCCGAGGCGTACGAGCCGCATCGGGACGCAGTGGTCGCGATCCTGCGCAAGCTGGCCGGGCGTCTGGAAATCAAGGATGCGGACAAGCGCCGTGATGCCATCCCCGTGCGCCGTGCCGTTCTGGACAGCCCGGAGTTCAAGGCGCTGTGGGATCGGATCAAGCACAAGACGACTTATCGCGTGCAGTTCGACAACGACAAGCTGATCGAAGACTGCATCGAAGCCGTCAAGGAATCGCCACGCATCGCCAAGGCGCGGCTGCAATGGCGCAAGGCAGGTCTTGCGATCGGCCAGGCCGGCGTGCAGGCCACCGAGCAGAAGGGCGCGTCCATCGTGTCCTTGGACGAAACCGACATTGAATTGCCGGACATCCTGACCGATCTGCAGGACCGCACCCAGCTCACCCGGCGCTCGATCCAGCGCATTCTGGCCGAAAGTCGGCGGCTGGACGACTTCAAGCGCAACCCGCAGCAGTTCATCGAACAGACCGCCGAGGCAATCAATCGCTGCAAGCGGCTGGCGCTGGTGGACGGCATCAAGTACCGGCGCATCGGTGACGGGGCTTACTACGCGCAGGAGCTGTTTCAGGAGAACGAACTGCGTGGCTATATCGGCAACATGCTGATGAACACCGAGAAGGCCGTGTACGAGCATGTGGTCTACGACTCGGATGTGGAGCGTGATTTCGCCACTGAGTTGGAGCGCAACGAAGCGATCAAGGTTTATGCCAAGCTGCCTGGCTGGTTCAAGGTGCCGACCCCGCTCGGCACCTACAACCCGGACTGGGCGGTGCTGGTGATCGGCGAAGATGGGCAGGAGCGCCTGTACTTCGTCGTCGAATCCAAGGGTGGGCTGTTCAACGACGCTTTGCGCCCAATCGAGGAAGGCAAGATCAAGTGCGGCAAGGCGCATTTCCAATCGCTGGCCGTTGGCGAACCGGCGGCGAAGTACATCGTTGAGCGATCGGTGGAAGGGTTACTGTCGCGGATTTAGATGCTTACGCAGAGCGGTCACCTCCGTTCTGTCGCGTCCCGGTCTGGCGACTTTCTATAGCAGTCGCAGCCCAGCCCGTGCGGCGCCATGCAAAGTGCGGTGGTGTCACCGCCATCAAGCCATGGGCACCCTTGAATGCACTAAAATGGTGCAATGCCTGCACCCGATGTCCATTCCCCAACGACGACCGTGGCCGAACTGTGCGCGACGCCGATCGCGCTGGTCGACGCTACTCTGGTGCTGCGGCAAGCCAACCCGGCGTTGTGCGAGTGGCTGGGGCAGGGCGCGACTGGCGCACGCGGGCTTGGCCTCGATGCCCTCGACGCGCGGCCGCCGCAATTGGCCGAAGGCGCACGCCGCGCGCTGCGCGAGGAGCGCCGGGTGTGGTTGCGTGAAGCGCGCCTGCGCAGTGCGCTCGGTGACCGCACGGCCGATGTCGCGCTCACGCCGCAGGATGATGGGCTTCTGCTCGAACTCCTGCCCTGCGCGGGCGAGGCGGCTGGCGCGACGCGCCTCACCGAAACCCTGCGCGGTTTTGCGCACGAGGTGCGCGGTCCGCTCGCGGGCATGCGCGGCGCGGCCCAGCTCCTGCAGCGGCGGCTCGAAGGCAGCGCCGAGCGTGAACTCGCCCAGCTCGTGATCGACGAGGTCGATCGCCTGTCGGCCTTGTCGCAGCGCTTGCTGGCGAGTGGCGGCAAGCCGCGCCTGGCCCTGCACAACGTGCACGAGATACTCGAACGCGTCGCTGCCCTGGCCGCGGCCGATGTCGCAGCGGTGTCGATTCGCCGCGATTACGACCCGAGCCTGCCCACGGTGCGCGTCGATGCCGATCGCGTGCAGCAGGCCCTGCTCAACCTCGTCCACAACGCACAGCAGGCGGGCGCGACTTGCCTGAATCTTCGCACGCGCATCGAGCGTGATCCGCGCCTGCCCGATCGCAGCGTGCACCGCGCCCTGCGCATCGAAGTCGGCGACGATGGCCGCGGCGTGCCGGCCGAGCTTGCGCACACCTTGTTCGAACCGCTGGTCTCGGGCCGCGCCGACGGTCATGGCCTGGGCCTGGCGATCGCACGCGAGATCGCGCACGAGCATGGCGGCATGCTGAATTTCACCAGCCGTCCGGGCGCAACCTGCTTCACCTTGCTGCTGCCGGTGACCGAATGAACACGCCCGCGCCGCTGGCCTGGATCGTCGACGATGACCGCGCGGTGCGCGTGGTGCTCGCCGCGGCGCTGCGCGAGGCGGGTTTTGCCACGCGCGAATTCAGCAGCGCCGAGCAGGTGATTGCGGCGCTGGCCGAGCCAGCACCGACGGTGATGTTCAGTGATGTGCGCATGGCGGGCGCGAGTGGGCTCAAGCTGCTCGAACGCGTCGCTGCCTTGCCCAAGCCATTCGCGGTGATCGTGATGAGCGCGTTCACCGATGTCGCCACCACCGCTTCGGCCTATCGCCTCGGCGCGCTCGATTATCTCGCCAAACCCTTCGATCTCGATCAGGCGGTCGCCGCCGCGCAGCGCGCGCTCGCCCAGCACGAGTCCGCGCCCGCAGTGACCGCAGTCACGGCCGAACCCGAACCCGCCTTGCTCGGCAGCAGCGCGCCGATGCGCGAGTTGTTCCGCGCGATTGGCCAGGTCGCCGCGAGCGGCCTGGGCGTGCTCATCTGCGGCGAAACCGGTACCGGCAAGGAACTCGTGGCGCGCGCCCTGCATCGCGAAAGCGCGCGCGCGGCGCGACCCTTCATTGCGCTCAATACCGGCGCGATTCCGGCCGAACTTCTCGAATCGGAATTGTTCGGCCACGAAGCCGGCGCATTCACCGGCGCCACGCGCCGCCATCCCGGGCGCTTCGAACAAGCTGCGGGCGGCACGCTGTTTCTCGACGAGATCGGTGACATGCCGCTCGCCTTGCAGACGCGGCTCTTGCGCGTGCTCGCGGCGGGCGAGTTCTATCGCGTCGGCGGCCGAGAACTCTTGCGCGCCGACGTGCGCGTGGTCGCCGCGACCCATCAGGATCTGGATGCCAAGGTCGCGCGCGGCGAGTTCCGCGCCGACCTCTTGCACCGGCTCGATGTGGTGCGGCTCGAACTGCCGCCGCTGCGCGCGCGCCGCGAGGACGTGCCGCAACTGGCGGCGCATTTTCTCGCCATCGCCTGCGCGCAGGCGGGCGTGGCGCCGCGCCAGTTCGCGCCCGCGGCGCTTGCCGTGCTGCGCGAGCACGACTGGCCCGGCAATGTGCGTCAGCTCGAAAATCTGTGTCGACGTCTGGCGGTGCTGTCGAGCGCGCGCACGATCACGGTGGCGGATCTGCCCGCTGCGCTCAAGCCGGCACCCGCGGGTGGCGTGGCGAGCGATGCGCCCTGGCAAAGCCTCTTGCGCGACTGGGCACGCGTTGAACTCGAAGCCGGCAACGAGACGCTGCATGCGCGCGCACGCGCCGCCTTCGAGCAGGTGCTGTTCGATGCCGCGCTCGAAGCCCACCACGGCCATCGCCAGCACGCGGCCAAGGCGCTCGGCCTGGGCCGCAACACGCTCACACGCAAGCTCGGCAGCTCGCGCAAGAAGCCACCACGGCATCCGCGCGGTGGGCGGTGATCACGACCGCCAAGGCTGAGATCAGTCACCTGAATTCATGGGGTGGCGGCATGAATTCCTTCTCCCGCGGGGAGAAGGTGCCGGCAGGCCGATGAGGGCAGGCGCGGCGGTGGATTGCGAGATAGACCGCGCCGACAGCGCGCTCGTCCGGCGCTTCGCGCCACCTCCTCCCGGTGGGAGAAGGAAGCCGGATCACGGTCCCGGAGTCGGCAGCAAACCGTTGTGGCGCTTGAGCGCTCGAAACCAGACCGCGCCTGTGTGTATCGTGCGCCCATTCCTGCAACACGAATCCGGCCCATGTCCGAGTCCCTGCTGATCCGCGACGCCACGCCAGCCGACCTTCCCTTCATCGTCGATGCCAATGCCGCGATGGCGATCGAGACCGAACACAGGCAGCTCGACCGCGATGTCCTCACGCGCGGCGTGGCGGCCCTGCTGGCGGCGCCCCGGCGCGGCTTCTACCTTGTCGCGGAACGCGCCGGCGAGCGCGTGGGCTGCGTGCTCGTCACGCATGAATGGAGCGACTGGCGCAACGGCGACTGGTGGTGGTTGCAGAGCGTCTACGTGTTGCCCGCGGCCCGCCGCGGCGGCGTGTTCCGCGCCCTGCATGGCGAGGTCGCGCGGCGTGCGCGCGCCGATCCCGAAGTGATCGGGCTGCGCCTGTATGTCGAACGCGACAACACCGTCGCACAGGCCACCTATGTCGATCTCGGCCTTGGCCCCACGCCCTATCTTTTGCTCGAACACAGCTTCCCGCGTGGTGGCCGCGGGTGAGTCTGGCGGCGGCACGGCGCTGGCTGCACGATGCATGGATCCTCCATGTCGTGCCGTATTTGCCTTCGCGTCTGCCGTGGCGTCTTGCCTGGCCTTGCTATCGACTGTTTGCGCGGTCGGCGAGTCTGTATCCCGAGCCTGTGAGCGCAGCGCTCGCGCATGCGCCGGCGCAACTGCCAATCGGCGATCTTGCTGCTTTCGCGCGCGACGTGCGCAGCGTGTGGCTGTTCGATGCGGCCGACCTCCATCTCTCGCGCCGTCACCCGCCCGGATGGTTGCCGGAGCACGTGAAGGTGCGCGGCCAGTGGCCGACGGGGGCCTTCGTGGCCGCGAGTTTTCACTACGGCACGGGCCTGTGGATCTTCAGCGACCTGCGCCGCAACGGACACGAATCGGTGTTCGTTTCAGGGCGTTTCGATCAAGCCGACTTCGCGCGCCACCCGCTGCGTTATCGCCATGGCATGGCGCGCATGGCCGAGCTTGAGCGTCTCGGTGGACAAGCGGTCGCGTTTCGGCCCGGCATCCGCCCACGCCTGCGTGATGCGCTTGCGGCAGGCCATGTCGTGGTCAGCCTGCTCGATGTGCCGCCACGGCTCGCGCCACACGGGCAGCATCCGGCGCGCCTGCTCGATCGGGCGGCGAGCCTGCCAGAGGGCATGCTCAAGATTGCGGCCGAAGCAGGCGTGCCGATCGTGCCCTGCTGGATCGAGATCGATTTCGATCGCGGCGAGCGCACGCTGGTGATCGGGGCGCCGATCGCGCCCGAGCCGATCGAAGCCGCGCTCGCGCAGCTTGCGCAACTGCTCGATTCGCTGATCCGCAAGCAGCCCGCGGCATGGCTGTTCTGGGCCGAATGGCCAGCCTGGCAGCGCGATGCAGCGGCGCTCCACGGTGCGCCGACATTCTCAAACGTGGCGGCAGAAGGTAGTCTGTCAGGGCAGCGGATCGAGCAAGGGTTGCAGGAATGAATCAGGGTTCCAGGCGGGCGGGCATCATCGGCGGCGTGCGCATTCCGTTCTGTCGCAACAACACGGCCTATGCCGAAGTCGGCAACTTCGCGATGGCGGTGAAGACGCTCGGTGCGCTGGTCGAACGCTTCGGCCTGCACGGCCAGGAACTTGGCGAAGTCGCCTTTGGTGCGGTCATCAAGCACGCCTCCGACTGGAACCTCGCGCGCGAAGCGCTGCTGTCATCGGGTCTCGCGCCGACCACGCCCGGCATCACCACCGCGCGCGCCTGCGGCACCTCGCTCGATAACGCGATCATCATCGCCAACAAGATCATCAGCGGCCAGATCGATGTTGGTGTGGCCGGCGGCAGCGACACCACCAGCGACGTGCCGATCGTCTACTCCCGCGCCTTGCAGCAGCGCTTGCTGGCAATGAACCGCGCACGTGGCACGATGGAAAAACTCAAGGCCGCGGTGCGCGGTTTTTCGCTGCGCGAGCTCAAGCCCTCGTTCCCCGGTGTCGCCGAGCCGCGCACCGGCAAATCGATGGGCGATCACTGCGAGATGATGGCGCGGCAGTGGCAAGTTTCGCGTGAGGCGCAGGATCAGCTCGCGCTGGAAAGCCACCACAAGCTCGCCGCTGCCTACGAGCGCGGCTTCTTCAAGGACCTCGTGGTGCCGTTTCGCGGCGTCGAACGCGATAACGTGCTGCGTCCCGACACCACGCTGGAAAAGCTCGCCGCGCTCAAGCCCGCGTTCGACAAGACGTCGGGGCAGGGCACGCTCACCGCGGGAAATTCCACTGCGCTCTCAGATGGCGCCGCCGCGGTGCTGATCGCCAGCGACGAATGGGCCGCGGCGCACGGCCACAAGGTGCAGGCCTACCTCACCCACGCGCAGGTTGCGGCCGTCGACTTCGTGCACGGCGAAGGCCTGTTGATGGCGCCGACGGTCGCGGTGCCGCGCATGCTCGCCCAAGCGGGACTCAAGTTGCAGGATTTCGACTACTACGAGATCCACGAGGCCTTCGCCGCGCAAGTCGTGTGCACCTTGCGCGCGTGGGAGTCGGCCGACTACTGCCGCGATCGCCTCGGCCTGTCCGCACCGCTCGGCGCGATCGATCACGCCAAGTTCAACGTCAACGGTTCGAGCCTTGCGGTCGGCCATCCCTTCGCCGCTACGGGTGCGCGCATCATCGCGACCCTGGCCAAGCTGCTCGAAGAGCGCGGCTCGGGTCGCGGCCTGATCTCGATCTGCACCGCGGGTGGCATGGGCGTGACCGCGATCCTCGAGCGGCCGTAGCCAACATTGCGCGACGCTGCAAGCGAGCGATCGCGTGGTTTTCGACCCGTTTGCGACCGCGTCAGGAACCCGATCCTCGCGTGCCTGGCTCGGCAAGCAATTCGTCGAGCTGTCCGAACGTCTCGTCCAACATTTCCTGTGCACCGGTGCCGGCCGCGTCCAGCGCTTCCTTGCTGGGATACCGCTCGCTCAGGACGAGCAGGGTCGTGCCATCGCGTTCCTCGAAGGTCACGGTGGTGACGGACCCGGCGTCGCCGCTTTCCTCGTTCGTCCAGACGATGCGCTTGTCGGGCACCACCTCGAGATACCTGCCGAAGAAGGCCGTGGTGTTCGCGGGGTCGTCTCCGAATACCAGGCGGTAGCTGCCGCCGGTGCGCACGTCCATTTCGCACGAGCGAAGTGTCATGCCCATCGAGCGAGGCACCCACCATCGCTTGAACAACTCTGGCCTGGACCATGCCTGGAATACGAGCCGCGCGGGCGCGTCGAAGGTTCGCGTGACGACGACCTCGCGCTCCGTCGACTTCCGCACCGTCGTGCGTCGGGTTTCACTTTCCTTTCCTGCGGCCACGGGCCTTCTCCTGTCGCTTGAGTTCGTCGATGACACCATCGAGCGCTGCAAAGCGCGCGTCCCACACGTGCCGGTAGCGCGCGATCCACGCCATTTCCTCCTCGAGACGGCACGGGCCGATGCGGCAGGTGCGCACGCGACCGAGCTTTTCGGTGGTCACGAGTCCGGCCCGCTCGAGCACGCCGACGTGTTTCTTCATGCCCGTGAGGGTCATTTCGAACCTGTCGGCGAGTTGTGAAATGGAAGCGTCGCCGCGGGCGAGCTGATCGAGGACGCCGCGTCGGGTGGCGTCGGCGAGGGCGGCGAAGGATGCGTTGAAGTGGCTTGAGATACGCTGAACCATGTGGTTCAGTATGAGAGGTCGGCGGCAAGCGCGCAAGGGCCGTCTCGCCGCTGTCGGCCCATCTCATCGAACCCACGGCACCGACAGAACGCTGGAAGCGCTGCCGAACCAGCGCCGCGGTCGCCGGCACGCCCGGCCGGTCGTGTGGAATGTACCCAGGCGGCTTCGGTCGCCGTGATGAAGGCTGCTCCCGACCCTCATGCAACACGCACGTCAACACGCCTGCCCAGGGTATGCAGCACTTCCTCGAGGCGTCCGGCCTTGGTCACATGCTTCGGATCCAGCACTCGGCGAATCTCCCTTCGTCCAGATCCAGGCGGCGCGCCAGTTCCGAGCGGTTGATCTTCGCGTCGCGCAGCGCCAAGTACGCCGCAAGCTTCAACGCGGTTCCGACTGGCGGCGACACCAGGTGCTCACCAGATCTGCAGTTTCGCGATAAACCCATTTCGCCGACAACGTTGCCGCTGGCGCCACACCTGTCGTTAAGACCGAAGCGTAAATGGTCTGCTCGGGCGAGAACGTAGTAGTTGCCGCAGCTATTCGCTGATTCGAGTCCAAGGATGCCCCAAGCGTGAGACGCTCAACCGTCACCGGGGCCGCGCTGATGGGCTTCTGCTCACCTGCGCTTATGGAAGGCTGCGGCGTCGAGGTACTTGTCGGCGATACGCCGGAGGCAGGTTTCCGCTCAACTGGAACATTCGTTCCGTCAGCGGCGCCACGGGCAATAAGCATATAGACGCCGATGCCGAGAACGATCGCGCACGCGTAGCATGCCAGCGCGATCAGCAGCGGCCTTATGAAGCTCTTCCCGATCGGCGGAACTTTGGGATTCTTTGCAATGGATTGCACTGGACACCGACTCGGTTGGCGGGGACCTGGACGCGCCTGCATTGCGTCGCCGCCTCAGCAGTGAACGCAAATACCGTCTGGCTGACGCTCCGCGAGAGCGCGACGGAACACTGGGTAATGACAACACGTCCGGGATACCCTTTCCCTGCCCGCGCGCTTGGTCGAAGGCATCGGCCGAGCCTGTTTGCTGGGGCGCCCCCGTCGCTGGTAGGTAAGCGAGGGGCGCAAAAGCTCGCTGAGGGCTGGCTGGTGCCATTTCGCCGCCGAACTGGCGAGTAGGCCGGGCACTACAATGGCAGGTCGGCGCACCCAGCCGGCTAGCCCATCAGCAAGGGGTACGGCAGGGGGTATTAAGCGCAGCTTTACAGCGTTTGATCATGTAAAAACAAGGTGTTACAATAAAAATGTTATTGATGATCGACAACTACGATTCCTTCACTTGGAATCTCGTGCAGTACCTGGGCGAGCTCGGTCAGGACGTTCAGGTGCATCGCAACGATGCGTTGACGCTGGCGCAGATCCGCGCGCTCAAGCCGGGCGCGATCGTGATTTCGCCAGGGCCGGGTACGCCCGACGAGGCCGGGGTTTCGCTCGATGTGCTGCGCGAGCCGCTGGCGGGCGTGCCGGTGCTGGGCGTGTGCCTGGGCCACCAGGCGATCGGCCAGGTGTTCGGCGGCAAGGTGGTGCGTGCGGCGCAGATCATGCACGGCAAGACTTCGCCGATCCATCATCGCGGCGAGGGCGTGTTCGCGGGACTGCCGGCACCGTTCGAGGCGACCCGCTATCACTCGCTGGTGGTCGAGAAGTCCTCGCTGCCGGCTTGTCTCGAAGTCACCGCGTGGACCGAGAACGCCGATGGCTCGCTCGACGAGATCATGGGCCTGCGTCATCGCAGCCTGCCGATCGAGGGCGTGCAGTTCCACCCCGAGTCGATCCTCACCCAGCACGGCCACGCGATGCTGCGCAATTTCCTCGAGCGTGGACTGGCGAAGGCAGCCTGACGATGACGATCACGCCGCAGGAAGCGCTCCAGCGCACCATCGAACACCGCGAGATCTTCCACGACGAGATGGTCGACCTGATGCGCCAGATCATGCGCGGCGAGGTTTCGCCGACCCTGGTCGCGGCGATCATCACCGGTCTGCGCGTGAAGAAGGAGACGATCGGCGAGATCGCCGGTGCGGCTGCGGTGATGCGCGAATTGTCGGCGCAGGTCGAGGTGGACGATCAAACCCATCTGCTCGACATCGTCGGTACGGGCGGTGATGGTGCCCACACCTTCAACATTTCCACCGCTTCGATGTTCGTCGCCGCGGCCGCGGGCGCGCGCGTGGCCAAGCACGGCAATCGCAGCGTGTCGTCGAAGTCGGGCAGTGCCGATGTGCTCGAGGCGCTCGGCGCGGTGATCGATCTCGCGCCCTCGCAGGTTGCGCAGTGTCTGGCCGAGACCGGCATCGGTTTCATGTTTGCGCCGCGCCATCATCCGGCGATGAAGGCGGTGGCGCCGGTGCGCAAGGAACTGGGCGTGCGCACGATCTTCAACATCCTCGGCCCGCTCACCAATCCCGCGGGCGCACCCAACATCCTCATGGGCGTGTTTCATCCCGATCTGGTCGGCATCCAGGTGCGCGCGCTGCAGCAGCTCGGCGCGCAGCGTGCGCTGGTGGTGTGGGGGCGTGACGGCATGGACGAGATCTCGCTGGGCGCGGCGACCCTGGTCGGCGAACTGCGCGATGGCGTGGTGCGCGAGTACGACATCGAGCCCGAGGACTTCGGTCTGGCGATGGCATCGAGTCGCAATTTGCGCGTGGCCAACGCGGCCGAGTCGAAGGCCATGTTGCTCGACGTACTCGACGGCAAGGGCACGGTTGCCCGCGACATCGTGCTGCTCAACGCGGGCGCTGCCCTGTACGCGGCGTGTGTGGCCGATACGATCGCCGATGGCATCGAGCGCGCGCGCGCCGCGGTCGCCAGCGGTGCTGCACGAGCGCGGCTCGATGGCTTCATCGCCGCGAGTCGGCGCCTGGCCAGCAGCACCTGAGCGGGGCGCTGCCTGTCGCTGATTTGCCGGCGGCGCTATCGTTCACCTTTTCATCGGACATCGGATTTCGCATGGACATCCTTGAGCGCATCCTCGCGCGCAAAGTCGAGGAAGTCGTCGAGCGCAGTGCGCGCCTGAGCCAGGCCGAACTGTCGGCGCGTTGCCATGACCTGCCGCCCACGCGCGGCTTCGCCGACGCGCTGCACGCGAAGATCGCGGCCGGAGAGCCGGCGGTGATCGCCGAGATCAAGAAAGCGAGCCCGTCCAAGGGCGTGATCCGCGCCGATTTCGATCCCGCCGCAATCGCCGCGAGCTACGCGCGTGCGGGTGCGGCCTGCCTGTCGGTGCTCACCGATGCCGATTTCTTCCAGGGCAGCGAGACCTTTCTGCAGCAGGCGCGCGCGGCCTGCGAATTGCCGGTGTTGCGCAAGGATTTCATCGTCGACGAATACCAGTTGTACGAAGCGCGCACGATCGGCGCAGACGCGGTGTTGTTGATCGTCGCCGCGCTCGATGATGCGCAGATGCTGCATCTGGCGCTGACCGCGGCCGAGCTCGATCTCGACGTGCTGGTCGAAGTCCATGACGATACCGAACTGCAGCGCGCGCTCGACATTCCCGCCCTGCTGATCGGCGTCAACAACCGCAATTTGCGCACTTTCGAGACTTCGCTCGACACCAGCTTGGCCTTGCGGCCCAAGCTCGATGATGAGCGTTTGATGGTGACCGAGAGCGGCATTCACACGCGCGAGGACGTGCAGCGTTTGCGCGCGGCCGGCATTCACGCCTTCCTCGTCGGCGAAGCCTTCATGCGTGCGCAGGATCCGGGCAGCGAACTCGCGCGCTTGTTCGGCCCCGGCGCCTGATCGCAGGCGCGGGGCTCAGATCTTGCGCGCCGCGTGACCGTTGCTTGGCGGTTGCCAGCGTGCGAGCGCTTCGCGGGTGCGCCGGCGACCGAGTTCGATGAGTTCGGCGGCGCGGTGGAACTCGTAGAACGCGCAGGCATTGCGCGGAATCGTGATCAACAGGTCCGGCGGCTGCGCGGCGAGCTTGAGGCGCGTCATCGTCGCCTGCACTGCATCGAGTGAACGCGCGAACAGTTCGATCGTGCCGGGTTCGTTGGCCGCGGCATGGCGTTCGTGACGTTCGGCGAAGGCATCAAACAGCGCGGCGAACCGGCGCCGCGGGCTTGGCGGCGCTGAATCGCCAGCGAGAATCGGCGCCATTGCCTGCCGCGGCGCGCTGGCCTCTGCGCCCGCATGGGGAAATGGTGCGACCGCTTCGGTGGGCGCATCGAGCGGCTCGGCGGGTGCATTGATGTCGACCGCGATGGTGGCATCGGTAAGGTCGCGCAGCGTCGGCGACACCGGCACCGGATTGAGCAGGCCGCCGTCGACCAGCAGGCGGCCCTGATAGTGGTGCGGGCGGAACACGGTCGGGATCGCGATCGAGGCGCGGATTGCATCGAACAGCGTGCCGCGCGAGAACCACACTTCGCGCTGCGCATCCAGATCGACTGCAACCGCGGTGTAGGGCAGCGGCAACTGCTCGATCTGCAGCTCGCCAAGCAGCTCGCGCAGCACGTTGCCGATGCGATCACCCTTGATCAATCCACCGCCGCGGAAGGTCCAGTCAACCAGTCGCAACACGTCCAGGCGCTGCAGTGGATTGACGAAATCACGGAACGCATCGAGCTTGCCGGCCGCATACATGCCGCCGACCAGGGCGCCCATCGAGCTGCCGGCGATCGAGCCGATGACGAAGCCCTGCGCCTGCAGTTCGGCGATCACGCCCATGTGCGCGTAGCCGCGCGCACCACCCGAGCCAAGCACCAGCGAAATGTGCTTGCCGCGTGGCGCAGCCCTTGCATCGGGTGCGTTCATGCCGATGCGCCCTGATAGGCGCCGAGCGCAAGTTGCAGCATGATCTTCATCTCCTCGCGCAGCGATACCGGCGCGACGACTTCGGCGTCGGCGCCATAGCGCAACACGTCCATCAGCAGTTCCCGCGAATTGGAATAGGGCAGTTTCAGCTCGTAGCGGCCATCGGCCAGACGTGTGCCCTGCTGCTGTGAATGCCAGTGTTCATCGGCAACCCAGCGTGCCGCGTGCGGCGAAAACCGGATGGTCGCCCAGGCCTTGGGTGCGCCCGAAAATATCCCGTAGCTCGAGGCCAGGTGCGCATCGAGTTCGCCGGCCGCGCGATCGAGTGCGGCTTCCGCCAGCGCTTCGGGCGCGCGCATGCGGTCGAGCGCAAAGCTGCGCAAGGCTTCACGCTCGTGGTCCCAGCCATCCAGATACCAGTTGTCGCGATAGTGCGCGAGCCGCTGCGGCGACACCACGCGCTGGGTGCTGGCATCGGTGGAGCGCGCACGATAGGAAAACTTCAGGCGCTGACGCCGCAGCAAGGCGCCGGCGACCGTGCGAAACACGGCCTGATCGAGCGTGCGTGCGCCGCTGGTGAGTACGCGGATGCGTTCCACCGGGAGGCTTGCACCACTGGCGTGGTCACACAGCAGGCGCTCGATGCGCGCGCGGAACGGCGCCAGCGTGCCGGCCAGCACGCCCGGGTCGGCACGTCCGAGCAGTTCGTTGAGCGCGAGCAGGGCAGCCAGTTCGTCGCTGGTCAGCCACAGACCAGGCAGTTCGAATCGATCGCCCTCGCCGGCCACATAGCGGAACGCGGCTTCCTCGCCTTCGCCGCCCTCGATCGGCGCACCGAGTGCATCGCGCAGGAAGGCGATGTCACGGTAGACGGTTGCGCGCGAGCAGCCCAGTTCGGACTTGATCTGCGCAAACGACACCGGATAGCGCGCGGCCTTGAACAGGCGATGGAGGCTGAGGATACGTTCGTAGCGGTCCACGCTGTGTCCCTTGCGATGCTGTTCTTGCGTATAGTGAAAGCATACGCTGAGCGCGCCTGCGCCGTCGCGCGGGTCCAAACAAGATCCAGATCCGATCAGGAGTCGGTACGATGCGACTGTCCACGTTCCTTGCCATCCCGGTGGCTGCCCTTCTTGCCATTTCGCCTGCGCAGGCGGCGCCCAAGGATGAACTGCATGCGGCCTTCGCCAAGCTCATCGCTGCGCGCAGTTTCCATGCCGAAGTCACCGATGTGCGCAAGAACACGAGGCTGACCAGCATGGATTTCGTGGCGCCCGATCGTTATCGCATCAAGACCGCAGCCGGCCCGACCCAGCTGGTGATCGAGGATACGGTCTACATGGACATGGACGGACAGCTCATGAAGATTCCGGTACCTGGCGTGGCGAAGATGATCGCGCAGTACCGCGACCCGCAGTTCGTGCAGGACATCGAGCGTGGCATGCAGGTCACGGCGCTGCCCGACGAAAATGTCGATGGCGAACCCGCCAAGGTCTACGCCTATTCGGTGACGCGGCCGGTGAAGGCCGACGCCAAGGCCTGGATTTCGCCATCCAGCGCGCTGCCGATCCAGGTCGAAACCAGCGGCAGTTTCATGGGCAAGGCTACGACCACGCGTGTGCGCTACTCGCGCTTCGACGATCCGGCGATCCATATCGATATGCCGGACTGAGCTATTTCAAGGTGCAGCGCCGCAGCGACGCGGCGCCGGCTTGGGCTACCATGCGGCCCATGCCGACACCGCCATGCGCCAACGCAACCGCTTTGCCGCCTGACCGCGTCGCGCATGCAACCGGTCAGTACGTGACTCGCGGCGAGACGACACCCCGCCCGGGGCCGCTCGCATGAGTCTGGCCGCGTGGTTGACCCTGGGGCTGGTCGTCGCGGCGATTGCGCTTTTCGCCAGCGAGAAGGTGCGTGTCGACATCGTCGCGCTGATCGTGCTGGTGCTGCTGGTGCTGCTGGGTCTGGTAACGCCGAGCGAGGCGCTGGCGGGCTTCAGCAACGAGGCCACGGTCACGGTCGCGGCGATGTTCGCGCTGAGCCTGGGCATCGAGCGCTCGGGCTCGCTCGATCCGCTGATCCGCCTGCTCTCGCGCATCCGCAAGCCGTGGTTGCTCACCTTGGCGCTGATGCTGGCAATCGCGCCAATGGGCGCTTTCATCAAGAACATCGCCTTGGTGGCGATGTTCCTGCCGCTGGCGCTGCGCGTGTGTGCGCGTACGCGCACGCCGCCGGGCCGCGTGCTGATGCCGATGGCCTTCGCGGCGCAGATGGGCGGCGTGTGCACCTTGCTCGGCACCTCGTCGAACCTGCTCACCGACAGCCTCGCGCGCAAACACGGCCTCAGCGGTTTCGGCGTGTTCGAGTACACCCCGATGGGGGCCATGCTGGCGGTTGCGGGCATCACCTACCTGATGCTGGTCGGGCGCTGGCTGCTGCCACGCCGGCTCGACGTGCACATGGAGGTCGAATCCGAACTCGGCCACTACGTTACCGAGCTGCGCATCAAGGCCGGCTCGCCCCTGATCGGCAAGACCATCGCCGCGGCGCGGCTGGGCGAGACTCACGGCGTCTATCCGCTGGAACTGCTGCGTGGCGAGCAGCACATGTGGTCGCCGCAGGAGCAGGCATTGGAGGCCGGCGACGTGCTGCTGGTGCGGGGTGAATGGGAGCGCATCGAGGAACTGCGTACGCGCGCCGAGCTCGAGCTCGACCCCGAAAACCGCTACGGCCGCGATCCACGCAAGGCCGGCACCCTGATCGAGGCGATGGTGCGTCCCGAGTCGTCGATCGAAGGCCGCTTGCTTGGCGAGCTCGACTTGCAGCGCGAATGCGACACCACGGTGCTGGCGATCCGCCGGCATGGTCAGGTGTTGCGCGAGGCGATGCGCGAAGTGCGGCTGGCCGCGGGCGATGTGTTGCTGCTGCTGGCATCGGGCGGCGCTGCACCGCTGCGCGCCGACGATCGCTTCGTGGTGCTCAGCGAGCGCGAGGATTCGCGTCGCACCCCGCGCCGCGCCTGGGCGGCGCTGGCGATCATGCTGGCGGTGGTGATCGCCTCGGGTTTGCGCTGGTTGCCGATCCCGGTCGCGGCGATCGCCGGCGCGGTGGCGATGGCGGTGGCCGGTTGTTTCGGACGCAAGGACATCTACGAAGGCATCGACTGGAAGATC
Source organism: Dokdonella sp. (assembly GCF_019634815.1). Taxonomy (GTDB): domain Bacteria; phylum Pseudomonadota; class Gammaproteobacteria; order Xanthomonadales; family Rhodanobacteraceae; genus Dokdonella_A. The sequence continues at coordinate 82,799 of NZ_JAHCAP010000010.1, read as the reverse complement.
ATCATCTTGCTTGCCGCGATCCTGCCGCTGGGCACCGCGATCGAGAACAGCGGACTGTCGCAGGCGCTGGTCGACACCGGGATGCAATTGGTCGGTGTGCATGGTGCGCTCGCGGCCCTGCTGATGGTTTATCTGCTCACCGCCCTGCTCACCGAACTCATGGGGCACAACCCGTCGGTGGTGCTGATGGTCGGCATCGCAGTGTCGGTGGCACATGCGGTGCACGCCGATCCGCGACCCTTCGTCGTCGCGGTGGCGTTTGCCGCAGCCACCTCGTTTGCCACGCCGGTCGGCTATCCGACCAACACGATGGTCTATTACGCGGGCGGCTACCGCTTCACCGACTTCATGAAGGTCGGGATTCCGCTGATCGCCCTGTTCTGCGCCCTTTCGATGCTGCTGATTCCGTACTTTTGGCCGCTGATGTGACCGGCGCGAAGGGCTCCCTCGCCGTCACCAATGTTCACCTGAGGGCGGGCGCGCGTTCACCTCGAATTTAGGCGCGTTGCCTACCATGTCGCGCCGCGAAGGCTGCGCTGCCAGCCCGATGCGCCAATTTCCGCCAATCAAGGACTACCAAGATGAACAGACATGGGCTGCTGTTTGCAGCGCTGCTGGCCGCGCTGCCGCTGGCCGCGCAGGCCGATGACACCACCACGGCCGATGGCACCTGGTCGGGCGCGGGCGAAGTCGGTTTCGCCGCCGCGCGCGGCAATGCCAAGTCGGAAAACCTCAACGCCAAGCTTGCCTTCAAGATGGAAGACGAGCGCTGGAAGGACACCTTCTACCTCACCGCCCTGCGCGCCAAGGGCGAGGTCAGCACGCCGGTGATCGTCAACGGCCAGATCAGCAGCATCAAGACCTATCAGGCCACCGCCAATCGCTACGAAGTCGGTGCTTCGGCAGGCTACAAGTTCGATGAGCGCAGCTATCTGGTCGGCGCAGTGCGTTACGAGAATGATGATTTCTCGCCCTACCAGTATCAGGCCGTGGTTTCGCTTGGTTACGGCTACACCCTGCTCAAGACTGCCAGCGATGAACTGTCGTTCGAAGTCGGTCCCGGTTACAAGCGCTTCGAACGCACCCTGCCGGCCAACGCCGGTTCGGAAGGCGAGGCGATCGGCCGCGGCCTGGTCAACTTCAAGCACGCCTTCTCGGCCAACACCGCCTTCGTCAACACCCTGCTGGTCGAAGCGGGCAGCAAGAACACCTTCCTGCAGAATGACGCCGGCCTGCAGGTCGACATCAACAAGAAGCTCGCGCTCAAGGTCGGTTATCAGGTGCGCCACAACACCGACGCGCCGGCGGGCACCAAGAAGACCGATCAGCTGATGACGACCAACCTCGTTTACAACTTCGGCGGTTGAGACTGCGCGGCGACCAACGCGCCGCGTGTCTAGGCAATCGAACGGGCGCCCAGCCGAACGAAGCTGGGCTGCCCGCATCGAACGGTTGCATGAAGCGTTTTCGATCGATCTTGCGACCTTGCTTGAGTCTGCGCCCCGGCGCGACAAGGACTGAAGCGAAGCGGGTCAGCGGTCCACGCGAGGTCTTCAATCCCTGTCGATGCCAAGCAGTGCATCGGCGCCTTGCGCGCGCAAGGCCGCGGCGACTTGCTGGCCGAGTGCGGCGGGCGTATCGGCAGGGCCGCTGGCTTCAGCGCGGACCAGGGTGCCCTTGGTTGCATCGCCGACCATTCCCCACAGCGTGAGACCGTGTTCGGTTTCCATCGCGTAGCCCGCGATCGGCACGTTGCAACCGCCGTGCAGGGCCAGACTCATCGCGCGCTCCGCATCGGTGCAGCGGCGCGTCGAGGGGGCTTCCAATGCGGCGACGAGTTCGCTGCTGCGTTCATCGCCGGCGCGACATTCGATTGCGATCGCGCCCTGGCCGACCGCGCTGAGCCACTGCGGTGCGTCCAGCCGTGCACGGATGCGTGCGCCCAGACCGAGCCGTTCGAGTCCGGCGCAGGCGAGCACGATCGCTTCGTAATGGCCGTCATCGAGCTTGGCCAGGCGCGTGTTGACGTTGCCGCGCAGATCTAGGATTTCCAGATCGGGGCGCAGCGCGCGCAGTTGTGCCTGGCGTCGCAATGACGAAGTACCCACGCGTGCGGCCTGCGGCAACTCGTCGAGCCGTGCGTAACGCGCGCTGACGAAGGCATCGGCGGGATCGGCGCGCGCGAGCACGGCGCCGAGCACGAAGCCCGGTTCGAGCACCATCGGCACGTCCTTGAGCGAATGCACGGCGATATCGGCGCGATGCTCCTGCAGTGCGACTTCGAGTTCCTTGAGAAACAGGCCCTTGCCACCGATCGCTGCAAGCGGGCGATCGAGGATCTGGTCGCCGCGCGTGGTCATCGGCACCAGTTCGACATGCAGATCGGCGTGCAGCGCGCGCAGGCGCGCGGCGACGTGTTCAGCCTGCCACAGCGCGAGTGCGCTTTGCCGGGTGGCGATGCGCAAGGTCTTCATAGCGACTTGATCAACTTGCGCAATGCGGGCAGGTTGCGACGGCTGACTTCCAGCGGCGCATCGACACCATTGATCACGGCGAGCAGCCGGCCTTCGGCATCGCGCGTGAGGCCCGACAGGCGCGCGCGCGCGACCAGACAATTGCGGTGGATGCGCACGAAACGCTCGCCGAATTCGTCTTCGAGCGCCTTCAAGGGTTCCTCGATCAAGACCTCGCCGCCGCCATGCCGCACCACCACGTATTTGTCTTCGGCGAGCAGATAGTGGATCTCGTCGATCGGAATCAGCACGAGGTTGCCACGCATGCGGGCGCACAGGTGCGAGCGCGCCCGGGATTCGCCTGCAGCCTGCGCCAGCGTGGCCGCGGCCAGCTGCGGGCTCCAGCGCCGCGCCTTGTCGAGCGCAGCCTTGAGTCGCTCGCTGCGCACCGGCTTGAGCAGATAGTCGACGGCATTGGCCTCGAAGGCTTCGAGTGCGTGGTCGCCGTAGGCGGTGCAGAACACCACCGCGGGTGGTCGCTCGAATCCGGCCAGGTGACGCGCGGCCTCGAGACCATCCATGCCCGGCATGCGAATGTCGAGCAGGACGAGGTCGGGCGCGAGCCGTGCCACTTCGGTCAGCGCCTGGCTGCCATTGGCGGCCTCGCCGACCACTTCGTTGCCGCCGACTTCGGTGAGCAGGGCACGCAGGCGTTCGCGTGCGAGCGGCTCGTCATCGACGATCAAGGTTTTCATTGCACCCCATTCTCCGGCAATCGCACGCGGACGATGAACTGGTCTGCCTGCGGCTCCACGCGCAGCTCGCCGTGCGTGCCGAAATGGTAGCCGATACGCGCGCGCACATTGGCCAGGGCCATGCCGTTGCGCCGGGCCGAGGCGCCTTGTGGCAGCGGGTTGGCGAAAACGATTTCCACCTCGCCATGCGCGCGCTGGCCGTGGATCGACAAGGTGCCGCCTTCCGCACGCGGCTGGATGCCGTGGTAGATCGCGTTTTCGACCAGCGGTTGCAGCAGCAGGCGCGGCAGCGGCAGGTCGCGCGGCAGGGCGGCGACATCGATGTCCAGGCGCAGGCGCTCGCCCAGGCGCAGGCGTTCTATGGCGAGATAACGCTCGATCAGGTCGAGCTCCTCGCCGAGCGTGGCCGGCGCATCGTCGGGCCCGAGCGCCGCGCGGAACAATTCGGCCAGATCCTCGACCGTGCGCTCGGCATCGGCGGGTCGGTTGCGGATGAGGCTGGCGATGGTGTTCATGCTGTTGAAGAGGAAATGCGGGCGGATGCGCGCCTGCAAGGCTTCCACCTGCGCCTTGCTCGCCGCGCGCATGCGTTCGCGCCATTGTTCGAACACGAACAGGTAGCGCAGCACCGCGGCGGCGATCAGCGCGCAGATCGCCGCATTGGCAAACACGAAGCGCAGGGTTTCCCGTGCCGGCACGGTGAATCCGGCGTCGAGCGACTGGTCGATCCGGCACACCACCCAGCTTGCCAGCGCAGTGACCACCACCGCCGTGCTCCAGGCCAGCAGGAAGCCGGCGAAGCTGATCAGGTTCTGCAGGGACTTGCGCAGCGAACACAGCACCACCGCATTGAGCAGCACCAGCCACTGCACGTAGACCGTGGTGGTGCCCAGGCGCGGCAACCATTCGCGCGGGCTTTCCTGCGGCGCGAGCACGATCACCAGCGCCACCAGCTCGCCGACCAGCATCAGCACGAACAGCGTCGGCGCGCTGCAAAACGTGGGCATCCACGTGGCGCTCGGGTTGCTCTCCGGTGGTTTGGCGCGCGGGGCCATCAACGAACATGCCTCGGATTCAGGTGAACAGGTGGGCGCCGATCCAGGCGCGCAGGTCGGCGATCTCCTCGAGGCAGACCTGGTGCGCCATCGGATAGCTGTGCCAGGCCACCGCGTGGCCGCGTGCGGTCAAGGCGTCGCGGGCGGCCGCGCCCAAAGGCTGCGGCACCACCGGATCGTGGCTGCCGTGGCCGAAGAAGATCGGCAGCTTGGCATTGGCGGTCGATCCTTCGCTGGCCAATTCATCGCCGAGCATGAGGTAGGTCGACAACGCGACGATGCCGGCCAGCGACTGCGCATGCCGCAAGCCCGCCGCAAGCACCACCGCGCCGCCCTGCGAGAATCCCGCGAGCAGGATGTGGCGCGAAGCTACGCCGCGCTCGACCTCGCGGGCGATGAGCGCTTCGACATGAGCGATCGACTCGCGCAGTCCGGCAGCGTCTTGCTTGTCTTGGATGCGCATGCCGGAGATGTCGTACCAGGCGCGCATGCGCACGCCACCGTTGACCGTGACCGGCCGCGGCGGCGCATGTGGAAACACGAAGCGCAGCGCCGGCCACGCCGGATCGACCAGTTGCGGGATGATCGGCGCGAAATCGTTGCCATCGGCGCCCAGGCCATGCAGCCAGATCACCGCATGCACGGGCTTGGGGGCGGTTTCGATCTCGACACAAGGCAGGCTCACGGGGCGCTCCATCGATGGCAGGAGCGCAAGGCTGCCCGCGTCGGACGCTTTTGCCAAGCACTTGACCCGGCTTGACCTGACTGACTTTCGGCCCGGGTCGGCGTTGCCGACGGGGGTTATGCTCGCCACTTTCAGTATCGGGGAACGCGCCATGATCCGCATCTGGCTTGCCAGTCTCGTCACCCTGCTCACCGTGGCGGCAGCGCCCGCGCGGGCGACCACGCTGGAACAGGCGATGGCCAATCCCGACTGGATCGGGCCGCCGGTCGAGCGGACGTGGTGGAGCCTCGACGGCCGCAGCGTCTACTACCAGCTCAAGCAGAAGGGTTCGAGCGTGCGCGATCTGCACCGCATCGACCTTGGCGATGGCAAGGACAGCCTCATCGATCCGGCCGCGATGGCAAACAGCGATGGCGCGGAAGCGGTATTCGATCGCAATCGCCAGCGCGCCGCCTTCGTGCGCAACGGTGATGTGTTCCTGCGCGACCTGGGCAACGGGCGACTGAGCCAGGTCACGCGCACGCCGCAGTTCGAAGGCTCGCCGCAGTTTTCCGCCGACGGCCGTGCGTTGCAGTACCGCAGTGGCAGCGACTGGTTCGTCTACGACATCGCCGGCGCGGTCAATGCGCCTGCCGCCTTGCTGCGACTGGAGAAGGATCCGCAGGCCAAGCAACCCAATGACCTGGAGCGCCAGCAGCTGCGCTATTTCTCCACCCTGCGCCAGCTCAAGGCCGACCGCGAGGCGCGCAAGGCGCATGCCGATGCCTTCGCCAAGGGCGATCCGAGCCGCGTCGGCCTGCCGTTCTACCTCGGTGATGCGGTGGAGATCCAGGGCACGTCACTCTCGCCCAATGGCCGCTGGCTGTTGGTGGTGACCTCGCCCAAGGGCTATGACGAAGGCCGGCACGGCAAGCTGCAGCGCTTCGTCACCGAATCGGGCTACGAGGAACAGGAGGAGGAACGCACGCGCGTGGGTCGCAACCTGCCGGCGCCGCAGTCCCTGCTGCTGCTCGACCTGCAGAAGCATGAGCAGAACGCGCTCGCGCTCGATGCATTGCCGGGTATCCACGACGACCCACTCAAGGCGATCCGCGAGGAAAATGCCAAGCTCAAGGCCGAACGCGGCGGCGATGAGGCCAAGGCCGAGACGCAGGCAGGCAAGGCCACGGCCGACAAGGACAGCAAGAACGGTGCGTCGAAAAAGACCGCGGCGAAGAACAAGGCCGCGACCGAACCCGAGACACGCGCGGTGCGCATCGTCTCGCGCGCCGAGGATGGCGGCGGTGGCGGCATCGCCTGGAATCAGGACGGCAGCCAGCTCGCGATCCAGATCCGCGCGATCGACAACAAGGATCGCTGGATCGCCAGCGTCGATCTCGAACACGCCAAATTGCGCAGCGAACATCGCCTCACCGATCCGGCCTGGATCAACTGGAACTTCAACGATTTCGGCTGGAGCAAGGACGGCCGCAGCCTGTGGTACCTGTCCGAGGAGAGCGGCTATTCCCAGCTCTACAGCAAGGCGCCGGGTGGCAAGGCGCGAGCGCTCACCAGTGGCCAATTCGAAGTCTCCGCGCCCACACTCTCGGGCGACGGACGCTGGTTCTACCTGCGCGCGAACGTGCAGGCGCCCTACAGCTACGACATCTATCGCGTGGCGAGCGGCGGCGGCGCACTCGAGCGCGTGACGCACTTCAATGCGATCGACGGCTTCGCGCTGTCGCCCGATGGCAAGCGTCTGGCCGTGCAGCATTCCAGTGCCTATGTGCCGGCCCAGCTCGCCGTGGTCGAGGTCGAGGGCGGCGCGGTGCGCGAGCTCACCGACACCCGCACGCCGCAGTTCAAGGCAATCGACTGGATCGCGCCGCAGATCGTCGCGGTGCCTTCCACGCACACCAAGGCGCCGATTTACGCGAAGTTCTACAAGGCGCGTGATTTCGACGCAGGCAAGAAGCATCCGATCGTGATCTTCGTGCACGGCGCCGGCTACCTGCAGAACGTGCATCAGGGCTATCCCGCCTATTTCCGCGAGCAGATGTTCCACAACCTGCTCGCCGAGGAAGGCTATGTCGTGCTCGACATGGATTACCGCGCGAGCGAAGGCTATGGCCGCGATTGGCGTACCGCGATCTACCGCAACATGGGTCATCCCGAGCTGGAAGACCTCATCGACGGCGTGCACTGGCTGGAGAAGAACGCCGCCGGTGATCCGGCGCGGGTCGGCATCTATGGCGGTTCCTACGGCGGTTTCATGAGCCTGATGGCAATGTTCCGCGCCCCCGACGTCTTCAAGGCCGGCGCGGCGCTGCGCCCGGTCACCGATTGGACGCAGTACAACCACGAATACACCTCGAACATCCTCAACACGCCGCAGGATGATCCGATCGCCTACGAGCGCTCCTCGCCAATCGAATTCGCCGATGGTCTCAAGGGTTCGCTGCTGATCGCCCACGGCATGATCGACGACAACGTGCTGTTCGAGGATTCGGTGCGCCTGTACCAGAAGCTGATCGAGCTGCACAAGGACGATTTCGAGCTTGCCGGCTATCCGCTCGAGCGTCACGGTTTCGTGCATCCCGACTCCTGGCTCGACGAATACAAGCGCATCCACCGCCTGTTCCAGTCGAGCCTGCAATGAACAGGCGCTTGGCCCGCGTCCTGCTCGGCGCCGGCCTTGCGCCGATCCTGCTCGGCGGCTGTGGTGGCGCCAACAGCCGCTACGAGTGGGTGGTGCGACACCCGCTCGGTTGCAGGCTCGACGAACAACGGCTGGTGCGCGACACGCTCTATTTCGGCCGCGCGATCCCCGCTGGGCGCGAGGTCGGCGATGCGGATTGGCAAGTGTTCGAACGCGAGGTCCTTGCCCCGGCGCTGCCGTCGGGCTACACCGTGATCGACGGTCGCGGTCATTGGCGCGGCAGCGATGGCGTGCTGCGCGCGGAAGCCAGTCGCATCGTGATCGCCGTGCACGCCGATGATGCGGCGACCCAGCAGCGCCTGCGTGCGGTGATTGCCGACTATCGCCAGCGCTTCGCGCAGGAATCGGTGCTGCAAGAGCGCGGCGCGGTGTGTGTGACGTTCTGATCGCGGCTGCGCGCCCAAGGTGAACCGCGTGACGGCACTGGCATGCTTGTCGGCCGGCTGCACAGCAGGCACCATGCCGGGTTGGACTGCCCTGTGCACGGTGCATGGACGAGACGAACTTCCGCAATCTGCTCGCACGCCACTGGACCAGCCTGTTCGAGCCACGCACGCTCGAACGCGGGATTCAGTACCAGCAGCGCGGCTTGGTGCGCGCGCTGCGCTACACGGCGGGTGATGGCGAAGGTGTGCTGATCGGCAGCGTGCAGGGTTCGGCGCGCGAGCCCTACAACGCCGGCGTGCGTTTGCAGTGGAGCGGCGTCGATGCCCAGCTCGACAGCTATTGCACCTGCCCGATGGAATATGCCTGCAAGCACGTTGCGGCCTTGATCCTGCAGGAGTTGCGCGGCGCGCCGGCAAGCGATGCGGCCGAGGCCGGCTCGGTCGAGCCACAACTGGGTGCGTGGAAGAACTGGCTCGATGGCTTGCGCGCGGTCGGCCCCATTGCCGGCGCCGCGCCGCCAGCGCCCGCACTCGTCGAAGAATCGGTCTGCGCAGTGCTGCTGCGCGCAGACGGCGCCGGACCGGTGCCGACCCTGCAGGCCCAAGCGGTGCGCGTCAAGCCGGGCAAGCGCGGTGGCTACGTCACGCCGCAACCCTTGCAACCCTCGTGGGCCGATCCGGCGCCGTGGCGGGGACTGGATGAGGCGACCTTTCAGCTCGTCGCCGGCCTGCGCATGCGTGTGCCGGTATTCGGTGGCAGCGGCGGCTGGTTCCAGCTCGCCTTCGAGGCCGACGAACCCTTGCTCGAAACCCTGCTCGCGTCGCTGCCGTGCTTTTTCGACAAGGTCTCGGCGGGCCGGCTCACGCTCGGCCCGCTGCGCGCGCTGCGCATCGGCTGGGAAGCGCGCGAGGATGGCACGCAAAAGCTTGCGCTCAGCGTCGATGGCGCTGCTGCGAAAAGTCGCCTGTTCAAGATCGGTGGTCTCTGGTACTTCGATCCGCAGGCGCGCGAGCTCGGTCGCGTCGACGGCAACCTGCGTCTGGCCGAAGCGGTGCTGCGCGCGCCGCCGCTGCTGCCCGAGCAGGTGCCGCTGCTGATGGAGCGCTGGCGCGACATGCCCTTGCTCGCGGCCCTGCCGCAACCGGCGGCGCCGGTGGTCGAACGCCAGCGCGCTGTCGTTCCGCAGCCGGTGCTCGCACTGCGCGCGGTGTCGGCCTATGCGCCGCCCAGTCGACCCTATCAGGCCGGGATTGCGCGACTTTCGTTCGACTATGCCGGCGTGCGTGTTCCCGCGTTCCCCGCGCCCGCACGCGAGCGGCATCGCCAGGGCGATCGGGTGGTCGAAATCGTGCGCGACCGCGCGCGCGAGATGGCCGCGTTCGAACAGCTCGAGGAACTCTCGCTGGTTCCTGCCGAAATGCTCGCCTCGCTGCGTGGCATCGCCACGCGCACGCTCAACGACAACGACTTCGTGCTCGCCCCCGGCCAAAGGCAGGTTGCCGCAGCCGACCAGCTCTTCGCGCTGGTGCCGCGCCTGCGCGAATGCGGGTTCCGACTCGAATCCGATGCCGGCTTTCCGTTCGAGCTCATCGATGGCGAGGTGCAATGGAACTTCGAGATCGACGAACATGCGGGCAGCCCGTGGTTCGACCTGCGTCTGGGCATCGACGTCGGTGGCGAGCGCATCGACCTGTTGCCGATCCTGCATCGCTTGCTCGCCGATCCGGTCTTTCCGCTGGCACCGCGCAAGGGCGAGCCCGAAGGCGCGACCTGGCTGGTGCCGATCGACGCGCGCCGTCGCATTTCGCTGCCGCTGAGCCAGTTGCGCGAACTGATCGCGCCGCTGCTCGAATGGCTGCAAGGGCCCTTGCGTGAGACCGATGGCGCGCTGCGCCTGCGGCGTGCCCAGGCCGATGTGATCGAAGCGCTCACGCCCGCGATCGCGACGCCCTGGCGCGGCGGCGAGCGCCTGCGCGAACAGCTCGAACGGCGCCACGGTCAGCGCGAACCGACACACGAACCCGAAGGCTTTCGCGCAAGCCTGCGCGGCTACCAGCGTGATGGTCTGGCTTGGCTCGACTTCCTGTCCGACTCGGGATTGGGCGGCATCCTTGCCGACGACATGGGTCTGGGCAAGACCGTGCAGCTGCTCGCTCATCTGCTCGCGCGCAAGCAGCGCGGTCAACTCGAGCAGCCCGCCCTCGTGCTTGCACCGACCAGTCTGGTCGGCAACTGGCGTGACGAAGCGGCGCGTTTCGCGCCGCAGCTGCGGGTACTGGTCGTGCATGGGCCGCAACGGCACGGTCTGCATGAGGAAATGGCGCGGCACGATCTCGTCATCACCACCTACCCCTTGCTGCTGCGCGATCACGAGCAATTGGCGGCGCAGGAATTTTCGCTGCTCGTGCTCGACGAGGCGCAGGCGATCAAGAACGCCAAGAGTCGCGCGGCGAAACTGGTGCGCGAGCTCGATGCCAGGCAGCGCATCGCCATGACCGGCACGCCGCTGGAAAACCATCTCGGTGAGTTGTGGGCGCTGTTCGATGCGGTCGAGCCGGGTTTGCTCGGCGACGATCGCCACTTCACGCGCTTCTTCCGCACGCCGATCGAAAAACATGGTGATGGCGAGCGCCAGGAGCGTCTCAATCGCCGCATCGCGCCCTTGATGCTGCGCCGGCGCAAGGAAGATGTGCTTGCGGAACTGCCGGCCAAGACCGAGATCGTGCGCCAGATCGAACTCGAAGGCCGTCAGCGCGAGCTCTACGAAACCCTGCGCCTGGCCCAGCATCAGCGGGTGCTGGAGGAAATGAAAAAGCGCGGCCTTGCGCAAAGCGGCATCGTCGTCATCGACGCCCTGCTCAAGCTGCGTCAGGTCTGCTGCGATCCACGGCTGGTCAAGCTCGAACGCGCGCGGCGCGTGGTCGAGAGCGCCAAGCTCGATTACCTGCTCGACATGCTCGACAGCCTCGTCGAAGAAGGTCGGCGTGTGCTCGTGTTCAGCCAATTCGCGCAAATGTTGGCCCTGATCGAGCAAGCACTCGATGCGCGCAAGCTGCCCTGGCAGTCACTCACCGGCGACACCCCCGGCACGCAGCGCACGGCCTTGGTGAAGAAGTTCCAGGACGGCAAGGTGCCGCTGTTCCTGATCAGCCTCAAGGCAGGCGGCGTCGGTCTCAACCTCACCGCGGCCGACACCGTGATCCACTACGACCCGTGGTGGAATCCGGCGGTCGAGGCGCAGGCAACCGACCGCGCCCACCGCATCGGCCAGGACAAGCCGGTGTTCGTCTACAAGTTGATCTGTGCGAACACGGTCGAGGAAAAGATCCAGGCCTTGCAGCAGCGCAAGGCCGAACTGGCGCGCGCGGTGCTCGAGGGCGGCAGCACGCAGGCGCTGCGTTTCGACGAGGACGACGTCGCCGAGCTGTTTGCCCCGCTCGGCTGAGACGATTTCTGCGCGTACGCCCACGCTGCGCCGATACAATGCGCGGATGGACGTTTCGCATCTGCTCGATGGGCTCAACGACGCGCAGCGCAGCGCGGTAACCGCGGCACCCGGCGACTACCTCGTGCTCGCCGGCGCCGGTTCGGGCAAGACCCGCGTGCTCACCCACCGCATCGGTTGGTTGCTGCAGGTCGAGCGTGTCTCGCCCTGGTCGGTGCTCGCTGTGACCTTCACCAACAAGGCGGCTGCCGAGATGCGCGCGCGCACCGAGCAGTTGGTGTCGGCTGATGCACGCGGACTGAGCATCGGCACCTTCCACGGCATCGCCCATCGCCTGCTGCGCCGGCACTGGCGTGAAGCGCGGTTGCCCGAGACCTTTCAGATCCTCGATGCCGACGACCAGCAACGTCTGGTCAAACGCGTGATCCGCGACTTGGGCGTCGACGAAGCGCGCCATCCACCGCGTCAGGCGAGCTGGTTCATCAATGGCGCCAAGGACGAGGGCAAGCGCCCCGATGCCATCGATCCCGGCTTCAATCCCGCCAATCGCGTGTTGCTGGACATCTATCGCGCTTACGAGGCGGCCTGTCAGCGCGGCGGCATGGTCGATTTCGCCGAACTGCTGCTGCGCGCGCATGAATTGTGGTTGCACGATGAGGCCTTGCTTGCGCACTACCGCGAGCGCTGGCGGCATCTGCTGGTCGACGAATTCCAGGACACCAACACCTTGCAATACGCCTGGCTGCGCGTGCTCGCCGGGAGCAGCGGGCGCTGTTTCGTAGTCGGAGACGACGATCAGGCGATCTACGGCTGGCGCGGCGCGCGGGTCGAGAACGTGCAGCATTTCCTGCGTGATTTTCCCAAGGCGCAGACGATACGGTTGGAACAGAACTACCGCTCGACCGGCAATATCCTCGCGGCTGCCAACGCGGTGATCGCGCACAATCCCGCGCGTCTGGGCAAGCAGCTTTGGACCGCGGACGCCGCCGGCGAGCCGATCGACCTGTACAGCGCCTACAACGAGCAGGACGAGGCGCGCTATGTGGTGGAGCGCATCCGCGCCAATCTGCGCGAAGGCGCGCGACCGAGCGACCACGCGATCCTGTACCGATCCAACGCACAATCCCGCAATTTCGAGGAACAGCTCGCCCAGCACGGCGTGGCCTATCGCGTCTACGGCGGCCTGCGTTATTTCGATCGCGCCGAGGTCAAGGATGCGCTTGCCTATCTGCGTCTGGCCGCCAATCGCAATGACGATGCGGCTTTCGAGCGCGCGGTCAACACGCCGCCGCGCGGGATCGGCGAGCGCACGCTTGATGCGCTGCGCCGACGGGCGCGTGGCCAAGGCATCGCCTTGTGGCAGGCCGCGCAGCAGGAACTCGCGCAGGGCGAACTCGCTGCGCGCGCCAAGCATGCGCTGCGCGCGTTTCTCGATCTCATCGACACGCTGGCGCGCGAGTGTCGCGGTGAGGTCGGAGATGATTCGGGCAAGGCATATGAGTTGTGTCTGTCGGAACAGGTCGAGCAGGCACTCGCGCGCTCGGGCCTGCGCGACTACTACGAGAAAGACAGTCGCGGCAGTGCCGAGTCACGGGTGGAGAACCTCGATGAACTGGCCAACGTCGCCGCACGCTTCGAGCGCAGCGCCGAGGATCTGGAGGCCGGGTTGTCGGAACTGTCGGCTTTCCTCGCGCATGCCGCACTCGAGGCGGGCGAGGGGCAGGGCGAAGCGTGGCAGGATTGCGTGCAGCTCATGACCCTGCACTCGGCCAAGGGTCTGGAATTTCCCAACGTGTTTCTGGTCGGCCTCGAGGAAGGCCTGTTCCCGAGCCAGAAATCGACCGATGACGCCGCCCGGCTCGAAGAAGAGCGGCGCCTCGCCTATGTCGGGATCACCCGCGCGCGGGCACAGCTCGTGCTCTGCCACGCCGAGTCTCGCCGCCTGCACGGGGTGGAATCCTATGCGCGGCCCTCGCGCTTCCTCGCCGAAATCCCCGCCAATCTGCTGCGTGATGTGCGCCCGCGCGCCCAGGTCAGCCGACCGGTGTTTGCATCCGGCGCCGCGCAGCGCATGGAATCGGCCGTCCCGTTCAATCTGGGTCAACGCGTGAACCATGCGAGTTTCGGCGAAGGCGTGGTGCTCGCCTATGAAGGCGCCGGCGCGCACACCCTCGTCGAGATCAACTTCGCCGGCCACGGCCGCAAGCGGCTGGTGCTCGCCTACGCCAAGCTGGCGCCGTTGCCCTAGAATGGCCGCCTTGCAATCCACGCGGCTTGGCCGCATCTGACTGACATGGCCCTGCTCACGATCCTCGAGTTTCCCGATCCGCGCCTGCGCACCAAGGCGCAGCCGGTGACCGTGTTCGACGACGCCCTCAAGCAGCTCGTCGCCGACATGTTCGAAACCATGTACGCCGCTCCCGGCGTGGGTCTGGCCGCGACCCAGGTCAACGTGCACCAGCAGCTGCTGGTGATGGACATGTCCGAGGACAAGTCCGATGCGCGCGTGCTGATCAACCCGCGCCTGCTCGAAAAGAGCGGCGAGCAGATCTTCCAGGAAGGCTGCCTGTCGTTTCCCGGCATCTATGCCGATGTCGAGCGCGCGCTGCGGGTCAAGGTCGCGGCACAGGATGTCGATGGCAAGCACATCGAGTTCGAGGTCGAAGGCCCGCTCGCGGTCTGCGTGCAGCACGAGATGGATCATCTGGCCGGCAAGGTGTTCGTCGATCACCTCTCGCCGCTCAAGCGCTCGCTGCTGCTCAAGAAACTCGACAAGAAGCGCAAGCAGAGCGCCTGAGCCAGCCGCCAATTTCCGCGCGTCACGCCCCGTGCGGCGCCGAAGCGACGCACGGGATGATCGCGTGTCGCAATCTCAGGCGGCGCCGCTGGCCCGCTTTCCGGGTTGTTCCTGTTCACCGCCGGGGATCGGCTCGAAGCGGCCCTGGAAGAAGCGCAGATCCCTGGGCTCGTAGACGAAGCGCAAGCCGCCGATCTCGTGACGACGCTGCCACAGACGGATGATCCCATCGGCGACCGCGCGCAGGTGATCGTCGGTGTAGACGCGGCGCGACAAGGTCAGGCGTACGAGTTCGAGTGCGGGGCGGTAATTCTTGCCATCGGCCTTGCGTCCGCTGGAAACATTTCCGCGTTCCATCGGGCGCACGCCGGTCTCGACGTAGATCTCGCTCGCCAGCCGCTGCGCCGGATATTCGTCCTGGTCCAGATGCGGCAGGAAGCGGCGCGCATCGACGAACACCGCATGGGTGCCGGTCGGCTCGACCACCGGCACGCCCGCCTCGCGCAGCCAGCCGGCTAGACGCACCGACTGCTCGATGCGGGCGCGGATGTAGCGGTCATCGACCATCTCGCGCACGCCCTGCGCCATCGCCGCAAGATCGGCCGCAGGCAGACCGCCGTCGCGCACGCCGCCTTCGTAGATGCGCAGCTTGGCTTCGGAGCGGCGCGCCCAATCGGCATTGTCCTTGTAGGTGAGCAGGCCGCCGATGTTGATGAGAAAATCCTTCTTGCCCGAAACGGTCGCGCCGTCGCCGTAGAGCATGATCTCGCGCAGGATGTCCTTGACGCTGGTGCTGCGGTAGCGCAGGTCGTGCTTCTGGATCAGGTAGGCGTTCTCGACCGCGCGCGTGGCATCGAACATCACCGCTATGCCGTGCTTGCGCGTCCAGGCGTAGACCTCGCGCAGATTGTCCATCGACACCGGCTGGCCACCGGCAAGATTCACCGACAGCTCGAAGGAGATATAGGCGATCTTGTCCGCGCCGTGCTCACGCACCAGCGCATCGAGCTTGGCGATGTCGATGTTGCCCTTCCAACGGAAGGTGGAGGTCGAATCGTGGGCCTCGTCGACGATCACGTCGGCGAACACGCCGCCGGCGTATTCCTGATGCACCTTGGTGGTGGTGAAGTACATGTTGCCAGGCACGATCTGGCCGGGCTTGATCATCACCTCCGACAGGATCTGCTCGGCGGCGCGGCCCTGGTGGGTCGGCAGCACGTGGTCATAGCCATAGGTGTCGCGGATCGCGGCGACGAAGTCGAGATAGGCATCGCTGGTCGCCGGTGTCGGCGAAGCGGCGTCGTAGGCGGCCCACTGCGCGGTCGACATCGCGGTGGTGCCCGAGTCGGTCAGCAGGTCGATGGCGACATCGGCCGAGCGCAGCAGGAAAGTGTTCCAGCCGGCTTCGCGGATCGCGCGTTCGCGCTGTTCGCGCGAAGTCAGCGCGATCGGTTCGAGCGTGTGGATGAGCCAGGGTTCGCAATCGAAGTGGTATTCCGCGAGATCGGCAAACACCGAGCCGAAGTGCAGCGCATCGTGCCAGTCGCTGTCGCGTTCGAGCTTGAGCGCGGGCACTTGTTCGCGCTGGCGATACAGTGCAATCACCGCGTCGGCGACCTGGTCGAGCTGGCGGTTGGTCATGGCCAGACGCGGGATCTGCAGCGGCAGCAATGAGTCGCGACCGACCAGGCCCGGCACCAGCGCACGCACGCCCGAGGTCTGGTAGAGCGCGCAGGCGAGTGCATGCGCGGCGTGTGCGCCGGCCTGCGGCAGGAACTGGTCGGCCTGCAGGTAGGCGCCGTCGCAGCCACGCTCGAGCGGCACGCCGCCTTCGCGCAGGCGCGCGGTGAAGCGTTCGGTCTGTGCCATCGCCCACTGCACGCTGGTCTCCTCGCACATCAGCTCGAGACCGCGCGCGATCATCTCCATCGTGCGCCCGGCCATGCCGCCGTAGGTATGCAGGCCTTCGAACACCACGATGTCGTTGATGAAGCGCTCGTGGTCGGCGGGATTGTCGGTGGCGAGAAAGCCGCCGGTGTTGGCGCGCGCATCCTGGGCGCCGTCCATCATGATCGCGTGCGCGCTCTTGGCGATCAGCTTGACCAGGTCGGCAATGGTGCGATCGGCCAGGCCCGGCTCGTAGCACTGGATGTACCAGGCATTCTCGACCACGCGTGAGACATCGAGCACCAGGCGCAGGCCGTGGCGGTCGGCCAGTTCACGCACCGCACGCAAATTGGCCAGGCTCAAGGGATGCTGGCCGTCGGCGAACGCTTGCGCGCCGATGAAAGGCGGGCGCTGCTCGCCGATCACGGTTTCCAGGCGGGCGAGGTCGAAGTTGCCGGTGAACACGCCTTCCGCATGGTCGCGCACGTCAAGCAGTTCGATGCCGCGCGGTGCGTGCAGATCGATGCGCGCGCGTGCATTGCTCGGCAAACGTTGGCCACTCTTGGCGAACGCGTGCAGCAGGATCTTCACCGAGCCCAAGGTGTTGTGCGTCGGGCAGACATAGGTGTGGCCGAGCACGCGGGTGATCTGCGCGTTCATCGTTTCGAAGTTGCGCGCGCCGGCGTAGGCCTCGTCGCCGAGCAACTGGCCGGCAAGCTGTTCCTGGGTCACGGCGCCACAGCCGTAGGAGACCATGTCGAAGGCGACCTGCCTGGGCGTGAGGTTGAAGGTGTTGAAATGCGCGGCGGCCAGATTGCGCTTGCGCTCCTCGATGCCCGGGAACGCGATGGGGCGAACGGTCTTGACCTTGTGCGGCTCGTGAACGGGAACGGGCGTTGCCATGGCGTGCTCCGGAAGCGGACGGGAAGACGGGCGCGCCGCAGCCAGGCCCAAGCCCGCAAACAGCGCACGGAAGGCAAGCATTGTAGAAAGGCGCTTTGCGTGTTTGAATGCAATACGTTAGGCGCCAATGGCCACACACGAAACATATTCAAGACAATGGTAAAAATCACCTCAGAACCTAAAAACACACTCGACAGGCTCGATTGGCGCATCCTCGAAGTGCTGCAGGAGGACGGGCGCGTCACGTTTACCGAGCTCGGGCGGCGTGTGGGCCTGTCCACGCCGGCAGCAGCCGAGCGCGTGCGCCAACTCGAAGCCGCCGGCGTGATCGTCGGCTATCGCGCACAAGTTGATCTGGCGCGAATCGGGCGACCGATTCTCGCGATCGTGCGCATGAACGTGGTCGGCGACGTACTCGCACGCGTGACCACCACGGTGCGCGAGATGCCCGAGGTGCTCGAGTGCTATCGCGGCACCGGTGCCGACTCCTTCACTGCGAAGATCGCGGTGGCCTCGATCGAGGACCTCGAGCACTTGATCGACCAGCTCACGCCGTTCGGAACCACCTCGACTTCGATCGTGCTGTCGATGCCGGTGCCCAGCCGTGCGCTGTCGCCGCCGCGCAGCGACGCTGGCAAGTCTCGTTCTGCCGTCACGCCACGCCGTCGCCAGCGCGCGCCGAACTGACGCGCTCAGGCCGCGCGCGGCCCCTCGTCGAGCGCGAAACGGCTGCCGCCGTTCTGCTTGGCGCGATACAGCGCTCGATCGGCTGATTCGAGCAGGGCCTGGATCGAATCGATGCCCGGCCCCACGGTCGCCACGCCGATGCTCAGTGCGCCATCCCAACATGGTTCCTGGCCATGGGCAAAAAACGGCGTTTGTGCATCGAGCACGAATTGCGCGACCTTGATGGCGCAGTCGCGATTGCTGTCGGGGCAGATCACGAGAAACTCGTCGCCCCCAAAGCGGCAGACGATGTCGCTGCTGCGCACCGCGTCGCGCAGTCGCTGCGCGAGGTGGCGCAACAGTTCGTCGCCAATGGCGTGGCCGTGTTTGTCATTGACGACCTTGAAGCGATCGGCATCGAGCAGAAGAATCGCGAAGGGCGTGTCCGCGGCCAACGCCCACAGGTGATCGAGCATGGTGACCGCATAGCGGTGGTTGGGCAGGCCGGTGAGGTCGTCCTGATTGGACAGGATGCGCAATTGCCGATTGGCGTAGTCGAGGTCGGCCGTGCGTTCCTCGACGCGCTGCTCGAGTTCATGGTTGAGCTTGCGCAGCTGGTCATTGCTCTCGGCGAGTTTCCACAACAAGCCGCGCAGCGCGGCAGTGACCGGCTCGGCGCTCGGGCGCGTGAACTGCATGTCCTCGTCATAGGCTTGTTGCGGCGATTTGCCGGCGAGGATCGCCTGTTCCTGACGCGCCATGCTCAGATCGACCACGAGGATGTGGTCGGTCAGCCAGCACACCAGATAGTCGAGCACGGCATGCATGCTGCGCGGCGACTGCTCGGCGCCGCCACCCAGATGTTGCACGCGCTTGACGAAGGCCCAATGCGCAGCACAGTGCGTGCGCTGGAAGCGCGGATCGAGGCCGCACTTCGCCATGTGCGCCTCTTCGTCGCGGAAATGGGCCTCGGCATAGGCCACCAAGGCGTCGCGTGCTGCCACGAAATCGCGTTGGCCGATGTCCTTGGCCGAGGTGCACAGCTCGCCGAGCTGGTTGATCAGGTCGACCAGCACCCGGTGCTGTTCGTCGACCAGCGGGATTGCGGTGACGAAGGCGTCGTTCCAGGTGAACAGGTTGAACATGGTCGGTGTTGGTGCCTGAGCTGGCGCGAAGGTCAGCGATGGGTGACCCGATGCAGCATTTGTGCCAATCAAGCCTTCCGGATGCCGTGTGGCGGTCAGGTTCGGCCTGCTCGTCGCAACGCCATCGCACGAGCCGCCGGTGATCCTTGACGCTGCGTTTTGGCGCTCAAGGCTCCCAAGGACCCAATCGCCGACACGCAAGCTGCGCCAAAGGCTTAGTATTGCGCACACGGTTCGCGTTCGCATCCGGGGTCGCCGCCACCGCCATGGCGCGGTGTGCAGGCCCCGCGGCGTGCACTTCCAGATTCCAGATCAGGGGAAAGCATGATGAGGCAGGGGCAGGGCTTTGGGCTGCGCGCGCGCGCGCGTTGGGTGATCCTGATGGCGACACTGGTCCCCCTGGCTGCATGCGGCAGCAAGGACGGCGGCCAGGCGCCTCCGCCAGCGCCGGTGACGGTGGTCCAGATGCAGCCCTCGTCGATGCCCCTGAGCATCGAGTATGTCGGCGAAACCGCGGGTTTCCGCGAAGTCGAGGTACGCGCGCGCGTCAGCGGGATCCTGCTCAAGCGCACCTACACCGAAGGCGAGGCAGTCAAGGCCGGGCAGGTTTTGTTCGAAATCGACCCCGCGCCCTACCAAGCCGCGCTGGAGCAGGTCCGCGGTGGCCTGGCCCAGGCGCAGGCGGCCCTCAACAAGGCCAAGGCCGACCGCGACCGCATGGTGCCGCTGTTTGCCAAGCACGTGGTCAGCCGACGCGATTACGACGACACCATCGCCGCCTACGATGCCGCAGTGGCCAATGCGCAGTCGGCGCGCGCGCGGGTCAAGGAGGCCGAACTCAACCTCGACTACACCCACGTCACCGCGCCGATTGCGGGCGTGACCAGCAAGGGCACCCAGTCCGAAGGCAGTCTGGTCGTCGCGGGCAGCGAGAGCGGCCTGTTGACGACGATCTCGCAGCTCGACCCCATGTACGCGAATTTCGCCTATCCAGAACAGGATCGACTCAACCTCGAGCGGATGCAGCATGACGGCACGATCGAAGACGATGGCGATGAGGATTGGCCGGTACGCTTGCGGCTGGCCGATGGCAGCATCTACAGCCATGCCGGGCATGTGAACTTCTCCGACAGTCGCGTCGACACGCGCACCGGGACGATTCGTGCGCGGGCGATCTTCGACAATCCCGACGAGCACCTGCTGCCAGGCCAGTTCGTGCGCGTGATCCTCGACCTCGGCCTGCTCAAGAATGTCCTGCAGGTTCCGCAGCGAGCGATCGTGCAGGCACAGGCCGACAAGATGGTGATGGTGGTCGGCAAGGACGATGTGATCGAGCCGCGCACCGTGACTCTGGGCTACACCAGCGATGGCATGGTGCTGGTCAAGGAAGGGCTCAAGGCGGGCGATCGCGTGGTCGTCGAGGGCCTGCTCAAGGCGCGCCCCGGGACCAGGGTCGCACCGAGCCTGGCCACCAGCGCAGCGCCGACTGCGCAGACCGCGAAGTAGGCCGCGCCATGTTCTCGCGGTTCTTCATCGAGCGGCCGATTTTTGCCTCCGTCATCTCGATCGTGATCGTGTTCGCGGGCCTCGCGGCCATGCGCAGCCTGCCGGTCGAGCAGTATCCCGAGATCACTCCGCCGGTGGTGTCGGTGCAGGCGTTTTATCCGGGCGCGACCCCCGAGGTGGTGTCGCAGACCGTGGCCGCACCGCTCGAGCAGCAGATCAACGGCGTCGAGAACATGATCTACATGGAATCGGGCTCGGCCTCCAACGGGCTGATGACGCTGAGCGTGTATTTCGACATCGGCACCGATCCCGAGCAGGCGGCCATCAACGTCAACAACCGCGTATCGGCGGCCATTGCGCAACTGCCCGAGGAGGTCAAGCAGCAGGGCGTGACGGTCAAGAAGAAGTCGACGTCGATTCTGCAGGTGGTCACGCTCGATTCACCGCAGGGCAGCCACGACACCACCTACCTGTCCAACTACGCCCTGCTCAACATCATCGATGAGCTCAAGCGCGTCAGTGGCGTCGGTGACACCATGCTGTTTGGCGGTACCGACTACGCGATGCGCATCTGGTTGCGTCCCGACCGGCTGGCCCAGCTCGACCTCACGCCGAGCGACGTGATCGGCGCGATCCGCGAGCAGAACGCGCAGTTCGCGGCCGGCAAGATCGGTTCGCAGCCGACCCGTGCGAGTGTGGATTTCACCTACACGGTGCAGACCAAGGGGCGGCTGAGCAGCCCCGATGAGTTCGCCAACATCATCGTGCGCGCGATGCCCGATGGCTCCACGATCCGCCTCGGCGATGTCGCGCGCGTGGAGATGGGCGGCCAGGATTACGACCTCATCGCCCACGCCAACGGCAAGCCCGCGATCGGCATTGCCGTCTACATGCAGCCCGGGGCCAACGCGGTGGCCGTGGCCGATGCGGTGGTGGCGAAGATGGAAGAGCTCAAGGCGCGCTTCCCGCACGATGTGCACTACAACGTGCCCTACGACACCACCCGCTTCGTCAAGCTGTCGATCGAGGAGGTCGTGCACACCCTGTTCGAGGCGATCGTGCTGGTGTTCCTCGTGGTGTTCCTGTTCCTGCAGAACTTCCGCGCCACGCTGATTCCGTGCATCGCGGTACCGGTGTCCCTGATCGGCACCTTCGCCGGCATGCTCCTGCTCGGCTTTTCGATCAACCTGCTCACCCTGTTCGGCATGGTGCTCGCGATCGGCATCGTCGTGGATGACGCGATCGTGGTGCTCGAGAATGTGGAGCGCATCATGAGCGAGCAGAAGTGTTCGCCCAAACAGGCGGCGATTCTGGCGATGGAAGAGGTCGCCGGGCCGGTGGTGGCGATTGTGCTGGTGTTGTGCGCGGTGTTTCTGCCAGTGGCGTTCATGGGCGGCATGACCGGCGTGATGTACAAGCAGTTCGCGGTCACGGTGGCGATTTCGGTGGCGATCTCGGGCGTGGTGGCGCTCACGCTTTCGCCGGCGCTGTGTGCGGTGATCCTCAAGCAGGGCCACCATGAGCCGGCGCGTTTCTTCGTCTGGTTCAACCGCCAGTTCGACCGCATCACCGGCAAGTACGTCGGCGGCGTGGCCTTCCTCAATCGCCGCGTCGGCGTTGCCTTTCTGCTGGTCGGCCTGATCCTGCTCGGCAGCTTCGGCCTGTTCAAGCGCGTGCCCGGCGAACTCGTGCCCAACGAGGATCAAGGCTATCTGCTGGCGGCGGTGTTCCTGCCCGATGCGGCCTCGCTCACGCGCACCCAGGCGGTTGCCGATCAATTTGATGCGATGGTGCTGGCCAACAAGAATGTTGCCAATGTCGTCACCTTCGCGGGCTTCGACATCCTCTCGGGCGCGGTGATCAGCAACAGCGGACTGGCCTTCATCACGCTCAAGGACTGGAAGGAGCGCAAGGGCAAGGGCGACGATGCAGCCTCGCTCGCGCAGTCCCTGCAGGGGCAGGCCTACATGACGATCAAGGATGGCTTTGCCGCGGCGTTCAATCCGCCGCCGATCAGCGGCATGTCGACCACCGGCGGGCTCGAAGGCTACCTGCAGAACCGCGGCTCGGGCGGCACCGCGGCGTTCGCCGCCGAGGTGCAGAAGTTGCTCGATGCGGCCGGCAAGCGGGCCGAGTTTCAGAGCGTGACTTCGACCTTCCGTGCCAATGTGCCGCAGATCTTCCTCGACCTCGACCGCGACAAGGCGAAGGCACTCGGCGTGCCGATCCGGTCGGTGTTCGACACCATGCAGGCGACCTTCGGCCAGGTCTACGTCAACGACTTCAACCAGTTCGGCCGTACCTACCGCGTGCAGGTGCAATCGGAAGCCGACTATCGCGCCCACCGCGAGGACGTCCGCAACGTCTACGTGCGCTCGCAGGATGGCCAGATGATTCCATTGACGAGTCTGGTCACGGTCAAGGACACGGTCGGCCCGGAACTGGTCGAGCGCTTCAACGTATTCCAGGCGGCCAAGATCATGGCCCAGCCCGCGGCCGGCTACAGTTCGGGTCAGGCGATCAAGGCGTTGGAGGAAGTCGCCGCGCAGACGCTGGGCAACGATGCCAAGCTCGAGTGGACCGGCTCCGCCTATCAGGAGAGCAGGGCCGGCAGTACCGCGGCGCTCGCCTTCGCCTTCGGCATCATCATGATCTTCCTCATTCTCGCCGCACAGTACGAGCGCTGGAGCCTGCCGTTCGCGGTGATCACCGCCGTGCCGTTTGCGCTGTTCGGCGCCTTGCTTGCCACCTGGCTGGTTGGCCAGACCAACAATGTCTATTTCCAGATCGGCCTGGTCACCCTGGTCGGTCTCGCGGCCAAGAACGCAATCCTCATCGTCGAATTCGCGGTGATGAAGCATCAGGAAGGCATGGGCCTGCTCGATGCCGCGCTCGAAGCGGCGCGCTTGCGCTTCCGCCCGATCGTGATGACCTCGCTCGCCTTCATCCTCGGCTGCGTGCCGTTGGTGACCTCGAGCGGCGCCGGCGCCGCCAGTCGTCACGCGCTCGGCTGGCCGGTGATCGGCGGCATGCTCGCGGCAACCTTCATCGCGATCTTCTTCATCCCGCTGTTCTTCCGTTTGATCATGCAGCGTTCGGCGCGCAAGACCCCGCCGGCAAACTGAACCGCGCGTGCGCTCCCGGCCTCGCGTCAGTGCCGCCGCCGCGCGAGGCGCGCGCTGCGCAGGCCACGGC
Organism: Dokdonella sp.; assembly: GCF_019634815.1. GTDB lineage: Bacteria > Pseudomonadota > Gammaproteobacteria > Xanthomonadales > Rhodanobacteraceae > Dokdonella_A. The sequence goes on along the minus strand of NZ_JAHCAP010000010.1, from coordinate 59,222 downwards.
GCAGTGCGCCGATCGCGGCCAGCGCCCAGACGACGAGGCTCACGTAGACGCCGACACGCGGGATCGCGAGCAGCGCGGGACATGGCAGCGCGGCGGCAAGCTCGAACGTGCCGACGGTGTACATGCCCAGTGGAAACACGATGTCCCAGGCCTCGATGCCGTAGCGAATCGGCACGTGCCACCAGCGCCACGCCCACAACACGATCATCACCAGCAGCCAGCCAGTTGCGGCGAACCACAGGCCTTGAACCAGCTGCGGCAACAGCAGCGCCACGCGTGGCGGCGCGGGCGGCAGGTGCCGCAGCAGCAAGCTGCTCGCAAGCGTGCTGATGGCCAGCGCGCCCATCGTGATCCAGTACGGCGGCGTGAGCTCGCGTGGCCGCAGCGGCAGGCACAGCAGGCGCCAGAGAATCAGCGCGATGATCGGCAGGTAGAGCACGATGCCGAGCACGAACAGCCCGAATGCGGGCTGCCACAGACTTGCAAGCCTGCCCTGCCGCACCGCGAGCAGGAGCAGCAGTACGGCCAAGCCTTGCGTCGCAACCACGGCAATCAGCCAGCCGCCGCGGATATTCCGCATCAAGGTTCCCTCACGCGCCGCGCGTGCGAGTGCGGACAGCCAGAAGGCGCCGAACAGCGGCCATGCAGGCAGTGCGAGTGCAAACAGCAGCCAGGCCAGCCAGTGCCCGTCGAACAGCAACAGGCTCTGGCTGCCGAGCACGCAAGCGCCGGCGACGAAGGTGAGGAATCCCGCGCTGCGCACCGGACTGCGCAAGTCGGTCATGAAATCGTCGCGAAACCAGATCAAGCGCAGCACGCTCAGCGCGATCAGGCAGACAAAGGCAAGCAGGTTGAGCGCGAACAGCGCGCGCGCCAACCATGGCAAGCCGTGCTGGCTTGCATCGATCGAGACGATTCCGGTAGCCATCACAAGCGCAAAGCAGCCGGGCGCCAGATCGTGCGCCCTCACTCGCAGGCGCGCCTTCACCTGATCGCGGCGTGGCAGGGTCGCATGCGGCGATTATGCCGCCGCTGCCGCGGGAACCCACGCCGCTCGGTTTCTCCGTCGATCGGTGATGCGACACATCGATCGGTTCGGCCGTGACCCCACGCCGAAACGATGCAGGGAGGCCTGCCCCTCCCTCCTGCCGGGAACCGGTCGATCCTGCCCTCGAATGGGTCATCGCGCATTTCGATTGCGTCCGCGTGTCATTCGCAAAATGTGATACGGTTCTCGGAAATGCTGCCGAACGCGTCTCGGCGAGTGGGGCGTCGTGCAGGGCACCATCGCCTTCCGCGCATCGAGGTGATGGAGCGAACGTCGTTGCGGATGTGCGGCATTCCGTCCTTGAACAAATGAGGTTGACAGCATGAACGTGAAAGCACGAGTGATCGCCACGGCGATCGCATTGGTCGTTGCGGGTCCGGTTATTGCGCAAGATAGCGACGGAACCGGCAAGGGCCCGGAACAAGTCAGCCAGCTCAACTTCGGGCCGGACGATGCACTGGAGGCGAGTTTCGCCGCGGCGCAGCCGCTCGTGACCTGGAAGTACTACTTCGTCCCTGCCAGCGCCTTCAATCGACGCTCGAGCAGTGACCAGACCACCTACACGAGCGGCGGCTGCATCCAGGCCAAGAGCGATTACGCGGTGTCGGACATCCAGATCGAAGACGGCGCATCGATGGCGGTGCTGCGGGTCTACTACAAGGACACCGACGCGAACAATACGGTCACCGCGTACGTGACGGCCTACGATGCAGCGGGAAACACCAGCGACTACGGTCCGGTCACCAGCGTCGCGGCCGTTGGTTACAGCAGCGCGACATTCACGTTCTCGCCCTACCTCGTGACCGCCAACTCCGCGCGGTCCTATGTCTTCAACGTGAAGCAAGCCGGCCCGTCGACCTCGACCGCGATCTGCGGCGCGCGTCTCTTCTACAGCATCCCGTGAGGACGCGGCCATGACAAATTCCGTGACTCTCGTGCGGGCGCTGCTGGGTGCGCTGCTCGCGGCGGGTGCCTGCCCGACCGGAGCGGCAGCCCCCGACACCACTCCTTCGTCTGTGCTTGCCACCTACTGGCGGATGATTCCGGCCGCGACCTTTGTTTCGCGCAGCTCGGGCATGACCTACCAATACGCCAACGGCGGTTGTCTGAGCGTGTCGCCCAACCTGGAATTGACCCACAAGCTGATGCTGCCCGAGGGTGCGACATTGCGCTATCTGCGTACCTACTATCGCGATGAAGGCCCGGATGCACTCTTTTCATCGGTAACACGCTATGACGCGGCCGGGGCCCTCGATGACTATGGAGCCATGCTCACGCCCAACGCGAGCGGCTATGCGTCGTTGCTCTCGCCCGACCTTGCGCACGCCTTCGATGCTATGGGTCATGCGTATGTGATCAACGTGCAGTATCGAACCGACGACACGATCTTCTTCAGCGGTTTCGATGCCGGTTCCGCACGGCCGTTGCTGTTCTGTGGCGTGCGAGTGATGTGGGACCAGCCGTAACGACGGACCTGTCTGCCCGATCGCCCGCAGGTGGGTGATGGCCGGGTGCTGCAGGGGCGGCACGACCCATGCCTGGATCGTGCCGCCTTTCTTTTTGCTTGCCGGGTTGCGTACTGCCGCCTGCAACGCCGGGCAGGCGTCTCCGTGCGGTGTCTCCTACAATCGCGCCTTTCTGCTCGAGCGGCCCTCCATGCCCGCGCCCTTGCGCCTCGTCTTTGCCGGAACTCCGGAATTCGCGCTGCCCTCGCTGCAGGCCTGCCTTGCCAGTGGTGCGCAGGTGCTGGCGGTCTACACCCAACCCGATCGGCCGGCCGGGCGCGGACGCCAGCTCCTCGCCAGTCCGGTCAAGCAGGCGGCGCTCGCGGCGGGGATCGCGGTAGAGCAACCCGAGACCCTGCGCGATGCCGCCGCGCGCGCGCGTCTGGCTGACCATGCGCCCGACCTCATCGTGGTCGTCGCCTATGGTCTGATCCTGCCCAAGGCCGTGCTCGCGCTGCCGCGCCTGGGCTGCTGGAACGTGCATGCTTCGTTGCTGCCGCGTTGGCGCGGCGCGGCGCCGATCCAGCGCGCGCTGCTCGCGGGCGACACCGAGACCGGCGTCGATCTGATGCAGATGGAAGCCGGCCTCGACACCGGACCGGTCCTGCTCGAGGCGCGCACGCCGATCCACGCCGAGGACACTGCGGGCAGCCTGCATGATCGCCTCGCCACGCTCGGCGCAGACCTGCTCGCTGATGCGCTTGCCCGCGTGCAGCGAGGCGAAACCCTGATCGCGCGGCCGCAGCGCGGCGAGGGTGTCGAGTATGCGCACAAGCTCGACAAGGCCGAAGCCCTGCTCGACTGGAACCTGCCTGCAGCCGCACTCGCGCGCAAGGTGCGCGCCTTCGATCCCTGGCCGGTCGCCGAAACCCGCATCGAAGGTGAGCGCGTTCGTGTGTGGGCGGCCAGGGCGCTCGAGCAACTCAGCAATGCCGTGCCGGGCAGCATCCTCGCGTGCAGCGCCGAGGGCATCGACATCGCCACCGGCGAGGGCGTGCTGCGCATCCTTGAATTGCAGCGCGATGGCGGTCGCCGCATCCGCGCGCGCGACTGGCTCAATGCACGCCGCGAGCGCGGGCGGACATGAAGCGGGCAGCACCACGACAGCGCCACGCCGCCCCGCCCGCCGCGGGCGTCGCCGTGCGCGTGGCGGCGACGCGCGTGCTCGGCGAAGTGGCCTTCGACGGTGTTTCGTTGCGTGCCGCGCTGCCCCCCGCGCAGGCGAAGTTCGCCGACCCGCGCGACCGCGCCCTGCTCGCCGCAAGCGTGTTCGCGGCCACCCGCTGGTGGCTGCGACTCACGGCTGCGCTCGATCTGCTGATGGACAAGCCGCTGCCGCAGCGCGCACGCAGCGTGCGCGCCTTGCTCGTGCTGGGTTGCGCGCAGATCGGTGTGCTCGGGCAGCCCGACTACGCGGTGGTCGGCGCCTGCGTCGATGCCACGCGCAGCCTGGGTCAGGCGCCGTTCGCCGGGCTGGTCAACGCGGTGCTGCGCCGCTACGCGCGCGAGCGCGGTGTGCTCGAAGCGCAGCTCGATGCCGATGCGGTCACGCGCAGTGCACATCCGCACTGGTTGATCGAGGCGATCACGCGCGACTGGCCGCAGCAGGCCGAGGCGATTCTCGCGGCCAACAATCTCGAAGCGCCACTGACCCTGCGCGTCAACCGGCGACGCGCGCAGCGCGACGAATTGCTCGCGCAGTTGGCGGCTGCCGGCATCGAGGCGAATGCACCAGCCCAATTGCCGGATGCGATCGTGCTCGCCGAAAGCCGCGATGTCAGTCAACTGCCCGGCTTCGCGCAGGGCGCGTTCTCGGTGCAGGATGGCGCAGCGCAGTGCGTCGCCGATTTGCTTGATGCGCGCGATGGTCTGCGTGTGCTCGATGCCTGCGCTGCGCCGGGTGGCAAGGCAGCACATCTGCTCGAACGCGCGCGCGTCGATCTCGTCGCCCTCGACCACGATGCGCGGCGGCTCGCGCGGGTGGGCGAGAATCTCGCGCGCCTGGGTCTTGCGGCGAAGCTCGTGCACGGTGACGCGAGTGCGCCCGCAGCCTGGTGGGACGGGCGCGCCTTCGAGCGCATCCTCGTCGATGCGCCCTGTTCGGCGAGCGGCATCATCCGCCGTCAGCCCGACATCAAGCTGCACCGGCGCGCCGGTGACATTGCGGCGCTCGCGGCGACCCAGCGCGGCATCCTCGATGCACTGTGGCCCTTGCTGGCGCCGGGTGGACATTTGCTCTACGCCACCTGCTCGATCCTGCGCGAGGAAAACGAGCAGGTGCTTGCCGCCTTCCTCGCCGGCCACGATGATGCCCGTGCAGTGCCGCTTCCCGTGCGGTTGGGACAGGTTGCCGGCGTCGGTCGCCAGCGCCTGCCGGGCGAGGGCGGCATGGACGGATTCTTCTATGGTCTGCTCGAAAAAACCGGCTGAAGCGCTGCATCGCAGCTGTGCTGCGTTGCTGTGCCTGCTCACGGGCCTGCTGCTGGCCGGCTGCGGTGTGCTCGCGCACCAGACCCCGGGCACCTTGGTGGTACGGCAGGCACGACTGGTCGCGCAGGACGGTCGGGCGCGGCTCGACCTCGCGCTCGACTGCCAGCTCAGCGGGCCGATGCAGGATGCACTCGACAACGGCATTCCGCTGGAACTGGAAATCGACGTGCGTGGCAGACTCGGCCTGCGTGCGCGACCCCGCATCGAGCTGCGTTACTTTCCGTTGTCGCGTCGCTACCAACTCAGCGTCAACGGCAATCAGGACGAACGCGGCTTTGCCACGCGTGGCTACCTGCTCGCTGCGCTCGGTTCGCTGCGGCTGGAACTGCCGAATGCGTTCGTGCAGCAACCAGCCAGCGCGCCGTTGCGCGTGTCCGCCGCGCTCGACCCGGCCGCCTTGCCCGGCGCGCTGCGTCTGCCGGCCCTGTTCGAGCCGGCCTGGCATCTCGCGGCCGCGGAGACCACATGGCCGCGCGCGACGCCCTGAAGATCCTGCTGCGGCGTGTGCTGCCGGCGCTCGCGGTCGCCGCGCTGCTGCTGGCCTCGCTCAAGCTCGCCGAAGAGGCCGCTGGCGACAACGCGCGCTTCGCCAGCCACTATCGCCTGGTGCTCGGTGCGGCGCTGCTGGCGCTGGCGGTGCTGGTGCTGGTGATCGGCACGCGCCTGTTGCGCCTGCGCGCCGACGTGCGCCGCGGCGCACCCGGCGCACGTCTGAACCGCCGACTGCTGGGCCTGATGATCGCGCTGGCCCTGCCGGCCAGCCTGATCGTCTACGGCTTTTCGTTGCGTTTTCTCGATGCGACGATCGACAACTGGTTCAACGTGCGACTGGAGCAGGCGCTCGACGATGCGCTCGAACTCGGACGCCTCGTCATCGATGAGCATCTGCAGGCCGCCGAGTCGGCCACCGCGGGCCTGGCGGGACGCATAGCCGAAACGCCCACGGCAGACCCGCAGCAGATTCTCGACGACCGCATCGAAGCCACCGGCGCAATCCAGTTGGCCCTGCTCGGTGCCGATTCACGGGTGCAGGCACTCGCCAGTTCCGATCCGCGCTGGCTCGAACCGCCCTTGCCCGACAGCGCGCTGCTGCTGCGCGTGCGTGGCGATCATCGCTATGCCGCGGCCGAGCCGCTCGGTGACGGCTTGATGCTGCGCGTGGTGTTGCCGATCGAGGATGCGCGCGTGGCGCCCGAGCGCCAGCGCCTGCTGCAGGCGCTGTTTCCGCTGCCGGCGCAGGTGCAGCCGCTGATGCGTGGCATCGAGAGCGCAAGCTTCGATTTCCAGCGCCTCAAATTCCTGCGCGGTTCGCTCAAGCTCACGTTTGCCCTGATCCTCACCTTCGTGCTGTTGCTGTCGGCGCTGGCGGTGGTGCTGGTCGCCTTCGTGCTCACGCGGCGCCTGGTGGCGCCGATCAGCCGCCTGTCGGCGGCCACGCGCGCTGTCGCGGCCGGGCGTTTCGACACGCCGTTGCCAGCGACCAGCGATGACGAGCTCGGTTTCCTCGTCCGTTCCTTCGCACAGATGACCCGCGATCTGGAACTGGCCGGCGCCCGCGCCCAGCGCAGCACGCGCGAGATCGAGCAGCAGCGCGCCTGGCTTGAAGCGGTGCTCGAACGGCTGTCGGCAGGTGTGCTCGGCTTTGACCACGAAGCACATCTGCGCAGCGTCAATCCCGCAGCCGAGGCGATTCTCGGCGTGCCGCTCACGCACCAGCTCGGCGCCAGCGCGGCCGAAATCGGCAAGGCGCATGGCCAGCTCGCACCCTTCGTCGAACCGCTCGGTCGCCACCTGCGCGAACAGGCGCGCGAGTGGCGCGAGGAAGTCGTGCTCGATTCGCCCCTGGGTCCGCGTACCCTGATGGTGCGCGGCGCGGCGCTGCCCGGCCACGCCGGTTTCGTCGCCGTGTTCGACGATCTCACCGTGCTCAACCGCGCCCAGCGCGACGCGGCCTGGGGCGAAGTCGCGCGTCGCCTCGCCCACGAGGTCAAGAATCCGCTGACGCCGATCCAGCTCGCCGCCGAACGCCTGCGCCGGCGTTTCCTCGGCCGCCTGCCGCCCGACGATGGCGAGCTCATCGATCGCGCCACGCAAACGATCGTGAGCCAGGTCGAGGCGCTCAAGACGATGGTCAACGCGTTTGGCGATTACGCGCGGCCACCACCCATGACCACCCATCCGATCGCGCTCAACGCGCTGGTCAACGAAGTGCTCGACCTTTACGAGAATGACCAGCGGCTGGGTCTCACGCGCCAGCTCGATGCGGGCGATCCGCGCGTGCGCGGCGACGCGGTGCGCCTGCGCCAGGCGCTGCACAACCTCATCAAGAATGCGCTCGAGGCGATCGGTGATGCGCACAAGGCGCAGCTCGTGGTGGCCACGCGCAGCCTCGAGCGCGAGGGCGAGACCTGGGTCGAATTGGCGGTCGCCGACAATGGCCCGGGCTTGCCTGCCGATTTCGGCGAACGCTGGTACGAGCCCTACACCTCGAGCAAGCAGCGCGGCACCGGGCTTGGGCTTGCGGTGGTCAAGAAGATCGCCGAGGAACATGGCGGCAGCGTGCGCGCCGCCAATCGTGAATCCGGTGGTGCGCAGTTCATCGTGGTGCTGCCTGCCTTGTGACCGCCTTGCCCGGCGCGACGATGCGCGCAGTTCACTCGGCAGCGAGGGTTTCGATCGCGACGCGCAGGCGCTCGCCGAAAGCGCGGTCGTTGTCGAGCCACCAGCCACGTGCCCGCTCGCCCATGCGGGTGCGTCGATCCGGATCCAGCGCGAGCAGGCGTTCGACGCCGGCGCTGATCGCGTCCGATTCAACGAAATGGGTCGTCGCCAAACGCTGCGTGCCGGTGCGCGCGGCCGGCACCAGCACGCCGTGCTCGCGCGTCACCATCTCGTTCATCGGCGGCGCATCGGTGGCCAGCAGCAGCGCGCCGACGCTGAGCCCCTCGACCAGATGATGGCCAAAACCTTCGGTCTCCGACGGGCACAGGTGGAAGAGGTGGCGGTTCTGCATCTGCTTGAGCTCGTCATCATCCAGATAGGCCGTGACGTGCCGCAGATTCCCCGGCAACTGCGCCGGCAGCTTGAGCGGCGCGCGCTGGATGAAGGTGAGCGGCGGCCAGTGCGGCGCGCGCAGCCAGGCATCGAGGATCGCTTGCGTGCCCTTGTTGGGGCTGCGGCCACCCAGATGAAAAAACGTCGGTTCGCGCGGCACCTGCGGCAGGTGCCGGTTGAGACTGGTGAAGCCGATGAACCGTGCACGGCAGCCGAGTGCCTCGAAGATCGGTACCGCATGACGGGTCTTGGCAAACACGCAGTCGATCGCCGGCAGATGCGGTCGATCCTGCTCCGCGAACCATTCCGGATGCGGCATCAGCACGTTGCGGCGCGCGAGTTTCAAGTGATCGACGCGGATGCGCTCGTCCATGAGGTTGACGTCGAAACGCGCGCGTGCGGTGCCGCTGCGCCAGCCGCGCCAGAGCAGTTGCGCGCGCCGCCGCCACAGCGTCGCGCTGCGACGCAAGCCGCCCGCGCCGATCGCGCTGATCGTGACTTCGAGCCCGGTCTGCGCGAGCACGCGCGTGAGGATCGCCAGATCGCGCGAGAGCCCGGCGCCGTTGTCGCGCGCGATGACGTGGACGTGGGTCATGGGCGATGCTCGCGGGGTGAGGCCGGAAACGACATGGGACCTTGCAGGCGTTGCGGACAGGCGCGCAGTGTACGGTGCCGACAAGGCGCTGCGGGTAGAATGCGCGCCCTGCATTGCCTCGACGAATCCGCGCCATGCCTGCCGCAACCGTGATGTTTGCCACCTACAACGAGCCGCGCTGGCTCGAGTGGGTGCTGTGGGGATACACCACGCAGACGACCAGGGATTTCGAAGTGATCGTCGTCGACGATGGATCCCGCGAGGACACGCGCGCAGTGATCGATCGCCTGCGACCACAGATGAATTATCCGCTGCGTCACTTCTGGCAGCCCGATGAGGGCTATCAGAAATGCAAGGGCATGAACCGCGGCATCCTGCTCGCGCGCAGCGATTACCTGATCTTCACCGACGGCGACTGCATCCCGCATCCGCAGTTCGTCGCCCGCCACCTCGCGCTGCGTGAACGCGGTCGCTATCTCACCGGCGGCTACTGCAAGTTGCCGCTGGCCCTGTCGCAGGCGATCACGCGCGAAGACATCCTTGCCGGCCGCGCCACCGACTACGCCTGGCTCGCCGCCAATGGCCTCGAACGACATACGCTCAAGCTGCGTCTGCGCAACGAGTTCCTGCGCAGCCTGTTCAATGCGCTCACGCCGGTCAAGCCGCGCCTGCATGGTCACAACGCCTCGGTGTGGAAAGAGGATGTGATCCGCGTCAACGGCTGGGACGAGCGCATGCAGTACGGCGGTCAGGATCTCGAGCTGGGCGAGCGCCTCGTCAACGCCGGCGTACGCGGCAAGACGATCCGTTATTCGGCGATCTGCGTGCATCTGGAGCACAAGCGCGGCTACATGAAGCCCGAGATGCGGCAGAAGAACGATGCGATCCGTGCGCAGACGCGGCGCGAGCGCGCGAGCTGGACGCCCTACGGCATCGACCTGCACAAGGGCGAAGACAATCGCGCCGAGTGAGGCGGCTCAGATTTTCTGGTTGCGATCCAGCAACCAGTGCTTGATCGCCTTCTGCCGCACGTAGTTGGCTTCCACCAGCGCGAACACCAACCCGCGCCAGCCGTCGAGGAATCCCGCGCGCAGCACATAGCCACGCAGGAAACGCCACAGCGGGCTGAACACGATCGTGGCCAGATGCGCGTGCTTGCCGCGTTCGTGCAGATGCCGGGCCATGAGGGTTGCATAGCGATCCAGGCGGCGAATCTGGTCATCCAGCGAGCGATAGGCCTGATGGTCGAGATCGCCGGCGAGCAGGCCGACACGGCCATCGACGCGCAGTTGCTCGTGGATTTCGCGCTCGCCGCGCCAGCCGCCGCGACGACGGTCGAACAGGCGCAGCACGCGATCGGGATAGGCATTGCCATGCCGCAGCGGCGCACCGAAATACTCGGTGCAACGCGCGAAGCGATAGCCTTGTGCGTCGGCAAAGCCGCGCGTGCGCGCCCCTTCGATCGCTTCGCGCAGCGCCGGCGTGACGCGTTCGTCGGCATCGATGCACAGCACCCAGTCGTTGCTGGCGGCCTGCACCGCAAAGTCCTTCTGCCGCCGATAGCCATCGAAGGCGCGCTCGAGCACGCGGGCTCCCTTGGCTGCGGCACGTTCGCGGGTGTCATCGGTGGAGCCCGAGTCGACCACCACGATCTCGTCGCAGAAAGCGAGCGAGTCGAGGCAGGCATCGATGCGGTCGGCTTCGTTGAGCGTGATGATGCAGGCAGACAGCGGTGGGCGGGGCGAGGATGGGGACATGGCGGTGCGTGGCGGGCGACGCGCAAGCGTAGCCGAGCCTGCGCGATCCCGACATTGGCAGGATGATCACTGCCACGCAGCCGGGGGCTGCGCTATGCTCGCTGTCTCGTTTTTGCAACGTCGGTATCCGCATGGCGGCAGGTGCACGCATCCTCGTGGTCGATGACGAACCCGACATCCGGGCCACGATCAAAGACATTCTCGAAGACGAGGGCTATCGGGTCGATCTCGCCGAATCGGCCGCCGCGGCACGCGAAGCGCGGCGCCGGCAACGCCCCGACGCGATCCTGCTCGACATCTGGATGCCCGATCTGGATGGCATCAGCCTGCTGCGCGAATGGAGCGAATGCGGCGGCCTGCCGTGCCCGGTGATCATGATTTCCGGTCACGGTAACATCGAAACCGCGGTCGAGGCGACGCGCCTGGGTGCCTGGGACTTCATCGAAAAGCCGTTGTCGCTGGCCAAGCTGTTGCTGGTGGTCGGCCACGCGGTCGAAGCGGGCCAATTGCGGCGCGAAAACGAAGGCCTGCGCCTTCAATTGCCGGCGCCGGCCGATCTCGTCGGCAGCGGCAAGGCGATGCAGGCACTGCGCGCCCAACTCGACAAGATCGCCGCCCACGATACCGGCGTACTGGTGCTCGGCGAAGCCGGCACCGGCAAGGAGACGATCGCGCGAGCGCTGCATGAGCGCAGTGCGCGTCGCGCCGGACCGTTCATCACCGTGGCCGCAGGCGCGATTGCGCAGGGCGGCGCGGCGCGCGCGCTGTTCGGCAGCGAGGAAGGCGGCAGTCTGCATCACGGCCTGATCGAGCAGGCCAACGGCGGCACGTTGTTCCTCGACGAAGTCGCCGACCTGGATTCCGACACCCAGTTGCGCCTGTCGAGTGTGCTGGAGCGGCGTAGCCTGATCCGCAGTGGCGGCCATGAGCCGGTGCCACTGGATGCGCGCGTGATCGCCGCGAGCGCGCAGGATCTGCAGGCCCAGGTGGCGGCGGGACGCTTCCGTGAGGAGCTCTACTACCAGCTGCGCATCGTGCCGCTGTCGGTGCCGCCCTTGCGCGAGCGTGCCGACGACGTGCCCGAATTGCTGCGCTATCACGCCGACTGGTTTGCCAACCGCGACCAATTGCCGTACCGCAAGTTCGCACTCGCCGCGCAGAACCGTCTGCGCAATCATGTCTGGCCGGGCAACCTGCGCGAGCTGCGCAACCTCGTGCAGCGGCTGTTGGTGCTCGGAGGATCCAGCGACGTCAGCCTCGAGGAAGTCGAGGCCGCGCTCGGCAGTCCGTCGGTTGCGTCGCCGAGCGATGGCGCGGGCGCCGTGCCGATCGATTTCGCCTTGCCGTTGCGCGAGGCGCGCGAGCAATTCGAGCGTGCCTACCTGTTGCACCAGCTCGCGCTGGCCGGCGGCAGCGTCGGCAAGCTCGCCAAGGCCGCAGGCATGGAGCGCACTCACCTGTACCGCAAACTCAAGGATCTCGACATCGATCCGCGCGGGCCGCGGGCAGGCGCGGCTGAGGATGCCTGAGTGGGCACGGCGCACGCCTCGTTCAGCTGGCGTTTGCTGCGCTGCGGAACCTCGCGCGCGGCATGCGGTCCCAATGGCCAGCTTCATTTCACACTCCTCTTGGCGCCGCCCGGAAACGCGCGGCGCTTTTTTTTGGGCCGGCTGCAGGTATCGCGGATTCAGGCAGCGCGCCAACATTTCTGCGGCATGGCCGCGTCGATCATGGAGAAAGGATCATGAGACTTGATGGCAAAGTGGCAATCGTGACGGGCGCGGCCAGCGGCATCGGCAAGCGCATCGCTGAAGTGTTCGCCGATCACGGCGCCAACGTCGCCATCGCCGACCTCAACCTCGACGGTGCACAGGCGACCGCGAAGGAGCTCACGGGCAAGGGTGTCAAGGCGATCGGCGTGGCAATGGACGTCACCAACGAGCAACAGGTCGATGCCGGTGTCGACAGCGTGGTCAAGCAACTCGGTGCGGTCGACATCCTCGTTTCCAACGCCGGCATCCAGATCGTCAATCCGATCGAGAACTTCTCCTACGCCGACTGGAAGAAACTGATGGCGATCCATGTCGATGGCGCCTTCCTCACCACCCGCGCCTGCCTGCGCCAGATGTATGCGCGCGGCAACGGCGGTTCGATCATCTACATGGGTTCGGTGCATTCCAAGGAAGCCTCCAAGCTCAAGGCGCCCTACGTCACCGCCAAGCACGGGCTGATCGGCCTGGCCAAGGTGGTGGCCAAGGAAGGCGCCGCGCACGGCGTGCGCGCGAACGTGATCTGTCCGGGCTTCGTGCGCACACCGCTGGTGGACAAGCAGATTCCGGAACAGGCGAAGGAACTGGGCATCTCCGAAGACGAGGTGGTCAAGAAGGTCATGCTCAAGGACACCGTCGATGGCCAGTTCACCACGGTCGACGACGTCGCCGCATGCGCGCTGTTCTTCGCCGGCTTCGGCAGCAACGCGCTGACCGGGCAAAGCGTGGTCGTGAGCCACGGCTGGTTCATGCAGTGAGCCCCGCGCGCCGCACCACGCGCACGAAGCGCAGCATTGGCGCGAAACCGCAGGCACGCTCACCGGCACAGCTCGCGGCTGACTACGCCACGGTCGCGCTCGTCATGCAGGGTGGCGGCGCGCTCGGCTCGTATCAGTGCGGCGTCTACGAGGGGCTGCACGAAGGCGGCTTGCGACCAAACTGGTTTGCCGGCACTTCGATCGGCGCGATCAATGCGGCGATCCTTGCCGGCAATGCGCCAGGGCAGCGCGTCGCGCGCCTGCGCGAATTCTGGGAAACCATCTGCGAGCCCGGTGGCGGTGCGGCCATCATCGGCGCTGGCGTGCGGGCGATGCTCGAATGGATGCCGCCCAGCCACGCACTCGATGCCTGGGCCAATTCGCTGGGCGCGTTCGGTGCACTGGCCTTCGGTCAGCAAGGCTTCTTCAAGGTGCGCCCGCAGTCGCCGCTGCTGTTCAGCGACGGCAGCGTCGAGGCCACCAGTTTTTACGATACCGCGCCGCTCAAGAGCACGCTCGAACGCCTGGTCGACTTCGATCGCATCAATGCCGGCGAAGTGCGGCTGTCGGTGGGCGCGACCCAGGTGCGCACCGGCAATTTCCGCTATTTCGACTCGGCGCACGAAGTCATCCGCGCCGAACACATCATGGCTTCGGGCGCCCTGCCGCCGGCGTTTCCCGCGATCGAGATCGATGGCGAGAAGTATTGGGATGGCGGTTTGGTCTCCAACACGCCGCTCGATCACGTGCTCGCCGACACGCCGCGCCGCGACAGCCTCGTGTTGCAGGTTGACCTGTGGAGCGCACGCGGGCAATTGCCGCGCACCCTGATGGATGTGCTCGAACGGCAGAAGGACATCCAGTATTCCAGTCGCACGCGACTGGAGACCGACCATGTCGCCCACCTGCAGCAGTTGCGCCACGCAATCCGGCGCCTGCTCGAAGCGGTGCCATCGACGCACATCGATGCGCAGCTGCGGCAGACCTTGCTGCCGTGGGTGGGCATCCACGTGTTCAACATCGTGCACCTGATCTATCAGGCCAAGCCCTACGAGGCTCAGTTCAAGGACTATGCCTTCGGCCTGGGCACGATGCGCGAGCACTGGGCGGCCGGGCGCGGTGACATGGAGCGCACGCTCGAACATGCCGATTTCTTCGTCAAGCCGTCGCATGATGTCGGTGTCGCCACCCATGACGTGCATCGCCTCGTCGCTGCGGGTCGCACTGCGCCATGACGGTTTCCGCGCAGCCCGCGCTTGCGCGATGATGGCGGCATGAATGCAGGATTGATCGCGGGCTTGCGCGCCCAGCTCGGCGGTTCGCGTGATGGCGCCTTGCTGCGCTACTCGCTCGGCAATGCGCTGCTGGCGCAGGGCGATTTCGCGGCCGCGATCGAGGCGCTGCAGCAGGCGCTCGCGTTCGACCCGCGCTACTCGGCGGCGTGGAAGGCGCTGGGGCGCGCGCAGGCGCAGGCGGGTGACTCGGCGGCGGCCGACGCCAGTTTCGAGCAGGGCATTGCCGTAGCGCAGGCGCGCGGTGACGTGCAGGCGGCCAAGGAGATGGCGGTGTTCCGCAAGCGCTTGCACAAACCAGCATCATGAATCGGCGGCTGTGGGTTGCGCTGTTGCTGGGGCTCGGAGTGCTGGGCGCCTTCAACTGGGCGCTCAGGGAACGCCCGCTGGCGCGCGCGGATGGCGTGCTCGTCGATGCCGAGCCCGAGCAAAGCGATCCGCTCGATCCGGCTCCGTTCAAGCACGGCGACTACACCCTCGAGCCGCTCGCCGACTACGCAATCCGCGCACGCGTGTTGTCGCGCAAGGACTATCGCTTCGATGAAGGCAGCGCGCTGTCGCCGCTCGACTTCGCGCTCGGCTGGCGCGGCATGTCCGACAGCGCCGTGCTGGCGCAGCTGGACATCAGTCAGGCGGCACGCTTCTACAGCTATCGTTGGCGCGATCAGCCGCCGCTGCCGCCGCGGGATATCGTGCGTGAAAGCGCCAATGTGCATTTGATTCCCGCCGACGACCGCATCGCCCGCGCGCTCGATCGCGTGCGCGTGGGGGCGCTGGTGGAGCTCAAGGGGCAGCTGGTGCGTGCGGTGCGTGCCGACGGCTGGACTTGGCGCAGTTCGCTCACGCGCGAGGATTCCGGTGCCGGTGCCTGCGAGCTGATGGTCGTGCGCGAAGTCGACGCCCGCGACTGAGCGTGTGCGGATCGTGACCGGCGCGGAGCCGGCGTGCCTTGGCGCCCGGGCGGGCGACGACCGCGCGCTCGTGTCTGCCCCGGCGATGTGGCAGCATCGGCGACGGGGAAATCCAGGAAGCTTCTGATGCACAACGACAGCCACGTTGACGCCGGCGGCGCCGACGCCATGCCCTCGCGCATCGGTCCCTACCGCATCCTCGGCGTGCTCGGTGAGGGCGGCATGGGTCGCGTCTATCTGGCCGAGGAAACACAACCTGCGCGCAGGGTCGCGCTCAAGGTCGTGCGCAGCGCCTCGCCAAGCCTGATCGCCCGGCTGCAGCGCGAGATCGACACGCTCGCTGCGCTCGAACATCCGGGTATCGCAAGGCTGTACGCGGCGGGGGAAGTCGTTGTCGAGGGTGGGCGCATGCCCTGGCTGGCGATGGAATACGTGCGCGGCAGCGACCTGCTCGACCATGTGCGCGAAGCCAACTGCACGCTGGAGCAGCGCTTGCGGCTGCTGGTGTCGATCGCGCGGGCAGTCCACCACGCGCATGAGCATGGCGTGATCCATCGTGATCTCAAGCCGGCCAACCTGCGCGTGACCCGCGACGGGCAGGTCAAGGTGCTTGATTTCGGTGTCGCCCATCGTGAAGACAGTGGCGAGCAAACACTCACGATCGCCGGCCAGGTACTGGGCACGCTGCCCTACATGAGTCCGGAGCAGCTGCGCGGCGGCGATCGCAATGTCGACGCCGGCAGCGACATCTATTCGCTCGGAGTGATGGCTTACGAACTCATTGGCGGACGACTGCCCCATCCGCGGCTGAGCGATTCGAATCTGTTCGAGGCCCTCGACATTCTGCGCGATGCACCGCCGCCGCTGGCGCGGGTGGTGCGCAGCGCTCGGGGCGACCTCGATACCGTGGTGATGAAGGCATTGGCGAGCGAGCGCACGCATCGCTACGCGAGCGCCGCCGAGTTTGCCGATGATCTGGAGCGCATTCTCGCGCATCGGCCGGTGGTGGCGCGGCCGGCAACCCTGGCCTATCGCGCCCGCGTGTTCGTGCGCCGGCATCGCGCGCTGACCGCGGCGGCAGCAGCGGTTTTCGTGGTGCTGGCGGCGGCGACCGTGGTTTCCCTGCGGCTGGCGTGGTCAGAACGCGCGGCGCATGTCCAGGCCGAACGACGCGCCCAGGAGAGTGCGGCAGTCGGCGCCTTCCTGCAGCGCATGCTTGCATCGGCCAACCCCGAAGCCACGGCCGGCAGCCGTCCCGCTCTGGACGAGGTGGTTGCCGCGGCCGAGCACGATCTCGACGAGCTTTCCGCGCAGCCGAACGTGCAGCGCGCGGTGGCGGCAACGCTCGCCTCGACCCGCCGTGCGCTGGGCGATTACCCCGCTGCGCTCGCGCTCAGCGAGCGCGCCCTGGCCTTGATCGGGGCGCAGACGCCGCCTGCACAACGGGCCGCCCTCTGGCGTGAGCACGCCACGATCCTGACCGAACTCACGCGTTTCGAGCAGGCGCGCGCGGCCTTGGCGAAAGCGCGTGAGGCCTGGCCCGAGGCGACCGCTGCGGCGCGCCTGGACTTCGATCTGGCGGCAACCCGCATCGACAGCGACGAAGGCAAGGTCGAAGCCGCAACGCGCGGCTTGCGCGCGCTGCTCGCCAATGCCCGGCAACTTGACCAAGCCGCCGCCGCGCAGCGCGAGGTGCAGATCACGATCGCCACGGCACGCAGCAGCCTGTCGACCCTGTTGCGCGAGTCCGGCCAGCTGGAGGAAGCCGAAGCACTCACGCGCGAGGTGTTCGCCTGGCGGCGGGCGGCTTTCGGCGAACGCGCGCCGACCACCCTGACCAGCCACCACAATCTGGCGCTGATCCTCGCCGCGCGCGGCGACAATCCCGCCGCCGAAAAGGAAGCGCGCGCGACCCTGGGCTTGCAGCGTGAAGTGCTGGGCGAGGCGCATTCGTCGACGCTCACGACATGGCAGACGCTGGCGAACATCCTGGTCGCGCAAGGTCGTCTCGATGAAGCCGAGGATGCCGCACGAACTTCGATGCAGGGCTTCGAGCGCACCGCGGGCGAGGCCAACGTGCAGACACTCGCGGCCATGAATTCGCTGGCCTACATCCTCGAAGAGCGTCATCGCAGCGAAGATGCCGAGGCGTTGTATCGACGCATCATCCGGATTCAGCAGCGTGCCGGCAGTCGCCATCCGTCGACCTTCGCGCCGCGCAACAACCTGGCGATGCTGCTGATGGAAGCGGGCAAGCTCACCGTGGCGGACGGGGAATTCTCCAGCCTGGTCGAAGATGCGCGCGAGGCGGTCGGTCCCGCCCACTTGATGACGGCCATCTTTCGCAGCAATCACGGCTTGTGCCTGACGAAAATGGGCCGCCTGCGCGATGCGCGCGCGGAGCTCGAGGCTGCGCATGCGCAGTTGTCGACCCTGGTCGGCAGCGGACATGCGCGCACGCGCACCGCGGCCGAGCGGCTCGCCGAGGTCTACACGCGGCTGGGCGAGAAGACCAAGGCCGCTGCGCTCGAGACCGGAACGGCAACATGACGGCCATGGCGCTGATCGTGGTGCTGGTCGCGCTGGCGTTTGCGGCGATCGCGCTGGCCCTGTCCTTGCGCATCCGGCTTGGGCGCGAACGGGCGCAGGCAAACGCGCGACTCCACGAACGCGAGATGCTGGTGCGCGCGCAGGCCACGGCGAGCGAACGGGAGCGCATCTATGCCGACCTGCATGACGATCTGGGCGCCAAGCTGCTTGGGTTGGTGCACTCGGCGTCGACGCCGCAACAAGCCGATCAGGCACGCGCCCTGCTGCAGGACCTGCGCGACGTGGTCACGCGTTCGCGGGGCACGCCGGGTACGCTCGGCGATGTGCTCGGCGATATTCGCGCCGAGATCCAGCAGCGTTTGTGCGCGGTCGGCGTTACGCTGGACTGGCAGGTGGCGCAGGCCTTGCCGGATCCCGCGCTCGACACCGGCCGCGCCCTGCATCTGCAGCGAATCACGCGTGAGGCGATCAGCAACGTGATTCGCCATGCGCAGGCCCGCCACGTGCGCGTGCGCGTGGCGGCAGATGACGCGCAGTTGCGCCTGGAGCTCACCGACGACGGCAGTGGCGCGGGTGTCGATGCGCCGCGCAGCGGCAGTGGCCTGCGCGGCATGCGCGAGCGCGCCGCACAGCTCGCCGGTGACATCGACTGGAAGCCGGGTACCGCGGGAGGTACCAAGGTGCTGTTGACGCTGCCGCTCGGGGAGCGGCAATGAGCGGCTTTCATCACGCGCTCGTGGTCGATGACCTGGCATCGAGCCGCGATTGGCTGGCGCAAGCCCTGGCGCTGGCCTTTCCGGGCATCTCGATAGCCCACGCGGCAACGCTGGCGCAGGCGCGCGCGGCATGCGATCCACCGCCGCCGCTGGCCTTGATCGATCTCGGCCTGCCCGATGGCAGCGGCGTCGCGTTGATCGAACACCTGCATCCGCGCGGCACCTTGTGCATCGTGGCAACCGTGTTCGACGACGATGCGCATCTGTTTCCTGCCCTGCATGCCGGTGCGCAGGGCTACGTGCTCAAGGATCAGACGCCGCAATCGCTCGCGGCGATGCTCACCGGCATCGCCGGCGGCCAGCCGCCGCTGTCGCCATCGATCGCACGGCGCTTGCTGCGGCATTTCCAGCCATTGCCGGAAGCGGCGGCAGTCGCGGAACCGGAGGCGACGCTGACGCCGCGCGAAACCGAAGTGCTGCGTCTGATCGCCAAGGGCATGAGCGTGGCTGAAACCGCCGAGCTGCTGACCCTGTCGCGGCATACCGTGGCCGGCTATCTCAAGGACATCTATCGGAAGCTGGCGGTGGGCACGCGGGCCGAGGCGACGATGGAGGCGCTGCGGCGGGGATTGGTGACGCCGTAGCCGAGAGGGGCCTTCCCTGGCCGTGGACGCTCCCATCGCAGGCGCTGCGTTCGATCACGCAGTCAGGCGTGCCAGCGACGCATCGACAGCGCGGTGAGCGCCAGCAAGACGCCGAGCAAGCCCAGTCCGGCCGGTCCCAGGGCAGGAACCGCGTGCGGCGCACCTTGCGGGCCACCGGAGTTGTCGGGCGGCACCTGGGCCGAACCGAATCCGTCGACATAGACGTAGCCGCCGTGTCCGCCCAGCGAGCAGTCGGAGGCGATCACGGTCAGCTCCACCTGTTGGCCGAGCGCGCTGGCCGGCAGCACGGCGTCGACGTTCTGGAACTCCAGATACTTCCAGCTGCCGGCGCCCTGCAGGAACTGCACGTTGGCCTGACCCGAATAGGCAAACTGTTCGAACAAGACGCTGTTGTCGGCGAGGTTTTTCACCACGACGTAAAAGTACGGCTGCTCGGCAGGGGAATGGTTGGGATCGTCGAGCACCGGTGCGAAGGCGAAGCGGATATGCGGCAAGCCGTCGGCAGGATCGATGTCGGCCTGGCTCACGGTATCGGTCTGGCGCAGCGTGGTGACCAGCGCGCCGCCGCCTTCGTCATTGAGTTTGGCGGTGAATTGGCCCACGCGCGGCAGTTGGATGGTCGGTGCCAGCGGATCGGTGCTGCCCGGGCCGACGATCGAGGCAGGCCCGGCCGCGCCCGGCGTGATCTGCACGCTGGCGCTGTTGAATGGCGGGGCGCCAGCCAAGCCGGGGTTGGTGCCGCCACCCAGGGTCCAGGCGGTGTAGGCGTTGGTCTCGAATCCGCCGTTCTGGAAAATTGCCAGCGCCGGCAACGGCGCGGCGCTGCACAGGACGAGCAAGGCTAGGCGGGACCAGGCTGTGGCAATGCGGTTCATGGTTGCGATTCCTGAGGCAATGAGCGAAGGGGGAGTTCGGCCGCGCGTTGCAGCGAACTGGCCGGTTCGATGTGGGGATGCGGCGCATGCGCGACCGCTGCAGCGAGGATCGCGGCGCGTTCGGCTGCCGGCGTGGCGGTGGCGAGATCAAAGCCGAGGGTCTGCACGCGCCGATCGCCGAGCCCCGAGCCGCGCAGCAGGCGTTGCACGCAGGAGCGCCCGGGGCTGCAGCCTTGGGTGTGCGACCGCACCAGCACCTCGCGCCGCCACGTTTCGATCGAGGACGACGGCGTGGCGGCGGGAAACACCGCGACGTATTCAAACCTCGTCGCGGCATCGACGCGGGTCTGGTTCGGGCTTGGCCGCGTGCCTGTCTTGGCGGCAATGGACGGCCGCGCAGGCAGGACGATCAGTACGCCCGACAAGCCTGCCGCCAGCATGAGCAAAACATGGACGAAGCTGCGGCTGCGCGATGGCGCAGCGCTTTGCGTTTGCATGATGACCCCCTGTGCGGTCCGGAGTCGCGTGGTGTGCAGCGCGGGACTCGACGATGCCTATCGTGGAGGAGTCAGGCAGGCGCTCAAACCCCGCAAACAGGGGGGGGGCGCTCCGCGCGGTTGGCGACCGGCGCCGTGGCCGTCTTGGGCCAACGCTTGTAGGTCCACTGGTACTGGGTGAAGGCCAAGCGCACGCAGTCCTCGACGCCGCGGTTGAGCGCGGCGCAGGCGCGCTCGATGTCGCTGTCGGCAACGCCGGCCGGAGCCGGCAGGAAGTGCAGGCGATAGCCGGCGCCATGCGGCAGGCGTTGGGCAAAAGCGAACACCACCGCCGCACCCGTGCGCTCGGCCAGCCGCGGCAGCAGGACCATCGTCGAAGCAGGCACGCCGAAAAAAGGCGCATCCACGCCTTCGCCGGCACGTGGCTGCTGATCGGGCAGGATGCCAGCCATGCCACCACTGGCCAGTCGCTTGTAGAGCGCGCGCACTCCGCTGGCTTCGGCGCGAATCTGTTCGACGTGCGCGCCGCCGCGAACCCTGCGCAGCAGGGGCTCGAGCGCGGCACGGCGCGGGGGGCGGTAGAGGATCGCCAACGGTTGCTGGGCCGCCAGCCAGAAGTTGAGCAGTTCCCAGCAGCCCAGATGCGGGGCCGCCACGATCACGCCGCGACCCGCTGCGCGTGCGGCATCGAACAGTTCGCGGCCGCGCACCTCGACCACCCGGCGCAGCGCCCGCTGCGGGCCGGCGCCCCAGGTCGCCATGATTTCGGCCATCGAGCGACCGGCTTCAATTACACATTTTTTCGCCAGTTGTTGTCTGTTTTCGGCCCCTTGTTGCGTTATTAACAGGGACAGGTTGTGTTCCGCGATCCGGCGTGAGCGCCCACGCAGGTGCCAGGCCAGATGGCCGAAGCCGGCACCGCAGGCAAGGACGAAGCGCAAGGGCAGGATGCCGACGATGCGCAAGCTGCCGTAGAGCAGCGCGATTGGCAAAGTCATCGAGGAGTTGGGCATGGGAACGGCCATTGTATGGGCGGCGCGTGGCGGCGTCGCCTTCACCGGATTGACGGATTCCACGCGGCGCGGCGAGGATCGCCGGCCCACGGCAATGCCGATCGATTCGCGCAGCGGAGATGTCGATGATTGCCTTGATCCAGCGCGTTTCGCAGGCGCATGTCGAGGTCGACGGCGGCGTCGTCGGCAGGATCGATGGCGGGCTGCTCGCGCTGGTTGCGGTGCAGCCTGGCGATGGCGCCGCGCAGGCGCAGCGCCTGCTCGACAAGATGCTCGGCTACCGGATATTTGCCGACGGGCAGGGGCGCATGAACCTCTCGCTTGCCGACACCCGTGGCGGACTCCTGCTGGTCTCGCAGTTCACCCTTGCCGCCGACACCCGATCGGGCCTGCGACCCGGGTTCTCGACCGCAGCGCCCCCCGAACAGGCGCGGCAGGCGTTCGAAAATCTCGTGGGGATGGCCAGAAAGTGCCATCCGGGGGTGGAAAGTGGGCGCTTCGGTGCCCATATGAAGGTCCATCTGATCAACGACGGGCCGGTGACGTTCTGGCTTCAGGTGCCCTGAGCCGCCACCGGCAGCACGAAACTTGCATTCCCGGCCAATCAGCGGACCGTGGCGATCCGAGACGTCACTTTTTTTCGCTCCAAGGCACACGCGGGCGTCCTTGACGGGGCTCCTATACTGTTTTTCCTTTGTCACACGCATCTTTCTTCTGGAAGTCAAATGGCCGCAGAACACAATCAGGAGCAGCAGTCCGAGATCAAGACCCTGATCATCAAGGGCAAGGAGCAGGGTTACCTGACCTATGCCGAAGTCAACGATCACCTGCCCGACGACATCGTCGACCCCGAGCAGATCGAAGACATCATCGGCATGATCAACGACATGGGCATCGAGGTGCACGAGGTTGCGCCCGATACCGAGACCATGCTGCCCGAGACGCCGGTCGCCACCGACGATGACACCGCGACCGAAGAAGCAGTGGCCGTGCTCAGCGCGGTCGATGCCGAGGTGGGACGCACCACCGACCCGGTTCGCATGTACATGCGCGAAATGGGTACGGTCGAGCTGCTGACCCGCGAGGGCGAGATCGCGATCGCCAAGCGCATCGAGGAAGGCCTGGGTCAGGTGCAGAGCGCGCTGGCGAATTTTCCGTGGTCGATCCAGCTCCTGGTCGAGGAATACGACCAACACACCGAGGGCAAGAAGCGCCTGTCGGAAGTCCTTGCCGGCTTTGCCGACATGGAGCAGCCCGACGTCGTGATCGCCGAGGCGGCGGTCGAATCCGACGCCGAAGGCGACGAGGACGACGAAGAAGAGGGTGGTGGCGAGGAGTCCGATCCGGTCGACACCGGCCTGGATCTGGCCGAAGTCGCGCGCCGCATGGACGAACTGCGCCAGCTTTACGCCAAGTTCCAGAAGGTCGCCGAAAAGCACGGCAGCGCCGACCGCAAGTCGATCAAGGTGCGCGACGAGATGGCCGAGGCTTTCCTCAAGCTCAAGCTGCCGGCGATCATGATCGATGGCTTCGTCAAGAAACTGCGCGAGGTGGTCAACAATATCCGTCATCACGAGCGCGTGATCGGTGACCTGTGCGTCAAGCATGCACGCATGCCGCGCAAGGATTTCCTCAAGCTGTTCCCGGCCAATGAAACCAACCTCGAGTGGGCCGACGAACTTGCGCGCAAGCGTCAGAAGTGGTCGCCCGCGATCAAGGTGCAGCGCGATGCGATCCACGGCGAGCAGGAAAAGCTCGTGGCGATGGAAAAGATGCTGTATCTGGGCATTGCCGAGATCAAGGAAATCAACCGCGCAATGTCGATCGGCGAGGCCAAGGCGCGCCGCGCGAAGAAGGAAATGGTCGAGGCCAACCTGCGTCTGGTGATCTCGATCGCCAAGAAGTACACCAACCGCGGCCTGCAGTTCCTCGACCTCATCCAGGAAGGCAACATCGGCCTGATGAAGGCGGTCGACAAGTTCGAATACCGCCGCGGCTACAAGTTCTCGACCTATGCCACCTGGTGGATCCGCCAGGCCATCACGCGCTCGATCGCCGACCAGGCGCGCACGATCCGCATTCCCGTGCACATGATCGAGACGATCAACAAGCTCAATCGCATTTCGCGCCAGATGTTGCAGGAAATGGGCCGTGAGCCCACGCCCGACGAACTCGCGGTGAAGATGGAGATGCCCGAGGACAAGATCCGCAAGGTGCTCAAGATCGCCAAGGAACCGATCTCGATGGAAACCCCGATCGGCGACGACGAGGATTCGCATCTGGGCGATTTCATCGAAGATGCCGCGATCGTCTCGCCGGTCGATTCCTCGACCAACATCGGCCTCATGGAGACCGTGCGCGAAGTCCTCGCCGGGCTCACCCCGCGCGAGGCCAAGGTGCTGCGCATGCGTTTCGGCATCGACATGAACACCGACCACACGCTGGAAGAAGTCGGCAAGCAGTTCGATGTAACGCGCGAGCGCATTCGCCAGATCGAAGCCAAGGCGCTGCGCAAGCTGCGCCACCCGAGCCGCTCGGAACAACTGCGCTCCTTCCTCGATATCGAGTGAATCGCGCAGCGGATTGAACCCGAAAGCGCCCGCCCCGAAGCGGGCGTTTTCACGTGGCAGATCCGGTACGGGACAGGTCTTCGCAAGGCAAGGCGGGGTGGTTCGAGTTGCCCTAGACTTCGCCGTCACCAATCCAGTCGCGGCATGTCTTGCCGCTCCTTCGCTTGCGTCGATCACCATGACCCCCATCCAGTTTCCTGCGTTGCGCCGGACCAGTCACGTGTTCTTGCTGCCGCTCGCCTTGGCCTGCGCGCAAGCCCTGGGCGCATCGATCGATCCCGCCTTGCTCGCACAGGCGAGCCGTGGCGAGCGGGTCGAAGCCTTGCTCGTGCTGCCTGACCAGGCTGCGCCCATCCTTGCTCCGCTTGAAATCACTGCCGATTACCGCGTGCGGCGGCGCGCGCTGGTCGCGGCGCTGCGTTCACGCGCGAACACGCGGCAGGCGGGCCTGCGTGCGTGGCTGGATGCGCGTGGCATCGAGTATCGGCCCTACTGGATTGCCAACCTCGTGTGGGCGCGCGTGTCGCAAGCCGAGCTCGCGGCCTTGGCGCAGCGCCACGACGTTGCGCGGGTCGATGCCAATCCGCACCTGCCACAGCGATTGCCGATCGCGCGGGCCGCAGCAATGCCCCAAGGCAAGGCTGTCGCCGCGATCGAATACGGAGTTGCGAAGATCAATGCGCCCGCCGTGTGGGCCATGGGTTACACCGGTCAGGGCGTGGTGATCGCCGATGCCGACACCGGCGTGCGCTGGACCCACGCCGCGCTCAAGACGCACTACCGCGGCTGGGATGGCAGCAGCGCCACGCACGCCTACAACTGGCATGATGCGATCCACGATGACGTCGGCAACGATTGCGGGAACTCGACACCGGCGCCCTGCGACGACTACGGGCATGGCACCCACACGGTGGGCACCCTCGTCGGTGACGATGGGGGCAGCAACCAGGTCGGGGTGGCCCCGGGCGCACAGTGGATCGGCTGTCGCAACATGGCCGATGGGAATGGCACGCCCGCGCGCTACATCGAGTGCATGCAGTGGACGCTCGCGCCCACCGATGCCAACGATGCCAATCCGGACCCGGATCGCGCCGCCGACATCGCAAGCAATTCCTGGGGCTGCGTGCCTGAGGAAGGCTGCCAGAGCGGCAACGAAATCAAGACCGCAGTCGACAACATGGTCGCCGGCGGCATCTTCTTCGTCGCCGCGGCCGGAAACGATGGTTCCTCGTGCCAGTCGATCCTCGATGCGCCTTCGACTTACGACTCGGCCTTCGTGGTCGGCGCCACCGATGCCACCGACGCGATGGCGAGTTTCTCCAGCCGCGGCCCCGTCAGCGGTGCAAACCGCGTGCGACCGGACGTGTCCGCACCCGGCGTGGCGGTGCGCTCCACACTCAATTCCGGCAACAACAGCTATGGCAGCATGAGCGGCACCAGCATGGCCACCCCGCATGTCGCCGGCGCCGCAGCGCTGCTCATGTCGGCCAATCCCGCACTCAAGGGCCATCCTGACCAGGTCGCTGCCTTGCTGCGCAGCACGGCGGTCATGGCTGGCGTGACCGATCCGTACAACAGCGGCTGCGGCGGTCTGAGCATCGCCGATCGGCCGAACCATCAGGCAGGCTGGGGTCGCATCGACGTGCTCGCCGCAGTCCAGCTTGCACTGCCGACCGACTCGATCTTTGCCGATGGATTCGAGGACAATCCCTGATCAAGGCCACCGTACGTCGCTGCCGCCCGCAGCGCACGGGGCGTCAATGCCGGCATCTCGTGTCATGGACAGCAGCTTGCGGAATTTTGCAACGAGCCTATAGCTCAATGGTTAGAGCAGGGGCGAGAGCCAGCGCCTGCGAGCTGCCACGAGCAGCTCTCGCTGGGTCGAGCGACGCGCCATGGAGGGCGCGGCCGGACTGCGCACCACGGATGGTTGCTGGAATGAAAGTTTGTTGCGGGCCTATGGCTCAATGGTTGGAGCAGGGGCGAGAGCCAGCGCCTGCGAGCTGCCACGAGCAGCTCGCGCTGGGTCGAGCGACGCGCCATGGAGGGCGCGGCCGGACTGCGCACCACGGATGGTTGCTGGAATGAAAGTTTGTTGCGGGCCTATAGCTCAATGGTTAGAGCAGGGGACTCATAATCCCTTGGTTCCAGGTTCGAGTCCTGGTGGGCCCACCACTCCCAGAGTCAGAATCGGACGGATCCGACCTGACCCATCGGCGCACCACCTTTGAGTGCAGCCAAGCGGGCTTCCTCGTCGTCGTTGAATTCGATGGCGACGCCTTCATCCAGCAAGACGAGTAGCCGCGTCACGGCATCTTGCCTGTCGAAGCACTCGAGCTCGTGATATTCGCAGTAGGCGCGCACGACCTGATGCCATTTGCTGTCGATGCGCTGGAGCAGGTCGTCGAGGGTCAACTCCTCGTATTCACCATGCAGGGCGAGATCGCGCAGCGCCCGCGCCAAGGCGGTCTTGGCTGCGAGGTCGAGTCTCGGAAGCTTGCGCTTTGGCAATTCGTACTCGGGCCAGGGGCCCGCATCTCGGCGCAAGAATGCGGGAACGTCCAGATAGTCCGTTTGGGGGAGTGTGTCCATGGCCATGGGCAGCATCGAGTAAAGGGCCGACGGGTAGTCATTCGCGATCATCCCGGCAGGAAGCATGTGGGCAACCGGCGTCACCGTGGGCAAGCCCTCGACCTTGTCGTGCTCGACGCGGTGCTTCACCAGCACGGCCTTGGTTTCTGCCGTGATCAGGCCATAGCGCAAAGCCAATGCTTCGCGTTCGGGCGAATCCGGCGCCGCTTCCAGGTAGGCGCGCTGTCCGGCCCACGCCCTCCATGCCGGCGATTGGTGCAGCTCACCGAAGGAAAATTCGAGCGTGCGTCCGGCGTCGACAAGCCTTGCCGAGGCGGTCACCGGTCGTTGGTCGGCAAAGCGCGCAACCAGCGTGACCGCATCGCCCGGATACACGATGCCCGTCGGGATCGGCGAGGCCTGGGTTCCTGTCCATGCAACCTCCAGGTTTGCTGGATACGAGCGTGCGCGACGCAATTGGCGCATCACGCCGGCATCGATGGGTTCGGCAGGTACCGCGCGTTCGAGCGTGGCACGCGTGCTTTCGGCCAGTGGTGACAGCGCATCCACTCCGGCGCTGCTGCCGACGGCGACCACGAAGACGCGCACGCCCTGGCGCATGGCCTGCTGCCGCGCGCGTTCAATTTCGTGCGCGTGCACTGCGCCATCGGTCACCAGAATGACGACCTTGCATCGGGATTCGCCATCGAGCTTGCCCAGGACCTGCAGCGCTTCCTGCAAAGCCGCGTCCAGTTCAGTGCCGCCCAGATTGGCGTGAACGGTATCCATCAGCTCGCGCAGGGCATCCTTCACGCGTGACGAGGCCTGCAGCGGACGGCGGAACAGGGCATGGGTCGAATTGCCAAAGCGTATGACCTGAATTCGGTCCTGTTCGCGCAGCGCG
Source organism: Dokdonella sp. (assembly GCF_019634815.1). Lineage (GTDB taxonomy): Bacteria > Pseudomonadota > Gammaproteobacteria > Xanthomonadales > Rhodanobacteraceae > Dokdonella_A. The sequence continues at coordinate 31,682 of NZ_JAHCAP010000010.1, read as the reverse complement.
TCCGTCACCGCCGCCAGCGCTGCCCGTGATTGCACGATGGCATCGCCTTGCATCGAGCCGGAACCATCGAGCAGCAGGCAGAGGTCGAGCGCGGTCGCCGGGCCCGCCACGGAGTGCGGCACAGTGAACGTGGCGATGCCCAGGCTGCCTTCGCCATCGGCGATCCGGCGCGCTTGCGACAACGAGGCGTTGCCGAGGTCGAAGTTGAGTATCAGATCACGATCGAGCATGGCGTTGCCCGCGCGCAGCACCAACTCGCCGGCCTCCAGCGCGAACCGGACACCTTGCGTGGCGCATTGCACCGGGCAGGCGGCCAGCAGGCCTTGCACCCGGATTTCCGCTTCCAGCGGATGCTCCACCGCAAAGTCGTTGTACGGCTGCACCACTTCATCCAGCCGGCTGCGGCCATAGCGCGGGCGATGCACCAAGGGCAGCGAAAACCGCGCCACGCCATCGGCGACGTTCAGCGTCGCCGCAAAACGCAACACGATTTCGCCGCTTTCGTCGGGCTTCAAGTTGCCGAGGTTGACGCACAGCAGGCCCGGCTGCAGTCGTTCCAGCAGCACGGCCGAATCGCCCTCGCCGATGGCCTGGTCGTACTCGCGGCTGGCCTGCCGGGCGGGCAACACCTGCGCCGACAGGGTGTCGCCTGCGAGCGTGGCGTCCATGCCGATGAAGGCGGCATCGAGCGGAACCGGGAACGAATACACCGCTTCAATGGCCTGCGCGCCCTCGTTGCGGAACACATGACGCAACTCGTACTCGCAGAGAAGATCGGTGATCGTCGCGCGCAGCGTGGTATGCGCGAGGGGCGAGACGGCGGTGGCGGCTTGCTTGATGGCATTCATGGGTTCAATCCTTCGGCGATTTCTTGAGGTCGTTCAGTGCTGTCAGCACGGTCTGGAACAGGCGGCGCACCTGCGTTTGGGTGAGGCCGGAGCGTTCGGGCGACACCACCAGCTCCACGCCATCGGCAACGATCAGGTGCGACTGCACTTCGATGGCGCCGATGCGGCGCGGCGCCACCGGCGGTTCTTGCCGGGCCTGCAGCAAGCCGGCGATGGCATCCAGCGACAGTCCCGATTCCTGCCATTGCCGTATTCGCAGCAGTTCCGACAGATGAGCCTGCGTGTACCACGCGCCACGCCGTTCGCCTTCCGGCCCCGCAATCAGGCCTTTCTGGATGTAAAAGCGAATGGTCCGGCCCGGTACGCCCGACTGGGTGCTGAGTTGGTCCAGCGACAGTTTTAAGACATTCATGATGTCTCAAATGCTGTTCCATATTTCCTGGCATGTCAATGGCCCCGTGCCGCGATCCGGATCGATGCTTCACCCCGGGCCGCAGTGTCGGCGCGCGCCGTCGCACGCGCTGAGATGGACGCAGCGTGCCCTTCCATGGAAATCATGGAGATCAGCGCGGCACGAGCGCGCGCTTCAAGCTGGACATGCGCGGTCGGGCGTTGGCAACCGATCGCCTGGGTGCGTCGGCGCCCTGACGGTTGCCATCGAATGCATGCGTGCGATGGGCGACGACGGCGACTTGCCCGCGACTTGGCCCAAGACGATGCGCGCCGCGTTCGACGTCCTCGATCAGCCGCGGGTGTTCAGGCTGGAAGTTTCATTGCCGGGAACATCGAGCGCATCGGTGGGCATGCCCATGGCCGAGCGCACTTGGTTCGTGGCGCGTGACGCGGCGTTGTAGGGCATGCACGCAGGCTCGGGTCCATGCGCATGCCGGCATGCGTCCCAAGGCCAACGCCGCGCTCCCCGAGGCCAGCCATTGCGTCAGCAACGCGGCCCGGGTGCATGCTCATGCGGTGATGTGCGCGAGGATGACGCGGGCAAAGCGCTGCGCCGAGCCCGGTGCATGATCAAAGAACAGCGAAGGTTCGGCCAATTCCAACTCGAGCAGGCGCGGCGCGCCATCAGCACCGTGGATGAGATCGACACGTGCGTATGCGAAGGGTCCGGCAAACGGGATTGCCGCCACTGCGCGCAGTGCCAGCGCACGTTCGGCCTCGCTGGGTACGCGTGGCGTGATCTGTTCGGGAGCGAACAATTCCTGCGTCGGGCCTTCGCCGCGCAGCAGCAGCGCGCCCTTGCGGATCGCATGGCTGAATTGCCCGTCGAAATGGATCAAGGCGGTTTCGCCGCGATCATCGACGGTGGCGAGATAGGGTTGCATGAGTACGCTGCGGCCTGCATCGAGCAGACGTGCGAGGTGGACGAGTGCCCCCTCGCGGTGTTCGCGTCGATGGCGTTGGGCATCACGTGAACCCGCGCCGACGCAGGGTTTGATGACGAACTCTTCGGCCAGCGGGTAGGCGGCAAGGAAGCGTGCCAGCGCGTCCAGCGGCGACTCGTCGGGTTCGACGAACAGACTCGGCACGATCGCCACGCCGGCGCGCTCCAGCGCCGCGAGATAGTGTTTGTCGGTATTCCAGCGCACGACCTCGAATGGATTGAACAGGCGCGTTTGCGCGGCCACCCGTGCGGCCCAGGCAAGAAACTCCGGCAGGCGCTCGCTGTAATCCCATGTCGAACGCAGTACCGCAGCATCAAAGCGCGTCCACTCGGCTTGAGGGTCATCCCAGTCGACGATGCTTGCGTTTACGCCTTCCGCCTGAAATGCGGCCGTGAGCGGCGCGAGGTCGTCGTCGAGTGGCCGCGCGGCCTGCACGCTGACGAGGGCGATATGGGTCATCTTCGGCTTCCAGACGCAAAACGAAGGCGAATCGTGGCGAAGCGGACGAAATCATTCAAGAAATCCGCAGCCTGCCTTGACAGCCGGATGGGCGCACGATAAACGGTTGCGCATCCGGGGGTTGAGTCGCGGCATCAGTCGGCAGGCTCCGTTTGCAAGCTCCCCAAGACGCGCCACAGCGTCGGGATGGTGCATTGGAAGCAGGGGAAGTACATGAAGCGTTTGGTGCTGATGCTGACAGCTTGTGGGCTCACGGTGTCGACCGCGAGCGCCCAACTGGGACAGCCGCAACCCGGTGAAGGTCCGTCGGTTGCGCATGCAATTCCACTCAGCTACGTCGGTGGCAGCGGTCGCATTTCGATCGGCATCGACAGCGAAGGCAACAGCACGGGCGAGGCGCTGGGCGTATTCGACAACACCGGCGAGCACGCCTGGATCGGCCAGCTGTGGTGGGCCAACGGCGGGGCCGGCGGTGTGCAGCTCGGCTACAACTGGTTGTGGGGCGGAATGAGTCTGCGCGAGGCGCGCGAACATCCCGAGCGCGTGACGGTCGCGCGCACGATGATCGCCGTCGATCAGAATCCGTTCAAGGATCGCAAGGCGACCTTCGGTTTCGGGATCGAGCGGCCCAACTACTTCATCGACGCCTATCTTTCCACCGCGGCCAGCGGCAGCCGCGCAGCGGGCAGCCGCAGCACCGCGGTCGAGACCATGCTCAGCGGCGCCGACGACATGGGCGCCTACACCCAGCTGCAGACGGTCACCACCAGTGACGGTTTCGTCACCCGGGCTTACGACAAGGGCATCGGCGTGCGCGCCGGGCATTTTTCCGACCTGCTCGCGCTGCGCCTGACCGGCGGCATGGATTATCAGTACGGACGTGGTGGCGCAAAGGTGTTCACGGTATCGGCCGGTGCCGACAAATTCCTTGGCACGCGCGGCTGGAGCATGTCGGGTCTGGTCGAACACGATCAGGCTTCGGGCGACCCTCTGCATGGCAGTACTTCGGATACGCGGGCCTCACTCTTCCTGCGTTATGAGTTCGGCGGGCGCAGCTTCGTGCCGACTTCGGAATTGACCTCACCGGCATGGATCTCGCGGGCATTGGTGAATTCGCCCAACAACCACCCACGCACCGTGCAGACCTACAACCGGCGCACGACACGCACGGTGACCACGCGCGTGGATCCCAAGCACTACACCAACTACAACCCGGTTGCGCAGCCCGACAGTTTCAGCGTGGTTTCCGATTCGAGCGGCAACATGCTCAACGTGCTTGCCAACGACAGCGATGCCGACGGCGACACCCTGATGATCGTTTCGGTCAGCGGCGCAGCACACGGCAATGCCGTGATTGTTGGCGGGCAGATCAGCTACACGCCGACGGCCGGCTACACGGGCAGCGACCAGATCAGCTACACCGTCAGTGACGGTCGCGGCGGAACCGCCAGCGGCAGCATCTCGGTCACGGTGACACCGCGAGCCAACAGCGCGCCGATCGCTCGTGACGATGTCGCCAGCACCGCCGCCGGCACCGCGGTCACGGTCAACGTACTCGCCAATGATTCCGATCCCGACGGCGACACGTTGAGCGTCACGGCGCACACGCAAGCGGCCAATGGCACGGTCGTCGCCAATGGCAACCTGCTCAGCTACACGCCCAACAGCGGCTATTCCGGCGGCGACCAGTTCACCTATACGGTCAGCGACGGACACGGCAACACGGCCGTTGCAAGCGTGCGGGTCACGGTCAGACCGCCGCTGAACCGGCCACCCGTCGCCAACAACGATGCTGCCAACGTCGCGAGCGGTGGAACCGTTGCGGTGACCGTGCTTGCCAATGACTACGATCCAGATGGCGATCCGATCACCTTGGTGTCGGTGACCCAGGGGACACACGGCATCGCAACGATCCTGCCTAACCAGACCATCCAGTACACCTGGACCGACACCAGCGTGGGCTCGGGCATCGATCGATTCACCTACACGATCCAGGATGACCGCGGTCACAGCGACACTGCGACGGTGACGATCACCGCCGTCCTGCCGTTCAACCAGCCACCGGTCGCGGTCAACGATTCCGCCTCCCTCACCTACACGGGCACGGGGACGCCCACGTTCGTCGATGTCAACGTGCTCGCCAATGACAGCGATCCCGATGGCGATCCGCTCACGGTGACTGCAGTGACGCAGGGCGCATCGGGCACGGTGCTCATCATGCCGGGCAACCTGGTGCGCTACACGGGCACCCTGCCGATCGGCGCAGTCGACACCTTCACCTACACGATCAGCGACGGTAATGGTGGCACTGCGACGGCAACGGTCACGATCACGGGTGTGGCGCCGCTCAACAACCCACCGATTGCCAACAACGACGCGGCGAATCTTCCATTCAGCTCGGTTGGCCTCCCGACATCCGTCGACATCGACGTGCGCCAGAACGACAGCGATCCCGATGGTGATCCACTCACGGTGACCGCGGTCACGCAGGGCGCGCTGGGCACCGTGCTGATCATGCCCAACCAGCAGGTGCGCTACACGGGCACCCTGCCGATCGGCGCAGTCGACACCTTCACCTACACGATCAGCGACGGTAATGGTGGCACGGCGACGGCGGCGGTCACGATCACGGGCGTGGCGCCGCTCAACCAGCCACCGATCGCGAACAACGACACGGCAACCTTGTTCGCCGTCGGCGCGGGGGGCGTCGCGGCCATCGATGTGCGCGCCAATGACAGTGATCCCGATGGCGATCCATTGACGGTGACGTCATTCACGCAGGGCACCTACGGCACGGTGTCGCTCGACGGCAATCAGATCATTCAATATGCGACCACGACCTTGCCTGCTGGCACGCTTGATACCTTCACCTACACCATCAGCGACGGACAGGGCGGCACGGCGACTGCAACCGTGACCGTGGGCTGGTAGGCAAGGTCTCTACCGCGCGGCCGGTATCCCGTGCGGGATGCCGGCCTGCGCCAGCAATGGCTTTCCGGTCGCGTGCGCCGTGCCGCGACTTGGCGCCGCCATCAAGCCGCAGCGACGCCCAGGGTCCACGCGCGTCGGACCTGCAGATCCGCATCCAGCTCGACCAGGTCGGCGACCAGGCCCGGTGCGATGCGCCCACGTGAAGCGGACAGGTCGAGGAAATCGGCGGGCGAGGTCGAGGCCATGCGTGCGGCCTCCGCGAGCGGCACGTCCAGCCATGCGATCGTGTTGCGCAGCGCGCCGGCCATGTCGAGCGCCGAGCCGGCGAGCGAACCTTGTTCGTTTTCACAACGGCCGTTGCGGGTGATCACGCGCTGACCTGCGAGCATGAAGTCGCCGCTGTCGGCGCCCACCGGCGGCATCGCGTCGGTGACAAGCATGAGTTTGCCGTGGGGCTTGGCTGCGCGTGCAACGCGCAGGCTGGCCGGGTGCACATGATGGCCATCGACAATGATGCCGACCCAGCTCCCGGCGTCCTCGAGCGCGGCGCCGACCATGCCGGGTGCGCGTCCCTGCAGTGGCGACATCGCGTTGTACAGGTGGGTGAAGCCGGATGCGCCGGCATCCAGTGCCGCACGCGCCTGCTCGTAGCTGGCATTGCTGTGACCGAGGCTGACAATCACACCGCGTTCGCGGAAGGCGCGCACCAATTCCGGTGCCGCCTGTTCGGGTGCTAGCGTGAGCACGGTGCGGCCACCGCGCAAGGAGCACACCAGCTCGAATTCTTCCGCATCGGGCAGGCGGAACCTCGCGGCATCATGGGCGCCGCGTTTGGCCGCCGCGATGTAGGGACCTTCGAGATGGATGCCGAGCACGCCCGGCACGCCGGCATCGATCGCTGCCTGCACGGCGCCGATCGCGGCACGCATCACCTCGATCTCATCGCTCACCAGGGTCGGCAGGAACCCGGTGGTGCCGAAGCGCCGATGCGCGGCGCCGATGCGGCGGATGCTGTCGAGCGTCGGCGCGTCGTTGAACAGCACGCCGCCGCCGCCATTGACCTGCACGTCGATGAAGCCGGGCAGCAGGATATTGCCCTTCAGGTCGTGGTGGTGCGCGCAAGCCTGCACGCGCGGGTCGTCGTGCGCCACGATCGCGCTGATGTGCTCGCCGCGCACGAGCACGGCACAGTCTTCGCTGAAACCGGAGTCGAGCAAGACCCGACCATTGACGAAAGCTGCTTCCATCACACCGTTTCCGTGACCTTGCGCAGATGCGGTGGCAGATCAGGGTTGCGGCCACGCCGCACCGCCAGCGCATTGGCCACATGATAGAACGCGTGCGCTGCGGCGATTGGTGTGCAGGCGGGATGGGTGGTCGCCGCGAAAGCAAGATCGCCCGCCGCCGCTTGGCGCCGGGCAGGCATTCTTGAATTACAGGCATTCGAGCGCGGCGACCGATTTCATCAACCTTGGGCCGAGATAGGCCTGCGAACCACAGGGCAAGAGACCCGCGTCGAGAAAGCGCGCGCGGTACCAGGCCGGACTGCGGCGGATGAAGCCGTCGAGGTCGCCATCGGGGCGATCGGCGCTGGTGAACACTTCGATGAAGGCCATGCCGTCGAGCAGTTCGGAGAATCCCGACAGGCCACGCCGCAATTCGGCGGCAGGCACGTAATGCAGTATGTCGCTGCAGACGATGAGGTCGAATCGTTCATCGAAACGCAGCTGCGCAAGCTCGCCGAAGCGGGCGAGGCCGATGTTGCGGCTGCGACCGAAGCGCTGCACCACGTATTCGCTGGAATCCAGACCGCGGTAGTGCAGCTCCGGGCGCAGGCGCAGCAGGGGCGCGCGCCAAGGCGCCTCTCCGCAGCCGACATCGAGCACGCTGCGCAAGGGGCGCGCGAGATAGAACTCGGCCAGATGCACCACCATCGCGACCTTGCGCGCGAGCTGCGCACGCGAACCGACGCGGTGCTGGTCGCTGCGATACCACTTGTCGAAGTAGTGCCGGTCGTAACGTTTGCTCATCGGTTCCCTGGTTGTCGGAGGAGCGGCACGGCGCAAGTCATCCAGCACGTGCGGGCATCAGGGGCCGAGCGCGAACGGGCACAGGTGGTTCCAGATCTCGCCGAGCTGGGCGACGGTGTAGGTATGGCCGCCACTGAACAGCGTGTAGTGGAGAGTGCGGTTGGGCACCCAGCCATGGGCTGCGAAGCGCGCTGCATCGCCGGCGGCGGTGTAGGGCGGGTTGGCCAGCGGATCGTTGTTGCCAAGGTGGATGTCGACCGGGATCTTCGGCTGCGCACCTGTGAGCAGTGCGGCGCAAGTGGGTGGGTACGAGCCATCGTCGGTGCAGGCATAGGCTTCGAGCGAGCCCGCGCTGACGCCATAGGCCGCAAAGAAGTCGGTGTGGTTGAGCGCCAGATCGTGACCGTAATGCGCGCCGGCGGAAAAGCCCCACAGATAGATGCGGCTTTGCTCGATGTTGTAATGCGCGATGGCATCGTCGAGGGCGGTGGAAATTTCCGCGCCATCGCCTGGAGCACCCCAGCCGCTCGCATTCGGATTGGAGCCGGCATTGCCCACCGGCGCGATCACGATGAAGCCCGCGCTGTCAGCCCAGCTTGCCCAGTTGTTGCGGATCTGCTGCGCGGCGGCCTCGCGCGCGGGTTGGCTGTTCGCGCTGGTGCCGCGCAGGGCCAACAGCAGCGGCCAGGGCTGCGCTGGAGCGTAGCTGCCCGGAACGTGGAGGTAGTAACTGCGGCTGCCCAGGCTGGGCACGTTGATCGTGCGCGTGATGTTGCCCGGATAGAGCCCCCCACTGCCGTTGGAGGGCGCCGACGGGATCGGCACTGCGTTCTGGAAACCATCGGCGAACAGTGGATCGGACTGCGGACATGCCGATGCGGGCAGCACCACGGTCTGCGCCGCGGAAGCTGGCACGACGAGGCCGAACGCGAGCAGGGCCGACCACGCGACCCGCGTGGGAACACGCCTTGCAGACTGATCCGACCTCATCGCTTCCAGGTGCTCCGGAACTTCTGTGGATGGCCTTCGCCCGGTGCCGACCATACGCCACCGTTTGCGGCAGCGCACGATGGTCAGTCCGGTAAAGATGACGTTAATATCACGGCTGATCAATCCATTTCCACGCAGATTTTCTGCCCAAGGAGCCGTCGTCATGCAGCACACCCCATTCCGTTTCCGAGTCAGTCCCGCGCTGGCCGCCCTGCCGTTTGCGGTGGCGCTGGCGATGATGACGGGCACTGCTCAGGCGGCCGGTTTCCAGCTTGCGGAAAACGATGCGATTGCCCTGGGTCGTGCCTATGCAGGCGGAGCCTCGGCGCCGGGTGACTGCTCGATGGTGGTCAACAATCCGGCAGCGATGAGCCAGTTCAATGTGTCGTGCCTGCAGGCCGACGTGACTGCAATCCAGTTCAGCACCCAGTTCCACGGCAGCGGTACCGATCTCCTCGGGCGTCCGCTGACCGGTGGCGACGGCGGCAACGGTGGCGCCGTGATCCCGGTGCCGGCTGCCTACTACGTCCGGCCAATCAACGACCAGTTCGTTATCGGCGCCGCCATGACCGTGCCCTACGGCTTCCAGACCGAGTACAACGACCGCTGGATGGGCCGTTATCTCGCCCAGACCACCAAACTGCAGTCGCCGGCAATCACCGTGGCTGGCTCGTGGAAGGCTTCGGATGAGTTCTCGCTCGGCCTGAGCCTGGTCATCCAGCGCACCAGCGCGACGCTGGGCCAGGCGGTCAATCTCGGCACCATCCTCGCCCAGCCGACCAATGGGGCCTGGCTGCCGCAGGAAGCCGATGCCCGCGCCCAGCTCAAGGGCAGCGACTGGGGCTTCGGTTGGGGCTTGGGCCTGCTGTGGAAGCCGACCGACAATGATCGCATCGGCTTCAATTTCCGCTCGCAGATCGACCACACGATCGATGGCAAGGCGACCTTCGAAGTGCCGTCGAACCTGTTGCCTTACTTCAACGGCGCCTTCGTCAATACCGATGGCGTGGCCGACTTCAACACGCCGGCCTATGCACGCGTGAGCTGGTGGCACACGGCCAACGATCGTCTGAGTTTTGGTGCCGACGTCGGCTACACGCACTGGTCGAGTTTTGACAAGCTCGTGGTCAATTACGCCAATCCGGCGCAGGCGGCCTACAACCGCCCGACGATCTTCGGTTTCGAGGACACCTGGTTCGTCTCGGTCGGTGCCGATTATCGCCTCAACGACAAGTGGACCCTGCGCGGCGGCGTTGCCTATGACCAGACGCCTACGGTCGACGAGCATCGTGATCCGCGCGTGCCCGATGGCTCACGCAAATGGATCGCCTTCGGCGCCGACTATGCCTACAGCGATACCATGCGGTTCAGCGTCGGTTTCGCGCACTTGTTCGTTGACGATGGCGTGATCAATGACACCTCGTCGACCTACGACACCCTCGTCGGTCATTTCGAGAGCTACGGCAACCTGCTCGGCTTCTCCGGCCAGATTACCTTCTGATCGACGAGACGTACCATTTGGGGAGGGAGGTGGCGGGCACCCATGCGGTGCCCGTTGCTTTTTGCGCGCCGCCAGTCCATGGCGCCGGCGCATTGTGGGCGCGCAGCTTCAGTCGTCGAAGCCATCGACGAACAGGATGTCCCAGGTCTGGTTCTCGTAGGGCCCGGGGTCCATCGCGTCAAAGCGCGTGCGCAGCTTGGCATCGAGATCGAGCATGCTGAGGGGATAGTACGGAATCGTCGCCAGGGCCTGATTGATGAACGGCGAATCGTTGCGCAGGCGGAAATTTCCGTTGGTCGCGTCGACGAAGGCGGGATCGCCCGCGAGTGCACGGGTCGCCGTGAGCGGCAGGTTGCCGCTGAGCGTGCCAATCAGGCTGGAGTCGGCGCTCGCGCTGCCATTGCCCAGGCCGATGTTCGCCATGCCTTCGATGTTGAGATCGGAGATCGCATTGTCGAAGAACAGGCTGTTGAGCACGTCCAGATGCACCCCGGCCGGCAGGCCGACGCCAACGCCGCAGCCGCGGGTGCCATTGCCCGCGCAGCGGCCACGCACGAAGCTGCTGTTGGCGATGACCACCGGATGGGCGAGGTTCTCCAACGTGGAGACGACCGTGATGGATGCGTGGCCGTAGGCCGTGGTTGGCGCCTGGTTGTCGTCGAACAGGCTGTTGGCGATGCGTGCCAGTCCGTTTTTTGCATAGAGGTTGGCGCCGCCGCCGAAATAGCCCTTGCTGGCGGCAACGATCACGTTCTCCAGCCACAGTTCGGTATAGCCATCCGAGAACGATGACATGTCGACGCCGCCGCCCCGCACGAACGTCGCGGAATCCCCGTAGCCATTGGCGATGCTGAGGTTCATGACGCCCAGGCGCGCGCTCGTCGTGGTTCCGGCGGGGGGCAGCAAGGTGATTCTCAACACCTGGTTCTGGCCCGCGCCGTCGAGAATCGTGCGTGAGGCGTCCATGCGCATCTGCGCGCAGTCGTTGCCATCGACGGTGTAGTAGCCGCCGACGATGAACAGCCAGCCGGTGGTCTGTGCGGTGTAGGTGAAGGTGCCGTTGAAGGTGGTGTAGACGCCTTCCCGGATCCTGATCTCGTCGTCGCCCGGTGAAGCAGCCGCTGCGGTGAGTGCCTGCTGCAGCTCGGTGTGGTTGCGCACGCAGTAAGTGGCCGCCTGGGCGAGGCCGGGCAGGGCGAGGCACAGGATCAGGGGGGCGCGCAGGATCGTGGTTCGAAAGCGGGACATCGGGGGCTCCTTGGGAAAGAACTCCCTTCCCGATATGCAAAAGGTCGCCGGGAACCCCAACCGGCGCCATCGGGGCGCGATGAACGCCCGCAGTCAGCCACTCATGTGCGCGCGAACACGGCCCGCGTGGGGCCGTCATCGAGCAAGTCGTCATCCCGGCGAAAGCCGGGATCCAGCTCTTCGGCAGAGCCTTGAAGCAATGGATTCCGGCATTCTCTGGAATCCTCTGGAATGACGCGCGCGACGCAATTCAGCGTTGTCTTGAAGCCGATCCATCGATGCCCTGCCCGCCCGCGACGCGGACAGGGCGCACCGCTCACTCGCCGAGGGTGAGCAGGGAGGCGTTGCCGCCCGCGGCGGTGGTGTTGACCGTGAGCGTGCGCTCGGTGGCGAAGCGCAGCAGGTAATGCGGGCCGCCGGCCTTGGGGCCCGTGCCCGACAAGCCCTCGCCGCCGAACGGCTGCACGCCGACCACCGCGCCGATCTGGTTGCGATTGACGTAGCAGTTGCCGACCTTGGCGCGTTTGGCGATGTGGGAAACAGTATCGTCGATGCGGCTGTGCACCCCGAGCGTGAGGCCAAAACCCGTGCCGTTGATCGCATCGATCACGCCGTCGAGGTCGCTCGCCTTCCAGCGCAGCACGTGCAGGACCGGGCCGAACACTTCGCCGGTGAGCAGCGACAGCGAAGGGATTTCATAAGCGCGCGGCGCGAAGAAGGTACCGTTGTCACTGCCGTCAGCGAGCCTGGCGGTGTTGATCGGCTTGGCTTGCTGATCCATGCGAGCGGCATGCTCGACGAGGAATTTGCGCGAAGGCTCGTCGATCACCGGGCCGACATCGGTCGAGAGCTTGGCCGGATCGCCGACCACGAGTTCATCCATCGCGCCCTTGAGCATGCCGATCACCTTGTCGGCGATGTCTTCCTGCACGAACAGCACGCGCGCAGCCGAGCAACGCTGGCCGGCGGAGTCGAAGGCCGAGGCCAGCACGTCCTTGACCAACTGCTCGGGCAGGGCCGAAGAGTCGGCGATCAGCGCATTCTGGCCACCGGTCTCGGCGATCAGAGCCGCGATCGGCGCATTGCGCGCGGCCAGCGTGCGATTGATCGTCCAGGCGGTCTCGGTAGAGCCGGTGAAGCAGACGCCGGCGACTTCGGGACGCGTGAGCAGGGTATTGCCGAGCACCGAGCCCTTGCAGGGCACATACTGCACGACGGCTTCGGGTACGCCGGCTTCGTGCAGCAGTTTGATTGCGGCATGGCCGATCAGGGTGGTCTGGTCGGCCGGCTTGGCGATCACCGCATTGCCGGCAGCAAGACCGGCGGCGACCTGACCCATGAAGATCGCGAGCGGGAAGTTCCACGGGCTGATGCAGACGAACACGCCGCGACCGCGCAGGAACAACTGGTTCGATTCGCCGGTCGGGCCGGGCAGTTGTTCGGGGGCGCCAAACAGCTTGCGCGACATCGCCGCGTAGTAACGGCACATGTCGACCGCTTCGCGCACTTCGGAGATCGCCGCCGGGATCGTCTTGCCCGCTTCGCGCACGCACAGCGCGACGAATTCGCCGCGGCGTGATTCGAGCAGGTCGGCTGCATGTTCGAGGATCGTCGCGCGACTGGCCGCCGGCATCGTGTCCCAGGCGTCCTGCGCGGCAAGCGCGTTGGCGAGCGCCTTCTCGATGGTCGCGGCGTCGGCGTTGCGTGACTGGCCGACGACCTCGCGGCGATCGGCCGGATTGGTCACGTCGCGGACGGCTTCGCCGCTGTTCGAGCCGGGCACCAGTGGCGCCGCGCTCCAAGGGCCGTGCTTGGCGTTGACCGCTTCGGCCAGCGCCTTGAGTTCATTGTCGTTTGCAAGATTGACGCCCATGGAATTCTTCCGTTGCTGACCGTAGAGGCCGACCGGCAGCGCAATGCGCGGGTGCGGCTTGGAGGTGAATGCGCGAACCGTGTCGCAGGGATCGGCGACCAATTCGTCGATCGCGACCGATTCGTCGACGATGCGATTGACGAACGAGGAATTGGCGCCGTTCTCGAGCAGGCGGCGCACGAGATAGGGCAGCAGGTCTTCATGGCTGCCCACGGGCGCGTACACGCGGCAGGGTACGTCGAGCTTGTCCCTGCCGATCACTTCGGCATACAGATCGGTGCCCATGCCGTGCAGGCGCTGGAATTCGAACGCGTGACCCTGCGCGTGATGGTGGATCGCCGCGATGGTGTGCGCGTTGTGGGTGGCGAATTGCGGATAGATCAGCGAGCTGCCGGCCGCGAACAGGCGCTTGGCGCAGGCGAGGTAGGAGACGTCGGTGTTGGGCTTGCGCGTGAACACCGGGTAGCCCGACAGGCCCAGCTCCTGGGCGCGCTTGATTTCCGAGTCCCAGTACGCACCCTTGACCAGGCGCACGCACCAGCGGCGCCCGACCTTGCGCGCGGTTTCGGTGAGCCAGTCGATCACGAACGGACAGCGCTTCTGGTAGGCCTGGATCGCCAGGCCGAAACCGTTCCAACCTGCCAGCGATTCGTGCGCGAAGACCGTGCCGACGATTTCCAGCGACAGTTCGAGACGATCGGCTTCCTCGGCATCGACGGTCATGCCGATGCCGTTGGCCATCGCCAGTTGCGCAAGCTCGAGCACCTTGGGCGTGAGCTCGGCAAGCACGCGGCCGCGCTTGGCGATTTCATAACGCGGATGCAGTGCCGACAGCTTGACCGAGATCGACGGCGCCTCGATCACGTCGGCAAACGGGCCGCGCGCGCCAAGCGCGGCGATCGCGTCCTTGTAGGCCTTGTGGTAGCGCTCGGCGTCGGGTTGGGTGAGCGCTGCCTCGCCAAGCATGTCGTAGGAATAGCGGTAATCGGCGTAGCCCTTCTGTGCGCTGCGGTCGAGCGCCTCATCGATGCTGCGGCCCATCACGAACTGGTGGCCCATGATGCGCATCGCCTGGCGTACCGCGAGCCGGATCACCGGCTCGCCGGAGCGACCGATCAGGCGCTTGAGCGCGCCGGTGAAATCGCGGCGGGTCTCCTCGGCGAGATTGACCAGGCGGCCGGTGAGCATGAGGCCCCAGGTCGAGGCATTGACCAGCACCGAGCTGCTGCCACCCAGGTGCTTTTTCCAGTCGGCCTCACCCAGCTTGTCGCGGATCAGCTTGTCGGCGGTGGTCTTGTCGGGAATGCGCAGCAAGGCCTCGGCCACGCACATCAGCAGCACGCCTTCCTCGCTCGACAGGTCGTACTGGCGCATGAAGGATTCGACCACGGTCTGCTCGCTGGCGCGGGCACGCACGCGCGCGACCAGATCCGCAGCGTGCGCGAGCACGCGCGTTCGGTCGGCGGGCGGCAAGCTCGCCTGCGCGAGCAGGTCATCGACACATTCGGTTTCGTCGCGTGACCAGGCGCCGGTCATGCGTGCCCAGATCGGATCGGGCGCGGGCGGCAGTTCGGGCAAGAGGCTCTCGCTCAAGGGTTTCTCGATACGATGGGGAGAAAGGGGCGGATAGTTTAGTGATGCGACTGTTGCGGGCCAAGGAGCACGATCGCCACGCGGATCGCGCTGCCGCACGCCGCGCGTGCCGCCGTGTGGTTGCCGCTGCGAGGCGCACTCCACTATGATTCCGGCAATACGCCTCATTCCCGTTGATGCTGAGCATCCGTCGATGCGTCGGGGGAGGTGGCGTCGGGGAAGCCAGCAGGCGGCGCGAGCTGGCCACGCAAGCAGACAATCTAGGGTGATGCCGATGATTTCATTCGGGATGGTGGGCGCACGTCGCGCGGCGGCGGCGGTGGCAGCGTTCGCGCTCTTCGCCAGCGGTACGGTCATGGCCGGACCGCAGCCCTGGCAGCTCAACATGCCCACGGGCGTCACCAGCATTTCGCAGCGCATCCACGGCGTGCACATGCTCGCATTCTGGATCTGCGTCGCCATCGGCGTGATCGTTTACGGCGCGATGGTCTATGCGATGTTCAAGTTCCGCAAATCGCGCGGCGCGGTGGCGGCCAAGTGGAGCCACAACACGATGCTGGAGGCGGTCTGGACGACGATCCCGATCCTCATCCTGATCGCGATGGCGTGGCCGGCGACCAAGCTGCTGATCGACATGGCCCATGTCGAGAACTCGGAGATGACCATCAAGGTCACCGGCTACCAGTGGAAGTGGCGTTACGAGTACGTCGACTATTTCGGCAAGGCCACGCCGGTCAATTTCATCTCCACCCTTGATGCGGAGTCCAACCGCGTGCGCCAGACCGGTTCGGGTCTCGATCCGCATTCGGTCAAGGAAGGCGATGAAAACGTCTATCTGCTCAACGTCGACAAGCCGCTGGTGCTGCCGGTCGGGGTCAAGGTCCGCTTCGTGATCACCGCCGATGACGTCATCCACTCCTGGTGGGTGCCGGATCTGGGTTGGAAGCAGGATGCCATTCCCGGCATCATCAACGACAACTGGACCCGCATTGACGTGGCCGGCACTTACCGCGGCCAGTGCGCCGAGCTGTGCGGACGCGACCACGGCTTCATGCCGATCGTGGTCAAGGCCGTACCCAAGGCCGAGTTCGAACAATGGCTGGCGACCCAGCAGGCCGCCGCTTCCGCCAGCAAGACCGCGCAGGCCGCTCCCGCCGCCGCGTTGCCCGCCACGCAGGGCTGATCGCCCCCACATCGAGGTTACAGGCCATGGCCGCAGTCAATCCCGCCATCCACGACACGCACCACGATGGGCATGCCGGTCACGATGACAAGCCGCACGGCTTCCTGCATCGCTGGTTGTTCACCACCAACCACAAGGACATCGGTACGCTGTATCTGGTGTTCTCGCTGACGATGTTCTTCATCGGCGGCAGCTTCGCCATGCTGATCCGTGCCGAATTGTTCCAGCCGGGCCTGCAGTTGCTGCAGCCGGAAACATTCAACGAACTGACCACGATGCACGCGCTGATCATGATCTTCGGCGCGATCATGCCGGCCTTCGTCGGCCTCGGGAACTGGATGATTCCGCTGCAGATCGGCGCGCCCGACATGGCCCTGCCGCGCATGAACAACTGGTCGTTCTGGATCCTGCCGTTCGCCTTCCTGCTGTTGATCGGCGAGATCTTCATGCCCGGCGGCGGCCCGCAGGGCGGCTGGACGATGTATCCGCCGTTGTCGCTGGAGGGGGGCTTCAACGTCGCCTTCATGATTTTCGCGATCCACCTGATGGGCATCAGCTCGATCATGGGTGCGATCAACATCATTGCCACCATCCTCAACATGCGCGCGCCGGGCATGGATCTGCTGAAGATGCCGGTGTTCGTGTGGAGCTGGCTGATCACCGCCTTCCTGCTGATTGCGGTGATGCCGGTGCTGGCCGGTGCGGTGACGATGCTGCTCACCGACAAGTATTTCGGCACGAGCTTCTTCCACGCTGCCGGCGGTGGCGATCCGGTGATGTACCAGCACATCTTCTGGTTCTTCGGCCATCCCGAGGTCTACATCATGATCCTGCCGGCGTTCGGGATCGTCTCGGAAATCATCCCCACCTTCTCGCGCAAGCCGATCTTCGGCTATCAGGCGATGGTGTATGCGATTGCCTCGATCGCGTTCCTGTCGTTCATCGTCTGGGCGCATCACATGTTCACCGTCGGCATGCCGCTCGGCGGCGAGCTGTTCTTCATGTACGCGACGATGCTGATCGCGATCCCGACCGGGGTGAAAGTGTTCAACTGGTTGTCGACGATGTGGCAAGGCTCGCTCACCTTCGAGACGCCGATGCTGTTCGCGATCGCATTCGTGATCCTGTTTACGATCGGCGGCTTTTCCGGCGTGATGTGCGCGATCGTTCCGGCCGACTTCCAGTACCAGGACACCTATTTCGTCGTTGCCCACTTCCACTATGTGCTGGTCTCGGGCGCTGCGTTCGGGATCATGGCTGCGGCCTACTACTGGCTGCCCAAGTGGTCGGGCAACATGTACTCGGAGAAGTGGGGCAAGATCCATTTCTGGTCGAGCGCGATCGCGGTCAACGTGCTGTTCTTCCCGCAGCATTTTGTCGGCCTTGCCGGCATGCCGCGCCGCATCCCCGACTACAACGTCGCCTTCGCCGACTTCAACATGATCTCCTCGATCGGCGGTTTCTGGTTCGGCGCCAGCCAGCTGATCTTCGTCGGCGTGATCATCCATTGCGTGTACTTCTCCAGGCAGCGCGCCACCGCGCAGGTTTGGGAAGGTGCGCGTGGACTGGAATGGACGGTGCCGTCGCCGGCGCCGTTCCACACCTTCTCCACGCCGCCGGTGATCACCAACGACATGCTCGCGCATGGCGATGTGAGCCACTGAGCGCGCGCATCGACGCGGGCATCGGGCCGGATCGGGAAATGGCAAGGCAAGCCACCAGCGACGAACAAGCCAGTGGCCGCGCCCGCGCGCGGCGCACGGCGCTGACTGTCGGTGCGGTGGCGCTGGTGATCTACCTGTCCGCGATCCTGCAGATGGTGCTGCGCAAGTGAACGCGGCAGTCAATCACCACGGCGTGCTCAAGACCGCCCTGATCGTGGTCGCCTGCGCCTTCGTGTTCGGCTTCGCGATGGTGCCGGTCTACCGCATCGTCTGCGAACACGTATTCGGCATCCGCATGAGCGATGGTGCGGTGGCGGC
Source organism: Dokdonella sp. (assembly GCF_019634815.1). Lineage (GTDB taxonomy): Bacteria > Pseudomonadota > Gammaproteobacteria > Xanthomonadales > Rhodanobacteraceae > Dokdonella_A. The sequence goes on along the minus strand of NZ_JAHCAP010000010.1, from coordinate 13,647 downwards.
GAGTGATGCCGCAGCCCTGGTCGAAGACGCCAGTCGCACGATCACCGTGCAGTTCGTCGCCAACGTCAACAGCAAGTTGCCGTGGGATTTCGCCCCCGAGCGACCGAGCATGCAGGTGCATCCGGGCAAGATCGTCGATGCCTGGTTCGATGCCACCAACACCGGCAAACAGGCGATCGTCGGCAATGCGGTGCCGAGCGTGGCGCCGGCCGCGGCCTCGGCCTTCTTCAACAAGACCGAATGCTTCTGCTTCACCGAGCAGGTGTTGGCCGCGGGTGAAACGCGGCGCATGCCGGTACGTTTCTTCGTCGACCCGCGCCTGCCCAAGGACGTGCGCGAGCTGACCTTGTCGTACACTTTCTACGCCAACGAAGTCGCCACCCAGCGACTGCTTGAAACCGGATCGCCGCAACCTGCGGCGGGTTGACCACGCAACGATCGAGATCGACATGGCCCAGACACAAGGTGCTTACTACGTTCCCCACGGCAGCCACTGGCCGATCGTCGGCTCTTTCGGCTTGCTTGGCGCAGTCGGCGGCGCGGGCCTGTGGCTCAACGAGGTCATGGTCGGCAAACCGATCATGGCCGTGGGCATCGGCCTGCTGGTGGTGATGCTGTTCGGCTGGTTCGGCTCGGTGATCCGCGAGTCGCTGGCCGGTTACTACAACAAGCAGGTTGATGTTTCGTTCCGCATGGGGATGATCTGGTTCATCTTCTCGGAAGTGATGTTCTTCGCTGCCTTCTTTGGCGCACTGTTTTACGCGCGCACCTTCTCGGTGCCGTGGCTGGGCGGCGAGGGCGACGGCGCGCTGACCAATTTCTACCTGTGGCCGCAGTACGCGGCAGCATGGCCGACCAATGGTCCGGCCGACATCGGTGGCGGTTTCTCGACGATGTCGCCGTGGGGCATTCCGCTGCTCAACACCCTGCTGCTGCTCAGCTCGGGCGTGACCATCACGATTGCGCATCATGCGTTGCGCACCGGCCATCGCGCGCGCCTGCTGGTGTTCCTCGCCCTCACCGTGATTCTCGGCGCGATCTTCCTCGGCTTCCAAGTGCATGAGTACGCCGAGGCCTACGAGCACTTCAATCTCACGCTCGGCAGCGGCATCTACGGCAGCACCTTCTTCATGCTGACCGGTTTCCACGGCCTGCACGTGACGCTCGGTGCGATCATGCTTGCGGTGATGTGGGCACGCTGCGCCAAGGGTCACTTCACCCGCGACAATCACTTCGCCTTCGAAGCGGTTGCCTGGTACTGGCACTTCGTCGACGTGGTCTGGCTTGGCTTGTTCCTGTTCGTCTACGTGCTCTGAACGTCGGGAATCGCGAGCCGGGTATCAGGTATCGGATGCGAAGCGCGCATTGTCTTTGACGATTCTCCGTTCCCGATTTCCCATACCCGGCCCTCCATTCATCCGCCAACGCCGTGCGGTTTGATGATCCCTGCCCAGATACCGAGCATGATCAGCGCGATCAACAGCACCGACAGCGCGATGCGGCGTGTCAGCGCCTTGAGCGTGCGGTCGGTGGTGCCCTTGTCGCTCATCATGTAGTAGAGGCCGGCGCCCAGGTTGTAGACGATGGCGATGAAGAAGACGATGACGAGAACGGTGCCGAGCATGGTGGAGCCTGAGTCCCGGCGCCTGCGGCCGGTTGCCTGTCCGATTATAGACGCCTGGCATGAGCACTAGACGCTGGCACGCGCCGCGCGCGATCGGCGTGCTGTTCGCCCTGATCGGAATTGCGGTGTTCCTCGCGCTGGGCACCTGGCAGGTTCGTCGCGCCCACGAGAAGGAAGCCTTGTTCGCCGCGTTCGATGCGGCGGCAAGCCAGGCACCGATCACGCTGACCCAGGCGCGCACGCAGGCCGGTGCACAGGTTTATCCGCTGGTCGAAATCACGGGCAGTTTCGATCCCGAGCATGCTTATTTGCTCGATGACCAGGTGCGAGGTGGCAAGGTCGGCGTCATGCGTTGGGACGTTTTCGCGCCCAGCGCAGGCGGTCCGGCCCTGCTCGTCAACCGCGGCTATCTCGCGCGCGATGCGCGCGGCGTCTTGCCGACGATGCCGTCTCCGCCCACTGGCGTGGTTCGCATCCAAGGGCTGTATGCACCGCCACCTGGCTCGGGCCTGCGTCTGGGCGGCAATGCCTTGCCGCGGCAGGCACAGTGGCCCAAAACCACGATCTACATCGATCCGGGCGAGATTGCCGCCGATCTCGACCGTCATCTCGATGCCCGTGTGTTGCTGGAAACCGATGCCGCCGATGCCGGCGCAGGATTCGTGCGCCAATGGCGTCCCGAGGTGTTCCCGCCCGAGCGCCACTACGCCTATGCCTTCACCTGGTTCGCTTTCTGCGCCGTGGTCGTGGCAACCTTCCTTGTTCTGCACTGGCGCCCCGAGAACGATCGACCATGACCCCGCGCAACCGCACGCGCAATCGCATTGCCCTGATCCTCGTCGTGGCGGTGTTCATCGTCCCCTTCCTCGGCACCTGGTTCCTGAGTACGACCGGTTGGCGACCGCAGGGCATGCGCAACTTCGGCACCCTGATCGAGCCGCCGCGCGACCTTGGCGGCGCCCGTTTCGTACTCGCCGACGGTAGCGCGCTGGCTTGGAAGGATGCGAACTGGTCATGGACGGTGGTCGCCTTGCCCGGCGCGGAATGCGCGCAATCCTGCCTGCAGAAACTCGACGAGCTCCGGCGCGTGCGCCTTACGCTCAATCGCAACGCCGCGCGCGTGCGCCTGCTCGTGCTCGCCGACTTGCCGGATGACGAACTCGCGGCCTTGGCACCAATGCAGTCGGCAAGGGATGCCGATGGCGCGCTCGCAGCCTATCGCCCATCGGCTGCCGATGCGCTTGCCGTCGTCTTCATCGACCCGCACGGTTTCCTCGTGCTCAGTCATCCATCCGGCTACGACGCCAACAAGTTGCGCAAGGATCTCGAGCGCGCCATCAAGAGCTGATCAAAGTGACTTCTTTTCCGCTTACTGCGCGCCTCGCGCTCGCCGCGACGCTGCTCGCCTTGGTCGTCATCGTGTTTGGCGCCTTCGTGCGCCTGTCCAACGCCGGATTGTCGTGCCCGGATTGGCCGACCTGCTACGGCAAGGCGACCTGGCCGGGTCACGAACAGGAAATCGCCCACGCCAACCAGGCCTTCCCGCAGCGTCCGGTGGAAACCCACAAGGCCTGGCGCGAGCAGGTGCATCGCATGCTCGCCGGTTCGCTTGGCACCCTGGTGCTCGCGCTGGCCCTCGTTGCGGCGTGGCCGCGGCGTGGTTCGCCCGCCGCGATTCTCGCCGCGGCGCTGGCGGCAGCGCTCGGTGTCGCGCTCTACATCAAGGGTCATCCGGGTGTTTCCGCGGCCCTTTCCGGACTTGCGATGGCGCTGCCATTGCTGGTGGCTTGGCGCCTGCAGCGCCCGGCGCCGTACCGCATCGCGGTCGCTGCGCTGGCCGTGATCATTTTCCAGGCCATGCTCGGCATGTGGACCGTGACCTTGCTGCTCAAGCCGATCGTGGTCATGGGGCATCTGCTCGGCGGCCTGCTCACCCTGGCCTTGCTCGCCTGGGTCGCGCTCAGCCTGTCGGCGCGCACGCAGTCGACACCTGCGCAGCAGGCCTTGCGGCCGCTGGTGATCCTTGCCCTCGTGCTGCTCGCCGCGCAGATCGCGCTGGGCGGCTGGACCAGCGCGAATTACGCCGCGCTGGCCTGCGGCAGCGATTTTCCGACCTGCGCCGGATCGTGGTGGCCGGCCACCGATTTCCGCGAAGGCTTCGTGCTCTGGCGCGGAATCGGCGTCAATTACGAAGGCGGCGTGCTCGATGGCGCCGCGCGCGCGGCGATTCAAATGGCCCATCGCATCGGCGCGCTGGTGGTGTTCGTGATGGTGCTCGTCACCGCGCTCGCCAGTTGGCGACGCGACCTGCGGGCGCATGCGATCGCGCTTGTCGCGTTGCTGTGCGTGCAGGTGGCGCTGGGCATCGCCAACGTGATGCTGCTGCTGCCCTTGCCCATCGCAACGGCGCACAATGCCGGTGCCGTCCTGCTCCTGCTGGCGCTGATCGCCTTGCTGGTGCGCACGCGGGCGGCAGCGCCCGATCACCGGCCTTCCACTTGAGTTCGCAATCGTGACCCAACCGTCGACCTTCAGCCAATACCTGCAGGTAACCAAGCCGCGCATCGTCGCGCTGATCGTGTTCACCGCGATCATCGGCATGTTGCTCGCGGTGCCCGGCTTGCCGCCGCTGCGCGAAGCAATCGCGGGCGCCGTCGGCATCTGGCTCGCGGCGGCCTCGGCGGCCGCGATCAACCATCTGATCGACCAGCGCATCGACAAGCTGATGGTGCGCACCGCGCACCGACCGCTGGCGATCGGCGCCCTGCGGCCGGTCCAGGTGCTGGTCTTCGCGCTGGCACTGGGCGTGCTGTCGATGGCGATCCTCGTCATTTTCGACAACCTGCTCACCGCCGTGCTCACCTTCCTTGGCCTGATCGGCTATGCGGTGATCTACACCGCCTTCCTCAAGCGCGCGACGCCGCAGAACATCGTGATCGGTGGCGCGGCCGGCGCGGTGCCGCCGATCCTGGGCTGGACCGCGGTCACCGGCAGTGTGCATCCCTATGCGCTGCTGCTGTTCCTCATCATCTTCATCTGGACGCCGCCGCATTTCTGGGCGCTGGCGATCTTCCGTCGCGAGGACTATGCGCGCGCCCATGTGCCGATGCTGCCGGTCACCCACGGCGTGGAGTACACGCGCTGGCACGTGTTGTTGTACACGGTGTTGCTGGTGGTGATCACGGTGCTGCCATACCTCACTGGCATGAGCGGTTTGTTCTACCTTGGCGGCGCGCTGGTGCTCGGCGGCGCCTTCCTTTGGTATGCGATCCGCCTGCTGAACCCGCCCGATGATTTCTTTGCGATGCGCGTGTTCAACTACTCGATCATCTATCTGATGGCGCTGTTCGCGTTCCTGCTGGTCGATCATTACCTGTTGCCCGACGCGAGCCTGGGCGGCAGTGCTACGCTGTGGCAGCGCATTGATTGAGGGTGGCACGATGGCATCGGTCTTTGACTTCGACGCGTGCACGATCGACGGCAAGCAGCAGAAGCTTGCCGCGTACAAGGGCAAGACCCTGCTGATCGTCAACGTCGCCTCCAAATGTGGTTTCACGCCGCAGTACGCGGGGCTGGAAAAGCTCTACGCCGATTACCGTGAGCGCGGTCTGGTGGTGCTCGGCTTTCCCTGCGACCAGTTCGGCCACCAGGAGCCGGGCGACGAGGCGGAAATCAAATCCTTTTGTGCGCTCAACTACGACGTGAGCTTCCCGCTGTTCGCCAAGATCGAGGTCAATGGCGACAAGGCGCATCCGCTGTACCGCTTCCTGAAGTCGCAGGCCAAGGGCGTGCTCGGCAGCGAGGCGATCAAGTGGAACTTCACCAAGTTCCTCGTCGATGCGGATGGCAAGGTCTTGCGTCGCTATGCGCCGACCGATACGCCCGAGCGCATCGGCAAGGATCTGGCCAAGCTGCTGTAGCGCGACGGCCGCCCGGCACGGTATATCTGCGCCTTTCCGCCGCCCGTGAAATGCCGATGGAGTCCGCGCCACGCACCGCCCTGACGCGCAGCGACCTGCGCACGCTCGCTCTGGCCGCACTCGGCGGCGCGCTCGAGTTCTACGACTTCATCATCTTCGTCTACCTCACGGCGACGATCGGAACCTTGTTCTTCCCGCCCGACACGCCCGACTGGTTGCGCCAATTGCAGGCCTTCGGCCTGTTCGCTGCGGGCTATCTCGCGCGTCCGCTGGGCGGCGTGCTGATGGCGCATTTCGGCGACCGCGACGGACGCAAGCGCATGTTCATGCTCAGCGTGCTGTTGATGGCGGTTCCGACCCTGCTGATCGGCCTGTTGCCCACGTACGCGACGATCGGTTACGCCGCGCCGCTCGCGCTGCTCGTGCTACGTATCCTGCAAGGCGCGGCGGTCGGCGGCGAAGTGCCTGGCGCGTGGACCTTCGTCGCCGAGCATGTGCCGCCGCGCCATGTGGGCCTGGCCTGCGGCACGCTCACCGCGGGCCTCACCGCGGGCATCCTCATCGGTTCGCTGATCAGCGCAGCGGTGGTCGCGCGCTGCACGCCCGAGGAAATGCTCGCCTTCGGCTGGCGCATCCCGTTCCTGATCGGCGGCGTCTTCGGCCTGCTCGCGGTGTTCCTGCGCCGCCTGCTCGCCGAAACCCCGGTGTTCGTCGAGCTGCGCCGGCGCGGCGAACTCGAACGCGGATTGCCGCTGCGCGTCGTGCTGGCCGGGCATGGCCGGGCGGTGTTGCGCTCGATGTTGCTGACCTGGCTGCTCACCGCCGCGATCGTGGTGGTGATCCTCATGACCCCGACCCTGATGCAGAAACTGTTCGCGATCCCTGCCGAACAGGCGCTCGCCGCGAACAGCCTGGCCACCGCGGCGCTGACGCTGGGCTGCGTGGTGTTCGGTGTTGCTGCCGATCGCCTGGGCGCGGGCCGCGCGCTGTTTGCAGGTTGCCTGCTGACCCTGCTCGCAACCTACGGGCTCTACACGGGGGCAACCGCATCAGCGACGCATTTGGCGACCTGGTACGCGCTGGCCGGCTTCTGCGTCGGCGTGGTGGGCGTGATCCCGGTGCTGCTGGTGCGCCTGTTCCCGGCGCCGATCCGCTTCTCCGGCGTGTCCTTCGCCTACAACGTCGCCTATGCGATCTTCGGCGGACTCACGCCGCTGGTGGTGGTGATGTGGGCGCAGCAGTGGCCGCTCGCCCCGGCGCATTACGTGGCCGCGCTGTGCACGCTGGGCATGCTGCTTGCGGTCACGGGCGCGACACGGCCCGCGGCCGAAACGGTGCAGCGCGCGACCGCGTGAGGCCGCGCGCTGGTCGACCGTCAGGCGCAGCCGCCGCAGCAGGTACTGCCGGCGCCACTGTGTGGCGGTGCTTCAGCCGCGGCAAAGCCCGCGCCACGGATCGCGGCCAGTGCCTGGTCCTTGCTCAGGTTGCCTTCCACGCGCACGCGGCGCTCGCCGAGCTTGACTTCGACTGCGGCGCCGAGGTCCTGCGCGAGCAGCGCGTTGGTGATGGCGGCGGCGCAGGCGGGACTGTGGATCGCGGGGACTTCGAACAGCATGGGGCGATGACCTCGAATTGGGAATGGGAGGTGGCATTGCGCTCTGGCGCAACGCGTCGCATGCATGCTCGCAGGCAATGACCGCTGCGGCCTTGACCGGGGTCAACGCAAGACGCTGCGCTCTCGCAATCGCGCACGGTAGGATGCGTGGCTTGGCCGCGAGCGCGCCGGCCGTGAAAGGAGCACGTGGTGAACTCGGGCTATGACGCGATCCTCATCGGCGGCGGCCACAATGGCCTCACCTGCGCCGCGTATCTGGCCAAGGCCGGCAAGCGCGTGCTCGTGCTCGAACATCGCGATGTGGTCGGCGGCGCCGCAGTGACCGAGGAGTTCCATCCGGGCTTTCGCAATTCGGTCGCCGCCTACACGGTGTCGCTGCTGCAACCCAAGGTGATTGCCGATCTGGAACTGGAAAAACACGGCCTGCGCGTGGTGCTGCGCAAGGCCAACAATTTCCTGCCGCGTCCGGATGGGTCCTGCCTGCTGACCGGGGCCGGGCGCACGCGCGATGAAGTGGCGAAGTTTTCGCGCAGGGACGCCGATGCGCTGCCCGAATACGAGCGTCGCCTCGATGCGATCGCCGACGTGTTGCGCGCGGTCGCGCTCGAGCCGCCGCCCAACGTCAGCGACGGTGGCTGGCTCAAGGCGCTGCCCGAGCTGATCCGCGCAGGCAAGCTCGGCAAGCGTCTGGGCCAGCTCGATGCGACGCTGCGCAGCGACTTGCTCGACCTGTTCACGATCTCGGCGGCGGAATACCTCGATCGCTTCTTCGAAAGCGAACCGATCAAGGCCGTGCTCGGTTTCGACGGCGTGGTCGGCAATTACGCCAGCCCGTACACGCCTGGCAGTGCCTATGTCCTGTTGCATCACGTGTTCGGCGAGGTCAACGGCGTCAAGGGTGCATGGGGCCATGCGATCGGCGGCATGGGCGCGATCACGCAGGCGATGGCGAAATCCGCGCAAGCCGCCGGCGTGGAAATCCGCACCGGCTGCGGCGTGCGCGAGGTGCTCGTCGAGGATGGCCGCGCGGTCGGCGTCGTCACCGCAGGCGGCGACATCGAGCATGCGCGCGCGATCGTCGCCAACGTCAATCCCAAGCTCCTGTACGAGCGCCTGCTCGCGCCCGACCAGGTGCCGCCGGCGACGCGCGAGCGCATGCGCAACTGGCGCTGCGGCTCGGGCACCTTCCGCATGAACGTCGCGCTCGGGCGTCTGCCGGATTTCACCTGTCTGCCGGGCGTGGGCGATCATCTGACTGCAGGCATCATCCTCGCGCCGAGCTTGGATTACATGGATCGCGCCTATCTGGACGCGCGGGCATACGGCTGGTCGCGCGAGCCCATCGTCGAGATGCTGATCCCGTCCACGCTCGATGACACGCTGGCACCGCCCGGCCAGCATGTCGCCAGCCTGTTTTGCCAGCACGTCGCGCCCACACTGCCAGACGGCGCCTCATGGGACGCCCATCGCGAAGAAGTCGCCGATCTCATGATCGCGACCGTCGAGCGCTACGCGCCGGGCTTCAAGGCCAGCGTATTGGGCCGGCAGATCAAGTCTCCGCTCGATCTGGAACGCGACTTCGGCCTGATCGGCGGCGACATCTTCCACGGCGCGCTCAGCCTCAACCAGCTCTTCAGCGCCCGCCCCATGCTCGGCCAGGCCAACTACCGCGGCGCCTTGCCGGGCCTGTACCTGTGCGGCGCCGGCACGCATCCGGGCGGCGGCGTCACCGGCGCGCCCGGCCACAACGCCGCCAAGGTGATCGCGCGCGACCTGCGCTGAAACCCGCTCCGGCTGGTTGAGGCACGCCTGGCGAGCCGGCTTGGCATGTGCCTTGCTTTGCATTGCGAGAATGGAGTCGACTGCAACTCGGCGCTGCGGAGCTTGGGGTTTCGGGACGCGCGCAAACCGGCGCGGCCGGGCCGGGACCTCGAAGCTCTAAGCAACGGAACCGGCCTCCCGTCTTGATCCAAGGCATCGGACAAATGTGAGCTGTTTCACAATTGTTGACACAATCTGACCGCGGGCAGGGGTGATTCGGCGCCGCAAGGTTTCCATACTCCCAGCCGACCCGGCCGTGGTCAGGGGCAAACCCGCAATCTCAAGGAGACCGCCGTGTGACGGCCTTTGTCGTATCCGCAAACCCGCTGTCGAGCGGACCGGTTTCACGCATCACCAATTTTCGTATCTGGGGTTCCACCATGTCGTTGATTTCAACTCCAAAACTGGCCCGCACCGAAATCGGTCGTGCTGGCTTGCGCCGCGCTTTGGTCCTGCTGCTCTTGCTGGCCTGCCTGCTTCCCGCCAGCGCGATGGCCCAGCTCACGCAGAGGTTCACTGCGAGCGACAACGGCAACGTGGTCCAGATCGGCAATGCCTTGCTGACGTGCAGCACGGCTGTTGGTGCTCAGGGTCAAGCCAGTTGCGCAAACAATCGCAACAACGGCACCGGTAGCGATCAGCAACACACCATGATCCAGATCAATACCGATCCGGTCGGTGGTGGCGCGCCCGCAAACTCGTCGACGGCCAATCTCAGCCTGCCGCCGGGCTCCAGCGTGCTCTGGGCCGGCCTGTACTGGTCCGGGCGCACCGCGACGGCTTCGGGCGATGGCAACGGGCCGATCGCCGCCGCAGCACGCAACATCTGGATCAAGGCGCCTGCGGGCAGCTATGGCCAGGTCACCGCGCTCGCGGCCGACACCAATACCTTCAACACCCAGGGCAGCGCTGGCGCGCGGCCGTATACGGCCTTCTTCGACGCCACCACCCTGGTGCAGGGCGCGGGCGCCGGCACCTATTCGGTCGGTGGCATGACCACGACCGCAGGCTACGACAGCAACCTCGGCTACTACGGTGGCTGGGCGCTGATCGTCGCCTACCACGATGCGGGCCAGCCGTATCGACGCCTCACCATTTACCACGCCGGCAACGTGCCGGTCTCTAACGGCGTCAATCAGACCGTCACGGTCACCGGCATCACCACGCCGGTCAGTGGGGACTTCAATGCCTACATGGGCGCGCTGGTGTGGGAAGGCGATGCGGGCTTGATCGGCGATCGATTCCAGTTGACCGGCGCCGACATCGTCAATCCCGGCAATTTGTCCGATGCGCAAAGCCCGGCCGACAATTTCTGGAACAGCCGGATCTCCAACCTCGGCGTGCTCAACGTGGCGCGCAACCCGGCCTATACGAACAACCTGGGCATCGACCTCAAGATGGTCGACATCTCCAACACCCCGGCCAACGCGGCCTTGCCTCACCTGAGCAACAGCGCCGATCCATCGATCGGCATCAATGCGACGCTGAGTTTCACCTCCACGGGCGATGTCTACTTCCCGCACGCGCTGGTCTTCGTCACCGACCTGTTCAAGCCTGATGTCATCCCGACCCTGCTCAAGACCGCGGTCAAGGTCGGCGGTTCGCCAGGGCCCGACCTGCATCCGGGCGACACCATCGAATACACGATCAGCTTTCACAATCAGGGCCGCGACGGCGCGATCCGCGTGGTCGCTGAGGATCCGATCCCGGTGGGCCTCATCTACGTGGCGGGCAGCATCCAGATCACGCAGGACGATGGCTTCCCGGGCAACGTCGGCGTCAAGTCCGACGCGATCGACGGCGACACCGCCGAGTTCGACGCCGGCGCCAGTCCGCGCGGCACGCTGAGCTTCCGCGTTGGCGCCGGTGCCACCGGTGGCGTGCCGCCGCCGCCGGTCGAGGGCGGCACCCTGCTGCCCACCCAGGGTGTCGTTCTCAAGTACCGCGCCACGATCGATCCCGGCTTCGGCGGCAGCACGATCACCAACGTGGTCGACATCACGCACGGCTCGCTGACCTTCCCCAACGACCCGAGCCAGACCGTCAGCGGCAGCGTCAACAGCGACATCAACCTCACGCCACTGCCGCAGATGCTGCTGAGCAAGGTCGCCAGCCCGAGCGCGATCGTCAACCAGGCCGGCGAAACTTCGCAGTTCACGCTCACGGTGCACAACTACAACAGCACGGTCACCAACGTGAACGTGACGGACACCTTGCCCGCGAACTGGGCCTTCGTCGCCAACAGCGCGGTCATCACCCTGCCCGGTGGCGGCACGATTTCCGGCGCGCCGGCCAATCCCGCGATCGCGATGCCGGTCTTGACCTGGAATCTCAACCAGACGATGGCGGCCAACACCACGCTGACCATCACCTTCACCGCCATCACCACCGCGCCACCCGGTGGTACCAGCACCAACAATGCGACGGCCGCGGGCATCGATTCGGCCAGCAATCCGGTCAGCGCGAACGGCAGTGCCACGGTGAACATTTCCGACCTGCGCATCAGCAAGCAGGCCAACCCGACCACAGCCGGTGTAGGCGACACGATCAACTACACCGTCACCATTACCAATGAGGGCACCGGCCGCCAGGACAACATCGTCGTCAACGATCCGCTGCCACCGGGCGTGACCTATGTCAATCAGAGCACGCAGGCCAACGGTTTCCTGGGCGCGAGCTCCGACTATCACGATTCCTTCGCCAGCATCGCCTTCAACGGCAGCGATGGCTCGATCAACTGGGCGCCGTCGGCTTGGATCGAGACGGACAATGGCGGCGCGGGCACCGGGAACGGCAACATTCGCGTGGTCAACGATGCAGGGTGCCCGGCCGGAAACTGCCTGCGCATCCGCGCCAATGACACCAACGACAGCGTCTATCGTGAGGCCAACCTCACGGTTCCTGCGTGCAGCAGCGCGAGTTCCATCGTGCTGTCCTATGACTACAACAATCAGTTGGCCAACAACCGTACGGTCAGCGCCTATATCTACCGGGGCAATACCCAGACCACGCTGCTGGCAACCTACGACAACGGCAACAACACCGGCGCGGGTACCTACACCCACACCTTGACGGCCGCTGAAATCGGCAACGACACGCGAATCCGCTTCAACGCCACGCAAGTGGGCAATCAGAACAGTTTTCTCTATGTCGACAACGTCCGCTTCGCCTGCGCCGGCACTGTGGCATCGATCAAGGACAACATCCCGGCCGGCGTCAACGCCGACTTGATCAGCGGTATTCCCGCGACCCTCGTGCGTGCGGTCGACAATTTCGTCCTCGATCCCGGCCAGCAGATGAGCGTGACCTACCAGGTCACCATCAACCCGGGCGTCGGCTTTGACTGGTACATCACCAACACCGCCAGCGCCAGCAGCGTCGAGACCCCGACACCGGTTTCGGGTAGTGCGACGGTCCATGTGCTCGTTCCCAATCCGCAGATGTCGGTGGCCAAGAGCGAGACCTCGACCGGTCCCTACACGCTTGGCAGTCCAATCAGCTACAGCGTGGTGATGACCAACACCGGCAACGTGCCGCTGACGAACGTGGTCGTGAGCGACCCCAAGCTCGCGCCCAATTCACAGACCTGCGCAAACGTGCCGGTCGCCGGCACCTGCGTGCTGACGGGCACGCACGTGGTGACGCAGGCGGACATGGATGCCGGCCAGGTCGTCAATCAGGCCAACGTGAACTCGACCGAGGTCGGGCCGACGCCTAGCAACCAGATCACGATCCCGCTGGCGCAGAGCGCGAGCCTGGGTCTGGCCAAGACGGTGACGAGCACGGGTCCGTATGCACTGGGCAGCACGATCGCCTACCAGATCGTGGCGACCAACACGGGCACGGTGACGCTGACGAACGTGTCGATCAGCGATGCGCTGCTGGGCGCGCTGACCTGCACGCCGGCGCAGCCGGCGACCTTGATCCCCGGCGCAACGCTGACCTGCACGGGCAGCTACACGGTGACGCAGGCGGATGTGAACACGGGCAACGTGCACAACACCGCCAATGCGGGTGGCAATGATCCGGGCAACAACCCGGTGACGGCGCCGCCGGCGAGCGTGGACACGCCGATCGCGCAGAGCGCGAGCCTGGGTCTGGTCAAGACGGTGACGAGCACGGGTCCGTATGCACTGGGCAGCACGATTGCCTACCAGATCGTGGCGACCAACACCGGCACGGTGACGCTGACGAACGTATCGATCAGCGATGCGCTGCTGGGCGCGCTGACCTGCACGCCGGCGCAGCCGGCGACCTTGATCCCCGGCGCAACGCTGACCTGCACGGGCAGCTACACGGTTGTGATGGCTGACGTAATTGCCGGAAATGTGCATAACCAAGCCACAGCCTCCGGTGTTGATCCGGGGACCAACCCGGTCATTGCGCCACCTGCCGAAGTCGACACGCCCGTTGCTGCTCCTGCAATCAGCGTGGCCAAGAGCTCGAACCCGGCCAGTGGCGCAACCGTCACGGCGGGCCAGCCGATCACCTACACCTTGACCGCGACGGTGACGGACGCGGCGCTGACGCAGCCGCTGGTGCTGACCGACACCTTGAGTGCGGGCCAGACCTTCGGCAGCGTGACGGTGCCGGGCGCGTACACGGCGAACGTGAGCGGCGCACCGACCCTGGTGTTCACCTTGCCTGCGGGCACGGTGCCCGGGACC
>NZ_JAHCAP010000001.1 GCF_019634815.1 Dokdonella sp. | reverse complement strand
GATAGACATGGCTTCGGCATCACCCGGAAGGGCGGCGTCGAAGTCCAGAGCGACACACTGTTCCAAGCCGCGTCGGTGACAAAGCCGGTGGCTGCGTTTGCCGCACTGCGACTCGTCGATAAGGGGCTGCTCTCTCTCGACAGTGACGTGAATGCCGAGCTGCGGAGCTGGAAGGTGCCTGCGAGTCCATTTCTTGAGGGGCACCCAATTACGCTGCGAGGCATCCTCAGCCACAGCGCCGGCCTGATCCCAGGCGGATATGGCGGGTATTCTCACGGCGCACCGGTGCCAACGCTGACCCAAACTCTTAACGGAGTCGGGCCGGCACGACCGAAACCAGTACAGGTCGCTTATGCACCAGGTTCGGACTGGCGCTACTCAGGAGGCGGCTATCTCGTTGCTCAACTTCTGATGACTGAGAAAACTGGTCAGAGCTTTGACAGGATCGTCCATGACCAAGTCTTGGAGCCGACGGGCATGATCCGGAGTGGCTTTTCGGAACCCTCCACGAGCGAGAAGGCCAACGTCGCTGCAGGCCACGTTGCGAATGGCACGATGGTTCCGGGCGGCTGGCACGTCTATCCGGAACTGGCTGCTGCTAGCTTGTGGAGCACGGCACCCGATCTGGCTAGTTTCGGTTTGGCGGTCATGAAGGCCGTCCGCGAAGAGCCTAACGCCTTGCTCAGCCCGGCACTAGCCAGCCAGATGGCGACTGCGCATGCTGGACCACGCAGCTTGGGCTTTGTAGTTGGTGGTGAAGGCAAAGCCCGCCACTTCGGACACGATGGCACGAACGAAGGCTACAACTCGTCACTCATTCTCTATCCAGAAACATGCCAAGGCGCGGCGATCATGGCCAACTCGGACAACGCGAAACCGCTCATCGCGGAGCTTCTTCGGAGCATCGCCGATACCTATCACTGGCCTGACGCCATGCCCTCGACAGTGATGAAGCGCAACCTACAAGGCCCAGCTCCCGCTGCTAGATTCCAGGGCACTTTCAGCTTTACCGACATCTCCGGTGTCGCGCCATTCAAGATCATCTTGACTGGGGATGGCAGTTTCACCTTCGACCGCGGCGACGGACATCGCGAACCTTTGTATACGTCAAGCGAGGGGCTGGTTGGGCCAGATAGCGGCATCATCATCAAAGCCATTTCACCGGAAAATGGGCCGGCTGAGACCATCACCTATTCTCGGATCGGCGGCCGCGGCGCTGCTAAGGCAAAGCGCGTAGAGCCAAAGCACTGAGTGCAGACGCGTTGCCGTATAACAATTCCGTAGGAGACTTCCCGTCAACACCACCTGCATGACGCTCTTGCCTTGAGCTTTTCGGGCATTTGCTTATGGCCGGATAACGCTTGTATCGCATGGTGCATGTCAGTGCTTGTCGGTTCATAACGGAAGTCAGACTGCGTTTCCGTAGACGGTCTTGTTGCATCGATGGATTGATGCGGACCAGGGTATAAACCACGCCCGGAGACCTCGCTCATTCAACGGTGTCGTCGATGTTGCAGGGATCAGCTGCAACAGGGGTGGACGGCCAGATTGTTAGTCAGGTTCGCTCCGGGTGGGTCCGACCCGTTGCTACCGCATCGCGCTGACGGTGAATCGGATGTTGCCAGGTTCGTGCCTCGTGGGTTGATTGAGCGGCTGTGAACTTCATCTCACGCGCTTTGGGTGGGTCGGTGAATCGGATGGTGTAGGCAAGCACTCGGGTCGTAATCCACCCCATGCGCCAACAGAGCCCAGACTTGGCGGGCATGTTTGTTGGCAATCGCC
The DNA here is from genome assembly GCF_019634815.1 of Dokdonella sp. GTDB lineage: Bacteria > Pseudomonadota > Gammaproteobacteria > Xanthomonadales > Rhodanobacteraceae > Dokdonella_A. The sequence continues at coordinate 312,422 of NZ_JAHCAP010000001.1, read as the reverse complement.
ACGATGACTTTGCCGAACGGTAGCCGACCGTGGCGACCATCGCATCGGCACTGAGCGCACCTACGCCAAGGATCGAACGCAGGCGCTGGCAACGTTCATCGGCCTGCGCGTGGGTCTGGATTTGTGCTTCACAGGCATCCTTGCGTTTACCAATGGCATGCCAACGTGCTGTCATGTCCGCGATCAATGCGTTCAGGGATGCCGGCAGGTCGGCGTGATCGAGATCCGCCAAAGCCGCACGCAAGGCGGCATCGGTGTTCGGCACCACCCGGCCAAATTCGGCCAGCAGTCCCCGAATCCGGTTGCCCAGTGCTCGATGTTCCACCTTGTAGCCCTCGCGCGCCCGATGCCTGCACAAACGCACCTGCTGATCGACGGACTTGATCGGGACAAAGCGCATGTTGTCCTGCCGCACCGCCGTGGCATTCGCCTCGGCATCGGCTGCATCGTTCTTCGCCTGCGGGTTCTTGCAGAACGGACGCACGAACTGCGCCGCCGTGATCCTGGGCTGCAAGCCGTATGCCATACAGCGCCGCGCCCACTGGTGCGCCCCGCCGCACGCTTCCATCGCCACCACCGTACCCGCAGGCACCTGCGCCAGCCACAGCCCAAATGCCTCGCGCTTGAATTCCTGCCGCGACTGCACCCGGCCCGTGGCATTGGCCGACAACGAAGCCAGAATCATCGGCGAGCTCAACGGTGCGCAGGGCAAGCCGGTCGACATCGGCGGTTACTACCGCCCCGACCCGGGCAAGCTCGCGGCCGCGATGCGACCGAGTGCGAGCTTCAACACCATCCTGAGCGACCTCGCCGCGCATTGAGATGGGATGCAAGCGGCGTGCTTGCGAGCCGACCATGGACGGTCGCTTGCTCGTGCTGAACTTCTTTGCACGAATTTTCCGGCATTGCGGGTGTCGAAACGTGGCATGACATCGCTGTGCTAGGCTGGCGCGCGTACCTTCCGCGCGATTCGCGCCCCGGCCAACGGAGGAAATCCATGAACAAGTTCACCAGCCTGCTTCCCCTGGTCCTCGCGCTTGCCGCTTGCGGTTCGAGTGAACCGCCCGCGCCTGCCAGCAGCGCACCTGCCGCCAAGGCCGAGCTCGACCAGCCGGCCACGCCCACGCCGCCGCAAAGCGCGCAGCAGACACTCGCCTACACGCTCGACAGCGCGATTGCCGGCGACTGGCGCTCGGAAGCGAACAAGGCACGTGACCCGTATCGCCATCCCAAGGAAACGCTCGAATTCTTCGGCGTCAAGCCGACCGGAACCCTGATCGAGATCACTCCCGGCAGCGGTTGGTATGCGCAGATCCTCGCGCCCTTGATGCACGCCAGCGGCACCTACGTCGCCGCGGTCGCCAAACCCAGGAAGCCCGAAGGCGAGGCTGCGCAGGACAAGAGCAGCCTGCAGACGATGTTCGAGTCCGATCCCAAGCTCTATGGCGCCGCGCAGACCGTGGTGTTCGATGGCGCCGCGCCGGTGTTCGGGCCGGCCAACTCCGCCGATGTCGTGCTCACCTTCCGCAACGTCCACAACTGGGCAATGGGTGGCAATGCGCCCGCGATGTTCAAGGGCTTTTTCGAGGTGCTCAAGCCGGGCGGCACGCTCGGTGTCGTCGATCATCGCGCCACTGCCGGCGAGAGCTTCGACAAGGTCAAGGACAGCGGCTACCTGCCGACCGAGTACGTGATCAAGCTCGCCACCGATGCCGGTTTCAAGCTGGTCGCGCAAAGCGAAATCAATGCCAATCCCAAGGACGATCACCACCACGAGCAGGGCGTGTGGACGCTGCCGCCGACCTTCGCGCTCGGCGAGAAGGATCACCAGAAGTATGCCGACATCGGCGAGAGCGACCGCATGACGCTCAAGTTCGAGAAACCGGTGGGCGATCAGGTATTCAAGACCAAGGATTGATCCGGCGGCGGGCAGGTGGGCGATGCTGCTCGCGTTCAACAAACCGCACGGCGTGCTGTGCCAGTTCACCGACCACGGCACGCCATCGCGCCCGACCCTTGCCGACTACATCGACATCCCTGCGGTCTACCCCGCGGGTCGGCTTGATCTCGACAGTGAAGGGCTGTTGCTGCTCACCGACGATGGCGCGCTCGCGCACCGCCTGACCGACCCGCGCCACAAGCAGCCCAAGACCTATCTGGCCCAGGTCGAAGGCGTCATTTCCGAAGCCGCGCTCGCGCAATTGCGCCGCGGCGTGGTGCTCAATGATGGCCCGACCCTGCCGGCACAGGCGCGGGCGCTGGATGCCGCGCCACCCTGGCTGTGGCCACGCGATCCACCCGTGCGCTATCGCAAGAGTGTGCCCGATGCCTGGCTCGCGCTCACGATCCACGAAGGCCGCAACCGCCAGGTGCGGCGCATGACCGCCGCGGTCGGCCTGCCCACGCTGCGCCTGATTCGCATCGCAGTCGGTCCGCATCAGCTCGAAGATCTCGCCCCGGGCAAGTGGCGTCGGCTCTCTGGCCCCGGACCAGCCGACCGGGCATGATCGAGCGCATCGAACAGGATGCACGGAGTTCCGGCATGGTCATGGCAAGCAAGCGGCTCGACACTCGGCGGCATCGGGGCAGCGCCGCATGATCACCTACGCCTGCCACGGCGCCGCCAAGGATGTCACCGGCTCCTGCCATCTCATCACCTGCAACGAGCGCCGCGTGCTGATCGATTGCGGCCTGTTTCAAGGTGGCGAGGAAACCGAGGCAAAGAACTTCCACGAGTTCGAGTTTGATCCGGCCAGCATCGATGCGCTGCTGCTCACCCACGCACATCTGGATCATTGCGGACGCATTCCCAAACTGGTGCGCGAGGGATTTCGTGGACGCATCTTCGCCACTTCCGCGAGCCGCGAGCTGGCACGCGTGGTGCTGCTCGATGCCGGCAGCCTGCAAGAGGAAGAAGCACGTCGCGCGCTGCGCACCGACCGTCGCGGCAACGGCAACACCACCCCGCTCTATACCGTGCACGACGCCTTGCATGCGCTCGACTTCTTCGGCGCGGATGTTGCCTATGGCCGGGGTTTGCAAGTCGCCGACGGCATCCGCGCGACTTGGCAGGATGCCGGTCACATTCTCGGCTCGGCCTCGATCGTGCTCGATCTCGATGACGGCGCGCGACAGCGACGCATCGTGTTTTCCGGCGACCTGGGCAGCCCCGGGCGGCCGATCCTGCGCGATCCGGTGGCGGCTCCGGATGCCGACTACGTGGTGATCGAATCAACCTACGGCGACCGACCGCACCGCTCCCTGCCCGACTCGATCGACGAGTTTTATCAAGCCATCCGCAGCACCTTCGAACGCAAGGGCAATGTGGTGATTCCGACCTTCGCACTCGAGCGTGCGCAGGAGATCCTCTACTACCTGCATCGCGGCATCCGCACCGGCGTGATTCCGCCGAACACGCGCGTCTTCCTCGATTCACCGATGGCCATTTCGGCGACCGAGATTTTCCGCCGGCATCCGGAGTGCTTCGACGAAGCGATGCGCGAGGAGCTGGGCCACGGCGATCCGTTCTCGATGCCGGGATTGCATTTCACCCGCGAGACGAGTGAATCGATGGGCATCAATGCCATCGAAGGCGGCGCGGTGATCCTTGCCGGGTCGGGCATGTGCAACGGCGGTCGCATCCGCCATCACCTCAAGCACAACCTCTGGCGCCAACGCAGCAGCATCGTGTTCGTCGGCTACGCAGCCGCGGGTACCTTGGCGCGTCGCATCATCGATGGCGCCCGCGAAGTGCGCGTGTTCAATGAACAGATTCCGGTGCGCGCACAGATCTGGACGATCAACGGCTTTTCTGCGCACGCCGATCAGGGCGGCCTGCTCAACTGGCTCGGCCCGACGCGACGGCGGTGCGTGTTCCTCGTACACGGTGAATACGAACGCGGCATGCGGGTGCTTGCCGAGCAGCTCGACGCACGCGGCCAGCCCTGCCGGATTCCCGGTTTCGGCGAACCGATTCTGCTCGATTGAGCCGGGTTCAGCGTCGCGGCTTGGCGCGATGCGTCGGTGTCGCGCTCCACGGATCATCGGGCCAAGGGGTGAGGCGACGCGCTGGCGCGCATCCGCCGGGATGCGCGCGTGGCGGCGAACGCCCGCAGCAGGGACTGCGCAGGGCCGGGGCAACACGACGAGGCAGGAGCCGAGTCGATGTTGCACGCACCCCGTGCAGCCGGTTCAACGTCGCGGCTTGGCGCGATGCGTCGGCGTCGCGCTCCACGGATCATCGGGCCAGGGGTGCTTCGGATAGCGCCCCTTGAGCTCCTTCTTCACCTCGGGATAGGTGCGCTGCCAGAAGCTGCGCAGGTCCTGCGTCACCTGCACCGGCTTGCCGCCCGGCGAGAGCAGATGCAGGGTCAGCGCGACCTTGCCACCGCCGATGCGCGGCGTATCGGCCAGACCGAACAATTCCTGCAGCTTGACGGCAAGAATCGGCGCGGCGCCATCGCCGTAGTCGATCGGCCGCTGCATGCCGCTGGGTACGGTGATGGCGAGCGGCGCCTGCTCATCGAGTGCGCGTCGCATGGCGTGGTCCAGGCGTGCGGACAAGGCTTGCGAGAGCTCGCCGGCCTGCAGTGCATCCAGTCGCCGCTTGCCGGCAAGAAACGGCGCCAGCCAGTCCTCGAGCGAGGACAGCAGCGCGGCGTCGGAAAAATCGGGCAGGCCCAAGTCCGGATTCCATGAGCGCAAGGCATTCACACGTTGCCGCAGCACAAGCGCCTGCCCGCTCCACGGCAGGACATCCAGACCGAGCTCGCGCACGGCGGCGAGCAAGGCCGGCACGGCATCTTCGGGCAGCGCCGGCACGCTGCGGCGTTCGAGCACGATCGCGTCGAAACGACGCTCGACGCTCGCTTCAACCGCCCGACTGTCACGGTTCCAGCGCACGCTTCGCGCCTCGACGAAACGCTCGCCAAACTCGCGTGGCAGCACGGCGGGATCGAACGGTGCCGCAGCGAGGATCAAGCTGTCACCGCGCTCATGGCGCAGGTCGACGATCACCAGCCACGGCTCGCCGAGCAGGGCACTGTCATCGATCAGTCGTGCACCGCGCCCATTGGCCAAGGTATAGCGGCGCGCGTCGTTGCCATCCTGATGGGCGATGCGGTCGGGAAAGGCGTGCAGCAGGAGATCGCCGATTGCGGTTTGCGCGTCGGTTTGAGCTCCCGCATCGCGTCCGCCGGGCTCGCGCGCGCCGCCGCGCCGCCGCCAGGCATCGGCGGCCTGGGCGAGCGCGGCCAGATCCGCACGATTGGCGCCCTGCTCATGCAGCTGCGGATCGCGTCGGCGCCACGCCGCGAGTGCCAGCACGCGCTGGCGGAAATCATCGCGGCGACCGGAATCCCCGCGCAGCGGGTTGCGCCCTTCGACGAGGGCGATCGCATCGGCGGCGAGCGAGCGCGCCTGCGGCGGTGCGCGCAGCAGCGCCGCGGCCAGTCGCGGGCTGGCACCGAGGGCGAGCATGGCCCGCCCCAGCGGCGTGATCCGCTGCCCTGCGTCAAGCGCGCCCAGGCGCTGCAGCAGCTCGCGTGCCTGCGCAAGCGGACCGGGTGGCGGAGCATCCAGCCAACGCAGATCGTCCGACCCCCAAGCCGCGAGTTCGAGTGCAAGCTGCGACAATTCGACCTGGTGGATTTCGGCACGTCGCTCGGCATCCAGGCGCTTGCTTTGTGGCCACAGCCGGTAGGCGCTGCCCGCGGCAAGGCGACCGGCGCGACCAGCACGCTGATCGGCCGAAGCCTGCGATACCGCAACGGTCGCCAAGCGGGTGAAGCCCGAGTTCGGATCGAAGGCCGGTTCGCGCGCCAAGCCCAGGTCGACCACGCTGCGCACACCTGGCAGGGTCAGGCTCGACTCGGCGACATTGGTCGCGAGCACCACGCGGCGCATGCCTTGCGCGGCACCCGCAAGTGCGGCGCGCTGCTCGGTGAGGGCGAGTTCGCCATGCAAGGGCACGGTCTGCACATTCCGCGCGGGCATGTCCGCAAGCACGCCGGCCGCACGAATGATTTCGCGCTTGCCCGGCAGGAACACCAGCACATCGCCTTCGTTCTCGGCGAGCGCCAGTTCGACGCTGCGGCGCAGGTGCGCAGTCCAGCTCCGCTCGGGCCAAGGCTCGCCTTGGCGCGCGGGTGGATGGGCGATGCGCACCGGGAAGCTGCGGCCTTCGCTCGCAAGCTGTGGCGCGTCGAACCAGCGCGCGATGCGCGGACCATCCAGCGTCGCCGACATGATCACCAGGCGCAGGTCCGGACGCAGGTTGGCTTGCACGTCGAGCGCAAGCGCGGCGCCGAGATCACCTTGCAGGTGACGTTCGTGGAATTCGTCGAACACGATCGCGGCGATTCCGGCGAGCCCGGGATCGTCCTGGATCATGCGCGTGAGGATGCCCTCGGTCACCACTTCGATGCGGGTCGCAGCGGACACCCTTGATTCGAAGCGGATGCGATAGCCGATGCTCGCTCCCACCGTCTCGCCGCGTTGCGCGGCCATGAATTCGGCGGCGGCGCGCGCGGCGATGCGGCGCGGCTCGAGCATGAGGATGCGACGATCGGCGCGCCACGGCGCGGCTAGCAGCGCTGGCGGAATCCGCGTGGTCTTGCCGGCGCCGGGCGGTGCCTGCAACACCAGGCGCGGATGTGCGGCCAGGCTGTCGAGCACGGCAGGCAGCAGCACGTCGATGGGTGCCGGTTCGGACATGGCGCGAGGCGCAGGAGAACAGGCGTCGATTGTAGTGCGCGCGCTCGCGGCGATCGGGATCACGCGCAAGAACGGCCGCGCGTGGCGGCCGTTCCGCGAGAAGCCTGCGGCGCGATTATTCGCAGAGCATGCCGTTGGCGCTGAGCAGGCGGTCGTAGCTGATCGTGCCGGTGATCGAAGGGATGCCCTGCGGCAGTGAGCCAATCGGCGTGAACGCCAGATCCATGCGGTTGCAATTGGCCAACACGAGATGGACCGTGCCCCAGTCGGCGATGCCGTTGTTGGCAGTGAGGAAGCTCACCGGCACGTCGAGCGAGCGCACGCCACCGGCGATCGGATCAAACGCCGCACCACCGACGATCCAGAACGGATTGCCCGCGGCATCCTTGGTCAAGAGGTCAATGATCAACTGCCGCCGGGTCGGATGCGCGCCGTCGAAATTCTCGGCCACCTGCACGATCACACCTTCGTTGCGGGCGGCGTTGTACCACTGCGCCGCCGCGTAACCATCGATCGGGATCGGTGCGAACGCATCGGGATAGGTCGCGCTGGTGGGGTCGTACGCGGGTACGTCGATGTCGACATTGGTGCCTGTGCCGCCGATCACGTTGAGCTTGAAGGCGGTCTTGAAGTCGAACTGCGGCATTCCCGCGACGGGATAGTTCTCGAGCACGTAGGTCGCGCTGCCCGGCATGGCTGCCGCGTAGGAAGCCTCGGAGATCGCTGTGTTCGGTTCAGCGGCCAGGCGGATCACGCCATAGCTCGTGCTGCCCTGCGAAAACAGCAGGCGCGGCCGCAGCGGAACCATCGTGCTCAGGCTGTCGTCGGCACGATCGATGCGAACCAGAGTCATCGCATTCTTGGCGCCGCTCGCGTTGTACGGCGTGATCTGGCCGCTGCTGCTGCAGGGCATTCGCCAGACGGTGACGACGAGATTCTCGATGGTGGTGCCGACGCTGGTCGTGGCCAGAGCCGGAACGGTTGCGCTCCAGGTGGTGCCGCTGGGCTTGTCGGGCAGTGGATACGAAGCGCAACTGGGCGGATAGTTCCGGTTGGCGCGAGCCATCGGCGTGCCTGGCGTGGTGGTCGTGCCTGCGACCTTCGCGCTTGGCGAATGGACCGCCGCGGCAGCGCCGGGAACATCGTAGTTGTGCAGGAACGAACCATTGCCTGCGCAGGCGAGTGCGGGTACCGCGAGCAGGGCCAGGGCAGCCGTCACGCCGAATGCTTGCTTCATTTCAGGGACTCCTCGTTTTTCGATCAGGGAACACGCGACGGCCGCAACGGGGCTGCCGTTGCGGCCGTCGCAATCCGGGCGCTCGCTGGCGGCGCGCCCGGGTGGATCACTCGCACATCATGCCGTTGGCGGCGAAGATGCGGTCGTAATCGGCCGTACCGTTGAAACTCGGTACCGGCGAGGGCAGCCCGGAGTTGGCGTGAAACACCACGCGCAGCTTGCCGCAGCTGAGCAGGGAGATTGACGCCGAGCCCCAGGGCTGGGTCGCGTTGCCATTGACGAGGTAGGTGAGCGGGACGTTGAGCGTGGTGGCGCCGATGTTGTCGTAGGCGACGTTGCCGACGATCCAGAACGGCGCATTGTTGTTGTCGGTGGTGAGCAGATCCAGAATCACCTGACGGCGCGCCGGGTGCGCGCCGTCGTAGCCTTCGGCCACCTGCACCAGCAGGCCTTCATTGAGCGAGGCGTTGTAGTACTGCGCGGCGGCGTAGCCATCCAGCGGCATCGACGTCAGGCCGGTGCCGGTGTAATCGCCCATCGCGAACGTGGTGCCGCTGCCGCCACTGATGTAGGGATCGACCAGCAAGGTGAAGGCGTACGCGTAGAAATGGTTGTAGGCGGGCGCGAAGTTGTAATTCTCGAGCACATAGGTCGTGCTGACGAAGACCGGCGCGTCGTAGGGGCCATCGGTGACGAAGGTATTGGGCTCGCTGGCAGCCCGCACCGCGCTGGCCTGATTGCCGAAATCGAGATTGCCCTGTCGGATGTTGAGCAGCGGGAAGGTGGGGAAGCGGTCGGTGCGGCCTTCGTTGCCCGAGTCGCGGTCGATGCGCAGCAAGGTCATCGCGTTGCCAGCGCTATCATTGTTGTAGGGCAGGTTGCTGGCGCCGCTGCTGCTGCAGGGCACACGCCACAAGGTCACGGTCACGGTTTCCGGCGTGGCTGAATTGCCGTTGCCGTCTCGCGTGTACAGCGCCATGCGCTTGCTCACCGTGGTGCCGCTGGACTTGTCCGGCAACGGCCAGGCGGCGCAGCTCGGTGGATAGGCGCGGTATTCATTGGCCAGGGGTGTGCCCGATCCGGTGTGGCTGCCCATCACCTTGGCCTTGGTCGCATCGGCGCGGGCCAGGGCGAGCTTGGCACGAACCTGGGTGATCGCTGCTTCGTGATACTGCCGGGCTGCATCGGCGCTGGTGTCGGCGGCAAACGCCGGCAGGCAGAACAAACCCGCGCAAAGAAGCGTGGTCAAATGGTAGGCGCGCATCGCGAGATCCTCTCTCCAGGGAACCCAAGCATCTTGGAACGGGCATTAATTGCCTGTGAACCACGCGCCCGCCAAACGTGATCCAGTTCGCCGATAATAGCCACTTCCGGGGTACCGGGAGTCCTCGGAGTTCGCATGACCGCGCTCGAGCTGGTCGACATCGGCGCCAATCTCACCCATGAATCCTTCCGCGCCGACTTCGATGCGGTGCTGGCGCGCGCACGCGCGCACGGGGCAACGCAGATCCTCGTCACCGGCGCCAGTGCGGGTGGCAGCCGCGCCGCGCTGGCGCTGGCGCTTGCGCATCCGGGCTTTCTGTACGCCACCGCCGGCGTGCATCCACACCACGCGCATGAATACGACGAGGCCACCGACGCCTTGTTGCGCGAGTTGTCGGCGCAGCCGCAGGTGAAGGCGGTCGGCGAAACCGGTCTCGACTATTTCCGCAACTATTCGCCGCATGCGGCGCAGATCGATGCCTTCGAGCGCCAGCTGCAGGTCGCCATCGACAGCGGCAAGCCGCTGTTCCTGCATCAGCGCGATGCACACGCTGACTTCATCGCCTGTCTCGACCGCGTGCGCGATCGCATCTGCCGGGCCGTGGTGCATTGCTTTACCGGCGAGCGGGCCGAGCTGATCGACTACCTCGATCGGGGTTGTCACATCGGCATCACCGGCTGGATCTGCGACGAGCGGCGCGGCCAGCATCTGCGTGAATTGGTACGCCTGATCCCGGCCGATCGTCTGATGATCGAAACCGATGCGCCTTACCTGTTGCCGCGCGATCTCGTGCCCAAGCCCTCACACCGGCGCAATGAGCCGATGTACCTCGCCCACGTCTGCGCCGCGGTGGCGGCGGCGCGCGGCGAAGATGCCGGGTTGATCGCGCAGATCACCAGCCGCAACGCGCGGGCATTCTTCGCGCTCGATGCCTGAGCGGGAACGTCAGCTGCGCAGGCCGACGCCGCGGGCAATCAGGAACAAGGCCAATGCGCTGAGCACGACGGCGAAGCCGAGCATCACCGCATAGGCCTGCCACAGCGGCAGGTCGCTGATACCGAGCAGGCCGTAGCGGAACGCGTTGACCATGTACAGGATCGGGTTGGCATAGCTGATCTGCCGCCAGGGCGCACCGAGCGCGTTCACCGAATAGAAAACGCCGCCCAGATAGGTCAGCGGGGTGAGCACGAAGGTCGGCACCAGGGCGATGTCGTCGAACTTCTTCGCAAACACCGCGTTGATGAAGCCGGCCAGCGAAAACACGATCGAGGTGAGCAGGATCGTCGTCAGCGTCACCCAGGGGTGATGCAGCTGGATGTGGGTGAACAGCAACGAAATCGCCAGCACGATCAGCGCGACGATCAACCCGCGCAACAAGGCGCCAACGACATAGCCCGACAGGATCACCCAGGGCGGTGTTGGCGAGGCCAGCATTTCCTCGACGTAATGCTGGAACTTGGCGCTGAAGAACGACGAGGAGATGTTGCCGTAGCTGTTGGTGATCACCGCCATCATGATCAGGCCCGGCACGATGTAGTCGATGTAGCCGATGCCGGGCGCCATTTCGCCAATCCGGCTGCCGACGAGGGTGCCGAAGATGACGAAATACAGGGTCATCGTGATGGCCGAGGGCAGCAGCGTCTGCGTCCAGATGCGCAGGATGCGTGATACCTCGCGACGGGCGATGGTGTTGAAGGCGATCGATAGGGCCTGCGCGTTCATGCGACCTGCTTGCCGTTTTCGACCAGACGCACGAACAGCTCTTCGAGGCGGTTGGTCTTGTTGCGCATCGAGCGCACGGTGATGCCGGCCGCGCTGAGGGTGGCGAACAGGGAATTGAGATCACTGCTGCGCGCGACCTCGGCTTCAATCGTTTGTGCATCAAGCGCATGCAGGCGCACGCCGGCGACGAAGGGCAGTTGCGCCGGCGCCGCACCCAGATCGAGAACGAAGGTTTCGGTGTCGAGCGTTGCCAGCAGCTTGCGCATCGAGGTGTGTTCGATGATGCGGCCATGGTCGATGATGGCGATGTTGCGGCACAGCTGCTCGGCTTCCTCGAGATAGTGCGTGGTGAGGATCACCGTGGTGCCGGCGGCATTGATCGCGCTGATGAACTTCCACATCGAGCGGCGTATCTCGATGTCCACCCCGGCGGTTGGTTCATCGAGGATCAAGAGGCGTGGCTCGCTCATCATTGCGCGGGCAATCATCAGACGCCGCTTCATGCCGCCCGAGAGCGTGCGCACCTGTTGCTGCGCCTTGTCCCACAGCTGCAGTTCGCGCAGATAGCGCTCGGCGCGCTCCAGCGCGATGGGTCGGGCGATGCCGTAGAAGCCGGCCTGGTTGACGCAGATTTCGATCGGTTTCTCGAACTGGTTGAGATTGATTTCCTGCGGTACCAGGCCGATCAGGGCCATAGCCGCGCTGCGCTGCGTGCGAATCGAAACGCCGAAGATGCGCGCATCGCCCGCGGTCGGGTTGACCAGCGAGGAGAGGATGCCGATCAGGGTTGATTTGCCCGCACCATTGGGGCCGAGCAGGGCGAAGAAATCCCCGGCCTCGACACGCAGCGAAATACCTTTGAGTGCCTGCACTCCACTGGCGTAAGTCTTGCTGAGCTCGACGACGTCGAGCGCGGGGATTGCGGTCATCGCGGCGGCAGGGATGGTCGGCAGCGCCTGCTAGTATAGACGGCCCTCGCGTGCGAATCGCAGTGGTTCGATGGAATCCTTCAAGCTTCGTCTCGTCGCCAGTCACATGCTGGCACCTTCCGTGCGTCACCTGGTTTTCGAACGCGCCGATGGCGCACCGTTCGCCTTCGTGCCCGGCCAGTTCATCCAGATCCATTTCCGCTATGCCGATGGCTCGCCGACCAAGCGCAGCTATTCGGTGGGCACGGTCGGCGATGGCAGCGGTGCGGTGCAGCGGCTGGAGATCGCCGTGTCCTATGTCGAAGGCGGCGCGGCTTCGGCGCTGCTCGCCCAGCTCGACGAAGGCGGCACGGTCGATGCGAGCGGGCCGTTCGGGCGCTTCTGCCTGCACGCCAACGACAGCAACGCGCGCTACCTGCTGGTTGCCACTGGCACCGGCGTCACGCCCTACCGCGCAATGCTGGCGCAAATCCGCAACCTGACGGTGACGCGCGCTTGTCGATTCGCCCTTGTTTACGGCGCGCGCAGCGAAGCCGAGCTGCTCTACGGCGATGAGTTCGAAGCCTTCGCGCGGGAAGTTCCCGGCTTTTCCTTCCATCCCTGCTTCAGCCGCGTTCCGCGTGCCGTGCCGCGTCCGCACGATCGCAGTGGCCGCGTACAGGTCGCGCTGGCCGAGCTCGCGCCCGATCCCGTGACGGACATCGCCTACCTGTGCGGCAATCCCGAGATGGTCGATGAGACTTTCGCCTTGCTCAAGGACGCGGGTCTGGGCGTGCCGCAGATTCGCCGCGAGAAATACATCTCCTCGCGCTGAGGCACGCGGCAACTTGTAAAGCATGCTTGACATGACCGGTGACGAGTCGTATCGTGCTGTCAAGTTTGCTTGACATGTGCGACCGATGCCGATCCTGCCCAGAACCAACTCCACCGAACACTGGATGATCACGACCGTGGTGCTCGCCGGGCTCATTTCGGGCGTGGGCCGGCTCTGGCCGATGGTCATCGATGCAGGCCTGTTGCGCGCGGCTGACGGCATCGCGATTGCGCTCGGCGGCTGGATGTTGGTGTACGCACTCGCTCGCCGCCTGTTTGCCAAACAGCTGTCGCGCTGGTGCGACGCACCCGGCGCAGCGCGGGATCGCTACATGCGCCGACTCGGTCCGGCGATGGTGCTCTACATGATCACCCTGGTCGGTTCGATCGTGCTGATCAAGCGCGGCATCGAACCCGTGGCGCTGCGGGCCGCAGTGGCCGTGGTGCCGATGCTGCCGATTGCCATGGTGGCCTCAGCCATGGTGCGCTACGTGCGTGATGTCGATGAGATGCAGCAGCGCATCGAAACCCTCGCGGTCTGCATCGCGGCCTTGCTGGTGTCGCTGGGCTATTTCGCTGGCGGCCTGCTGGTGGCGGCCAAAGTGCTCGAGCTCGATGCCGGCGCGGCGATGTTGTGGGTGTTCCCGTTGCTGTGCGTGAGTTACGGGCTGGCAAAGTTCTTCGTGATGCGCCGCTATCAATGAAAAACGAAGTGCGCGCCCTGCGTGAGGGCCACGGCTGGTCGCAGGCCGAACTCGCCGAACACTTGGGCGTATCGCGCCAAACCGTCAACGCAATTGAAACCGGCAAGTACGATCCGAGCCTGCCATTGGCCTTCAAGCTGGCTCGTTTGTTCGGCAAATCCATCGAGAAACTGTTCGATCCGGGAGAATGAAAATGCAGAAATCCACCCAGTTGCGTATTGCGGTGGTGGTGGTGGCGGCCGTGGCATTGCTCGGAGTCCACCAATTGCGCAAGACCAACCACCGTGTTGGCGCCGAGCCCGACTCGAGCGCTCCCGCACCGATCCGACAGGCCGATGGCAGCTTGCGTTTGGGTGACCTCCGGTTCTCGCCTTGCGAGCTCAAGGCGCCCCTGACCGGCGCCACCAGCGCGGCGCTGTGTGCGCCCTTCAGCGTGCCCGAAGATTGGGATCAGCCTGACGGCCGCAAGATCGATCTCAAGCTCGCCTTGATTGCGAGCAATGCGGCAGCACCGCCGGCCGATCCACTCGTGCTGCTCGCGGGCGGACCTGGCCAGGCGGCGACCGAGGTCTGGGCGCAGGAACGCGGCGCGTTCGCGCCGATGCGCGAGCATCGCAACGTGCTGCTGCTCGACCAGCGCGGAACCGGCGGCTCCAATGCCTTCACCTGCAAGCTCGAAGACTCGGGCGATGGCGAAGCCTTCGACATCGAACGCGTGCGCCGCAACACCGGCATCTGCCTAGAACAGGTGAAGGCGCATGCCGATCCACGCTACTACACCACCAGCTTCGCCCTGCGCGATCTGGAGGCGGTGCGCCAGGCGATCGGTGCGCCGCGTCTCAACTTGATCGGCGTATCCTACGGCACGCGGGTGGCTCAGCAATACGCCAAGCGCTATCCCGACGCCGTGCGCAGCATCATCCTCGACAGCGCCGTGCCCAATGACAATGCGCTTGGTTCGGATTTCGCCGCGAACCTCGACGCATCGCTCAAGGCCCAGTTTGCGCTGTGCGCGGCCGACGCCGCCTGCGCCAAGGCCTTTGGCGATCCTTGGGCGAACCTGCAGAAGTTGCGCAGCGCCTTGCGTGCGCAGCCGATCGAAGCCAGCTATCGCGATCCGGTGAGCAACGCGCCGGAGACGATGAAAGTCGGCGAGGACTCGCTCGCCGCATTGGCGCGGATGTACGCCTACATGCCGGAGATGAGCGCACTGCTGCCCCTAGGCATTTCGCGAGCCCTCGCCGGCGACCATGCCGGGCTTGCCGGACAGGCAAAAATGCTCGGCCTCGAGCTCAAGAGCCTCACCGACAATGCGATGCAGCTGTCGGTGATCTGTGCCGAGGATGCCGATCGCCTCACGGTCAATCCAGCTGACCGCGACACCTTGCTCGGCACGCGCTTCGTCGAAGTGATCCAGGCGCAATGCGCGCTGTGGCCGCACGGCACGCGACCGGCCGGTTTCAACGCGCCGCTCACTGGCGACGTGCCGGTACTGTTGCTTGCCGGCCAGTTCGATCCGGTGACGCCACCGCGCTATGCCCAGGCCATTGCCAGGCAGCTGCCCAAGTCGCGCGTGCTGATTGCCAATGGCCAGGGTCACAGCGTGCTCGGCCGCGGCTGCTTCCCCAAGCTCGCCGCGCGTTTCGTCGACACCCGCGATGCGCTCGCGCTCGAAGCCGATTGCGTCAAGAACTTCTCGCCGATTCCGGCCTTCATCGATTTCAGCGGAGCCGCGCCATGATCGAAGTCACCCACCTGCACAAGGCATTCGGCAAGGTCCAGGCCGTTGACGATGTGTCGTTTGTAGCGCGCGATGGCCAGATCACCGGCCTGCTCGGTCCCAACGGCGCCGGCAAGACCACCACCTTGCGCATGCTCTACACCTTGATGAAACCCGATCGCGGCAGCGTCAAGGTCGACGGCATCGATGCCGCAACCGATCCACTGGGCGTGCGCCGGCGACTGGGCGTGTTGCCCGATGCGCGCGGCCTGTACAAGCGACTGAGCGCGCGTGAAAACATCGACTACTTCGGCCGCCTGCAAGGCCTGGACCCGGCAACGCGCTCGGCGCGCATCGCCGAGCTCTCGGCTGCGCTCGACATGGGCGACATCCTCGAACGCCGTACCGAAGGCTTTTCGCAAGGTCAGCGCGTCAAGACCGCGATCGCCCGCGCGCTCATCCACGGCCCCACCAACGTGATCCTCGACGAACCGACCAATGGCCTGGACGTGATGGCCACGCGCGCGATGCGCGGCTTCATGCGCGAGCTCAAGGCGCAGGGCCACTGCGTGCTGTTCTCCAGTCACATCATGCAGGAAGTCGGTGCCTTGTGCGATCGCATCGTCGTGATCGCCCGCGGTCGTGTCGTCGCCGACGAATCGCCCGAGGAACTGCGTGCGCAGACCGGCGCGGCGAGTCTCGAAGACGCTTTCGTCAAGATCATCGGTTCGGAAGAAGGACTTGCCGCATGAACGCCATGTTGGTCGTGTTCTGGAAGGAAATCCTCGAAAACCTGCGTGATCGCCGCACCGTGATCAACACCCTGCTGACCGGTCCGCTGATGGCGCCGCTGATGTTTGCCTTGATCATCAACGCCTCGATCTCGCGCGAACTGGCCAAGGCCGACAAGCCCTTGCCGGTGCCGGTCGTCGGCGCCGAGCATGCGCCCAACCTGATCGCCGCGCTCAAGCGCTCGGGCGCCGAGATCAAGGACGCGCCTGCCGACCCGGAAAAAGCCGTGCGCGAACAGGATGCCGATATGGTCCTGCGCATCCCGGCTGCATTCGCCAAATCCTGGTCGGATGGCGAGCCGGCCCAGGTCGAGCTCGTCTACGATGAATCGCAGCGCGACGCGCAGGGCTCGGTCGCGCGACTGCGCGGCATGCTCGAGGCCTATTCGCAGCAGAACACTGCGATGCGGCTAGTCGCGCGCGGCATCGCGCCGAGCGTGATGCGTCCGCTGGCGATCGCGGAGCGCGATCAATCGACCGCGCAGACACGCGGCGGCGGCCTGTTCTCGATGCTGCCGTACTTCTTCATCCTCGGCGTGTTCATCGGTGGCATGGCGCTGGCCATCGACACCACGGCGGGAGAGCGCGAGCGGCAATCACTCGAACCCTTGTTCGTCAATCCGGTACGCCGCAGCACCCTGCTTGCCGGCAAGCTCGGTGCCACCGTCGCGTTTGCGTTCACCACCCTGGTGCTCAGCATCATCGCGTTCTCGGTTGCCGGTCAGTTCATGCCGATCGACAAGCTCGGCATCAGCTTGCAAATGGGTTTCTACTTCGCCGTCTGCACCTTGCTGGTGATGCTGCCGCTGGTGGTGTTGCTGTGCAGCCTGCAGACACTCGCCGCGGCGTTTGCCAAGAGCTTCCGCGAAGCACAAACCTATCTGTCGTTGCTGATGTTCGTGCCGGTGATCCCGACGATGCTGCTGTCGTTGTTTCCGCTCAAGACGCAAACCTGGATGTATGCGGTGCCGTTGATGGGCCAGCATGTGACGATCCTGCGTTTGCTGCGCGGCGATCCGATCCTGCCCGAACAGCTTGCACTATGCGTGGCTGCGACCAGCGTCGCCGCGCTCGTGTGCGTGTGGATCACGGCGCGCATTTACGCCAGCGAAAGGCTTGCGATATCGGCCTGATGGTTCGGCGCCGGTGTGTGTGTGTGGCCGGCGCCGCGCGAAGGCTGTGTCTAGCAATTGCATCCTGCGCTTGCCAGCAGTCGTCGAGTCCGGGAGGGGTCCGTACCCGGCGCACGCGGATCAAGGCAACGCTGAATGATCCGTGTTGCCCTAAAATCGTCGGATGTTCGAGTTCTGGCCACATTGGGTCGATGCCTGCAACCAGCATGTGGTGACCCCGCTGCTGGCGTGGCTGCACCTGATCGATGTGTTCGGCGATCCGCGCGACGTCGCCGAAGCGCTGCTCATCGCGTTGATCCAGGTGTGCGTGATCGGTGCGATCTTCCGGCCGCTCGAGTCGATCGCGCCGGCCGAACACTGGCGCGATCGCCGCCTGACGCGGATCGACCGCACCTACACACTCATCATGCTGTTCGGGCTCAACCCGCTGTTCGCCTACCTGGTATTGACGCCGGTGGCGGTGATGCTCGGCGCCAACGTCGCCGATGACACGCCGGGCGGCCTGCTGGCCTGGGTGCCGTGGTTGCAGTCGCATCCCTATGCAGCCTTCGGCGTCTACTACCTGCTGTTCGATTTCACCTACTACTGGATGCACCGCGCCCAGCACTGGATTCCGTGGTGGTGGGCGCTGCACAGTCTGCACCACAGCCAGCGCCAGATGAGCTGCTGGTGCAACGACCGCGGCAGCTACCTTGATGGTCTGCTGCAATCTTTCGTACTGGCGGGTTTTGGTCTGGTGATCGGCGTCGAACCCGAGCAGTTCGCGCTGCTGATGTTCCTTGGCGAGCTGGTGCAGAATTTCTCGCATACCAACACACGCTTCGGGTTTGGTCGCGTGTTCGAACGCATCTTCGTCGATCCGAAATTCCACCGCCTGCACCACATGATCGTCGACGAGGCGCGGCCGAATCTGCACAACTGCAATTTCGGCCAGGTGTTGTCGATCTGGGATCGACTGTTCGGTACCGCCCTGTATGGGCTCGCGCCGCGCCCGACCGGCGTGCTCGACCCGATGGTCGACATCGACAATGAACGCGGACTGGTGGCGATGCAGTGGGGCGCGATCCGCCGGTTCTGGGGCGCCTTGTGGTCGCGCGCCGGCTGGCGCCCGGGCGATGTCGGCTTCGGGCCCGACTACGTGCCTTACGCAAGTGGCCACGATCGCCCCTTCCACGAACGCGCACCCGCCACGCCGGCGATGACGCCGGGCGAAAGTCATCCTTGAAACGGCGCGCCGTGCGCCGTTGGTTCAAACCAGACCGGTCAGGTCGTGGACGAGGATCACGAAGAACACCGCGAGCGTCTTGATCAGGGTGATCGCGAAGATGTCGCGGTAGGACTGGCGGTGGGTGAGGCCAGTGACGGCCAGCAAGGTGATCACCGCACCATTGTGCGGCAGGGTATCCATGCCGCCGGAGGCCATTGCAGCGACGCGATGCAGCACCTCGGGTGAAATGCCGACCGCGGCCGCGCCCTGCATGAAGGAATCAGCCATTGCCGCCAGCGCAATGCTCATCCCACCCGAAGCCGAACCGGTGATGCCCGCCAATGCGGTCACGGTAACGGCTTCGTTGACCAAGGGGTGCGGAATCGATCGCAGCGCATCGGCAGCCAGACGAAATCCCGGCAGCGCGGCAATCACCGCACCAAAACCGTATTCGGAAGCCGTGTTCATCGAAGCCAGCAAGGCGCCCGCCACGGCCGCGCGGCTGCCGTTTGCAAAGGCTTGCTTCACCGGGCGCCAGGCAAACGCCAGCACGCAGGCGATGCCGGCGAGCAAGGCGCCTTCGACGGCCCAGATGGCCGCGAGTTTGCCCACATCCTGCACGATCGGCGCGGCACCTCCGACCACGCTCGGCGTGAAACTGGTGCTCGATCCGTACCAGCGCGGGATCTGTTGGGTCAGCACGAAATTGACCACGCCCACTACAATCAGCGGCGCAATCGCCAATGCAGCCGGCGCCATCCGGATGCCAGCGAAGGGCTCGGGCTCATTGCTGTGACCGCTGCCATAGCCCTCGCCGCGCGCAGCGGCAACGCGCCGACGCCAATCCAGGTAGAGCATGCCGACGATGAACACGAACACCGCGCCGATGCTGCCCAACCACGGCGCGGCCCAGGTCGTGGTGTGGAAGAACGTGGTCGGAATCACGTTCTGGATCTGCGGCGTCCCGGGCAGCGCATCCATCGTGAAGGTGAAGGCGCCGAGCGCGATCGCGCCGGGGATCAGGCGCTTGGGTATGTCGCTTTGGCGGAACAGTTCGGCGGCAAACGGATAGACCGCGAATACCACCACGAACAAGGACACTCCGCCATAAGTCAACAGCGCGCAAACCAGCACGATCGATAGCATCGCTCGACTGCGCCCGACCATGCCGATGGTGGCGGCGACGATCGAGCGCGAGAAGCCCGAGATCTCGATCAGCTTTCCGAACACCGCACCGAGCAGGAACACAGGGAAATACAACTTGAGAAAACCGACCATGCGATCCATGAACAAGCCGGTGAACATCGGCGCGACCAGTCCGGGATCGGTCAACAGCACCGCGCCCAGTGCCGCCAGTGGCGCGAACAGAATCACGCTGTGCCCGCGATAGGCCGCGAACATCAGGAAGGCGAGCGCGGCGAGCACGATGAGGAAGGCCATCGATGAAGTTCCCTGCGACGATGAAGACCCCGCGCTGGGCGCAGGCGTGGCCGCTCGAGTATGCGCAGCCCTCGCGCGCGGCCTACTGTACGAAGGTACAAGTGCCGGCACCCATCGCGAGGCTTAGCCTGCACCCCACGTGGCCAGCCTGGCCGGTACTTTCGTGGAGAGGAACATGCAACGTCGTCTGCTTGGCTTGGCCATCGCCTGCGCGCTCGGCGCGTTCACCCAGACGGCGTCGGCCGCCGATCCGGTCGCGGCTCCCGAGCCGGCTGCGGCGCCAGAGCAGGAAATCGCTTCGGCAACGCAAGGTGCCCCGGTCACCGAGCTGGAAGCCATTCAGGTCACCGCGCGGCGGCGTGCCGAGAGCATCGAGAAGATTCCGGTCGCAGTGAGCGCGTTCAGAGAGGAGGATCTCAAGGACCTGCAAGTGGAGAACCTCGATGGGCTGCAGGGCGCCGTACCCGGCCTCAACGTGGTGCAGGGGCGTGGTTCGTCCAACAGCGCGAACATCTTCATCCGTGGCATCGGTCAGCCCGATGCGCTGCAGACCTTCGACCCGGGCGTGGGCATGTACGTGGATGATGTCTACTACTCGCGCATCCAGGGCGCGCTGATCAGCCTGTTCGACGTCGATCATGTGGAAGTGCTGCGCGGCCCGCAGGGCACGCTGTATGGCAAGAACTCCACCGGCGGCGCGATCAAGATCGTGACCAAGGATCCAAGCGACGCCACCACCGGCAGCGCCGAGCTCACCTTTGGCAACTATGGCCGAGCCGAAGGGCGCTTCTACCTTGCCGGCGGTTTCAACGACGTTTGGTCTGCCAGCATCGCCGGCGCAATCACCGGCAATGACGGCTACGTCAAGGACGTCACCACCGGCAATCGCTACAACGATGAGGACAGCAAGGCCTTTCGTGCCAAGCTCCAGTTCAGGCCCAATGAAAGCTTCAAGGCAAGCCTCGCGCTTGATTACATCAAGCAGGACACAGCCTTGACCCTGGGCGCGCCGATCGCGCCGCTGCTGGCGACCAACCTCGTGCCTGGGGTTCCGGCCACCGTGCTCTACACGCCGCCCGCGGGTACCTGGGATTTCCATGCCCGCACTTCGTTTGGACCGGACAAGGGCCAGAACCTCGAGCACAAGGGCCTGAGCCTGGCGATGGACTGGCAGATCAACGAAGCCTGGAAGCTCAAGAGCATCAGCGCTTACCGCTGGCTCGACAGCGATGCCTACATCGATATCGATGCCTCGCAGTTCCAGCTCGGCGATGTGCTGGTGGATTTCAACCAGAAGCAGGCCAGTCAGGAACTGCAACTTCAGTATGACAACGGCAGCAACCTGCAGGCCGTGTATGGCCTGTACTGGATGCGCGAGATGCTGCCTTCGCATCAGGAAGCCTATGCCGATGACCTGTTGCTGTTCGGCGCAGTTCCGATCGGCTTCCTGCGCACGATCGATGACCGTCAGACGACCACCAGCAGCGCCGCCTTCGCGCATGTGAGCTGGGAATTCATGCCCAGCTGGACCCTTGCCGCGGGTCTGCGCTACACGCACGAGACCAAGGACTACTGGCGCACCACCAGCGCGTTCTTCGGGCCGCCACTGCAAGCCGCCTCGCAGGACCCGCAGGCGGTCATTCCGCAGACCGGCAAGGGCTGGAATGCGTGGACGCCGTCGCTGTCGCTGCAGAAGCAGTTCAACGACCAGCTCATGGGCTACGTTTCAGCCAACCGCGGCTTCAAGTCCGGTGGTTTCAATGGTCGCGCCAACTCACCGGGTGAAGCGGCCGACCCGGTGTTCAACCCGGAATACGTGTGGACCTACGAGCTGGGCCTGAAGATGCGTTCAGCCGACAACCGCATGCAGGCCAACCTCGCCGCGTTCCACAGCAACTACCGGGATTTCCAAGCGCGCGTGTCGTCGGTCAGTGGCGACCCGGCCAACCCGGTGTTCTCCTTCCCCGTGCTCAACGCGGCCAGCCTGAAGATGGATGGCATCGAAATCGAGGGAGCGGCCTTGCTCGGTGAAGGCACGCGCCTTTCCGGACAACTGGCTTGGCTCAATGCGCGCTATGACAAGTTCGTCGATCCCCGCGTGCAGATGTTCCCGAGCCTGGCCACCCTGCATGACCACGTGCCCTTCTCGCCCAGGCTGACCGCCCGTGTCGCGCTGGCGCAGAGCTTCAATTTCGGCAGCGGCGCGGCGATCACGGTCGGCGGCGATGTGTCCTGGCGTGATGACACCTGGCTCAGCGTGGACAACCGTCCTGGACTCATGCAGCCTTCCTTTGCCGTGGTCGGGTTGTTTGGGGTGTTTGATTCCGCCGACGGCCATTGGCAGGTCCGCGCCGGTGTGCGCAACCTCACCGACAAGGTCTACAAGACCGATGGCCAGGAGTTCTCGAGCGTGGGCAACATCCAGACCGCCTACTTCGGCTGGCCGCGCAACTATTACGTTTCGGCGCGCTACAGTTTCTGACGGCGCCTGATTGCGGCGCCGCCGGAGTGCGGTTGACGGCTGGCGCCGCGGCTAGTTGTGAATGCCCTGTCTGCAAACGCGGTGGTTTCGCTTGGTCGCAATCCGCCGCAAGGCATGATGGTCGCCAAGCAATGATGACTTGCACTTTTTCCGTCCCGACCCGAGCACCCAGGAGTTCCGGCATGCGTGTTTCCGTTCTTGCCCTGTTGCTCGGTTTGGCTCCGCTCTGCGCGTTCGCCAATGAAGCGCGGCTGCCGCAACTCAAGCTTGACCCGACCCGGACCACGATTTCGGGGATATCCTCGGGCGCCTACATGGCGCAGCAGTTGCATCTGGCCTATTCCGACCATGTCGCCGGCGCGGCTTTTCTTGCCGGCGGTCCCTGGCACTGCGCGCAGGGCTCGCTCTCGATCGCGCTGGCGCAATGCATGGCGCCCACCGCGGACAAGGGTCCTGATGTGGACGTTCTGGCCGCGGCGGCCAAGGATGCTGCTGCCGCCGGACAGATCGCACCGCTGCGCGGTTTGGTGGGTGACCGCGTACTCGTCCTGCACGGCAAGGGCGACCTGACGGTGGCGCAATCACTGAGCACGGCCAGCGTGGCGCTGTATCGCAAGATCGCGCCTGAAGCCAAGCTCAGCGAGGACCTCACACGTTCCTTCAGCCACACCTTTCCAACCCTCGATGCGGGCTCGGCCTGCGAGGTGAGCGCTGCGCCATACATCGGGCGTTGTGGTTTCGATGCCGCGGCCGAGATCTTCGCCAGCTTGTTGGGCAAGCCGCCGCGTCCGGCGGATGTTGCGCACGGGAAACTGCTCCGCTTCGACCAGCGTGGCTATCAAGGTGAGGGTGATGCCTTCCTCGCCGGCGAGGGCTATGTCTACGTCCCCGATGCCTGCGCGAGGGGCGAACGCTGCGGTTTGCACATCGCCTTGCACGGTTGCCAGCAGAATGCGGACACGCTGGGCGAAAAATTCGTGCGCGATACGGGCTACAACCGTTGGGCCGATATCTACTCCGTGGTCGTTCTCTACCCGCAGACTCGCGCCAGCCTTGCGCCACTCAACCCGAAGGGATGTTGGGATTGGTGGGGTTACAGCGGGGTCACGTACGACACGCGTGATGGCGTGCAGATGCGCGCGGTGGCGGCGATGGCCGCGGCGCTGGGCGCGCCCTTGCGCTGACCTGGTCGGTTCCGACCCGGCCGTCTGCGGCGGCGCTTGCGTGGCGCACCGCGCTCGATCCGGTGAGTGCCGATGGCTTGCGCGCCGCGCGGTCTGTCTTCTCTCCGGCGCTTGTCCACGCTGGTATGCTGCAAGACCGGGCCGGCGCGATCGCGCGGCCTTCTTCCGAGTGCCCCGTGTCGACATGAGTGAGCTTTGGCCCCGTTGCCTTTCCCGTCTGGAAAGCCAATTCAGCGCTGACGATATCCACACCTATCTGGCGCCCTTGCAGGCCAGCGAGGACGCGGAATCCTTGACTTTGTGGGCGCCCAATCCCTACACGCTCGATACCATTCGCGAACGGTTCCTGCCTGCAATCGAACAGGTTGTGGCGCACTACGCGCAAACTGCAATGTCGGTCGACGTTCGGCTGGGCACGCGCGCCAGTCCGCCGGGCAAGACAGTGGCGCGCGCGCGCGCCGGCGAGCGGCCGGCCGAGTCGAACATCGATGCGAGCTACACCTTCGAAACCTTCATCGAGGGCAAATCCAACCAGCTCGGCAAGGCCGCAGCGATGCAGGTCGCCCAGAATCCGGGTTTGGCCTACAACCCTTTGCTGCTCTATGGCGGCACGGGACTGGGCAAGACCCACTTGATGCATGCGGCCGGCAATCTCATGCGCGCGAACAAGCCGGAGGTGAAGATTCTTTATCTGCGGTCAGAGCAATTCGTCAGCGGCATGGTGCGCGCCTTGCAGCAAAAGAACATGGACGAGTTCAAGCGACGCTTTCGCTCGGTTGACGCCCTGCTGATCGACGACATCCAGTTTTTCGCCGGCAAGGACACCACCCAGGAAGAGTTCTTTCATACCTTCAATGCGCTGTTCGAAGGCAAGCAGCAGATCATCCTGACTTGCGACCGTTACCCCAAGGAAGTCGACAAGCTCGAGCCCAGACTCAAGTCGCGCCTGGGTTGGGGCTTGTCGGTAGCGATCGAGCCGCCGGATTTCGAGACACGCGCGGCTATCGTGCTGGCCAAGGCGCAAGCCAAGGGCGTGGAACTGCCCGAGGATGTGGCCGTGCTGATCGCGCGGCGCATGCGCTCGAACGTGCGCGATCTGGAAGGGGCACTCAACACCTTGGTGGCTCGCGCGCATTTCGTTGGCAAACCGATCAGTCAGGAATTTGCGCAGGAAACCTTGCGGGATCTGCTGACGGTTCACGCCCAGGCGATCAGCATCCCCAACATCCAGAAGGTCGTGGCAGACTACTACCAGATGCGCATGGTCGACCTGCTCTCCAAGCGCCGCAGCCGTTCGATTGCGCGCCCGCGGCAGATCGCCATGACTTTGGCCAAGGAACTCACCGAGCACAGCCTGCCGGAGATCGGGGATGCCTTCGGGGGGCGCGATCACACGACCGTACTGCATGCCTGCCGAACTGTACGCGACCTGCGCGAGACGGATGGCAAATTGCGGCAGGATTGGGACAAACTGCTTCGACAACTCACCGGCTGAGCCCTGTTGAACAAACAGGTAGAACCTGTGGACAGATCGGTGCAAAAGAGTTATGCACCATTTACGCACAGGAAAGCTGCGCCGTTGCTCTTTGCGCGCGACACCGTAACGCATTGATTTATATGTAGATAATCGGCCAGTTCCATAATTCACAGGCCCAACAACCAATATCGTTCCACAACAAGACAAAGACAGGACGACAGGCCATGCGCTTCAGCATCCAACGGGAAACGCTACTCAAGCGGCTGCAACAAGTGGTCGGGGTTGTCGAGCGCAGGCATACCTTGCCGGTGCTCGCCAATCTCCTGCTGGTCGTCGATGCCAACGGCGTGACGCTGACGGCAACTGATCTTGAAGTGGAAATGTGCGCACAAACGACTGCCGATGATCTGGTCGCAGGGGAAGTCACCGTGCCGGCGCGCAAGCTTTTCGACATCTGCCGGGCCTTGCCTGATGGCTGCCGGATCAAGGTGGAGCGCAATGGTGAGCGTGTCACCGTCAATGCCGGGCGCGGGCGTTACACCCTGGCGACTTTGCCCGCGAGCGAATTCCCGACGGTTGACTCCATCGAACTGGTTGAGCGCGTCAGCCTGCCTGAGGCAACGCTCAAGGAACTGATGTCGCGCACTTCGTTTGCGATGGCGAATCAGGATGTGCGGTACTACCTCAATGGCATGTTGTTCGACTTGCGCGAGAACAGCTTGCGCTGTGTGGCGACGGACGGGCACCGTCTGGCCATGAGCGAAGCGAAGCTGCAGGGCAAGGTGAGTTCGCCGCGACACGTGATCGTTCCACGCAAGGGCATCAACGAGCTGCAAGGCCTGTTCGAATCCGGAGACGCCACGGTGGAACTGGAATTTGCCCGCAACCACTTGCGCGTCCGCCGCGAGGGCGTGACCTTCACGTCGAAACTTGTCGATGGCCGTTTTCCTGACTATGAAGCCGTCATACCGATCGGTGCCGACAAGGAAGTGCGGGTGCAGCGCGGCGAAATGCGCGAGGCCCTGCAACGCGCCGCGATTCTGTCCAACGAGAAGTATCGGGGCGTGAAACTCGAAGTCTCGCCCAACAAATTGCGGATCGTTGCACACAATCCCGAGCAGGAAGAGGCGATCGAGGAGATCGAGGCGCGCACCGGGGTGTCCGAACTCAACGTCGGCTTCAACGTGAATTATCTGCTCGATGCGCTCGGTGCCATCGAATCCGATGAAGTCCTGTTGTGCCTGCGCGACGGCCAATCCAGCTGTCTGCTGCGCAAGCCAGATGCCGATGACACGCGGCACGTGGTCATGCCGCTGCGGCTCTGAGTCGGATCATCGCGACAGCACGCCACCGTGGAACTGGTTTCGTTGCGGATCACGGATCTGCGCCTGTTCGAGTCGGTCGAGCTGTCGCTTGAATCCGGCTGGAACCTGTTCGTGGGTGCGAACGGCGCGGGGAAGACGACCATTCTGGAGGCGGCCTACCTGTTGTCGCATGGTCAATCCTTCCGCGCTGGCACCCGCGACGCGCTGGTGCGAGAGGGCAGTGAAGGCTACACGATACACAGCGAACAGCGCCGCGGGCGCCATCACCGCGGGCTTGCCATCGGAAGGATAAAGGGTCGTCTCGAAGCGCGGGTCGGTGGCCAGCCATGCACGGTCGGCGAGCTCATGCGGCATTCCGCGGTCCTGTGTTTCGAACCTGGCTCCCATGCCTTGCTGAGCGGTGGCGCCAACGAGCGCCGACGTTTTCTCGACTGGGGCGTGTTCCACGTGGAACCGGAGTTCTTGTCGACCTGGTCTCGCTACCAACGCGCTTTGCGCCAACGGAATGCCTTGTTGCGCGGTGGTTCGGGGGAAGCGGAATTGCCGGTTTGGAATGCGGAACTGGCTCGATGGGGCGAACCGTTGTCGGCGATGCGTGCACGGTATTTCGACCGCTTTGTCGGCCAAGCGCTGCCTTTGCTGGAGCGACTCTTGCCCGAACTGGGTGTACCACGTCTGAGCTTTCAGTCTGGGCACGACCCGGAGCAGCCACTGGCGGGCGAGCTGGTGACGACGCTGGGCAGGGATCGTGAGAGGGGGCACACCACGCGCGGCCCCCATCGCGCAGACTGGTCGCTCGGCTTTGCCGCTGCCCCGCGAAGGGAGCACCTGTCCCGGGGGCAGGAGAAGCTTGCGGCTTTTTCCCTGCTCATGGCGCAAGCGTTTTGCTTCAGAGCCAGTCATGGCGAGATGCCGGTGTTGTGCCTGGATGATCTCGCCTCCGAAATCGATCGCGAGCACCTGGGCAGGGTGATCGAGATGATCGTGGCTTGTGGCGCGCAGGTTCTGGCGACAGCCACGGAGTGGACGCCTGACCACGCCGGGTTTTCAGGCGCGATCACCCGGTTCCACGTGGAACAAGCCAAGGTACAGCGGCTGCTATAATCGAAGAATTGGGCCGCTCGCCACCGGCGGGCGCTAGGAGCAAGCATGACCGACCAGTACGATTCCAGCAAAATCAAGGTTTTGAAAGGCCTGGAAGCGGTCCGCAAGCGGCCCGGCATGTACATCGGTGATACCGATGACGGCACGGGCCTGCACCACATGGTTTTCGAGGTCGTCGACAACTCGATCGACGAAGCTTTGGCGGGTTATTGCGACCATGTCGTGGTCACGATCCACGGCGACGGTTCGGTCAGCGTGCTCGACAATGGGCGCGGCATCCCGGTTGGCATCCAGGCCGAGGAAGGGCGCTCCGCAGCCGAGGTCGTGATGACCGTGCTGCATGCTGGTGGCAAGTTCGACGACAACAGCTACAAGGTTTCAGGCGGCCTGCACGGTGTCGGCGTCTCGGTGGTCAATGCCTTGTCGGATCACCTCGAGCTGACGATCTATCGCGATGGCAAAGTCCACCAGCAGGAGTACGCAAATGGCGAGCCGCAGTACCCGCTCAGGGTCGTCGGCACAACCAGCAAGCGCGGAACGCTGGTCCGTTTCCACCCGAGCCCAGCCACGTTTTCGCAAACCGAATTCCATTACGACGTGCTCGCCAAGCGCCTGCGCGAGCTGTCGTTTCTCAATTCCGGCGTAAAGATCGAACTGATCGATGAGCGCAGCGACAAGCGTGACCTGTTTGAATATGAGGGGGGTATCCGGTCCTTCGTCGAACACTTGTCCCAGCTGAAGACCCCGCTCCATGCGCAAGTGATAAGCATTACCGCGCAACACGAGGGCACCACGGTTGATCTGGCCATGCAATGGACCGACGCCTACCAGGAAACCACGTTCTGCTTCACCAACAACATTCCGCAGCGAGATGGCGGCACCCATCTCGCCGGTTTCAGAGCCGCGCTGACGCGTACGCTGTCGAACTACATCGAATCTGCCGGCATCCAGAAGACGGCCAAGGTTGCGCTTTCCGGTGACGATATGCGCGAAGGCTTGATCGCGGTGCTGTCGGTCAAGGTGCCCGATCCGAAGTTCTCCTCGCAGACCAAGGACAAACTGGTTTCCAGTGAGGTCAAGGGCATCGTCGAGGCGATCGTCAACGAAAAGTTCGGCGAATTCCTGCTCGAGCACCCCAACGAAGCACGCATGATCGCCGCCAAGGTCGTCGACGCCGCGCGCGCGCGCGAAGCGGCACGCAAGGCGCGCGAAATGACGCGGCGCAAGGGTGCGCTGGATATCGCGGGCTTGCCCGGCAAGCTCGCCGATTGCCAGGAACGCGACCCGGCCCTTTCGGAGCTCTTCATCGTCGAGGGCGATTCAGCCGGTGGCTCGGCCAAGCAGGGCCGCAACCGCAAGAATCAGGCGATTCTTCCGCTCAAAGGCAAGATCCTGAATGTCGAGCGGGCGCGTTTCGACCGCATGCTCGGCTCTGCCGAAGTGGGCACCTTGATCACTGCGCTCGGCACCGGGATCGGAAAGGATGAATTCAATCCCGACAAACTGCGTTACCACAGCATCATCATCATGACGGATGCCGATGTCGATGGCTCACACATTCGCACCTTGTTGCTGACCTTTTTCTATCGGCAGATGCCGGCCCTGATCGAGCGCGGCCATGTCTACATCGGGCTTCCGCCGCTCTACAAACTCAAGCAGGGCAAGCAGGAGCTCTATCTCAAGGATGATGCGGCACTCAATCAGTATCTGATTTCCAGTGCAGTCGACGGCGCCGAACTGGTCTACGCGCCCGACGTGCCGGCGGTGAACGGTGCGGGCCTCGAAGCGCTGATGCTCACCTGGCGCGCCGCGCTCGACCAGATCGAACGGATGGCGTTCCGCTTCGACGAAGGTTTGTTGCGAGCCTTGCTGGATGCGCCGCAGGAAGCCTCGACCTGGAGTGACGCGACCGAACAGGCAGCCTGGCTGGCGCGCATCGGTGCATCACTCGCGGCAACCGGATTGGGACGACCGCGCTACCAACTGCGCGTCCAGCCGGCGCAGAACGATCACCCTGCCGCCTTGGTCGTCGATCGAGACCAGCACGGCTTGCGTCATACCCAGGTGCTGCCTTCGAGCCTGTTCGCATCAGTCGAGTTCAAGCCTATCCGCGACGCCGCCAGCCAAACGGCCACACTGATCCAGCCGGGTGCGCAGGTGCGGCGCGGCGGAAAGAGTCGCGGCGTCACCGGTTTTGGACAGGTCTTCGACTGGCTGATGGATGAAGCCAAGCGCGGCCGCACGATCCAGCGCTTCAAGGGCCTGGGTGAAATGAACCCGGAACAACTGTGGGATACCACGGTAAACCCCGATACGCGCCGGCTGCTTCAGGTGCGCATCGAGGATGCGATCGCCGCCGACCAGATCTTCTCCACCTTGATGGGCGACGTGGTCGAGCCACGGCGCGACTTCATCGAGCAGAATGCACTGCGGGTCGCCAATTTGGACGTCTGAACGGCCTTTTGCGCATCGCACCAAATGCAATCCAACGGCGAGGCTTGCTTGTATGCGCCACCGTCGAAGCGCTACGCTCGCCCACTCACCAAGCGATACAAACGACAGTTTTCGTACTTATGGGGTAATCGCATGAAACGCGTGAATGGTTTCCTGATGGCATTGTGCGCAATCGGCTTGGCGTTCTCGACCGCCACCTTTGCCCGTGACGCGAAAAAGGACGTCGACGCTTACCCGCACGCGACTCGCAAGGAACCCAAGGTTTCGCTCGGTTCGAGTGAGCAGACCGCGCTCAACAAGGCCGCGGACTTGCTCAATGACGGCAAGGACAGCGAAGCCCGGCCCTATGCGGAAAAGGTGCTTGCTTCGGGCAAGGCCAGCCCCTACGCCAAGGCGTTCGCCAATGAATTGCTGGGCACGATCGCATGGAATGCGGACAAGTCCGACGAAGCGATCGACGGCTACAAGAAGGCCCTGGCACTCGATGCGCTGCCCAACAAGTCGCAGTTCAGTCTGCTCTATCGTCTCGCCCAGATGCAGCTGCAGAGCGAAAAATACGAAGACTCGCTCGCAAGCCTCGAGCAATGGGAAAAGTTGACCGGCTCGCAGAACGCCGATGAACTTGCGCTCAAGGCCAATGCCTACTATCGCCTCGACAAGTTTCAGCCGGCGATTGACAACATGAAGCAGGCGATCGCGACGGCAGAAAAGCCCAACGACAGCTGGTCGCAGATCCTCATGGCGAGCTACTTCGAACTCGATCAGTACGACGAGGCCGCCAAGGTCGTGCAGGGCATGCTGGCGAAGGACCCGAACAACAAGAAGCTGATCAACCAGCTTGCCCAGGTCTACATCCAGGGCGAGAAGCCCGATCAGGCACTGCAGGTGTTGGCGAAGGCCAAGGCCGACGGCTTGTTCAACACCGCCGATGACTATTCACAGCTGGCCAAGTTGTATTCGATGGCCGATAAGCCCAAGGATGGTGCTGCCATCATCAAGGAAGGCCTCGCCAACAACGTCCTGAAAGGCGATCTCGAAAACTACAAGTTGCTCGGCGACCTGTGCATGCAGGCCGAAGACGATCCCTGTGCGCTTGACGCCTATGGCAAGGCCGCACCACTGGCCAAGGACGGCAACGTCCAATACCAGCTCGGCTACCTGCAGTTCTATGCCGGCAATTCGAAGGCTGCCGTCGACTCGCTGAGTCAGGCGATCAGCAAGGGTGGATTGCGTCAGGAAGGCGAGGCCTACCTGCTGCGCGGCGATGCCCAGAACGACCTCGGGCAAACCGCGGCCGCAACCGCGGACTGGCAAAAAGCGGCTTCCTTTCCGAGCGCCAAGACGATGGCCGACCAACGGCTACAGGCTGTCAAGAAGGGCGCCAAGATTCACGCCGGCAAGAAAAAATAACCCCTGAACCCACTGGGCTGCGTTGCCATGCTTGCGAATGGAACCATTGGCGCGTCTCGTGAGAACGAAAAGAAGCGTCAACGGGCCGGGAAGCCCGCCCGGGCGCTTGTCGGACCGGCATGCGGTGTTGTACCGTGTCGGACTCGCGTTCTTTCGCTGCGGCTTCGACGGGTCGAAGTCGAGCAGCGCTTGGGCGGCCGCACAGACATAATCTCGTTGGTCAATCTCTGATGGCAGATCATTCCCAATCTGGCGGCAAGCAGTTCAGCTGGCAGCGCGTGACCGCGTTCAGCAGTGCATTCGCGTTGCACGCCTTTGCGTTCGCCATGATCATGGCGCCCGTCGCGCCGCCGCCGAGCAAGGACAAGACCGTCGACAAGAAGGTGATGGTCGAGTTCATCGAGCCGCCACCACCACCACCACCACCACCACCGCCGCCGCCGGAGCCTCCGAAGAAGCCGCCGCCGAAGATCATCGAGAAGGTGCAGCCGCCGCCGAAGGCGCCGCCGCCGCCACCGGCTCCGCCGATCGTCGAAGAGCAAACGCCGATGTCGGTTCCGGCACCGCCGCCGGCTCCACCGGCACCGCCGCCACCGCCGGCCGACATCGCACCGAGCGAAAACATCAGCTACCGTAAGATGCGTCCGCCGCGGTATCCGCCGCAGGCGTTGCGCCAGCGCCAGCAAGGCAAGGTGATCCTCAGGGTGCTGGTGGGTGAAGACGGTAGTGCAGTGGAAGTCACGGTCCAGAAGAGCAGCGGATCCCGCTTGCTTGACCAGGCCGCGATCGAAGCAGTGAAGACCTGGAAGTTCAATCCGGGTTCTAAGGGTGGCAAGCCCGCGCAGGGTTATGCCTTGGTTCCGATTGACTTCAACTTGAACGAGTAGGGTAGAGCCATGCAGCAAGATGCCTCTCAGTCAACCGCAGCGGCTCAGCCTGCTGTCGTTCCCGGCAGTGGCGGCAACGCCGCCGCCATGAGCCAGATGGGGTTCAGCGACCTCATCCACAATTTCGACGTCCTCGGCTGGATCGTGTTTGTCACGCTGGTCGTGATGTCGATCGGCTCGATCTACTTCATTGTCGCCAACTTCCTGCGTAACAGCATGATCCGGGCGCGCATGGAAAAGGTCATTGGCACGTTCTGGGACACGCCTTCGGCGCAGGATGCCGTGCGCTTCCTCGAGGATCAGCCGCGCAGCGAACCGTTCTCGAAGATCGCGCTCGACGCCGCGCAAGCCGCCGCGCACCACCAGCGCAACGAGGGCAGCCGACTGGTCGAGGCCCTCAACCGTTCCGAGTTCATCGATCGCGCCCTGCGCCAGGCGGTCGCCCGCGAGAGCCTGCGCTTGGAAGGCGGCATGACCCTGCTTGCCACGGTCGGTTCCTCGGCACCATTCGTCGGTCTGCTCGGCACCGTGTGGGGCATTTACCACGCCCTGATCAAGATCGCCGCCTCGGGCAACGCCTCGATGGAAGCGGTGGCTGGTCCGGTGGGCGAAGCCTTGATCATGACCGCGTTTGGTCTGTTCGTGGCGATTCCGGCCGTGCTCGGTTACAACTTCTACGTGCGTCAGAACCGCATCATCTATGCGCGCTTCGACGAATTCGCACATGACCTGCACGACTTCTTTGCCACCGGTTCGCGTGTCGAAGCCGGCGTCGCACCGGTCGCAGCGAGGAAGTAAGCCATGGGCATGAGCGCGGGTGGTTCGGGCGGTGGCCCGATGGCGGAAATCAACGTCACGCCGCTCGTCGACGTGATGCTGGTGCTGCTGATCATCTTCATGATCACGGCGCCCTTGATGTCGCACAAGATCCGGATCGACCTGCCGCAGGCCAATCCGAACGTCCAGCAGGACAACCCACCGGAACCCATTGATCTTGCGATCAAGGAAAACGGAGATTTGTACTGGAACGACGAGCCGGTGACGGATGCGATCCTGCAGGCCCAGTTGCGCGTTGCGGCGCAGAAGAGCCCGCAGCCGGAATTGCAGATCCGGGCCGACAAGCCGACCCAATGGCAGAAGATCGCCACCGTGATGGCCGAAGCCAAGAGCGCAGGCATGGTCAAGCTCGGCTTCATGACGACCGGGGCGAACGACCAGTAAGGTCGAAGCGCAATCGCAAGTTCAGGACGGCGCCGCCTCACCCGCGGCGCCGTTCTTGTTTGCGGCCGGCTTGCGCATGTTCGCTGGACAGGCGTAGCCTGAGATCGCCGGGCAACTCACGGGAGAACGACGATGAGCTCCAGCCTTCGCTTCCAAGCCGCGCACGCGCATGCCGAAATCAATGTCACGCCCTTGATCGACGTCCTGCTTGCGTTGGTCGTGATCCTGATGATCGCGGCGCCGCTGACGATGAAGAAACTCCCGCTGCCGCTGGCAGGTGGTCAAGCCGCGCCGTCACCGCGTACGGCGACGCTTTCGATCCTCTCAACCGGTGAATTGTTCCTCGATGGTCACGCCGTGAACCGCAGTGCACTTGGCAAGACGCTCTCGGTCTGGGCACAGCAAGCCCCGCCACCCGTGCTCGAAATCCATTCCGATCGCGAGACACGCTACGAAGCGGTCGCAGCGGCACTCGGCATTGCACAGTCGAGCGGGCTGGAATCCATTCGTATCGAAGGAACTGCAACGCCTTGACCCGAGCAGTCTCGACGGCTTGCCGCCGCAATCAAGCTCGCGCCGCTCAGCGCTTGGCTGTGCGACCTGCTTGCGCCAGCGCAGCAAGATAGGCAGCCACGGTCGAAGCAAGGCCCGCGTACAAGGCTTCGCTGATCAGGGCATGGCCGATCGATACTTCGGCGAGGAACGGAATCGCGGCGATCAGCGCGACGAGATTGCGCTGGTCGAGATCGTGGCCCGCATTCACGCCCAATCCGGCCGCGAGCGCCTGCTCGGCGGTGCGCACGCAGTCGGCCAGTGCCTTGCGTGAGTCACCCGCCGCAAACGCGCGCGCGAATGCTTCGGTGTAGATCTCGATCCGGTCTGCGCCAATGTCCGCAGCCCTCCCGATATCGCGTACATCGGGATCGACGAACAGGCTCACCCGCGACCCCAGCGCCTTGAACTCGCGTACCAAAGGCGCCAAGCGCTCGGCGTCCCGCACCAAATCGAAACCATGATCCGAGGTGAGCTGGCCATCGCCATCGGGTACCAGGGTTACTTGCGCCGGGCGACTGGCGCGGACCAGTTCGAGCAAACCGGGATAGCCACCCCGCGCATGCGCAAAGGGATTGCCCTCGATGTTGAATTCGATCGTATCGGGCAACGCCGCGGCGATGCGCATGACATCGTCCGCGCGGATATGCCGCTCATCCGGGCGCGGATGCACGGTAATGCCGTGGCAGCCTGCGGCGATCGCAACCTGCGCAGCCGTCAGCGGATCCGGCAGAAAATGGCCGCGC
Organism: Dokdonella sp.; assembly: GCF_019634815.1. Lineage (GTDB taxonomy): Bacteria > Pseudomonadota > Gammaproteobacteria > Xanthomonadales > Rhodanobacteraceae > Dokdonella_A. The sequence goes on along the minus strand of NZ_JAHCAP010000001.1, from coordinate 277,906 downwards.
GAATTGCGCAGCACGGCGATCTTGTTGACGTTGACACTGAGCGCGGTCATGCGTCGATCATCGCGCAAGCATGCCAGCGTGTCGATGCGACCCTTGCCGAAAGACACGCGCCGCATCCCTTGCCCACTGCATCCGATGTCATCTCCCGCAACCACACGCAATCAACACCGCAGTTGCTTGCCGCAATTTTCCCAGGCGATGTCGCGACGCGAATTGCCACCCGGGAACACCCATCGAACCGCATCAGGATAAGCGCTCCTTCGGCCGCATCACCAAAAAGGCCATCCGCCGCTGTTCTTTCAAAAGCATGGGACAACTCGCCAAGCGAATGGATCGCCTCGTACGGAACGGCAACGCCCGCTGCCAGCCGCTCCGTTGGACCACCACGGCGGCATCGATCTTGGCGAAGCTCGACCGATGTCGTTCACGCTCTGGCAGGCCAGAACGCTAAGGACAGGCTTCTTCGCTACTCTTCCACATCACCGGTTCCCAGTAGGCCCCACCGCGCCAGTCGCCAAGTTTCGCCGGAATCAGGCGCGCCGCAATCATCAAGGTCGTGTTTGGTGCAACCACGACCTCGAGCTTCTTGCCCGCATGCCCGCGTTCACCCGCTTGGCGCTGACGGTCGTTGAACGGCAGATATTTCGGATCAATCCGTTCCCCGACCTCGAGCGTGTGCGAACCCGCGCCGACACGGAAGACATGCGAATCGCTCGGCCCAGCAAGCTGGCCGTCGATCGTCAGCACCCGCGCCGCGTGCAACTGGCGCTGGCGCGGAGCGACATCGAAATCGCTGATCCGACCGCAACCGGCTGCAGGCCTTGCCGTGGCATCCGCTGTGGTGGGGGCCTCGCCCACCTGCAGGCGCATCGCAGGCAGGCGTCGGCTGCTCACCGCACCCTTCAGCTCAAGGGGCTGGCCGCCCCGCGATACCGTGAGCGCGATGGCTGCACGGTCGGGCAGCCCCGCGACCACTTCGCGCAGGCGCGCGACCGCCTGGTCGCCACCAGACAACGAAACCGTGTTGATCGCGACGATTCGATCACCCGCGCGCACGCCCATCTTCCCGGCCTGCAACCCAGGCGTGACACCGAGCACCAGCACGCCATCCTGCGCGGGATAGGCACTGTCAACGACGAGCCCCAGATCGTTCATTCGGTGCGCGGGAATCCGCAGGTCCAGATGGAGATCCTCGAGCCTCACCGCGCCGAATGCGCCCGCATCCGCGAGCGCCGAGATGGCGGACCGCAATTCATCGCCCAGTTGCTCCAGTCCGGGTTCCCGCGCAGCGGAAGCCGACGCGGCGGTTGTCTGCGCCATCGCGCGGGTACCCAATGCGCAGCACGCCAGCACGCCGAGCACGGCATGCATCGGCAGCAAGCAAATCATCGTGCGGAAATTCGACCTCATTGCCCTCACCTCGGAATCTCAGATACGCGTGGCACGCGGCTCGCTCGCAACGGCACCGTCATGGCGCGCGGCCCGGATCAATCCGCGCAAGGCCGCATTGCGTTGCGTCCACAAGGCTGAGAGTTGCGCCGCATCCGCATGCCGGTCATAGGCGGCCTGGAGTTGCGCATCAATGGCACGCATACGAGACGCGCTGCCCGGCGCCAGTGAAGTGGCGTCAGCCTCGAACCATTCCTGCTCCAGCGCCTGCGACAAAGCCAAAGGGCTGGTGTCCAGGGCCATCGACACCGGCCCACCCGCAGAACGCCAGTGTGCCTGCAGCAGCAGCGCGACCGCGGCAACCGAAGCCGCCAGACCACCCATGCGCGCGATCCGCCACATTCGCCGGCGCCGCCAGTGACGCTCATGGGCAGCGAGCACCCGCGCGCGCAAGCCTGGGTCCGGCGCGAATTGCGGCAGCTTCAAGCAAGAATCCGAAACGTGACCACGATCATGCGCCTGCATCTGAATCTCCAGCTTCCTCGTGCAAGCCCTTCTGCAAAACCGACAGCGCCCGCGACAGGATCGATTTGGAATAACTTTCACTCTGGCCGAACAGCTCGGCCAATTCCCTGTGCGTATAACCCTCCACTTCGTGCAGCACGACGATCGCTCGCACCCGCGGCGGCAACTTCATCAGCAATGCCCAGACGTCGGCGCGTTGCTGCGCCATCTCGGCCGCCTCGCCAACCCGCTCCAGCAGCTCATCGCCGGTGTCCACAAGGCGCTGGCGACTGCGCAAGGTGTCGATCGTCGCATTGGTGACCATGCGCTTGAGCCAGGCACCAAACGGTGCGTCGCCACGGAAACCGCGCAAGCCGGTGAGCAGACGCACAAACACTTCGTGCACGATGTCCTGCGCCGCCGCCGGCTCGCCGAGGATACGCAGCGCCAAGTTGTAGCAAGCGGGCCCGAATCGATCATAGATTGCTGCGAATGCGCTGCGGTCGCCATTGCGTGCGCCTCGCAAGGTCCGTTCGTCGAGGTGCTGCGCGAAGTCGCTGCGGGTCACTCCTGCGCGCACGTCTGGAATGCTGCCATCGGCCATGATGGGAACAGGACGATCGACCGCCACCGTTCGTCGCATCGAATTCAATCCACCGCAGGCAGATGCCGCACACGGCGTGGGGGTCCCCGCCATGCCAGACATCCAACGAAACCAGGGCAGGGTTCGAATCGATGAAGGCGCCAGTCCTTTGCCAGGCCGGCCTCGGCGGCGATGGATTCGAGCAGGCAAACCTCGCCCGCAGCGTCGAGCCTGAACTCAAGCCGGGCGAGGCCAAATGAAAGGCCTGAGCCGATGGCCTTGAGTACGGCTTCCTTGTGTGTCCACAGGCGCACGAAGGCAGCCGCGCGCACCGCCTCATCCAACGCTGCGAGTGCCGTGGCTTCTGCGCGAGTGAAGAAGCGCTGTGCCAACGCCGCGGACCGGACACGCCGCTGCGGGGTTTCGATGTCGACCCCGAGGCTTTGCTCACGCGTGACCGCGATCACCAGCACGTTGCGGCAATGGCTGAGGTTGAACTCGAGTCCACCCAAGGCCGGTGCCCGGGGTTTTCCGTGCGCATCACGCTCGATGACGAAGGCATCGGTACCGGCATAGCCGGAAAGCAGCTCGCGCAGGAGCGCCGTGCTGCCTTGCGGTTGCGGCCTGACCTCAAGCGCGCCGACGCCCAGCCGCCAAAGGTGAATCTCATCCTGCGCCAGTGGCGGCAACGCGTGCCGCCCGAAGATCCCCGCCGTGTGCCCATTCCGTCGGGAGCACGCATCAGCGCGCGCAACGTCAAGGGTCGGTGGGGTGGCCGCAGCCATGAACACACGGACCGGCAATCAGGCCCAATGGCGACTCAGGGCGCCTGCGTCGGCGATTCGGGCGGGTTCAGCGCCGGCGCCGCAGGATTGGGCCGAGCGTCCTGCCTGGTTTTGCTGCGCGCGGCCAGTGCGGCGAGATGCTCACTCGAAGCCATCGATGTTTCCGGGCGCAATACCGAGGAAACACGGTCGGAAAGCAGGGAAAAGATGAAGCCACATACGGCCACCAAGCCCACCAGCATCACGATGCCCAGCGCAAACGCGCTCTTGGTGGTGAGCGCAACCACAAGGCACACTAGGCTCAGCCCGAGCAGGATCCAGCGCAGCATGTTTCACCGTGTCGACTCGAAAGCGCTGCCCAAGTTAGCAGAAACGTTCCTTGCAGCGAACCGCCGCCGATCGCCGATCAGCGGCAAAGCCAGCGGTGGGCAATGAGCGGCCTGTCCGAACTGGCCTTGACCGGGGCCCTGGCCTGGGCCAGCGGCATTCGCCTTTACGCCACGCTCCTGATCGTCGGCCTGCTCGGCCATTTCGGCTACCTCGATCTGCCGCCTGCGCTCGAAGTACTGCAGCACCCTTGGGTTCTGACAGCGGCAGCGGTGATGACGGTCGGGGAGTTCGTCGCCGACAAGGTGCCCGCTTTCGACTCATTCTGGGACGCGCTGCACACCTTCATCCGCATTCCGGCGGGCGCTTTTCTGGCCTGGGGCGCGATGGGTGATGCAACGCCCGCAGCCCAGGTCGCCGCGGCGATCCTGGGTGGACTCATCACCGGCGGGACGCACTTGGCCAAAGGCGGCACGCGCGCCCTGCTCAACACCTCGCCCGAACCCTTCAGCAACTGGACCGCCAGCGCCAGCGAAGACGGCATCGTGCTGGCTGGCCTGTGGCTCGCGCTCGCGCACCCATTGGTGTTCCTGATCTGCCTGCTGTTGTTCCTGTTGCTGTTGGCCTGGGCCTTGCCCAAATTGTGGCGCTTCATTGCGCGCGTCACACGCCGCCTGCTGGGCCGACGCGCATCGGTTGCGGGCTCCTGATCGGCTCAGCGCTCGGATTGGCCGGTGCCGGCGCCATCGGCGCGCCGCGTGAACAGATCGGGGCGCAGCGAGTCGAGAAAGGCCCGCGCCTCGGTGCTCAGGAACCGCCCCTTGCGCATGATCACGCCGTAACTCCGGCGCGGGAACAAGGCGCGCACATTGCGTGCGAGCAGCCGAACCCCGTCGTCGTCCTGCATGCACAATCCAGGCACCACCGAGATGCCGAGCCCTTGAGCGACATGGCGCTTGATCACTTCCCAGCCGCCTACTTCAAGCGCGACGTGGAACGGCACCTTGCGCTGTTGAAACACCAGATCCACCAGCTGGAACGTGGTCTGTCGCTGCGGCGGCAGGATCAGTCCGAACGCCGAGAGGTCTTCGAGCCGCAACTCCGCCTTGTGCGCCAGCGGGTGGTCCGGGGCCATGATCAGAATCGGGTCGAAGCTGTGCAGGACTTCGTAGGCCAGGTCCTGCGGCACATCGATCAGTGAGCCGATCGCCAGCTCGACCTGATCGGCGCGCAACTGGGCGATGCCTTCGCTGCCGACGCCACTGCGCACTTGCACGTGGACGTCCGGATGGCGGTTGCGGAACGCGGCGATCCAGGGTGGCAGCAGGTATTGGCCCGTCGTTGCGCCCGCGGCGATGCGCAGTTCGCCACCCGCCAGACCCTTGCAGCGCGCGTGAAAGCGGCGGTCCAGCGATTCAAGTCCCTCGACCACGGGCAATGCCAGTTCATACAGGGTCTGACCCTCGCGCGTCGGCGCCACGCGCCGGCGCCGACGCTCGATCAGGGCCACACCGAGTTCGGCTTCCAGCGCGCGCAACTGCAGGCTGATCGAAGGTTGCGACAGAAACAGGGCCTCGGCCGCTCGGGACAGCGTGCCGAGCTTGACGATCATGCAGAACGCACGCAGCTGCTTGAGGCGGCTGCCCTTGTAATAGAACCGCGCTGCAACAAGCGTCTTCTCGTGGCTGTGAGTGTCGCGTTGCTTGCGTTTGGTGCGCTTGCTCCTGGACGCATCAGGTTTCTTCATGTCTTTCAGCGTGTTGCATGGCATTGAAATAGTCAATGATATGCATTGAATCATTTTCTTTGTCAAAGCCAAAATTTCAACCGAGGATTGCCGCACAGCACAACGGACAGTCTCATGGCCCAGCCGGCATCCAGAATCCTCCCCGCGCAGATCGAGATCCGCGCGCCGCTGTCCGCAGACCACGCGGACCTTCTGACCGAACCCGCGCTCGCGTTTCTTGCCGATCTGCATCGCCGCTTCGAACCGCGCCGGCGTGAGCTGCTGCATCTGCGCAGGCAGCGGCAGGCACAACGCGACGCGGGTGTCCTCCCCGACTTCCGCGCCGATACCCGGGCGATCCGGGATGGCGACTGGCGCGTTGCGCCGATTCCCGCGGCCTTGCTCGATCGCCGCGTCGAAATCACCGGCCCGGTCGACCGCAAGATGATCATCAACGCGCTCAACTCGGGTGCGAAGGTGTTCATGGCCGACTTCGAGGACTCCACGGCTCCGAGCCTGACCAACCTGCTTGATGGCCAGCGCAATCTGCGCGATGCGGTCGCCGGGGCAATCGAATACCTCTCACCCGAGGGCAAGCACTATCGCGTAGGCGCCGACCCTGCGGTGCTGATGGTGCGACCCCGCGGATGGCACCTGCCCGAAGCCCATGTCGAAATCGATGGCGAGCCGCTCGCGGGCGCGCTGCTGGACTTCGGCTTGTTTGCCTTTCACAACGCAGCCGCCCTGCATGCGCGCGACCGCGGTCCGTACTTCTACCTGCCCAAGCTCGAATGCCACGAGGAAGCCATGCTGTGGGACGCGGTCCTGCGCCATGCCGAGACCGAACTCGGACTGCCGAGCGGCTCGATCAAAGTGACCGTGCTGATCGAGACCCTGCCCGCGGTGTTCGAGATGAACGAGATCCTCCACGCGCTGCGCGACCGCGTGACCGGTCTCAATTGCGGGCGCTGGGACTACATCTTTTCCTACATCAAGACACTGCGCGCGCATCCCGATCATGTCTTGCCCGAGCGCGGGCAGGTGGTGATGAGCGTGCCCTTCCTCAAGGCCTATTCGGAGCTGCTGATCCGCACCTGCCATCGCCGCGGCGCTTTCGCGATGGGCGGCATGGCCGCGCAGATCCCGATCAACGGGGATGCCCAGGCCCATGCGGCCGCACTCGACAAGGTGCGTGCCGACAAACGACGCGAAGCCGCTGCCGGCCACGACGGTACCTGGGTCGCACACCCGGCGCTCGTACCGGTTGCACGCGAGATTTTCGACGAGCTGATGCCCACGCCCAACCAACTGCATGTCAGCCGGGACGACGTCAGCGCCGAACGCGACGTCTTGCTCGCGCCCTGTGCCGGCAGCATCACGCGTGCCGGTTTCGCCGCCAACATCGAGATCTGCCTGCGCTATCTCGCCGCCTGGCTCGATGGTCAGGGTTGCGTTCCGATTCATCATCTGATGGAAGACGCGGCAACCGCCGAAATCTCGCGCGCCCAACTCTGGCAGTGGCTGCACGTGGCGCGGGCACCGTGCTTCGACGATGGTGCTGCGATCCACCTTGGCCATTTCGCCGATGAACTCGCGGCATCGCGCGCGCGGCTGTCGGCGCAGGCAATTCCCGGTCGCGCCCGCGTTGCCGATGCCGCGGCGCTGCTCGACCGCCTGACCCGCGCCGAAGAGCTCGCCCAATTCCTCACCCTCGCCGCCTACGACCAACTCGAAGCTGCCCAGGCGGTCGGCGCGAACTGCGCTGCGCACTGATCCAGGCGCTCACCCCATTGCCCTTGGAGCAGCCGGGGACTGCTCCAGCCACGGGCTGCCAACCTCCCCATCGCTATCCACCGTCACGAGGTCATGTCATGAACAACGCGCTTCCCACGGCCGCACAGATTCAGCAAGACTGGAGCAACAATCCGCGATGGAACGGTGTCACGCGCAACTACCGCGCCGAAGATGTCGTGCGCCTGCGCGGCACGGTGCAGATCGAACACTCGCTGGCCCGATTGGGTGCGGACAAGCTCTGGGCTTCGCTGCAACGCGAGGACTTCGTCAATGCGCTGGGTGCCCTCACCGGCAATCAGGCGTTGCAGCAGGTCAAGGCCGGCCTCAAGGCAATCTATCTGTCTGGCTGGCAGGTCGCCGCCGACGCCAACCTCGCCGGCCAGATGTATCCGGATCAGTCACTGTATCCGGCCGATTCGGTGCCCGCGGTGGTGCGCCGGATCAACAATACCCTGCTGCGCGCCGACCAGATTGCCCACGCCGAAGGTGACGACGGCGTCGACTATCTGCAGCCAATCGTCGCCGATGCGGAAGCCGGCTTCGGCGGAGTGCTCAATGCCTTCGAGTTGATGAAGGCGATGATCGAGGCAGGCGCAGCGGGCGTGCATTTCGAGGACCAGCTTGCGAGCGTGAAGAAGTGCGGTCACATGGGGGGCAAGGTACTGGTGCCCACGCGCGAGGCCGTCGAAAAGCTCAACGCCGCCCGTCTGGCAGCCGACGTGCTCGGCGTGCCGACCTTGCTGGTCGCGCGCACCGACGCCGAAGCCGCCGACCTGGTCACCAGCGATGTCGATCCGAATGACCGCCCCTTCACCACCGGCGAGCGTACCGTCGAGGGCTTTTTCCGCACCCGCAAGGGCCTCGACCAGGCCGTCTCGCGCGGCCTCGCGTATGCGCCCTATGCCGATCTGGTCTGGTGCGAAACCGGCAAGCCCGATCTTGCCTTCGCACGCGCCTTCGCCGAGGCCATCCATGCCCGATACCCAGGCAAGTTGCTCGCCTACAACTGCTCGCCGAGTTTCAACTGGAAGAAAAACCTCGACGACGCAACCATCGCCAGATTCCAGCGCGAACTGGCGGCGATGGGCTACAAATTCCAGTTCATCACGCTGGCAGGCTTCCACGCGCTCAACTACGGCATGTTCAATCTCGCTCATGGTTACGCTCGTCGCCAGATGAGCGCCTTCGTTGAACTGCAGGAGGCCGAGTTCGCCGCCGCCGATCGCGGCTTCACCGCGGTCAAGCATCAGCGCGAAGTCGGCACCGGCTACTTCGACGCCGTGACCCAGGCGATAGGCCAAGGGCAATCCTCGACGCTGGCCCTCAAGGGTTCGACCGAAGAGGAACAGTTCCACGCCACAAAGACCCTCGCCGCGGCCTGATCCCGTGCCGCAGACCGGCGCTTGGGCGCCCGTCTGCGGTCGTCGCTGCCAGCGCCTGCGCCGAAGGCATCAGCGCAGGCCATCAATCCGTCAGTGCGGGATGCACTCGGTGCGCCCATGCGCACGGCCGTTGCATGGCCGTGCCGCAGCGCCGCCCGCGCCGGCAAATGTGGTGTCGCTTGTGACACTGGATCGGGCTTGCCCTAGGATGCAGGGTGACATCAGCAGGGGAAGGTCGTGTCCGTGATCGAAAGTGCCGTCGCCACGCCGGTGCGGCGGCTGCCACGCCAGTTGTCCGAGGCCGAGGCCGACTTGTTTGCCCGGCACGGCAGCAGCCGCGACATCCGGCCGGGTGACGTGATCTTCCGTCGCGGCGAGCTTGGCCGGGCGATGTTCGTGATCGAATCGGGCGAGGTTCGTCTGGAATTCGGTGACGGCCTGCCCGACAAGATCATCGGGCCGCGCGAATTCTTCGGTGAACTCGTGCTGTTCATCGGCAGCCATACGCGGGTCGCCAATGCCGTGGCAATCGGCTCGGTGGCACTGCGCATCGTCGACCGCGGTGCTTTCGATGCGCTGGTTGCCAGCGATCCGACCCTGCTCGCGCAATTCATGCGCCGCTCGTTTTCCTATCTGGTCGCCAGCGAACAGCAATTGATCCAGAGCCTGAAACGGCGCAACGAAGACCTGATGGTCACGCTCGACACCCTGCAACACGCACGCACCCAACTGTCGGTTGCGCAGCAGTTGGTGCGTACCGATGAACTCACCGGCCTGTGCAACCGCCGCGGCCTGTACCGCTTCCTCGATCAACTCGAACAACAGCGCATTGCCGGCAGCATGCTCGCCTTGCTGCTGATTGACATCGACCGCTTCAAGCAAATCAACGACCGCCACGGACATCTCATGGGCGACCAGGTGCTTGGCGCGATCGCCGCCGAAGTTCAGGGCGCCGCCGCAGTTGCCGACTTGCCGTGCCGACTCGGAGGGGACGAATTCGCCCTGCTGATGCAAGTGAGCGGACAGGATGAGCTGATCGCACGGGCCAGCCAGATCGTGCATGCGGTGCGATCGCTGCGCCTGAGTGGCGGTGGCGATGAGCTGACAATCTCGGTGAGTGTCGGCGGCGCGCTGTGTGATCCGCGAGGCGGATGGGCGAACTGGTACAGCGAAGCCGACGCAGCGCTGTATCAAGCCAAGGGTCGCGGCGGGGATGGATGCTGCATGGCGGCCGAGAACGCCGGCCGCGCCGACGACTAGGCACCCGTTCAGGCGCACGCGGCCGGCCCGGCCCGCGTCCCGCCGCGCTGGCAACCGGGGCGAAGGCGTTGCACAATCGGCGACGAATCGCGTTGGAGACCACCCGGGCCATGACGGCACTTGGCGAGACGACCCCGCTCGCGCCCACGCCTACGGCGTTGCTGCGCACGCTGGTGCTGTGTGATCTCGCCGATTCGACGGCACTGATCGAGCGTCTGGGTGACCGCGCTGCAGCCGCGCTGATTCGCAGCCATGACCGCCTGGCACGCGATCTGGTGGCGACCCACGGCGGACGCGAAATCGACAAGACCGATGGCTTTCTGCTGGTGTTCGAGCGGCCGATTCAGGCGGTCGCCTTCGCGCTCGACTACCAACGCCAGCTCGCCGAGCTGTCTGCGCGGGAGCAACTGCCGCTGAGCGCGCGCGTGGGGATCCATGTCGGCGACGTCGTGGTCTGGGACAACGAAAGTGGCGATGTCGATCGCGGCGCCAAGCGCACCGAACTGGAGGGTATGGCCAAGCCGGTGACCGCGCGGCTTGCCCAGCTCGCCTTGCCCGGGCAAGTGCTGCTCTCGGGTACGGTCTACGACATCGCCCGCCGCGCCCAAGGTGAATTGGGCAGCAAGCTCGACAAGGTGCGTTGGCTTGCGCATGGACGCTACGCCTTCAAGGGGGTGCCCGATCCGGTGCCGGTATTCGAGATCGGCGAAGAAGGCATCGCCCCGCTCAAGCCGCCACCGTGGTCAAGCAAGGCCCATCGAGAGATACCGTTCTGGCGGCGACCCACCGTGCTGGGCACCGAAGTGCTGTTGCTGCTGGCGGTGATTCTCGTGCCGGTGTTTTACCTGCTGCGACCGCAGCCCGCGATCGCGTTCGCGAACCGCGACTGGGTGGTGGTCGGCGACCTGCACAACCTCACCGGCGAAACCAAGTTCGACGACTCCCTGCAAGCCGCGTTTCGGATCGCGCTGGAGCAGTCGCGCTACGTCAACGTGATCCCCGATCTGAAGACGCGCGAGACGCTCAAGCTCATGCAGCGCGATCCGGAGACCACTGCGGTCGACCGCAGTGTGGGATCGGAAATCGCCCTGCGGGATGGCGCGCGGGCCTTGATCCTGCCGAGCATCGCCGAGATCGGCGGGCGCGTGCGAGTGACGGCCGAGGTGGTCGATCCCAAGACCCAGGCGACCGTGTTTGCCGAGTCAGCCGATGGCCTCGGCGAAGCATCGGTGCTTCCCTCGCTCGACCGGGTCAACCAGAAACTGCGCATCCGCCTCGGTGAAGCGCTGGCGGCAGTGTCGGAAAACTCCCGACCCCTCGACCGCGCGACCACCGCCAACCTCGATGCCCTGCGGGCGTTTTCGCTGGGTCGGCGAGCCTACTACGCCTACAACCTCAAGGAAGCGCTCGCCCTCGAACAGCAGGCGCTGGCGCTCGATCCCGATTTCGCACTGGCCCGCACCACGATCGCGGCGATTTACTACAACGTCGGCAATTTCGAACTCGCGCAACGTGAAATCGAGCGTGCGGCGGCGACCCGAGAGCGCTTGTCCGCACGCGACGCCCTGTTCGTCGACGCGTGGAAAGCACAGTTCGGCCCACCGTTGCCGGCAATCGAGAAATGGCGTGCGCTGGCCAGAATCTATCCCGATTTCTCGATCGCCAGCGGTTCGGTCGGCTACTACTCCTGGCAACAGAACCTGTTTGCCGATGCCAAACAGGCGATGTCCGCTTCGATCACCCCGGGGACGCCGCATCAGGGCTGGATCGAAAGCATGCTCGGCATCCTCGAGCTGGGTAGCGAACATTACGATGCCGCCGAGAAGCATCTGGAGTCGGCGCGGCGAATGGGACTGGACGCGGTGGAAAACCGTTTTGCCGCCTATGCCGCGCGACGCCAGTTCGACAAGATAGACCTAAATCGGCTCAAGCAGGATCCGAAGGACCTGCGCGGTCAGGATGCCACCACCCAGAATGCACGCCTTGCGCTGACCCTGGATCAGGGCAAGTGGGCCGACGTCTGGCCGCTGCTGGCAGAGCAGAAAGCAGCCGTGCCCACTGCCCAGGTTCGTACTGCGCGCAAGCTCGAAACGATCGAGCTGGGCCTGCGTTCATTGCTCTCGGCAAGCGGCGCTGGCGACATGGCTGCCTTGCGCGGCTTCATCCGCACTGTCGAGGCGGGCTTCGACAAGGAGACGCCGATCGATCGTTCCGACGCGGCGTTCCAGTTGATGTTTGCCGCCTATCTGGCCGCCCATGCCGGGGATACCCACCTCGCGGAAGAGACGCTCAGGAAACTCGGTCCGACCTGGGCATCGCCCGACTATCCCGTGCTCAGCCGCCTGCATGTGGCAGCCAAAGCCGAATTGGCACGGCGTTCGGGCAAGCCGGACGATGCGCTGCATCTGCTGCGCGCCCAGCCGATCGACGACAGCGCGCTTTGCCTGAACCATGTGGTGTTGATGGATGCACTCGCCGACAGCGGCGATGCCAAGGCCGCGCGCGCGCAGGCGCAATGGTTGGCCAGCCATCGTGGACGCGCCTATGCCGAATTCAATGGCGATTGGATGCTGCGACCCTACAACGTCGCCCAGTCGACACTGGCGCTGTTGCGCAGCGCCGAGCTCGCGGCCGGCAGCGGAGACTTGGCTGCGGCGCGCAGCGATCTGGAGTCCTTCACGAGCGCCTGGCCGCAAACCTCGACCGAATCGGGCCTGGCCAAGCGCATCGCCGCACTCCGCGCGCGCCTGAAATCAGCCACACCCTGACCGGCGGGATCGAAGCAGCTGGGCAAAGCCGGCCTTGCCCAGCCGGCGCCCACTGGCGTTCAGCGCGGACTGCCGATCCGCAGCGCCGGTACGAGGAAGGACGAATATGCCTGCGCGGTGGCTTCGTCGAGGTTCGCGTTGGCCTTCTGGAAAACGTCTTTGCTGCCGAGCTTGCATGCCTGCAGGCACTGGGCATCGAGGCCGTCGATCACGCTGCCATCAACGCCCAGCTCCGCGAGTGCCTTGGCGGGATTGGCTTCGAAACGGCTGCGATAGGCATCGTCCGTGGCCAGCCGATGCACCAGCTGGCGGGTTTGTTCTGTCGTCAATGTGGCCTTGGCCATGCGGGTTCCCCTGATCATGATCGGACCATTGTCTTGAACGGTCGCACGCGCTGGGTCCGAGACGCATGCCTTCCGCGATCTTAGCAGGCTACTGGAAAACCCTTTTCAGCAGCCAGCTCGCGCAGCGCAGGAATGCATTGCACGCGCATCGGTCATGCAGGTGATTGATTCGTCGAACTGAAGAAATCCACGATGGACTTTCTCGGCACCCTGTCAGGGCAAGGCGGACCCGCGTGGACAATCGCCACGTCGATTGCCCGCCTGCCCACGCTGCAATGACTGGGCTACGCTGCGACCATTCCAAAGGAGACCGATCATGCTGGTACGCCGCTGCGCCATCGTCATGCTGGAGCCGCGCGAACACGCCGTGTTCGACCTTGCCTTGCTGGTGGCTGGTGGCAGCGGCTTGCGCAGCGGCCGCGCCTGGTTCGCGCTGGCGCCGCATCTGGATCAGGAATGCGAACTTGACGAAGACCACGTGCGCGTCCTCGGCGAACTGTCGCCAACGAACTGGGTGGAGTTGGACGAGCTTGCAACGCAGCATCCATGCACGGTGCTCGCCGGTTTGCTCGAGCGACGGTTGCTGATCGAGCAGGGCAGCACGGCCGACGCCGACGACCAGGGTGTGCGTGCGACGCATTGGCGGCCTGCAGCCGCGGTGATGCATGCGATGTCGAGGTGGCAGGGTGTTGATTCGAAACAGCTTGCGCGTGAGTTCGCCGCACATGCCAACCAGCCGATCCTCGCCTATCTGGGCGCGCCACCCACGCCGGTACGCGAGCATTTGCCCGAACCCGAGCAACGGCTCCTGCCGGTGCCACCGTCGACGCCATTCGACCAACTGCTGCTGCGCCGCGTGACCTGCCGCAACTACGACACCACGCGCGAGCTGCCCCTGCTCGACTTTGCCGCCGTGCTCCATCGCAGCTTCGCCGCACGCGCCGTGGTGGAGACCGCGCCGGGCGTGCACATTCTCAAGAAGGGCGTGCCCTCGGCCGGCGGCCTGCATCCGACCGAGGCGTATCTGCTGGTGCAGCGGGTCGAAGGGGTGGCGCCGGGCCTCTACCACTACCAGGCGGTCAGGCACGCGCTCGAACCCATGCGCCTGCTCGAGGGCGACGCTGCGGCCGCGCTGGCGCGCACCTTCGTCGCCGGTCAGGACTATTTCGCCCATGCGCATGTGCTGGTGATCGCGGTCAGCCGTTTCGAGCGCAACTTCTGGAAGTACCGCAACCACGCCAAGGCCTATCGTGCGCTCACACTCGATGTAGGCTACCTGTCGCACACGATCTATCTGGCCTCGACCGAACTGGGCCTGGCGGCTTTCATCACCGCGGCGATCAACGAAGTCGACATCGAACGCGCCTTCGGGCTCGATCCGCGCCATGAGGGACCGCTTGCGGTGTGCGGTTTCGGCCTGCGCGCGGCGCAGCGCGAGGAGATCGAGTTCGATCCGCTCGGCGTGGTCTGGGGTGCTGCGGAGTGCTGACGCTGCGGGCGGGGAAGGCAGCTCACCGGCATCGGAACGGGAGAGGGAGAGAACTCCGGAGCCGCTGGGGAGGGTGCTTCCGAAGTGGACGTTCCGATGCCGGCGTTGCCCCGGGCCCAGGATGGGGTTGGGCGGGGAAGAGCTGACTGCATGAGCAAAGCAAGAAGCGGGCCAGCGGTGCTCCGGACGTGGCGCCAATCAAAAAGCGTGATGCAGCGCACACAACGCCCCAGGCGTGCATGACGGAGCCCGAATGCGGCCCGCCGACAATGCGCGTAACCGACACGCAGTGTCACAAGCAGACGGACGTCTAAACGTCTCTCGCATGCGCGAGATCGTGATCGCGTAGGCCGAAAGTCATGGCTTTTGCCTGTCGCGGTCGACCGCGGCAATCAGCGGTTTCACGACTTGCCGTCGCGCGCCATCAGGATCGACAGGCAGAAGTGGAATCCCACGCCGAGCGCAACGGTGAGGCCGATCGCGCGCAGCACCGGCAGCGAGGACAGTGCCTGCAGACCAAACACCAGCAGCGCAGCGGCGACGCATACCAGCGTGGCATGCAGGGTGCGTTGCGCCGCGGCGGCATCGTGACAGCGATGTTCGAAAAACAGCGCGTAATGCAGGCCGAGCCCGGCCGCGAGCGTGACCGCGACCAAGTGGAACAACGACAACGAAATGCCGCAGCCGCGCTCCACCACCACCACCAGCAAGGTCGCCAGCGACATTGGCGCAAGCACGCGCCAGGCGCGGCGAAAGCTCCGCAACGCGACGCCGACCGTGATCACGAGCAAGAGCAAAGCCACACCGAGTGCACGCAGGATGCGCGTGCGATAGTCCGCCACCAATGACTCGGAGGCGGACTTGAGATCGAGCAGGCGCAGCGCGCCGCCGCTGGCCTGGGCGAAGGAATCCAGTGCGCGGTCATCGTGCACACCCGAAAGCGTCGCCAGACCGAGCGTTTCGCCGTTGCGCTCGACCAGCATCGAAGCCAGCCGCGCGCCAAACGGCGCCTTGGCGAATTCCATGGGCGTCAGTGGCGTGAGCCCGCGCGCGGTTTCGACATCGTCGAGAAACGGTGCGAACAGACCGGCTCGGAACGGCAAGTCATCGCTGGCACGAGCCAGTGCCTCGGCCAACCTTGCCCGATCAGGCAATTTCGCCTGGCGGGATTTCTGCGTTGCGATGCTCGGCAAATAGCGGCTCGGCAATTCGACCGCATCGAGCGCGCCGCGGTCGACGAGCGCGGCCAGACCCGGCTCGACGCGCTCGGACAGGGCGAGCACGCCTTCGGCATCCGCGCCATGCAGCACCAGCAGATAGCGCACGTCGGGCGCGCCCAGTTCCGCGCGCAACGCCGCGTCGCGCTGCAGCAGTGCGCGCGGCACCGGTGTCAGTGCGGCCAGATCGTTCTGCCACATCGGGCCCGGCGCGAGATGCAGCACGACGGCGGAAACCACGAGCAGCAGCCACGGCAGCCAGCGCAGCCGCGGCACGCGATCGAGCCAGGTGGTTGCCGCCAGCAGCCAGCCCGAGCCGGCGACATCGTGAACGCGCAGCGGCAACACCCGCGGCAACAGATGGCGCGTGGACAAACCCGCCGCGAGCAAACCGGCAATCGTGAACACGCCAAGCTGCTGCAGCCCGGGCACGCCCGAGGCGAGAAAAGCCAGATAGGCGATCGCAGCCGAGACGATCGCGGTTGCAAGCAGCGGCCACAACAGCCGCACGCTGGTGAGCGCATCCTCGCCCGCCCGCCGATGGCTGAGCACGCGCAGCGGATATTCCTGCGCTACGCCGAGCAAGGTGAAACCGAACGCGAGCGTGATTCCGTGCGCCTGCCCGAACATGAGGGCGAGCGCGAGGACGCCGAACACCGCGCCGCTCAGTACGGGCAAGGCGCCCAGCAGCAGCGCGGACACGCTGCGATAGGCAAGCAGCAGCAACAGCAGAAAACCGAGCGTGCTCGCCGCGCCGATGCGATCGGCTTCAGCCTGGGTCTGGGCCTGTATCTGCGCACTGAACCAACCCGGCCCGCTGATTTCCAGTTGTGCCTGGCCGCGTTCGGGCAGAGCGGCGAAGGCGGATTGCAGGCTGGCAATGGCTGCGTGCTGCGCAACGGGATCGAAACCCGCGGCGCGCGTCTGCGCCAGCAACAGCGCACGGCCGTCGCGGGAGAACCACACGCCATCACGGCTTTGCGGCGCCTTCGGCGGCGACCAGCGCTGCGCGAGCGCAAGGACTTCAAGAGTCGGATCGCGCGCGAGCAACGGTTTGAGCAGACTCGCCGCGGGCGAGGCGAGATCGGCTACGCGTTGTTGCAGTTGATCGGCGAGAAAGGTTGCGTCGAGCGCATGCGTGTCGAGCGTCGGCGACAGCAACCAGCGATAAGGCAACCAGTGCGGATCGAGCGTGGCGGGATCAAAGCTGCCGTTGTAGACCTGTTCGAACTGCGCATCCGTGTGCAGCAGCTCGACCAAGCCGCGCGAAAGTTGCGCCAAGCTGGCTTCGTCGGCGCCGGAAATGGCGAGCATGAGCAAGCGAGAGCCGGGACCGTCGCCGATCTGCTCCATCAGCAATTGCTGGTCGGGTGTCTGCGCAGGCGGCATGAAACTGCGCAGATCGCCACTGATGTGCAGGCCGCGCCAGGCCAGCGCCCCGAGCAAGCCAAGTACGAGCAGCCATACCGCCACCAACGCCGGTTTGCGCAGCTCAATGCCCATGGGGTTGCCGCCGGGTTGCACGAGGCTTCATCGCTGGCCTGGCCGAATCTTCACTTGAGCGCGATGCCGCGGCATAGCCCATCGACCTGGATCGCGGACACGCGTGCCGGCACCGGGCTGCTCGCCAGCGGCCCCACCAGCAGGAAGCCGACATCGCCATCGGCATCCTCGGTACGAAAACACCACGGCTCCGTGCCGCTGCCGTCGACGCGCAGCGAAACCACTCGTCGCGCGAGCCGGGCTTCGCGCGGCTTGAGCACGAGTTGCCAGCGCCCCGGGTTGCCACTGGCGGCGAGGCTGAAGTCGCGCGCGAGCGTGGCCGGGTCGCCGCCAAGCAGGGCCGAAAAACCACGCAGGAAACCCTCGAGTTCGGGAACCTGCGCCAGCGGCAGGGTGCGCGCGGGTTTGTCACCACGCTGCAGGCTCGCGGTACCGCCATCGACCGCGGTGTATTCGTGCCAGGGCGCATCCACCCGCTTCGCCAGCCGACCCGGGCCGAGATACTCCATTTCGCCGCGCAGGATCAGCGGTCGCTCAAGCATGCCCGAGAAGCGCACTTCGACATAGGCGGTACGCGCCGGCGCTTCGCGCCTGAGCGTGGCAACCAACCGCGCCGCGTCGAGTGGTGCTTCAGGCGGCGTCGCGCGCGTCACTGCCGGCGAGTTGCCCGGCAGGCTCATGCCGATCGACGCCACCACCTTGAGGATTCCAGAAATCATGCCAGTTGAACCAGTTGCAGGGATCGAGTCGGACGTGGTGTTCGAGGCGGGTGGCGTAGGCCTGGGCAAGTGCCCGCACCGCGCCATCGCGCTCGCTGCGGGCGCGCGGCAGCGCATCGGCGAGCGGTTCGAAATACAGATCGTAGCGGTTGCCGCCGCGATACAGGCCCAGGCACAACACCACCGGCACGTCGAGGATGCCACCCAGCGCGAACGGCGCGATCGGCAGCAGCGCCTGCGCACCGAAAAAGTCGACCGCCACCGTGCGTTCGGCGTCGCGCACGCGGTCGGCGAGCAAGGTCACCAGCGCGCCTTCGGCGAGCGCTTCGGACATCGCCAGCACGATTTCGCTGCCAGGCCGCGAAGCATCGATCACGCCCAGGCCGATCTCCGGATTGAGCGCATGCAGCAACCGGGTCAGCGCCGGCGTCTTCTGCGTATCGAGCACCACCCGCAGTTTGACTTCGGGGTGGCCGAGCGTGGCTGCGCGCAACACCTCGAAACTGCCCACGTGCGCACCCAGCAGCAGCACGCCGCGACCCGGCTGCATGCGCGCGATCAGCTCGTCGAGCCCATGCATCCGCACATCGAAACGTGCCTTGCTTTCGGCCAGCAGGAACACACGGTCGAGCAGGGTCGCGGCAAAGCGGTGGATGTGGCGCAGAACCTTGCCGACACCCGGGCGTCGGCCGTCGATGCGCTCGAAGAACGCGTAGGAAACGCGACGTTCGTAAGGGCGGCGGAAATAGAAGTAGATCGTGATCGGATACAGACACAAACGCGCCACGCCGCGCCCGCATCGCAACCCGATCCTGCTGATCAACCAGATCGCGAAACGGCCACCACCTTCCTTGCGCTCGCGCCAATGCTCGCTCATGTCATTTCGCCCTCGCCGCGCAGGATCGTCTGGCCATCGCGCTTCACCGCAAAGCGCGCGCGCATCCCCTCACGCTCGATCTGCAGCTCGAGCACCTGCTCTGGCAAGGCCGGAGACAGGAACTTGAGCATTGCGATCCGGCGCAACTGCCCCAGTCCTGCCAATTCCGCGAGAGCGGCGATGCGGTCGAGCAGCACCACACCGGGGATCACGGGCCGGCCGGGGAAGTGACCGGCCAAGGCAGGATGATCGGCCTCGATGCGCATGACGGTGCTGGCGCTTCGCGGCTCGTTCATGGACCCGCCACATGCCGTGGGTCGGACAGACTGCGCAGCAGCGCCGGCCAGCGGTGCACCACTGCGAGCAGGAACTTGACCAAGCCCATATGCTCGAGGTGACGCAGCTGCCAGCGACGCCAACCGTACTCGAACAGCATGAAACCGGCCACCAGGCCATAGCTGCCGGCATGCAGATAGGCGAGCCAGAACGTCGCGGTGAGACGTGGCCCGCCCATGCCCAGCACATGCAGCAGGCCATGCGGCATGAACGCCACGATCAAGCCGAGCACAAGCGCCTGCAGACCGAGCACCAAAGCCCATGCCCGGGTCAGTCCGCGTGCATAGCGGGCCACGGCCGGATCGCGCAGCCGCTCGCGACCCTCGAGGATTGCGATGAAGCGTGCGATCAGCGGCTCGTGGCCTTGTCGCAGCGTGCGTGCAAACAGCACGCACAAACCCAGGTTGACCAGCACCGGCACCAGATCCATCAGCAACCAGCCGGCGCCGATGCGCATCAGCCACGCGAGCAGTGCGCCGATCACGAACAAACCGAGCCAGGCGAGGCAACGGCCGCGACGCAAGGCCGGCACCAGCAGGGCAACGATCAGGCCGTAGACCGCAGCGACCGCAAGCAAGGCGTGACCGCTCGCCAGCGCGCAGGCACCCAAGCCGAGGTAGAGCGCGACCGCGAGCAGCAGCACGCGCGAGCGGCGGACCACGGGATCGGGGAGGGTCGCTTCGGGCGGGCTCGCGGTGGGCATCACCGGCGTCTGGGCCTCAGCTGGCCGCGCGATGTGTCTCGATGTGCGCAGACAAAGCGCGCAAGCTGCCGAAGATCTGCCGGTTGTCGGGGTTGTCCGAACGCAACTGGAAGCCATAGCGCTTGGAAATCGCCAACGCCAGCTCAAGGGCGTCGATCGAATCCAGACCGAGCTCACCGGCACCGAACAATGGCGCATCAGGCGCGATGGCATCGGCCTTGATCCAATCGATGTTGAGGCTGTCGACAATCAGTTGCGCGAGTTCGGATTCGGCGGGCGACTGTGCGCCGGGACTGCTGCTGGTAGCCGTTTGCATCGGAGGAAAGGACGGTTTCGCCGCGGTTGCTGGGTACGCCAGTGTATCATTGGCGGCTGTTTTCCCGCCGTCCGCCCTGCCTCGATGCTCGAAACGATGCGCCCTTGCGTTGCCAGTCTGCCGCCGTTGGACGTGCGCTACGAGCCGGTGACTGCTGCCGTGCCGGGCGACGACGTGCTCGCGGTGATCGGCTACGGCGCTGCCTTCGAGTCGGGCACGGATCCGCGCGTGCTGCGCGTAGCGCTCGAGCCGATGTCGCAGCCCTGCGTGGAGGTCTGGCGCAGCACGGCGCGCGTCGAGCATGGCCGCGATGGCGCGCTGTGCTGGAGCAACGATGGCGACTACGGCTTCTTCGCGATCGAAATCGACGAGGTCGATGATGATATCGGCGCGGCAGCGCAGGCGGCCTACCGGCAGCTGCTCGTACATGTCGAGGCGAGCACGACGCCGCACATCCTGCGCCTGTGGAACTTCATCGACGCGATCAACGAAGGCGACGGCGACGACGAGCGTTACCGCCGTTTCTGCGAAGGCCGGGCGCGCGGCATGGCGCAGTTCCATGACGCCTGCTATCCCGCTGCGACCGCGATCGGTGGCCACGATGGCCGCCGGCGCCTGCTCGTGTATGGCTTGTCCGCGCGCGAGGCCGGAACACCGATCGAGAATCCGCGTCAGGTCAGCGCCTGGCGCTATCCGCGCCAGTACGGTCGCACCGCGCCGACCTTTGCGCGGGCGATGTCCACGCCGGCCGGCCAGCTGCTGATTTCGGGCACGGCTGCCGTGGTCGGTCATGCCTCGCAGCATGATCAGGACCTGCGCGCGCAAATCAGCGAAACCCTGGCCAACCTCGACAGCCTCGTCGCTGCCGCGCAGGGGCGATTTGGCGAGCGTGCCGTGCTCAAGGCCTATGTGCGCGACGCCGCCGATGCGCAAGGTGTGAGGCAGGCCATCGCGACCCACGCCGCGCAGCTGGGCGAGGTGCTGCTGCTGCGCGGCGACATCTGCCGGCGCGAGCTTTTGGTCGAGATCGACGGCATGCAGGACTTGCCGGTCTGAGATGGACGCGCGGCGGGCCTTTTTGCGCTCCGTCATCGCAATCGGCCTGTCTGCCTTGAGTGCGTGTTCGGCTGGCGATCAGACCGAGCCGCTGCGCGTGCCGCAGGCTGCGACCGGTGCATTCAACGCGCAGGGTCTGCCGCTGCTGCGCAATCCACTGCCCGACGATGAGCCGACGCGCGCAGCCGGAGCGCAGGTGTATGCGAGCTATTCCTGCGCGGCCTGTCATGGCGACGGGCTCGAAGGCGGCCTCGGTCCCGCGCTGGTCAACACGACCTGGATCTACGGCAACGATGACACCACGTTGTTCTTTCTCATCCGCGATGGCAGCAAGGCGCTGCGTGCACACGGCTACCGGCGCCTAGGACATGAGCCGCAGCAAGGCGAGATGCCGCCGTTCGCGAGCCTGTTGCGCGAGCAGCAGATCTGGGAATTCATCGTCTACATGCGTGCGCAGGCAAGAACCGCGGATTGAGGATCGTGACGCCAAAGCGTTAAGGTGATCGTTCCCAAGAACGGAGCGCCGACCATGAAAACCCGTGCCGCCGTCGCGTTTGCCGCCGGCCAACCCTTGTCGATCGAGGAAGTCGATCTGGAAGGCCCGCGCGCGGGCGAAGTGCTGGTGCGCATCGTCGCCACCGGCGTGTGCCACACCGATGCGTTCACGCTCTCGGGCGCCGATCCGGAAGGTGCGTTCCCGGCCATCCTCGGCCACGAGGGCGGCGGCATCGTCGAGGAGATCGGCGCGGGCGTGAGCAGTGTCAAGGTCGGCGACCACGTGATTCCGCTGTACACGCCCGAGTGCGGCGTGTGCAAGTTCTGCCGCTCGGGCAAGACCAACCTGTGCCAGGCGATCCGCGCGACCCAGGGCAAGGGTCTGATGCCCGATGGCACTTCGCGCTTCTCGCTCAAGGGCAAACCGATCCTGCACTACATGGGCACAAGCACCTTCTCGCAGTACACCGTGCTGCCCGAGATCGCGGTGGCGAAGGTCAATCCAGCCGCGCCACTCGACAAGGTCTGCCTGCTCGGTTGCGGCATCACCACCGGCATCGGCGCAGTGCTCAACACCGCCAAGGTCACGCCCGGCGCGAGCGTGGCGGTGTTCGGTCTGGGTGGCATCGGCATGTCGGTAATCCAGGGCGCGGTGATGGCCCAGGCGCAGCGCATCCTCGCGATCGACACCAACCCCGACAAGTTCGTGATGGCCAAGGCGCTGGGCGCGACCGATTTCATCAATCCAAGGGACTACGATCGGCCGATTCAGGAAGTCATCGTCGAACTCACCGATGGCGGCGTCGACTATTCGTTCGAATGCATCGGCAACGTGCACGTCATGCGTTCGGCGCTGGAGTGCTGCCACAAGGGTTGGGGCGAGTCGACCATCATCGGCGTCGCCGGCGCCGGCCAGGAAATCTCCACGCGACCGTTCCAGCTCGTGACCGGCCGCGTCTGGCGCGGCTCGGCCTTCGGCGGCGTCAAGGGACGCTCGCAGTTGCCCGGCTATGTCGACAAATACCTCGCCGGCGAACTGCACATCGACGAATACATTTCCGCACGGCTGCCGCTGGAGCGCATCAATGAGGCCTTCGAGCTCATGCATGCGGGCAAGGGCATCCGCACCGTGATCGACTTTTGATGCAATTCGCCCTGCCCTGATGCGCAGGCCCGCGCCGTTCAGTCCGGCTGGTCGGGTGTCGTACTGACCGGACCGACATCGACATGGCCGCGCGGGGGCTGCTTGAACGGCTGGTCCTGCCAACGCCAGTAGTCTTCCGGCTTCCAGTAACGAGGCGCGTAATACAGCGAGCCGTCGATCGGTGGTCCCATGGTGCCGTCCGGGTTCACCGCCATGACGGAAAGTGTGCCGACCCGACCGGTCCGACTGCCCGTGACATCCAGCCGCCGCCGGCGCAATTCACGCTCCAGGCGTGGTTTGGCGACCGCGTCCGCGAACTGCGCGAAGACCGGTTCACCGGCAGCCTGCACCGCGCCGCGCTGCTGCGCCGACAGTTCCTTCCACATGCGTTCGCGCGTGGCGATGAAGTCCGGGTACGCGCGTTCGGCGGCCAGATCCGCCCACACGTAGGCAGCGATGCGATCGGCCGCGCCACCTTCGCCGTTCCACAACATCTGCGCCAGCAGCGCCTGCGATGGTTTGTCGGCAAAGCCTGCGGCGCGACGGAAGTCGGTGCGCGCGGCGACGAAGTGGCCGCTGGTGTACTCGAAGATGCCGCGCTCGCGCCAGAACAGGTCGGGATGGGCAGCGATGAATGAAGCGTTGCGCACGATCGACGGGTCATCGCTCCGCGCCGATGCGAGACCGAAAGCGCCGGACAGGACCGTGGCCGCGATCAGCAGGAAACGATGATCTCGCATGGCAAGTTCTCCATCGACATCAGAGCCATCCCGACCTCAAGCCTTGCGCAGGAAACAGGTCTTGAGCACGAGGCCCTTGATCTTGTCGGAGTTGCCTTCGATGTGTTCGGCGTCATCCTCGACCAGACGGATGTTCCTGATCGGCGTGCCTTGCTTGAGCGGGATCGACGAGCCCTTGACCTTGAGGTCCTTGATCACCACCACGCTGTCGCCGTCGGCGAGCAGGTTGCCGTTGCAGTCGCGCACGACCAGCGCCGACTCGCTCACGCCTGGCGCGGCCGGCGACCACTCATGGCCGCAGTCGGCGCAGATCAGCAGCTCGCCGTCCGGATACGTGTTCTCCATGCGGCAGTGCGGGCAGGGTGGAAGCATCGACATTCTTGGATCCCGGACGAAACAGATCGCCCATTGTATTCGGCGGGGCCGGTGCGACGATGATCGGGCCACCCTGTCGGCCATCTGCGATCCGTGTCACGCTGCACGCACTCTGGCCAAGCCTATGCTTCACCTCGGCGCCATCAACGGAGATCGACCATGCGCAAAGCCCTGTGGTTTGGACTGGTCTGTGCCCTGAGCGGCGGCGCCAGCGCCGCCGAGGTCACGATCAAGAACGACTCGCTGACCGATTTCGGCAGCGCCTCGATTGTCTGGGGTTTCGTTGCCGGTGAAATGGCGGCATCGTGGCTGACCAGTCCCTGCGACGGCAACCTCGTTGCGGTGCAGATCTTCTGGCGCTCGCCATCGGGCACCTCGGCGGCGACGATCGCCAACGCGATCCACATCTACCGCAGCGGAACCTTCCCCGAGCCGGGCGAATTGGCACAGGACATCGGCGGCCCGGTGCTCAACGACAATGCGCTCAACGAATGGCGCTTTCTCGACGAGAACAACACCCTGCCGTTGAGCGTTCCGGTCACGGCCAATGAAACCCTGGTCGTCGCGCTGGAGTTCGCGCAGGCACCACAGGCCAATTCCGATCCGAGCGTGGTACGCGATACCGATGGCAACACCAACGGTCGCAATGCGATCTATGCCAATATCAACGGCAATTTCGTATGGTTCAACAGTTCGGCCTTCGGCGTGGCAGGTGACTGGGTCATCCGCGGCGTGGTGAACTGCCAGGCCGGCTCGAACAATGCCAACGTCGGTGTAACGATGAACGCCGACCAGAGCGCCTACACAGCCGGCTCGCCACTGCAGTACACGATCGTGGTTGCCAATGCCGGGCCGGCTGCGGCCAATGGCGTGACCCTCGTCGATACCTTCCCCTCGGCGTTCCAGTCGCCGACCTGGACCTGCCAGGCCAGTCCCGGCGCGACCTGCCCCGCGGGCGGCAACGGCAACATCATCGGTGCGGCGAACCTGCCCGCGAGCGGCCAGATCAGCTTCACCGTCAACGGCACGGTGGCCAGCGGCACCACCGGCACGCTCGGCAATTCGATGACCGCGGTGGTCAATGCGCCTGCGGTCGATCCCGACACTTCGAACAACACGGCGACGCTGAACCTCGAAGCGGCGAGCAGCGATCTCATCTTCAAGAACGGTTTCGATTCCGCGACGCTGCGCATGGTCCCGCAGCCTGCGCGCGCGCTGGGTCGGCGCTGAGGCCTGCGCGGAATCACGAAACCTATCGCCGTACGCGGCGCGCGTGCGGCGATCGTTTCGCGGGCATCCGCAGGCCGTGTTCAGCGGTTAGGATCGACGCCTTACCCGCAGCCTTGAACCGAACCCGATGTGCGATGCCACGCTGGCCACGAGCCGCCGCCGCATGACCGCGACCGCGCGGCTCGCCTCGGTCGATGCGCTGCGCGGCTGCACGGTCGCGGCGATGCTGCTGGTGAATGATCCGGGCAGTTGGGACGCCGTCTACGCGCCGCTCGAACATGCGACCTGGCATGGCTGCACGCCGACCGATCTGGTCTTCCCGTTCTTCCTCTTCATCGTAGGTGTGTCGAGCGCGCTCGCCTTCGGCCCGCGGCTGGACCGGCAGGCGGCGCGCACGCCGATGCTGCAGGCGGCGCTGTGGCGCGCGGCGCGCATCATTGCGCTCGGGCTCGCGATCAATCTTCTGGCGTGGTGGCTGTTGCCCAATGCACATCTGCGTCTGCCCGGTGTGCTCCAGCGCATCGGTCTGTGTTTTGCGGCGGTGGCGGCGATTGCGCTGTACCTGCGGCCGCGCGCGCAGTGGCTCGTGCTCATCGCCCTGCTCGTCGGCTATGGCCTGTTGCTGCAGTGGGGTGGCACGCTCGCACCGTTCGACAACGTGGCCAGCCGCTTCGATCACGTCGTGTTCGGCTCGACCGTGTACCAGATCGATGCCGCTACGGGCCGCGGCCACGATCCCGAGGGACTACTCTCGACCTTGCCTGCGCTCGCGACCACCCTGCTCGGCCTGCTCGCCGGGCATTGGCTGCGCGTGCGCAACTTGCGTGCGATCGGCCTCCTTGGCATCGCGGCGTTCGCGCTCGGATTCGTCTGGTCATTCTGGCAACCGTTCAACAAGAATCTGTGGACGTCCTCGTTTGCACTGTGGACCGCGGGTTGGGCGAGTCTGGCCCTGCTCGCGTTTCATTGGGCGATCGATGTGCGCGGCTGGCCTGCCTGGGGCCGACGTTTCGGTGTGAACGCGATCGCCGCCTATGCCGGATCGGAACTCATGCAGATCCTGTTGCCGGCTTTCGGTTGGCAAGTGCCGCTCTATCACTTCCTGCTCGCCGATTGGCTCACACCGCTCGCAGGCGCGCACCTCGCCTCGCTGACCTGGGCGATCGCCTTCGTGTTCCTGTGGTGGCTGATCGCGTCGGCGCTGGACCGACGCGGCGTATTCATTCGCATCTGAAGCGGAGCCTGCGCCGGTGCAGGGATTCAAGCGCGCACGCTGACGCGGCATGCGCCTTGCGGGCGCGGCTACACTGTGCGGCTGCTCGCGGTCCGGACCGGGCAGGCGCGCTCCCTCATCCAACCATTCAACAGCGCAAGGAAACCCGCAACACATGCTTTCGATCGAACAGCGCATCGCCCAGGACATCGCCGCGCAACCGGCACAGGTACACGCCGCCGTCGAATTGCTCGATGGTGGCGCCACCGTGCCCTTCATCGCCCGCTATCGCAAGGAAGTCACCGGCGGTCTCGATGACAACCAGTTGCGCCTGCTCGAAGAGCGACTCGGCTACCTGCGCGAGCTCGAGGACCGCCGCGCGGCGATCCTCGCCAGCATCGAGGAGCAGGGCAAGCTCGACGAGGCGCTGCGCGGCCGCATCCTCGAAGCCGACACCAAGGCGCGCCTCGAAGATCTCTACTTGCCCTACAAGCCCAAGCGGCGCACCAAGGCGCAGATCGCGCGCGAAGCCGGGCTCGAACCGCTCGCGCTTGCGCTTCGTGACGATCCGTCGATCGCGCCCGAGGAGCGCGCGACCGCCTTCGTCGATGCCGACAAGGGGGTCGCCGACGTCAAGGCCGCACTCGACGGCGCACGCCAGATCCTCATCGAGTCGATCAGCGAAGATGCCGCTCTGGTTGATGGCCTGCGCGAATGGACGTGGAAACACGGCCAGATCCGCGCCCAGGTGATCGATGGCAAGCAGGAGGAAGGCGCGAAGTTCCGCGACTATTTCGATCACGCCGAGGCGATCGGCAAGATCCCTTCACATCGCCTGCTCGCATTGATGCGCGCGCGCAACGAAGGCGTGCTCGCGCTCGAACTCGAGCCCGGCAGCGATGCCGAACAGGCACATGCCGAGGCTATCGCTCGCGTGGCCGTGGCTGCCGGCATCGCCGCGCGTGGTCGCGCCGCCGATGCCTGGTTGATGGACACCTGCCGACTCGCCTGGCGCGTGAAGCTGCATCTCACGCTCACCCTCGACTTGTTCGGTCGCGCGCGCGAAGCGGCCGAAGCCGAAGCGATTCGCGTGTTCGGCGACAACCTCAAGGATCTGCTGCTGGCCGCGCCCGCAGGCGCGAAAACCGTGATGGGCCTGGACCCGGGCATCCGCACTGGCGTAAAGGTTGCGGTGGTCGATGCCACCGGCAAATTGCTGGCCACCAGCACCGTCTATCCGCACGAGCCGCGCCGGCAGTGGGATCAGTCACTCGCCGAACTCGGTGCGCTGTGCCTGCGCCACGGCGTCAACCTGATCGCGATCGGCAATGGCACGGCCTCGCGCGAAACCGACAAGCTCGCGGGTGAACTCATCAAGAAGCTCGGCGAGCGCGCGCAGATCGCCAAGCTCGTCGTCAGCGAGGCGGGTGCTTCGGTGTATTCCGCCTCGGAGCTCGCGGCGCGCGAATTCCCCGATCTCGACGTTTCCCTGCGCGGCGCGGTGTCGATCGCGCGGCGGCTGCAGGATCCGCTCGCCGAACTGGTCAAGATCGAGCCCAAGGCGATCGGCGTCGGCCAGTACCAGCACGACGTCAACCAGATCAAGCTCGCACGCGCACTCGATGCGCGCGTCGAGGACTGCGTGAACGCGGTCGGCGTCGATCTCAACACCGCTTCGGCGCCGCTGCTTGCGCGCGTGGCCGGCCTGAGTGCGACGCTCGCCGACAACATCGTGCGCCATCGCGATGAGCATGGCCCGTTCCGCAACCGCATCGCGCTCAAGAAAGTCGCGCGCCTGGGTGACAAGGCCTTCGAGCAGTGCGCGGGCTTCCTGCGCATCGCCAACGGCAGCGAACCGCTCGATGCGAGTGGCGTGCACCCGGAAGCCTATCCGCTGGTCGCACGCATGCTCGCAGCCTGCGGGCGGCAAGCGCGTGAGGTGATCGGTGACGGCTCGCTGTTGCGCAGCCTCGATCCCGCACGTTTCACCGACGAACGCTTCGGCCTGCCCACCGTGCGCGACATCCTGCGCGAGTTGGAGAAACCCGGCCGCGACCCGCGTCCGCAGTTCATCGCGCCGAGCTTTGCCGAGGGTGTCGAGGATCTCAAGGACCTGGTCGTCGGCATGGTGCTCGAAGGCCGTGTCACCAATGTCGCCGCGTTCGGCGCCTTCGTCGACATCGGTGTGCATCAGGATGGCCTCGTGCACGTCTCGGCGCTCTCGCACCAGTTCGTGCGCGATCCGCGCGAGGCGGTCAAGGCCGGCGACATCGTCAAGGTCAAGGTGATGGAAGTCGACCTGCAGCGTCAACGCATCGCCTTGAGCATGCGCCTCGACGATGTACCCGGCGAGGCGCGCAGTGCGCGCGATTCACGTGGCACACCAAGCACGCCGCCCGGCGCCGCACGCAACACCGCTCCGCGCAGGCCGTCGGCTGTGCCAGCGCCCGTCAACAACGCACTAGCCGACGCCTTCGCCCGCGCGCGCGGACGCTGAGTGTCATCGCCTCAGGGCGGGCCGAACAGTTCGGCCTGCCCAGGCGTGTCGTCGGGATCGAAGAAGTTGCCGAGGCCCACGCCGACGAGGCGGTAGAGCGTGTCGCCCGGCAGCTCGACGCGCGCGCACAGCGCGAGCGCGATGCGCGCGAGGCTTGCCGCCGAATCAGGCGGCTGCTCGGGCGTGTGACTGCGTGTGAGGATGCGGAACTCGCGCGTCTTGAGCTTGAGCACCACGGTGCGCGCAATGCGCGGTGTACGCCCCCGCGCGGCCCAGGTGCGCGTGGCGAGGTCACGGATCGTGTCATCGAGCGCAGCCAGCGGCAGGTCACGCTCGAAGGTGTCCTCGGTCGAGATCGACTGCGTCGGTCGGTCGGGGCGCACCTCGCCGTGGTCGATGCCGTGCGCGAGTTCGGACAGGCGGCGCCCGTAGCGACCGAACTGCGCTTCGAGCGCATGCACGTCGCGGGCCCGCAACTGGCCGACCGTGGTGATGCCCAGCGCGGCGAGTTTGCCTTCCATCACCTTGCCCACGCCGTGGATGCGCGCGACCGGCAAGGGCGCGAGAAAATCGAGCACCTCGTGCGGGCGGATCACGAACAGGCCGTCGGGCTTGCGCCAGTCGGAGGCGATCTTGGCGAGAAACTTCGCGGGTGCCACGCCGGCCGAGGCGGTGAGGCCGGTTTCGTCGCGGATCTGCGCACGGATTTCGCGCGCGATCGCAGTCGCGCTGCCAAGTGCCGTCTTGGGCGCGGTGACATCCAGATAGGCTTCATCGAGCGACAGTGGTTCGACCAGATCGGTATGCCGCAGCATGATCGCGCGCACCTGCTGCGACACCGCCTTGTAGCGCGTGAAATCGGGCGGCACGAACACTGCATCGGGACACAGGCGCTCGGCGCGCACCGCGGGCATCGCCGAGCGCACACCGAACGTGCGTGCCTCGTAACTTGCCGCGCACACCACCGAGCGCGCGCCACGCCAGGCGACCACCACCGGCCGCCCGCGCAAGCTCGGATCGTCGCGCTGCTCGACCGAGGCATAGAACGCATCCATGTCGATGTGGATGAACTTGTGCATGCGCGCTCGAGCCGGATTGCCAGTGCCGCGCATTCATGGCCGACACGCGGATGCGCGATTGTCCTACACGCGAGCGCGGCTGCCGACCATCGCGGCGCGATCGAGCTTGCCGGACACTGCGACGAACCTGCAGCGGCAGCGCCACCCATGAATCCTCGTGCCCCCATCCTTGCATCGCTGTCCTTGCTCGCACTTGCCGCCACGATGCCACTGCACGCGCAATCGGTGGTTCGCTGCGTCGATGCGCGCGGCGCGATCGCCTATCAGGATCGACCCTGCCGAAGCGATCAGACGCAACGCGACGTCGTGATCGAGGCGGCGCCACCGTTTCAGCCATCGCCTGAATACGCCACCCCGCTGCCCCGGCAAAGGCGAGCGGCGCCACATCCCGCGCGTCGACCGCGCGAAACCGAGCCGCGCTCGTTCGAGTGTCGCGCCATCAATGGCGAGGTGTTCTACCGCCACGACCGTTGTCCAACTTCGATCCGAGGTACACGTGGTGCGCCGGCAATTCACGTGCGCGCAAGCGAAGTCTCCCGCACCGAAGCCTGCCGCCGCATCGAGCACCCCGCACGCAGCGGCCATGAGCGCGATGACCGCGTATCAACCTATGAGCGCAACCTCGGACGCGATCCATGCCGGCGCTTCTGATGCTTGAGCTGAGTCTCACCCATCCACTTGCCGCGCCTGTCCATCCTGGCGCCATCGGGCACGGTGGTTTGTGCAGATGTAATCCTTCGATTACAATATGGCCGCATTCACGATCAAGCAGTCCGATGAATTCACGGCTTGGCTTGATGCCATCAAGGACGGCATGACACGGCGTCGGCTCGGTCGTCGCCTTGAAAAAGCCCAGACCGGCAACCTCGGCGACGTGGAGCCTGTCGGCGCAGGCGTGAGCGAAATGCGTGAGCACTTCGGGCCAGGCTGGCGCATGTACTACGTGCAGCGTGGAGATGTGCTCATCGTGATGCTCGGTGGTGGCGACAAGGCCACGCAGGTGCGCGACATTGCGGCCGCGAAAAAACTGGCCGCAACCCTGGAGGATTGACCCGTGCCAAGAATTGCCGATCTCAAGACCTTTGACATGGCGGAAATGCTCGACAGTGAGCAGGCCATTGCCGAGTACTTGACCATCGTGCTCGAAGAGAACGATGCCGCCGCGCTGGCCGATGCACTGGGCACCGTCGCTCGTGCGCGCGGCATGACGGCGGTGGCCCAGGACGCCGGGCTTGCGCGCGAAGCGCTTTACAAGGCGCTGCGGGCCGGGGCGCATCCGCGATTTGACACGATCCAACGCGTGATGGCCGCGCTCGGTGTCCGTCTGGCTGCGATGCCGATCCGTTGAAATGCGGAAAGACACACCTCATCAAACGCTGTGACGTACTCGAGCGTGACTCCCACGAGCATGCGCTTCGCCTTAGCAGGGTGCTGAAAAAGTCCATCCTGGACTTCTTCAGCTCGACGAGTCCGGTACATGCCCGTACTCGTCTCCGACTAATCAATCACTTGCGTGATCGATTCGCATGCAGTGCATCCTTGCACTGCGCTAGCAGGCTGCTGAAATGGGTTTTTCAGCAGCCTGTTTGGCTCGACAAGCAGACCAGGCAGGCGGCGGCGTGCACCGCCGCCGCTTCACAACAACCCAAACCCCGCATTGCATCGCGTTTTGTCTACCCGAATTGCCGAGCGGGTCGTTAGGATGGGCGCTGGTTTCCCAGCGGAGTCGTCCATGTCTCTCACCCCACGCAGCCTGGTCTTGTTCGTCGGCACGCTCGTGCTGGCGGCCTGCTCGCCCTCTTCGGCGCCGCCCCAGCAGCAAGGCGCACCTGCTGCAGCGCTGGTCGTCGATGCCGCGCAGACCAAGGCCTTGACGATGTACCGGCAGATGCTCGACGCGCAGCAGTGGGAGCTGGCCGCGCCGATCGGCAAGGAGATCGTCGAGAAATATCCGGGCAGCGCCGCCGCGACCGAGGTGCAGAAGTCGCTGGCCGACGCCACCGCCAAGGCCGATGCAGCGAGCAGCAAGCGCCGCCTGACCGCGCTGTGGATCTATCAGAAGAGCCAGGAATCCGGCGCCGACCAGCTCACCGCCTCGATCTACAGCAGCGACCGCAATGCCAACGATCGCGTGCGCCTGATCCTGCGTCGGCATGCCAAGTGGGGCCAGAGCGTCTACCTGTTCGGCGGTGGCAAGGGCTTCGTCTGCAAGGGCGTGTGCAAGCTCGATGCAAGCTTCGACGACACCCCGGTCAAGCTCGCCGCCTTTCTGCCCGATAGCGGTGAGCCGGCGATCTTCATCAAGGACGACAAGGCCTTCATTGCCAGGCTCGCGGCGGCGCAAAAGCTCACCCTCAAGGTCAGCGAGAAAGGCAAGGCGCCGCGCACCCTGACCTTCGAAGTCGGTGGCTACGATGGCGACAAGTTTCCCTCGCTGGCGAGCCTGAAGAAATAGTGCGGGGTCATCGGCACCCATCCGTATCAAGCGTCCCCCGATCTACTCCGCGACGTCAACGAAAGCACCAGCGTTCGCTACATGCCTCCCAGTGGGAAACTCTTCCATCCGAAGGCCTACGCCTCTTGGCATGACAACAAGCTGTCCGTCGTGGTGGGAAGTCACAACTTGACGGCATCGGCGTTTGAAGGACGGAACGTCGAAGCCAGCGTGATGTTCACGAGCAAGCCTTCGGACTTTGCCTTGCGCAGCATCGTGGAGTTCGTCGAGAGTGCCTGGAAGAGCGCGCACCCGATCGAGGACGACAACTTCCTTTCTTCGTACGAGCTTCAGTACAAGGCCAACCAATGCAGGATCGCCGCGCTCGAATCCTTTCGGTTGATCAAACGGCCTCGCGATCGACGAAGCCCCTCACCGCTGACCATGACGTGGAAGACGTTCGTCGATGGGGTTCGAGACGATTAATACAGCAGCGAAGAGAAGCGCTCCGCGATCCTGAAACGCGCACGCGAACTTTTCCTTTAACATGGACTGTTTTAGCGCACGCCTCAAGTTGATCGGAGGGCAATCGCCGGAACCTTTGGGCGTGTCGAACTCCAATCGAGCGATCTGGATTGGGGATGCTTCGGGACCATGTTCGGACAAGGAGACCTCAAGAACCTGGTAAACCAATCCCCCAGCGGTCTGTCCAGCGCGTTGGATCACATTCCGATGTCCGGAGATGTCTCCGAAGCCCAGTACGAGCAGTTCGCAACTCGCTTTCGCGAAGCGTTCGACGACAAGCCGCACAAGGGCGGCGTCGCAACAGCGTCCCGGCTCCTCGCGATGAAGCATCCCGACTGGTTTGTGGCGGTGAACAACGCGAATCGAAACACGCTGTGCGCCGCTTTGGGCATCGCGCCGACAACGTTGACGCTCGACAACTACTGGCCTTCGATCGTGGTCCCCATCACGTTGAGCACCTGGTGGAACCATCCGCGTCCGGCTTCAAGGATGGACGCTCGTATTTGGGACCATCGCGCTGCCCTGCTCGACAGCCTGTTCTACAAGCCGATCTGATCCACCGCGAAATCGAAGCGTGCTGCGCAGCTCGAAACTGCGCAGCACGCGAAGGCTTCAGTCGTCGTCCGTGATGCCCAGCGACGCGGCTTCTTCCTCCAACTCCAGGCGCCGCGTGTGCTCTTCATCGTCCGGCTGACCCGCCATCGTGGGCTGCGCGGGACAGCTCGCCAGCGTCGCATCCGTATTGAACCGAATCGTTCCGGTAGCCAGCGGTGTGAGCCCAGCAATGGCCGACTGCGCCGGTGGCGCGTCGACGTCGGGAGGCGTTGTTCCCGTTCCGGCGGGTTCCAAATAGAGCGGCTGCGCCGGCGCACCCATGATCTGGCTCCTTTCCTTCGCAACCGTGTCGAAACACCAATACTCGGGCGTGTTCGGAAGGCCCGCCGCACAGGTATTCGAGGGAGCAGCCAACGTCGCGGCCAAAACGCGCTCACGGTTGGCTTGCCGGAACGCACCGGAGGTAAACGTCGAACGCTGGGGGATCCGCGGTATGCCCGCAATGGAATAGGGGACTGGAACCCCTCGAATCGATTTCCGCTGTCCCGGGATGCCGGCGTCGGGGTACGGGAAGATGAACCCAAGGCGCACGATACCGGCGGGGCTTCCCGGCGTGGGATACGTCATCGCAGGGGAACCGTTCGCCCCCTGATAGAAGAAGACCAACTTGACGGGGCTACCGCCCGCGCACGCCCAGAAGTCCTTCGCCGCATCCAGCGGATAGGTGGAGCTGTAGGGGAACCACGTGCCCCCGTTCCACCAGTAGTCGGTGTTGTTCCAGTAGGTGACGAACGTCGGCTCTCTGACATCGAGCGTGCCGACCGCCACGGCGTCCGCGTCATCGCCCAGCTTGCCGCGGTACGCGACCTGAAAGAACAAATCCGTCGCGTTCGCAGGAATGGGGTCCTGAGAGAAATCGAACACCTTCTCAACTTCGGAGCCGGCCGCGACGTCGAGTTCACCGGCGGCGACGGTCAGCGGCGCCGATGTGGCGATCTCCTGGTACTCGGTTCTCACGACTTCGCCCGGCCCGCATGTGGGCTCGGCGATGATGAGGCCCGGCGGCGGTGCGTAGCTTTGCACGCGCTCGCCCGACAGATCGGGTTTGTAGCAGGAGTTGCGGTGGTACCTCGCGATCGCAACAAGCTGCGATCCCGCCCCGCCCGTTGATTGGACAACGGCTGCGCCTCCGCTCGATTGGTCGATGGGAAGCGTGCTGTTGCGGACCTTCAGGCGGATTTTCTCGAAGCCCAGTACGCCACCTTGCGCATCGGTGCGAATCGGGTAACCGTTCGACGCCAAGTGCGGCACACCTTGATTCAAGACGCCGATGACGCGTCCCTCCGGCGCCACGACGTCGAGTTGACCTCGGAAGAAGAAATCGAACACGCCGCTGGAATACGCAATCGCACGCGGTATCAAGAGATCGCCCATGCGGATGTAGTTCTCGGCTCCGAGCGTGTAGGTCACCATTTCGGTTGGAACGCCGATCGACAGCGTGGCGAACCGCTGCAAGATGTTCTCCGTCGCCAAGGGGGCCTTCCCGCCGTAGGTGGCCGGCAAGTTATCGGCGCACGACGGATGGGACACGGCGTCCGGTACGGCATGCATCAGGAAGTAGCTCGACACGCGCGCCACGGCGGCGCCTCCGGTCAACAGGGCCAGATGTGTAGGCCCTTTGAGTCGTGAGTAGCCGTTGATCAGGTTCCCGCTGCCATCGAAAAAGGTGCGGGGTGGATCATCGTAGACCGGAGACCCAGCCTGGTTGTCAGGCAGCGTGCCTTGCGTGAAGAACCCTCGGTTGGCGTAGTCCGCGAGGCCCATGCGCGTCGCAACCGAGTCGCCGGACTGTTGGTTACTGTAGAACTTGCGCACCGTGGAAAACGCAGTGGTCGGGTAGCATCCTGCAGCCGGCGCCGGCACCTGATCGGGCGACGGAATGCCGTTTTCGATGGTACGCAAGGGCGACGTCCAGCCGACTGCATCCGCGGAGAGTCGCAGCACACGAGCTTCAGTGAACGCTTCGTAGATCTGCCGAATGGGCGGCTGCAACGGACTGTGCGGATCCAACCGAGAGTGCTGCGGTTGCGCCATGTCCTGCAAAAGATGCACGACGGTTCCGAGAGAGCGGAACGTGGTCGCCCAACGGAACGTGCGCTCGCGCGAGTCATCCGTCTTCGTAAAACTCGAACCGCCTGGTTCTCTGCTGCGTTGACGGGTGAGAGCCCACCAGTAGTCGTTCGTCGCGTCCTTGTAGGAAAAATGCTGACGCCGACCCGTATCCTCGGAAGGAGCCGGCCCCAACGGATCCTGCAAACCCGTCGCCCACTTCAGGGCGGTGGTACAGACTTGTCCCGGCGCCAAGGGCGGACAGCCGGCAACGGCCGACATACCCAAGTCGTGGATGGGATCCCAAAAATGGTTGAACACTCGATAGATGTCGCCGCGCGGGTCGTGGTCATGGTCCGCCATCGACGGCGGCGCCAAGTCGTCTTCGCGAATGGCGCCACGCATCAACCATCCACCAAGCCCAAAAGCGACGCGCCGAACATCTGCGGGATCTGGTTCCTGTGTTGCACTTCCTGGAATGATGTTGCCATCCGAGTCCCGAAGCGCTCGCGCTTTTGCGAGATCCGTAAGGATAGTCCGCTCGAAGGTAGAGTACGGATCTCGCCGGAAGAAATAGGCCTGATCCGTAGCGATATTGTCGTAGTAGCAATGAAGTGGATTGCTGCTTGACGTCACATCCGCGCAATCGCCTTCTGTCGTGTCTGGAACAAGCAATGAGTCGAAAACGGAACTCATTTCGAGCCGATCGAACCCGAGTCTTTCGCGCAACGAACCCGGCCCGGACTGCGCAAGTTTCGAACGCAGATATGCTTCGTTCGTCATCCAAGCGTGCGTCCCTACCTCGTAGGCAAGCGCAGACGAAGAAAGAAAAAATCCAAGAACTAGCCAAGAAGCCTTGCTGCGTTCGCGGCGCATACTACTGACCTCCAGATGTCGTGTTGTCTGCCTTGACCAGTGCACAAAATGCGCTCTTCAACTCAGGTGTCACCTTTGCGTCGGACGCGTAAGGCGGCTTGGGCGCGGCGACTTGATTCAACATGGTTTCCAGCTGTCTTCTGACTTCAGCGATTGGGCCCGGCTCGCTTGATGGATCACCGGCGCGAGCCAGCAAAACGCCCATGTACGATGATTTCAACGTGTTGAGATCGGACACCATCAGACCGTCGCCACTGGATCGACACAATCGATCGTAGTCTGCTGCGAAACGTGTAGTTCGCAGCTCAACCCACCGCGATCGGTAGAACCAACCAAAACAGGAGCCCTTGTCTACGCTGTTCGTCGCATCGCTTCCGGAACGGGCTGCGGCATCGTTCTCCGGGACATAGATCGTCGTGGCATTCGGCCCGTTCTTCGCAACGTATCCTGGCGCCCAGACAGCCGGCCCCGCTGGAGAAATGCCCCACCCGGTTGCAAACACAAGGCGCCAACCTTGCCAAGGGATGAAATAGATTCCGCCAGCCCCTGATCGGACGACCGCCGCCGCCTTGCATCCCGTCGTACCGTGGTAGGACTGCCCCTTCCATTCGTACGAAACGAATGCACCGGGTATGCCGTGCCCGTTCACATCGATCACGCGACCAACGAGAGGACCGGACGTGAAGACGGCGCCAAGCAAGTTGAAACCGAGAAAGCTCGTTAGGAATCCCACGAGCAGATACACGCCGATGCCGATGCCGATGCGCTTCAACCATCGACGTGGTGGACGAGCGATCCCCTGAGTCCCCTCTGACATGACACAGCCCCCTCAGAGATCCGTGATCCGCCACACGCCGTCATCGCCTCGATTGATGCCGACCGTGAACCCCAACAACTCACTGTTCACCGTCGCGACGACAATGAGGGATGTCGTGTCCACACCGAACACGCCGTTGGCGATCGTGCCCAGTTGCGTGGCAACCTGGGCTGCGTTCGTGGCGCCAAGTCCGTTGAGAAACGGGGTGTAGCGCTCCTTGGCCGCATCACCGAGCGCCTGCGTCGCCGTCGCGATCTGATTGCCTGCTAGGTTTTCGCGGAAGTACCCGAACACGCCGCACACCGTCGTCTTGACCGCTTCGAGGTCCTGAATCACGACGCGCTGCGTTGCCGTATAGACCGAGCCTCCCACCGCGTGGATGGTCAGACGCACCGGGTAGATCCCAGGTGAGTTGTACGTGTGCGAGAACGGGCTGGGCAACGACGAACCCGTGTAGTCGTCGGTTCCGTTGCCGTCGTAGTCCACTGCGACGGACTGAATAGTGCCACCGCGGAACGCGCTGCGGAACGTGATCGTGAACGGCGAAAAGCCGGCGAGTTGGTTGGCGGATAGGGTCAACGCCGCCGAGGTCGACGCGCCGGATACGCCGACCGATGCCGACGCGGTTTGTCCGTCCAGCGTCGTTGCGACCGCCGTCAACGTGTTGCTGCCCGACGCCAGGGGCAGCGCCGGGATGACAAACTGCCCGTTCTGGACGTAGGCGACCGCCGAGCCTATGGCGATGCCGGTGTTGTCCGGCCCGGTGTAGGTTCCAACGACATCGATCTTGGTGTCGGCGATGGTTGCGCCCGACACGGGGTACGTGATCGCAATCGTCGGTGCCGTCAGCACGCGCGCCCTTCGACGCTGTTCAAGCTGCGCGACGGTCGGGTTCGCCAGTGCGGTGGCAGCTGCGCCGTCGAATCCGTCGATGAAGATCACGTCGAACGTGGATGGAAGGCCGCAGGTCTCATCCGCCAAGGCAATGGAGCTCGCAAGAAAGCCCACTGAAAGCGAACAAAGGACCAGAGCGCAACGATGGATCTTCATCACCTATTCTCCTTGGCAGTGCTCACTTCGCCGCATGGATGCTACGCCAAATGTAGTGCGCTGCGGCGTCAGTTCTCATGTCTTGAAAGAGCCACGAGCCTGAAGAAATAGTGCGCGACGATGTGCGCCCCCGGCCCGCGCGTGGCCGCGTGCGTCAGCCGCGCGGCAGCAGGCGCCTGAGCCAACGCGGCCGCATCAGCACCTTGCCGAGTCGATCGACCTTGAGGCCGACCTTGCGCACGCCCTCGTCGCCGAGTTCGCGCGCAATCAGCGTGACCGCGCCCAGACGCACATGGTCGCCGATCTCGATCGTGTGCTCGAAGCGCTGGGCGAAATGTTCGGCCAGCGTGAGCGGCGCATCGCGCGCACGCACCGGCAGGGCGTAGAACTCGGCGATCTCGCCCAGATGCACATCGGCGTCGAAGCTGAATTCGCCGAACAGCTCGCGCTCCGCCTCGCGCGCTTCCTCGGGCGGTGCGAACAACCAGTCGAGGCGATACACGCGTCCGGGTGGCGCCAGCATGTAGGCGTAGTCGCCCGCATGCAGTGCGCCACCCCGCTCGGGTGTGAGGATTTCACCGCTGCGCACAATCAGTGTCAGCTGTGCCCATTCGGGCAAGGGCGCGTCGGCGAGCACGCGTGCCTGGGCCGCAACCGGATAGCCGACCAGTTCACGCTCGAGCGTGCCCGGCAAGTCGAGCTCGACGCGGCGCACGGTGCTTTCGCGGTGCGGCAGGGCGACATCGAACAGGCGTGCGGCAAAGCCAAGCGTCCAGCCCTGCACGAGCAGCGACGCCAGCACCACCACGAAGGCGACATTGAACACGAGCTGCGCATGCGGCAATTGCGCCAGCATCGGGATCGAGGCGAGAAAGATGCCGACTGCGCCGCGCAGACCGATCCAGGAAATGAAGGCGATTTCGCGCTTGCCATAGCGGCGCAGCGGCGCCAGGCAAGCGATCACCGCGAGTGGACGGCCGATGAACATCAGGAAGGCCGCGACGCCGAGTGCCGGCAGCAGGGACTGCAACAGCAGGTGCGGTGAAGCGAGCAGACCGAGCACGAGGAACATCGCGATCTGGCACAGCCAGGTGGCCGCATCGAGCGTGCCGAGCAGGTTGGTGAGGCCGCCGCGTACGCGACCGGCGACGACCAAGCCGGCGATGTAGACCGCGAGAAAGCCGCTGCCGCCCAGTTGTCCGGTGATGCCGAACACCAGCACCGCGGCGGCGAGCGCAAACAAGGCTGACAGTGCGTGACCCAGTTGCAGGTGGTTCAGGCCGCGCGCGATTGCGCCGCCGCCGAGCACGCCGGCGATGCCGCCCACACCGAATTGCACGATGAACTCGCGCACGAGCGTCAACGGCGACAAACCCGACGGCGTGGTCATGTATTCGACCAGCATCATCGTCAGCAGGATCGCTGCCGGATCGTTGGCACTCGACTCGATTTCCAGCGTCGTGCCAACCCGCTCGCGCAAGCGCAGGCCGCCCGCGCGCAGCAGGAACAGAACCGCGGCCGCATCGGTGGATGCCAGCACCGCACCGACCAGAAAGCCGACTACGGGTTCGAGCTCGAGCAACCAGCTTGCGGCGATGCCGGTGAGCACCGCGCTGAGCACCACACCGATCGTGGCCAGCAGCAGGGTTGGCGCGAGTACGCGGCGCACGCTCTCCAGACGCGTGCGCAAGCCGCCGTCGAACAGGATGATCGTCAGTGCCAGCGAGCCGAGCTGATAGGCGCCACTGTAGTCATCGAAGGCGATGCCGCCGGGCCCGTCGGTGCCCGCGAGCATGCCGATGACCAGGAACACCAACAGCAAGGGCGCCGAGAAGCGCCTTGCGACGAGGCTCGAGGCAATGCCGACCAGCACCAAGGCGGCGGCGGCGGCAAATACCCAGTACAGACTCTCGATCGTCGACATGCGTCGATCATAACGGTGCTGTATGTCAGGTTCGCAAGGGCGGGGCCTCAAACGCCTGCCGCTGGTACTGGATTGCCTCGGCCAGGTGGCCGGCGCCGATGTCGGTCTGTCCGGCGAGGTCGGCGATCGTGCGCGCCACGCGCAGCACGCGATGGTAGGCGCGCGCCGACAGGCCCAGCCGCTCGAAGGCGCGATCGAGCAAGGCCTGTTCGCTGTCGGCGAGTGCACAACAGCGCTCGAGCTCGCGGTTGCCCAGCCAGGCATTGGCTGTCCCGCTGCGGGCGAGCTGGCGCGCACGCGCGGTCACCACCCGCTCGCGCACGGTGGCGCTGGACTCGCCGCTGGCGGCTTCGCGCAACTGCAGGTGGCTCACGCGCGGCATCTCGAGCTTGAGGTCGATGCGGTCGAGCAAGGGTCCGGATATCCGCGCACGGTAGCGGGCAATGGCTTCGGCCGAGCAGCGGCAGCGATCGGAGGCATCGCCGGCATGCCCACAGGGACAAGGATTCATTGCCACGATGAGTTGGAATCGCGCGGGAAAATCGACTTGGCGCGCCGCACGCGAAATCGAGATCTGGCCCGATTCGAGCGGCTCGCGCAGCACTTCGAGCACGTGGCGGTCGAATTCGGGCAGTTCATCGAGAAACAGCACGCCATGATGGGCGAGCGAGATCTCGCCGGGGCGTGGAATCGAGCCGCCACCCACGAGCGCCACCGCCGAAGCGGTGTGGTGCGGATGGCGGAACGCACGGCGCTTCCACGCCGACGGATCGCTGGCCTGGCCGGCCACCGAGCGAACCGCGGCCAGTTCGAGTGCCTCGTCTTCTTCCAGCGGCGGCAGGATTCCGGGCAGGCGGCTCGCCAACATGGTCTTGCCGGTACCCGGCGGGCCGCACAGCAGGAGGTTGTGGCTGCCGGCGGCGGCGATTTCGAGCGCGCGCCGAGCCTGTGGCTGACCGCGGACCTCGGCCAGATCCGGCATGGCGGCCACTACGGCCGGGGCGGTGACCACGCTGTCGGCGCGGTCGAGTTGCGCGCGTCCGGCGAGATGGGCACACACCGCGAGGAGGTTGTCGGCGACCAGGACTTGCGCGTTGCGCACCAGTGAGGCTTCGGCGGCATTGCCGCGTGGAACGATCACGCGCCGACCGCTGCGTGCGGCGTGCAGTACCGCGGGCAGCACGCCATTGACCGCGCGAAGTTCACCCGAGAGCGCCAGTTCGCCGACGAACTCGTGTTCGCCAAGCACCTGCTGCGGCAGGCTGCCATTGGCAGCAAGAATGCCCAGTGCTATGGGCAGGTCGTAGCGACCTCCGTCCTTGGGCAGGTCGGCGGGCGCGAGGTTCACCGTCACGCGGCGCTGCGGGTATTCGAGCTGGGCATTGAGGATCGCCGCGCGCACGCGGTCACGCGCTTCCTTCACCGCGGTTTCCGGCAGGCCGACGATCGAGGTGCCGGGCAGGCCACCCGACAAATGCACCTCGCAGGCAACCAGCGGCGCGGCGACACCCGACTGCGCGCGGGTGTAGACCACGGCAAGGCTCATTGCCGCAGCCCTGCGCACGTGCTCGCGCCATCGGACCGGACGCTGACGGCAACCGGCGGATTGGCAACAAGCCCGGCGCGTGGGTTCAAACGAGGGAAAGGGTCTGCCGCCCCGGCCGGGGGGTGACGGGCCAGTGACGGCAGACTTCCCGGGAAAATCCTGGCGCTGTGTGGCGACATGCGAGCCGATCCCTGGCGCAGTACGCGGGCATGCGGCCGCGCGGCCTAGTTGCGCTGCGAGAGTGTCACGCCGAGCGAGCGTTCAAGCGCGGCGAGTTGTTGTTCGAGTTCCTCGATCTTCTCGCGCGTGCGCAGCAGCACGCAGCGCTGCACGTCGAATTCCTCACGCGTGACCAGGTCCAGGTTGCGCAGGCCTGCCTGCAGCGCGCTGCGGAAGTTCGCGGTGAGGTCGGCCTTGGCCTCGCGCAGGCCCGGCGGCACGAGTTCGGCCAGCTTGCGCGCGAGTTCGTCGATGTTCTGGCTGTGGAGCATGGCGCGAATTCCTCGAAGCAGGGTGTTCTGATGGCGGGATCCCTCGGGGCAGCCGGCGGTGGATTGACCGCCGCCGGCTGCAGCCTCCCTGCGATGTCTGTCCATCGACATCCGCCCCATGAAGGACAGTCTACGCAGAGCATAACGCGGCGCCAGACGTGCATTTCGGATTCTCGTGCAGGAAATTTCCTACACGCGCGCATCGGCTATAGTCGCCCGCGGCACACTATGGGAATCGTCCATGCGCATGGTCACGGCCATCATCAAGCCCTTCAAGCTCGACGACGTGCGCGAGGCCCTCGCCGAAGTCGGCGTGCAGGGCGTCACTGTCACCGAGGTCAAGGGTTTCGGCCGCCAGAAGGGCCACACCGAGCTCTATCGAGGTGCCGAGTACGTGGTCGATTTCCTGCCCAAGATCAAGCTCGAGGTCGCGGTGGCCGACGATCAGGTCGAGCGCGTGGTCGAGGCGATCAGTCACGCGGCCAACACCGGCAAGATCGGTGACGGCAAGATTTTCGTCAGCGTGCTCGAACGCGTGATCCGCATCCGCACAGGCGAGACCGATCAGGACGCGTTGTAGACCTCAGCGCAGCGCAATCCACAGCGCGAGTGCGGCAAACAGCAAGGCCGCGGCGACGTGCGCCGCGCGCATCGGCAGCTTCTGCGCGAAGCGTGCGCCCAGCCACACCACCGGCACGTTGGCGAGCAACATGCCCAGCGTGGTGCCGGCGATCACCTGCCACAGCGGCGAGTACTGCGCGGCGAGCACGACGGTCGCGATCTGGGTCTTGTCGCCCATCTCGGCGAGAAAGAACGCGATCACGGTGGCAAGCAGCACGCCACGACTGCGCGTCGATGTGGCTTCATCCTCGTCGAGCTTGTCGGGGATCAGCGTCCACACCGCCATCGCGAGGAAACTTGCAACCACGATCCACTTGAGCAAGTCCGGACTCAGCCACTGCGCGAGCGCGGCGCCGAGCGCGCCCGCGAGCGCATGGTTGAGCAAGGTGGCGATCGCGATGCCGAGGCAGATCGGCAAGGGCCGGCGGTATTTCGCCGCAAGCACGAGCGAGAGCAACTGGGTCTTGTCGCCGATCTCGGCGAGCGCCACCGCGGCAGTGGACACGTAGAGGGCTTGCATCGGAGCTCCATTCAGGCCGGGACTTGTGGAC
The DNA here is from genome assembly GCF_019634815.1 of Dokdonella sp. Classification (GTDB taxonomy): domain Bacteria; phylum Pseudomonadota; class Gammaproteobacteria; order Xanthomonadales; family Rhodanobacteraceae; genus Dokdonella_A. The sequence goes on along the minus strand of NZ_JAHCAP010000001.1, from coordinate 234,556 downwards.
GCGCAGGTACATGCGCGCGGCCCCGGCCTGGTGCGGCGGCATGAACCAACGGTCTGGCCACCGATCCGCTGTGCGGAAACGGGCGCGCGCCACGGCGTGTTCGCCAAGTGTGTTGACGCGCGCAACGCGATCGTTCATCGCGCCCGACTACTCCCCGATGGAGCCCGCGCAGTTTAGCAGGCGGCAAGGCTCGTTCTGATGCGCGGCCAGTCCCGGGCGCGCCGCCGCCGTCGCGCGGGTGTTGGCAAAGTCCCCGCTTGACTTTCAAATGCGAATCATTATCGTTTACGACCACCCCGACAGGAGCGCGACCATGTTCGAACCACAGCCTTTCGCCGGCGCCGGCTCCGTTGCGGCGCAGTCCCCGGTCTTCGACAGCGCTCGCCCGCTGCCGACCAAACTGCGCATCGACAGCGCGCGCCTGCTCGGCGGCGCGCGCGAACTGGTGATCGAGCACGCGGGTCAGGAGTACCACCTGCGCCTGACGCGCAACGACAAGCTCATCCTCACGAAATAAGTGCCGTGTGCGTGCGACTCCTCCGCTCCATCCTGCGTGCACCCAGCCGCCTGGTTTCGACCCTCATGGCTGCGCGAGGGCGGCGCAGCCACTCGTTGCAACTGGTCGATTGGCTGCGTGATGAACCCGAGCTTGGCAACGGTTTGCTGCAGCTGGGCCGCGAGCGTCGCGACGATTGGCAGCTGTGCCAGCTGCGGCGACCCGCAGCCGAACCGGGCGCTGCGACTGCGCCGAACTCATCATCGCATGGCGCGCCGGCGCGGATTCGCGGCCAGGAGGTGCATGCATGAGCATTCTGGAAACCGGCAGCTTCGATGCACCGACGGCTTCGGACTGGCAGCTCATCGACCTCGCGGCGATCCGCCGCGCTCGTGCGCCCGCGCCGCTGCGCGGCCTCGAACTGGGCTGCCTGGCCGAGCTGCTGCCGCGACTTGGACCGGTGCTGTGGCTCGACTGCGCCGCCCGGCAGCAAGACGACCAAGCCGGACTGACGCGCCGCGCCGCGCGCAGCGGCTTGCTCGTGTCCGGCCAACTCGATGCGCTCGTCGCAGCCAGCCGCGTGACCGCGCACGCCACCGTGACCAGCATGGGTTTGCGCGAATTCCTCGGCTTTGCCGACGCCGCGGGAAACACGCTCGCGCGGCTCTACCTCTTGCCCGATACCGACTGCCTGGCGTGGGATGAAATGACCCACGCCTGCGCGCTCGATCCCGAAGCGACGCCCAACAAGGCTAGCTGGCATGCGCACGGCGCGTTTCGTCGCGGTGCCTTCGCACGACTCGGGCCAGCGCGTCGCGCGCGCATGGCCAGGTTCGAACTGCATGGCCCACCCGGCATGCGCACGCTCGATGCGCGTCCTCCTTTGCGCCTGTCGCTGGTCGGCATGGAGCGCGCCCGCCAGATTGCGCGCGAGGAAGGGGCCGAATTGATCGGCGTCGGTGCCGGCGACTGAATCCCGGTCGAAGGCGAGATTCAAGCACCGCGATCGCTGCGCAGCGCTTGCTGCTTGCGGCGATCGCGTGCGGCGTCGCGGCCAACCAGCACGCCCAGCGCGATGATCCCCGCGACCACCAGCAGAGCGCCCAGCGCGGCCCAGCCACGCGGAATCGCTTCGCCGAGAAACAGCACGCCCAAGGCGCTGGTGAACAACAACTCGGCCGCCTGCATCGCCTCGACTGCGCCGAGCGCGGCAGGCTGATTGCGTACCAAGCCGGTTGCGTGGAAGAACACCACGGTCGCGATCACGCCGGTGAACAGTGCCACGCCCAGCGCGAGTGTCATCTGCATCGCTGGCGGTGGCCCGGCTTCCTGCCATGCGAACACGGCGACCAGCCACCAGAACGGTTGGCTCGCGAGCGTCATGCCGAACACGCGCTGGGTGGCGTCGAGCTGTTCGCCGGTGCGCTCCAGGTGCAGCAGGATCGCGCGGTTGCCCAGCGGATACAGCGTGGCCGACGCGGCCACCAGCAACAGCGCGAGCCAGGCGTCGGCATCGAGATGGCCCTCGAAATGCGCGGCTTGCATCAGCGCCACACCGAACACGATCACGCAGCCCAGTGCGAGCGCCGCGCGCGGCAGGCGTGCACGCTCGTCGCGATAGAGCAGCGGGCCGAGCAGCATGCCGGCCACCACGGTGAGCTGGAAGGTGCCCGCCACCAGCCAGGCCGGCGCATGCGCGGCCGCCCAGGTCAGACACACGCAGAACAGGCCGAAACCGATGCTGCTCCACGTCAGCCACGCTACTGGATGCGCCCGCAACGCGCGCCATACCGGCGCGAAAGCGCCGCGCCAGGCAACCACGATCGCAAGCAAGGGCAAGGTGAACAGGTAGCGCAGCGCCGCCGACCACGCCCAATGGCCGCCTTCGTTGGCCATCGCGCGGTTGAGCACATAAGTCGAGGTGAAGAACAGCGCCGAGGCGAGGCCGAGCAATACCGCGCGAAGTTCATGCTGGCGCGATTGAGCGCTCACCGGCGCACCCGGCTGCCACGCAGATTGGAAATCGAGAAGCTCGCCACGTCACCCTCGAGGGTGCGCAGCGGCTGGCCGATCGCCGGTGCCAGCGCAAGTGCGTAGATCACTTCCCAGGTTGCCGGCAGCACGCCGTCGCGGCGGAAGACTTCGTAGGCCTCGATCACGCGCGCGAGATGCGTCTTGCCCATCAAGCTGCGGCTGCGCTGCGCATCGGCATTGGTTGCGCCGATCGCGCGCAGTTCGCGCATCAGCGAGCGCAAATCGGCGTAAGTGAGCACGAAATCCTCGCGCTCCATCACGGGATCACGGAATCCGCTGGCAAGCAGGCCGTCGCCGATGTCGTGCATGTCGATGAAGCGACTCACATGCGGCGCGGCATCCACCGATGCGAACGCACTGCGCAGCTCGTGCAGCGTGTCGGGACCGAAGGTGGAAAACACGAGCACGCCCTCGGGTCGCAGCACCCGCCGGAACTCTGCGAGCGCGAGGCCCGGGTCGTCACACCACTGCAGGCATAGATTGGCGTGCACCAGATCGACGCTGGCTGCAGCCAGCGGCAGCGCCTGGGCGTCGCCAGCGACGCAGGCGAATGTCGCCGGCGTTCCGGCGCGTTGCTGCGCGAGCTGCAGCATCGGCAGGGCGAGGTCGAGCGCAATGATCTGCGCTTGCGGCCAGCGCTTGCGCAGGGCGCTGGCGCCGATGCCCGGGCCGCAACCGACATCGAGCACGCGCTGCGGTGTGAATTCGCGCTCGTCGAGTTGCTCGCGCAGGCGTCGGCCGACCTCGGCCTGCAGCACCGCATGCGCCTCGTAACTTGCCGCCGCGCGCGAGAAGGCATGGCGAATCTGGCCCGGATCAAGACCCGCGCTCATGCCGGCAGCTCCGCGGCAAAGCCGTGCAACGCCGTCGCGATCTCGCGCGGATGGCTGATGAAGGGCGCGTGGCCGCTGTTGATTTCGAGGTATCGCGATGCAGGCGTGCGCTGCGCCGCCCATTGCATCGCGGTCGACGGCACCAGCCGATCGCGGCGCGCGGAAATCCACAGGCTCGGCATCTTCAGCGCGGCAAGCTCCGCGCGCAGGTCGTGACTTTCCAGCGCACGCAGGCCATCGCGCAGTGCCGTCAGCGAAGGCTCGCCATGCGCAAACACGCGCGCCTTGAGCTCGCGAAGTTCGGTTTGCGCGTGCGGCGAACCCACGGTCTCGAGCGCAAGGAAACGCTCGACCGTGTCGCGATAATCGCTTTGCAGACTGCTTTCGAAACCGCTGAACACCGATAGCGGTACACCGTGCGGCCAATCGGGCGCGGCCACGAAGCACGGACTCGATGCGATCAGCACCACGCCGCGGACCTGCGGCGCATGCTCGATTGCCGCGCGCAGGGCGACCATGCCACCCAGCGACCAGCCGACCCAGATCGCGCGCGGCACGCGTGCGGCGATGCGAGCCACGCAATCGGCCAGTTCGAAGCGCGATTCGCCATTGCTGCGACCGTGACCGGGCAAGTCGACCAGATGCACGCGCAGATCATCGCCGAGCTGCTCGAGCAGCGGCGCGAAGATGTCGCCGTGCATCGCCCAGCCGTGGATGAGCACGAGGTCGTGGCGCGCATCATGCGCGCCCATGGTTTCGATATGCATGTCAGTGCAAAGCTTGCGTGTTGCCGCCGCCGGACGCGGCCTGAGCGCGCAATTTTACGATGCGCGGCTCCAGCAGTCGCCACAGTCGCTGCGCGTGGGTGCGCTGGCAGCGGCCGCGCGCGCAGCCAGCGTGGCCGCGCGAGGTTGCGTGCGATCTGCGCGGCCAGCCAGTCCGGATCGAAGGCGTCCCACACGCCGGCCGTGGCGCACAGATTTCCGTGCAGGATGGGATGGACCTCATCGAGCAAGAGGCTGCGCAGTTGCGCGAGCGTGAAGGGTGAGGCCGCCAGAATCGGCAGCGCGCAGCGGATGTTTCCGCGCAGCGGCTGATCGAGATACAGCCACGACAAGGCGCGCAGTGCCTCGGCGCGGGCGGCCTCGCTCATCGCGCAACCGCAGCGAGTGCGTCGAGCAGGGCCGCCACATCGGCTTCGCAGTGCGCTGCGCTCAGGGTGACGCGCAGGCGGGCCTGGCCTGCGGGCACGGTCGGCGGGCGCACCGCCGGCACATGGAAACCACGTTGCGCGAGGCGTGATGAAGCCGTCAGCGCGGCTTGGGCGTTACCAAGCAGGATCGGTTGGATCGCGCTGTGCGATTCGAGCACGGGAAAGTTCAGCGTCCGTGCGCCGTCGCGGAACTGCGCGATGCGTGCGTGCAGACGCGCGCGGCGTTCGTGGTCGTTGCGTGCAATGCCGAGCGCGGTGAGCGTGGCCGAGGCGAGCGCAGGAGGCATCGCCGTGGTGTAGATGAAACTGCGCGCACCCTGCACCAATGCTTCGATGAGCATGGCCGGGCCGGCGACGAAGGCGCCGAAGCAGCCGAGTGCCTTGCCCAGCGTGCCCATCAAGAGCGGCACCTGAGTTTGTCCGAGGCCGGCTTCGGCAAGGCTGCCGGCGCCGTCTGCGCCGAACACGCCCAAGCCGTGCGCATCATCGACCAGCATCAGTGCACCCGTGTCCGCGCAGAGGCTGGCGAGCTGCGCGAGCGGCGCGACATCACCGTCCATGCTGAACACGCCGTCGGTCGCGAGCAGCGCAGCCGCCTGCGGCAGACTCGCCAACTGGCGTGCCGCCGACTCGACGTCCGCATGCCGATAGCGGCGCAGCGTCGCGCCCGACAGCCGCGCGCCATCGATCAGGCTGGCGTGATTGAGCTTGTCCTGCACGCACAGGTCGCCGGCTTCGAGCAGGCCGGCGAGCACGCCGAGGTTGGCCATGTAGCCGGTCGAGAACAGCAGCGCGCGCTCGCGTCCGGTCCACTCCGCGAGCGCGGCTTCCAGTTGCGCGTGCTCGTCGCGATGACCGCCGAGCAGATGCGCGGCGCCGGCGCCGACGCCACTCGCATGCGCGGCGCGCGTGAGTGCCGCGACCAGCGCCGGATCGCGCGCGAGACCGAGATAGTCATTGCTGGAAAAATCGCGTTGAAGCTGGCCCTCGATCAGCACCCACGCGCCTTGTTGCGGCATGCAGGTTCGCACCCGGCGCAGGAGTTGCGCCTGTTCGCGCCGCAACCGTTCCGCGGCGAGGCGCTGCATCAGGTCGGGGCGGGGCGTCGCGCGCGCCGGCGCGTGTTCGACACCCGACATCAGTGGATTCCGAGTTGGTGCGCCAGTCGTTCGGCGGCGACACAGCCGACCTGGGTCGGCAGATAGGCTTCGCGCAAGAGCGGCAGCGCCGACTTGAGCAGGCTGCGCGCTTCGTCCTTGCGGCCTTGTCGTGCACGCAGCGCAGCCTGTTCGGCCTGCGCCAATGCGAGCTCGCTCGCGGGTGCCTTGCCGGCCTCGAGGATTGCGATCGCCGCACTGAGTTCTTGGTCGGCGATGGCGAGCTGGCCCTGGTCGAGCGCAATGGTCGCGTGCAGGCGATGCAGCAAGCCAAGATTCTTGTGCGTGGGCGGCAGCTTGCTTGCCCACAAGCGCATGGCTTCCTCGACCAGCGGCAAGGCGACCGCGGCCCGCCCCGCGCGTTGCTGCGCGAAAGCCAGCTGGAACGTCGTGTTGGCGTATTCGGCCGAATCCTCGCCATCGATGCGGCGCGCGCGTTCGCGCAAGTCGGCCAGCGCGGTGGCCGCCGCAGCGCCTTGTCCATCCAGCGCCCGCGCGCGCGCGGCGAGTCGCTCGATTGCGCGGTGGCCGTCATTGTCGCGCTCGATGCCGCCGGCATCGAGCAGGGCCAAGGCTTGCGCAAGCAATTGCCGCGCGCGCGAATAGTCGCCGATGTTCTCGTAGCTGACCGCGAGGTTGGCGGTAAGCGCGGCGCGATTGAACGGACCTTCACCTTCGGGGATCTTGAGCGTGGCGAGTATCCGGGTCGCCTCGCGGAAGCGACCTTGTTCCTGCAATGCCAGCGCCAGTTCGTTGTTGAGTTGCAGCATGCGCATGCCGCTGTTGCCGATCGTCTGCTCCTGCAAGGCGATCAGTTCGCGCAGCGCGGCTTCGGCTTCGGCCGGCTTGCCGCAGGCACGCAGTGCCGAGGCGCGATTGCGCATCAACCATTGCCGATCTGCCGCACGGGGATCCGTGCCGGACAGATGCGCAAGCGTGTGCTCGGCGACCGTGATCGCTTCGCTGCAGCCACCATTGCTCGTCAGTTGACTCGACAGAAATCCCGCCGCGCGCACCTCGAGATCCAGCGGCAAGGATGTCGCGTGGGTCGGCGTTGCCAGCACTTTTCGCAGCAGCGCAATCGCCTGAGCGCCCTCGCCGGCATTGATGTGCCAGATCGCCAGCGACAACTGATTGCGGGCATGCGCGAGCGCATCACCGGCGGCAAAGCGATCACGCAGCGCAGCCGCTTGATCGAGTGCGGCACGCGCCGGTGCCTTGCGATCGAGGATGCCGAGCAAATTGGCGTACTGGTCGTAGTCCTGCGCCAGTTCGAGCGCCTGCTCGCGACTGCCCGGCTCGGCCTTGGCGAGGCCTTGCTCGAATTGTTCGACCGCCGCTGCCGAATCGCCGAGCGAGTCGTAGAGACGACCAAGCAGACGCTGCATCGAGCGCGTGACGGCGGGATCGTGCGTGTCCTGCGCGAGCTTGGTCTTGGCGCTGTCGAGCAACTCACGCACGCTGACCGTCTTGCTCAGCGCGTTGTCGGGCGCGGCGGCGCTGAAGGCATCGGTGAGAAAGTTCAGCGCGGCGCGCGCACTGGCGGCGTCACGTTCGGAGGCCGCCTGCGCCCGCTGCGCCAGCGCCTCGGCGGCGAGTGCGCGCGCGCGTTCACGATCCAACCGCCAGACGAATGCGGCCAGCATGGCAGTGACCACGATGGCGGCCAGCACTGCGAGGCGATGCCGCAACACGAACTTGCGCAGCCGATAGGCGCGCGTGATACGCGCCGCGCGCACCGGGCGACCGTCGCGGTAGCGGTCGAGATCGTCGCGGAATTCGCCGGCGCTGGCATAGCGTTGCGTCGGCTCTTGCGCGCAGGCCTTGGCGAGGATGCCGGCAAGTTCGGCATCCAGCGGCAGCGCAGGCAACGGCGTGGCCAGCATCCGCGGCGAGCCTTGCACCAATTCGCGCAACAGCACACCCAGACTGTAGATGTCGCTGGCGGTGGTGATCGCGCGACCTTCGCGCTGTTCGGGGCTTGCGTAGGCCTCGGTGAACACGCGCGTGGAGGTGTCGCGCGCGGCCGCGCCGGTATCCAGATCGACCAGGCGGGCGATACCGAAGTCGAGCAGCTTGACCTCGCCGGCCGCATTGACCAGCACGTTCGCGGGCTTGATGTCGCGATGCACGACCAGATGCTGGTGGGCATGGCCGATGGCATCGAGGATCGCATCGAACAGGGCCAGTCGTTGCGCCAGCCGAGGCGCATGGCGCGCGGCGTAGTCGAGCAGGGTCAGGCCATCGACATGCTCGAGCGCGAGCCAGGGCTGGCCCTGCGCGGTTTCGCCGCCATCGAGCAGGCGCGCGATGTTGGGATGATCCAGGCCGGCAAGGATCTGCCGCTCCAGGCGCAGGCGGCGCAGGCCGTCGGCGGTCGGAAAGCCGCGCAGGATCTTGATCGCGACGCGCTGCTCGAAGCCGCCATCGACACGTTCGGCGAGAAACACCGTGCCCATGCCGCCGGCACCGAGCTCGCGCAGGAGTCGATACGGCCCGAGGCGTTCGCTGCGTGGTGCCGAAAGCTGCGCCACGCCCTGTTCGAGCGCACGCGCGAGCGGATCATCCGGATCGCTGTCGGCTGCAAGCAGGCGCCGCAGCATGTCGCGTTCATCCTCGCTGATCGTCAGCGCCGCGAGCGCGGTCTCGCGCTGGGCGATGGGCAGGGCGGACAGGCGTTCGAAATCCTCGGCAAGGCGGTCGAGTGAAGGCGCGCTCATGCGCACAACGCGGTCTTGAGCCAGGCGCGCGCGAGGCGCAAGTCACGGTCGACCGTGCCTTCGGAAACGGCCAGCGCGGCGGCGACCTCGGGTCGGCTGAGGCCGCCGAAATACACCAGTTCGATCGTTTGCGCGCGGCGCTGGTCGTTGAGCGCGAGTTCGCTCAGGGCTTCGTCGATGCGCACGAGCTGGTCGTCGCCGGCGTTGGCGGCGAGGTCGATCGCCGCATCGATCTCGACATGCTCGGCGCCAGCGCCACGCTTGTCGGCCAGGCGCTTGCGCGCGGCATCGACCAGCACCTGGCGGGTTGCCTGCGCGGCGACATGGTAGAAATGACGGCGATCGGCCCAATCCAGATTGCTGCCGAGCAATTTCAGCAGCGCCTCGTGGGCGAGATCGGTCGCGCTGAGCGTGGCGCCGGGCATGTTGCGCAGCGATTGCATCGCGATCGCGCGCACGTTGGCGTAGACGCGCTGCATGAGCGCCTCGCGCGCCTGCACATCGCCCCCGCGCCACGCAACCAGCAGGCGGGTGATGTCGTGGTCGCTGGCGGCGTCGCTCATGGCGCGCATTGTAGCCACTGGCAACGCGCCGTCGCCGAGCTTCGATTCGGCCCACCCACAACCCACGGGTCGTTCGTGTGGCGGCCCGTGGGTTGTCGGTTGCACAAAGGCGCACGGGATGTAGCTGCGCCAGCGCATGCACCCCCATCGCGCGCGCCTCGGCCTGTGCGCCACCCTCGTGCCGGCGCTGGCACGGCTGTTGCGGCGGCGCCTTTCGGGACGGCGCAATTGCGCCGACGCGGGCGCAGCGAGCACAGCGCTTGACGCGTCTCGGCTAGTGAGACAGTCTGCGGACACCCTGTCCGCATTTCGTCCCTATGGAGGTCCCGGCATGGAAGACGTCCGCACCCTGCTCGCCAGCCTGCGTGGCCGCTACAACCAGCGTGAACTCGCCGCAGCGCTTGACGTCACGCCACGTACCCTGCGGCGTTGGCAGGTCAGGGAAACCGATCCGCCGCCGTATCTGGCCGATGCCATTCGCCAACGCCTGCTGCCGTTGACCGATTCCGCGGCGTCGAAGTCAGGCGACTTCCGCTTCATCGACCTGTTCGCCGGCATCGGCGGCATCCGCATGGCGTTCGCGGCGCACGGCGGGCAATGCGTGTTCACCAGCGAATGGAACCCGTGGGCGCAGAAGACCTATCTCGCCAACTTTCCCGAATCCGCGCACGCGCTCGCAGGCGACATCACGAAAATCGACGAACGCGACATTCCCGATCACGACGTGCTGCTTGCGGGTTTTCCCTGCCAGCCCTTCAGCATCGCCGGGGTGTCCAAGAAAAACGCGCTGGGCCGCGCGCACGGCTTCGCCGACCAAACGCAGGGCACGCTGTTCTTCGACGTGGCGCGCATCATTGCGGCAAAGCGTCCCGCCGCGTTTCTGCTGGAAAACGTCAAGAACCTAGTCAGTCACGACAAGGGCAACACCTTCCGCGTCATCAGGAAAGTGCTGGAAGAAGAACTCGGCTACCACATCGCCTGCAAGGTGATCGATGGTGCGCATTTCGTGCCGCAGCACCGCGAGCGCATTCTCATCGTCGGTTTTCGCGAGCGCACGGACTTCAGCTTCGACGATGTGATCCTGCCGACCGACAAGCCGAAGCTGTCCAGCATCCTGCATCCGCAAGATGGCGCCGAAACAGCCGAATCGCACTACACCAAAGGCCCCAAGGCCACGGTCGACGCGCGCTACACGCTCACGCCGAAGCTGTGGGCGTACCTGCAGGCCTACGCCGCAAAGCACCGCGCCGCCGGCAACGGTTTCGGCTTCGGGCTGGTCGATGGCGACAGCGTCGCGCGCACCTTGTCTGCCCGCTACTACAAGGACGGCTCGGAAATCCTCATCGCGCAAGGCCCGCGCAAGCGTCCGCGCCGGCTCACGCCGCGCGAGTGCGCGCGGTTGATGGGCTTCCCGGATGATTTCGTGATACCGGTGAGTGATACGCAGGCGTACAAGCAATTCGGCAACAGCGTGGTCATGCCGGTCATGCGCGAAGTTGCGCGCGTGATGAAACCGCGTATCCTGGAATTGATCGACCCTGGACTTGCAAGACAGAAATCCCTGTTGGTCGCTTGAAGGAGAAGACAGATGAGCGTTTCAAGGATCCCCGTTTACGATCGCTTCAACCCGAACGGCATGTTGCTCTGGTTCTCCGAAATGGCACGACGCGACTTGTTGTTCCACCCGGAAGAATCAGCAAAGGACATCTTCCGCACCGAAGACGGGACACCGTTGTTCACGGAGCTGGAAAGCAGAGCAGCGGACAAGGTGTTGGCAGAGATGTTCGCCGAACATGGCGACAAGGTGATCGCGGCCTGCTATCCCGTGTTCATGCGCAAGGCGGGCATCCCGCGAGCACTCGACGCGTGATGAGCGACGTAGTGGATCGCGCCACGCGGAGCCGAATGATGTCCGGCATCCGTGGCAAGAACACAGAGCCCGAACTGATCGTGCGCAGCTTCCTGCATCGAGCGGGGCTGCGCTTCCGGCTGCATGCCAAGGTACCAGGGAAACCCGACCTTGTCTTGCCCAAGTACCGGACGGTTGTTTTCGTGCATGGCTGCTTCTGGCATCGTCATGAAGGATGCCGCTACGCCACGGTGCCAGCGAACAATGCAGCATTCTGGAAGGAAAAGTTCGCCAACAATATAGGGCGCGATGCAAAGGTGAAGGGGCAGTTGGAAAAAGTGGGTTGGCGCGTTCTGATCGCTTGGTCCTGTCAGTTGAGCAAACGCGAGTTGGCGGGGCTTGCAGCAACAATCGGTTGTTCGCGGACGCTGCGGTTGTGCCGATGATCGAGGCTGTCGCAAAGTTGATGGTGCCGAAGCTCAGCGCAAGGAAATCCATCATGTCAGATGCGATCGCGGTGTCTCGCAACGCGTTTCCGACTAAGGGAAATTGGACGAGCGAGCAGCTCAAGCTCGCGTTCTACTTCTACTGCTTGACTCCGTTTGGAAAACTGCACAGCAGGAATCCGCAGATCATCGAATTGGCCGGGTTGATCGGGCGAACGCCCGATGCGCTGGCGATGAAGTTGGTCAACTTTGCGAGCCTCGATCCGTCGATCACGGGAACCGGTCGCAAAGGGCTGAGCGGCGCGTCCGCCCGGGACCGCGAAGTGTGGAACGCGTTTCATGCGGATTGGGAGCGACTCGCCACCGAATGCGAGCAACTTCGAGAATATTTGCGGGGCGAACGCCGTCAGGCGCCGGAAGCATCGCAGCCGAGCGACGACGAATTCGTACTCGACGATTTCTCCGGCGAAACACGCCAAGCCATCGTTCAGCAGCGCATCAAGCAAGCGTTTTTCCGGCGCGCAGTGTTGGCCAGCTACCGCGGGCGCTGCTGCATTTCAGGTGTGAGCGATGCGCGTTTCCTCGTCGCTAGCCATATCGTGCCGTGGCGGGAGGACAAAGCCAATCGCCTGAATCCGAGCAACGGACTGTGTCTGTCCTCCATCCACGACAAGGCGTTCGACAAGCATCTGTTCTCGCTGACCGACGACCACCGCATCCTGCTATCGACGCAACTCAAGGCGAGTGAGGACACGTTCTTGCGCGAGGTGTTCTGGTCGATTGACGATCGCGTCATCGAGCTGCCGGAACGGTTCCGACCAGAGCCCGCGTTCGTGCGTAGCCATCGCGAAGCAATGCTGCGCGGTGCCGCATGAAGAACATCACGATCGGCCGTGCTGGGAGCGACTGGGCACCTGCGGCAGCCGCGCGCTATTACGCGCAGCGAGGCGATGGCGAGGAGTACGCCTTCGGGCCGACGCCTGCCGAAGCATTGGCGCGGCTCCAAGCGCGCGAAGCCGCTGGTGTCGCCAACTTCGACAAGAGTCTTGCCGAGGAAGTCGCATTCCTTGCCCTCGGTGCCGCCAATGTCCTCAGGGATCAGCCAAGCGTGAAGTTGGATGCATACGGCGGCTACATGGGCTTCATCGGTGAAGTGATTCGACACGCACCGCTGCTCGCCGCGTATTGGAAGCGGATGGGAGACGATGGATTCGACGGCGTCTGGCTTTACGACGTCACCGAACGGTTCGGACGTGAGTGGGCCGAAGGCCTCATCGCAGGGTCAACGCAATGCCCTACGGCGCACCTCGAATGCATCATCCGAGACGAGCTGGAAAAGTGGGCGTGAGCACGGTTGATCCCGAATGGCTGCGGGAGTTTGACGCCGAAATGAAGCGGCTATTTGGAGTAGATCGCGACGATTTGGGTGTGGATGACGAACGCCTCGCCAGACTCGGCGATCTACCACCGCGAGAAGCAGCCGCATATTTTGGCGACAAATACGACTTAATCCGCGTGGATGGGTATTGGCGTCCACGCGTACGATGAAGGGTAGCGCTCACGCATCCGCGTGCTCTGGGTTCTCCACGACCTCCACATGCGCCGTCGCCGCTTCCACCTCGACCTGCAGCGCGTGGACGCCCAGACGCGCGAACAGGGCTGCGTCGCGGTCGCAATTCGGATTGTCGGTGGTCAGCAGTTTTTCGCCATGAAAGATCGAATTGGCCCCGGCCAGGAAGCACAGCGCCTGCAGTTCGTCGCTCATCTGCGCGCGCCCCGCTGACAGGCGCACCATCGAGGCCGGCATGAGGATGCGCGCGGCGGCGATGGTGCGCACGAATTCGAATGGATCGAGCTCCACTTCTCCGGCCAGTGGCGTGCCTTCGACGCGCACCAGTCGGTTGATCGGCACCGAGTCCGGGTGCGCGGGCAGGCAGGCCAGTGTCTGCAACAGGCCGGCGCGCTGCGCGCGCGTTTCACCCATGCCGACGATGCCGCCGCAACAGGTCTTGAGACCCGCGTCGCGCACATGCGCGAGGGTGTCGAGACGATCCTGATACTCGCGCGTGTGGATGATCTGCCCGTAGAACTCGGGCGCGCTGTCGAGGTTGTGGTTGTAGTAGTCGAGCCCGGCGTCCTTGAGTGCCAGCGTTTGCGTCGGCGTGAGCATGCCGAGCGTGGCGCAGGTCTCCATGCCCAGTGCCTTGACCGCAGCGATCATTGCCGCGACCTTGGGGATGTCGCGGTCCTTGGGCGAGCGCCAGGCCGCGCCCATGCAGAAGCGCGTCGCGCCATCGGCCTTGGCCTGCTGCGCCTTGTCCAGCACCTCGTCGAGTTCCATCAGCTTGGTCGCATCGACCCCGGTGTGATAGCGCGCCGCCTGCGGGCAATAGGCGCAATCCTCGGGGCAGCCGCCGGTCTTGATCGAGAGCAGGGTCGATACCTGCACTGCGTTGGGATCGTGATGTGAACGATGCACCGCCTGCGCGCGTGCGAGCAGGTCGGCGAAGGGCAGGTCGAGCAGGGCGAGGACTTCCTCGCGCGTCCAGTCGTGACGGATGGCAGCCATGCAGGTTCCGGTAGAGTGACCAGGAGCGCCCGACGTGGACGGCACCGTGCAGGGCGCGGGGCCGCGCGCCAAGGCGGCGAGCGCGCAGAGTCTCGGGGTGCGGCAGGAGCCTGTCAACTTGAACATACGAGGCAAGGTTGACGAGATCGCGACGCGGGCCTTGCGCGGTCTGCTGCCGCCGCGCTGCCTGCTGTGTGGCGCGCCGGGTGAAGGCGATCGCGATCTGTGTGCGGGCTGTGCAGGTGACATGGCACGCAATCAGCCTTGTTGCGCACGCTGCGCCGAGCCGCTCGCCGTCGCCGCATTGATGTGTGGTGCCTGCCTGAAGCACGAGCCACCATTCGCGGCTGCATGGGCACCGCTGCGCTACGCGCATCCGCTCGACCTGATCGAGGCGCGCTTCAAGTTCCACGGCGATCTGGCTGCCGGCCGCGTGCTCGCCGACTTGCTGTGTGCGGCGGCCGACCAGCAAACACCACCGCGGCCCGACTGCCTGATTCCGATCCCGCTGCATGCCACGCGCCTGCGCGAGCGTGGCTACAACCAAGCGCTCGAACTCGCGCGACCGCTCGCCGCGCGGCTCGGCATCCCGCTGCGCATCGACCTGCTCGAACGCACGCGCGCCACACCAGCGCAAACCGGGCTCGATGCCGCCGCGCGCAAGCGCAATCTCCGCGGCGCATTTGCGTTGCGTCCGCACGCCGAGCTGCCGCAGCACATCGCCGTGTTCGATGACGTAATGACCACGGGAGCAACCCTGCGCGAAGCGGCGCGGGTGCTGCGCCGCTCCGGTGTCGCGCGCATCGATGTTTGGGCGCTGGCGCGCGCGCCGCAGCGTCGCTGAAGTTTCCGCGGCGACCGCGTGCCAGCGGGCGCATCGCAACGCTTGGCGAATTCAGCGTTCGCCGCCCTTGGCGGAATTGCGGGCGATGGCTTCCTGTGCTGCCGCACTGCGCTCCTGGGCGCGCACAAGACGCCAGAACAACACCAGCACGAAAACACCGGCGGCCAGGAGCGCGAGGAACCACAAGCCCCAGAAGAACAAGAGCGAGAAGTTGCTGACCATCAGACTCTCCTTGTTGATGTTGATCGAACATCGGGCGAGGCGTGCCGCACGTCGATGCAGCGCGGGTGTCGGAGTGTATCCGAGGGCGTGATGAGTGATTCGGGAACCCGTTGCTTTATCACTTCATGCGCATCGTCGAGCTTGAAGCAGCCGGCGGTGCCACGCGCGCTTTGCCGCCGACAACGCCGATGGGTTCAACGCGCTTGCCAGTGTGTGTAGAGATAGAACACGCCGCCGGCTTGCACGAGCAGCCAGATCCAGCCGCTCGCGGCCAACTGAAAACGCATATTCAAAGAACGCTGTGCCTGCGCGCCCAGATGGATGCCGAAGTTGGCAATGGCCAGCGAGATGGCTTGCATTGCCAAGCCACCGCGCGGCCGCAACCAACCCCAAGTCAAGGGATCAAGGCGCATCAAGGCCAGGTAACCAAGGAGTATCAGCGCCGAGACCAGCAGAGCGAGCTTCGTCATGGGTTTGCCGACTTTTCACGGTTGATGGATTTGAACGGGAGGCAAGGCGCTGGCGACAGGAACCGGAACACCAGCGATGTCGAACGCTTGTACCGGCAGGCTTGACTCACTCTCGCACAGATCCGAGCATCGCGTGCGGAAGATCACGAAGCGGACGGAACGCCGATGAAGACCGTGTGCAACATTCTCGGATTGGTGGCGTTTCTGCCGCTGCTGCTGGCCTCGGCGATGAGTTTTGCGGCGCCCGGTTCCGGCGAGCATTGGGCGCATTGGTTCTTCGTCGGCACCGCGGTCGCGATCGGTCCGGCGAGCCTGATCGGCCTCCTGGTCAAGCGCGTCGATTGGCTGGGCCTGGCGTCGATCGCATTGTTCGCACTCGCCAGCCTGCTGCTCGTCGTGTTCTGTGCAGGTGCCTTCAGTTGTCGCAGCGGTTTGCTGTCCTGATCCTGCGTTGGCGGCGGTTCGCGCGTGACTCAGCGCAGCGCAACCGCAAACAACAAGCCGAGCCAGAGCGCGAAGCCGACCCAGTTGTTGTTGCGGAATGCGGCAAAACACTGCTCGCGCCCGCGTTCGCGCAGCAACCATTGCTGATAGGCAAACAAGCCAGCCGCGCCGGCCACGCCGATGAACCAGGGCCAGTGCAACCCCGCGCGCGTGCCGGCGAGCGTCATCGCCAGCACGAAAGTTGCCATGAGCACACCGAGGATCGCGCGGTCGGCTTCGCCGAACAGGATCGCGGTCGACTTCGCGCCCACGCGCAGATCCTCGTCGCGATCGACCATCGCGTACTGGGTGTCGTAGATCACCGAGTAGAGGATGTTGGCGAGAAACAGCAGCCAGCACAGCGCAGGCAGACTGTTGCCGACTGCGGCAAAGGCCATCGGAATCGACCAGCCGAAGGCGGCGCCGAGCACGACCTGCGCGAGGTGTGTGACCCGCTTGGTGAATGGATAGATTGCGGCAAGTGCGGCGCCGACGAAGGCGAGCTTGATCGTGAGCGCATTGGTGAACAGCACCAGCACGAAGGCAAAGACGAGCAGGCCCGCGAACAGCGCGAGCGCTTCCTTCTTGCCGACGCGACCTGCGGCCATCGGTCGCGCCGCGGTACGCGCGACATGCGCGTCGAGCCAGTCGTGGTCGGCATAGTCGTTGATCACGCAGCCGGCGCTGCGCATCACGAATACGCCGAGCGTGAAGATCAGCAGCAGGCCCGGCGGCGGAAAATCCTTCGCCGCAAACCACAGCGCCCACCAGGTCGGCCACAGCAGCAGCAGCGCACCGATCGGGCGATCCAGCCGCATCAGCACGAGGTAATTGCGCACACGATCGCGCTGCGACGGCGGCAGGTACGAGCACAGCCATTCGATGATCCGCGTCGAGCGCGGCGTGGCATCGGCCGGATGCGCCTGATTGCGTGCGCGTTGCGGCGTGGCGGGTGCTGGTGTGCTGTTGCGCGCGAACGAGGGCACGAAGTCGGGTTCGGCCGGTTTCTCGCGAGCGGCCGAGCCTGGCGTGGTCGCGACCGACGGCGCGGTGGGCGCAGGTGGCGCAGCAGGTGTCGGCGTGCGTGGCTGCAGCGGTGACGTGGCGCTTGTCGTCACGGCAGCGGCAGGCGGTGAAGACCTTGCAGCAGATGCAGGCGCGGAGCTTGCCGGCGTCGGCGCGCGCGCCGCGGGGCTTGCATGGAGCGGAGCTTGTGCAGGACGCGGCGCAGCCGGTTTCTGATTCGGATTCGGAGCCGCAGTCGCAGTCGGTGACGGTTGTGCTGCAAGTGTTGGCGCGGGACTCGCCGGCGTCGCAGTGGGGGGCGGTGGCGGTGCCGACGCGCGCGCCACGGGATTTGCGCGGGGCGGAGTCTGCGCATGACTCGGCCTCACCGCGGCCGGAATCGAGGGCGGGGAAGCTTTTGCAGCGGGCGCAAGCGCCGCGTCCGCTGGCGTGCTGGCGGTGGAAGTCGAAGCGGGTGCGGGTGCTGCTTCGACGCTGCGCGACGCGGAGGCGATCGCGGGCGCCGGCCCGATGCCCGGCAACTCGGGCGCATCATCCTTGCGCCGTCTGGTCGCGCGCGGTTTGGCTGCGCCATCGCTCGCACTGGCCGCGGCGCGCTTGCGTGGTGCGCGCGGGGTCGGCGATGCCTCGCCCTCGGCAGCACCGGCCGCCGCTGCCGATTTGCGCGGCGCGGTGCGCGCGCGCGGCGTGTCGCCTTCGCCAGCGGGTTTGCTGCTGCGGCGCCGGGGCGGCGGTGCGGGCGTGCCTTCGTCGTGCATGGTTGAAGTGTAGCGGGCGGGCGATCGACTATGCTCGTGGTTCGAGCCTGTCCGAATCCGGAGTTGCCGATGAGCGTTCTGCCCTCACGCTATATCCCGTTTGCCGCCTGCATTGCGGTGTGCGTGCTCGCGCTTGCCTGCTGGCGTCAGGGACTGGCCATGCAGGTGCTCGGGCTGGTGTCCGCAGCCCTGGTGCTGGTGGGGGTGGTTGATCTCGCCCAGAAGCGTTCGACCCTGCGTCGCAATTTTCCGCTCAGCTGCCACATCCGCTTCCTGTTCGAGTATTTCCGCCCGATGTTGCGCCAGTACATCGTCGAGGCCGACAACGAGGAGGTGCCGTTTTCGCAGGCCCAGCGTGCGGTGGTCTACCAGCGCGCCAAGGCCGTGTCGGACGTGCGACCGTTCGGCAGCGAACTGGACATGTACGCCGAGCGCTACGAATGGCTCAACCATTCGATTGCGCCGAGCACGATCGACAATCCCGATTTCCGCATTGCAATCGGCGGCGCGCAATGCCGCAAGCCGTATTCGGCGAGCGTGTTCAACATATCGGCGATGAGCTTCGGCGCCTTGTCGCCGAACGCGATCCGCGCGCTCAACGAGGGTGCGCGCCGAGGCGGCTTCTATCACGACACCGGGGAAGGCTCGTTGTCGAGCTACCACCGCGAGAACGGCGGTGACATCGTCTGGGAGCTCGGGTCGGGCTATTTCGGCGCCTGCGAACGCGCCGGCGTGTTCAGCGAGGCGAAGTTCATCGAGCGCGCCGTGCTCGAGCAGGTCAAGATGATCGAGATCAAACTCTCGCAAGGCGCCAAGCCCGGCCACGGTGGCGTGCTGCCGGCGGCCAAGGTCAATGCTGAAATCGCCGCCGCGCGCGGCGTGCCGATGGGCGAGGATTGCATCTCGCCGTCGAGTCATTCCGCCTTCGACACGCCCGAGGGCCTGTTGCGCTTCGTCGACCGCCTGCGCGAACTTTCGGGCGGCAAGCCGACCGGCTTCAAGCTCGCGGTCGGCCATCCCTGGGAGTGGTTCGGCATCGCCAAGGCGATGAGCAGCACCGGAATCCTGCCCGATTTCATCGTCGTCGATGGCGGCGAGGGTGGCACGGGTGCGGCGCCGATGGAGTTTGTCGATCATGTCGGCGGCCCCTTGCGCGAAGGTCTCATGCTCGTCCACAACACCCTGGTCGGCTTGAATCTGCGCGAGCAGATCCGCGTCGGTGCGGCGGGCAAGATCATTACCGCCAACGACCTCGCGCGCACGCTCGCAATCGGTGCCGACTGGTGCAATGCCGCGCGCGGCTTCATGTTTGCGCTCGGCTGCATCCAGGCCAAGGCCTGCCACACCAACCGCTGCCCGACCGGCATCACCACCCAGGACGAAGGTCGCTGGAAAAAGCTCGACGTGCCCGACAAGGCCACGCGCGTGGCGAACTTCCAGCGCAACACCGTGCATGCCTTGCGGGACTTGTTGCAGGCGGCCGGCCTGTCGCACCCGAGTGAGCTGGGTCCCGAACACGTGATGCGCCGCGTTTCCCCGCACGAAATACGTTCGATCGCCACGCTGTATCGCTTCCTCGAACCGGGCGAGTTGCTCGGCGAGCGCTTGCCCGAGCATGCGGTGTTCCAGCGCTTCTGGGCGCAGGCACGTGCCGACAGCTTCGCGCCGCCGGCTGCCTTCGTGCGAGCGCGCTCCAGCAAGGTGGTGTGATGCGCGCGAGCCTGATCCGACGTCAAGCCCTGCACAGGAGTTCCGCACCGTGATCGATCTTTATTATTGGCCCACGCCCAATGGCCACAAGATCACCCTGTTTCTCGAAGAGGCCGCGCTCGACTACGAGCTGCATCCGATCGACATCGGCAAGGGTGCACAGTTCACGCCGGAGTTCCTCGCAATCTCGCCCAACAACAAGATTCCGGCAATCATCGATCACGCGCCGGCCGATGGGGGCGAGCCGATCAGCGTGTTCGAATCCGGCGCGATCCTGCTGTATCTGGCCCACAAGACGCGGCAGTTCCTGCCAGCCGACGTGCGCGCACACGCGCGCGTCAACGAATGGTTGTTCTGGCAGGTTGGCGGGCTCGGTCCGATGACCGGGCAATACGGACATTTCAATGTCTATGCGCCCGAAACAATCCCCTATGCGATCGAACGCTACACGCGCGAGGTGCAGCGTTTGCTCGGCGTGCTCGACAAGCAGTTGAACGGTCGCGCCTTCATCACGGGCGATGACTACACCATCGCCGACATGGCCTGCTATCCGTGGATCAACCCCTACACCAGGGCGCCGCTCGATCTCGAGCCCTTCGCCAACCTGCGCCGCTGGCACGCCTCGATCGCCGCGCGGCCGGCCACGCAGCGCGCCTATGCGCGGGCGGCGACGGTCAATCCGCAGGCCGGCCAGCCGCTGAGCGATGCGGAGAAGAAGATCCTGTTCGGACAGGGGCCGCGCTGAGATCGCGGCCGGGTTTGGCCGCCGCGCGCGCAGCCTGGCCGGCTAGCTGTGCAAACGCCCGCGCCTGCACCGACCACGGCAACCGTGCGCAGGCGCGCGCTTCGTCAGCCGCGCCCGGATCCGGCCGGCGCCGGCGAACCCGCCTCACTTCACCAGCACGCCGGCCTTCATCACATGCTGGACGTTTTCCAGCAGGCGCACATCCCTGGTCGCGTCGCCATCGATCGCGATCATGTCGGCGTAGTGGCCGGGGCTGAGCGCGCCGACGTCCGCGGAAGCGCGCAGGAGCTGCGCGGCGTTGATTGTCGCCGACTGGATCGCCTGCATCGGCGTCATGCCGTACTTGACCATGTAGGCGAACTGGCGCGCATTCCAGCCATAGGGGTACACGCCGGCGTCGGTGCCGTAGCTGAGCTTGACGCCGGCCTTGAGCGCCTTGCTGAAACCATCGCGCTGGAGCTGGGTGACTTCGCGGTTCTTGCGCAGGTAGCCGGCATCCCAACCCTGGCGCGTACCCGATTCCTCGATGTAGTCACCATCGTAGATGTCCATGTCCAGCCACACGCCCTTGGCCTTGGCCAGGGCGATGCCTTCATCGTCGATCAGCGAGGCATGCTCGATCGAACGCGCGCCGGCGCGTATCGCGCTCTTGATGCCTGCCGCGCCATGCGCATGGGCGATGCAGTAGCTGCCGTGCAGCGCGGCCTCGTCGCAGGCGGCCTTCATCTCCTCGAACGAGAGCTCGGGCTGGCCCGGCTCGGTGCCGACGGTGAGCACCGCGCCGGTGGCGATCATCTTGATGAAGTCGGCGCCGTTCTGGAACAGGTAGCGCGTCTTCTCGCGCGCCTCCTCGGCGCTGCGCACGACGCCTGCTTCCATCGACGCGGGCACCTGCACGTCCGGCGCGAAGCCGGATACCGTGCCGCCGCCACCGGGCGTGGTGATATAGGCGCCGGCGACAAACATGCGTGGTCCCTCGACCTGCCCGGCGGCGATCGCATCACGCAGCGCGACGTCGGTGAACGCGCGATAGGTGCCCGCGTCGCGCACCGTCGTGAATCCCGCCAGCAGGGTGAGGCGCGCGTTGGCGGCGCCCTTGAGTGCGAGTGCCGCCTGGGAATGCAGCAAGGGTTCGGCCACGTTCGAGGTCGTGCCGTAGTCGGCCAGGTGGGTGTGCATGTCGATCAGGCCCGGCAACACCTGCTTGTCCGACCAGTCCAGCAGTGGCCCATCCGTCGGTGCGTGGGTGAACGGCGCCACCGCACTGACGCGTCCATCGACGATCGTGATCAACTGGTCCTTGAGCACGCGGCCATGCTCGGTGTCCACCAGCGTACCCGCGCGCACGTGGCTGGTCGCGGCGCCCGCCGCGCAGGGCAGGATCGCCACGCATGCGCCCAGCGCCAGTCGTGTCGGCACGGCGCACCATCCCGCGCGCGCCAGCCGCGACCCTGTCGCGTGCAACGGGAGCGGGGCGCAGGCATGGGCGGATGACTTCATGGTGTGACCTTCAGGCAGTGGCGTGCGGGCGATGGTCGCGGGGCACTTCAGGTGTCCCGTTCAATCGCGCATCAGGGTCGACTTGCCAAACAGGCTTTCAACCAGATCGACCGCGAGAATGGCCGTCCGGTTGCGAGTGTCCAGCGCGGGATTGAGTTCGACGATGTCGAGTGAACCGAGGCGTCCGCAGTCGGCAATCATTTCCATGCACAGTTGCGCTTCGCGATAGGTCGGGCCGCCGGGCACGGTCGTACCCACGCCCGGCGCGATCGAGGGGTCGAGGAAGTCGACATCGAAACTCACGTGCAGGTGACTGTTGTCGCCGAGGCCGCGCAATGCTTCTTCCATCACCCGGCGCATGCCGACCTCGTCGATGTAGCGCATGTCGTAAATGTCCAGGCCGACATCATGCACGAGCCGCTTCTCGTCGAGGTCCACCGAGCGGATGCCGATCTGGCGGATCTGGCCGGGCTCGAGCTGGGGTGCGTCGCCGCCCAGCTCGGTGAGCGCATTCGGTCCGAATCCGCACAGGCAGGCCACCGGCATGCCGTGGATGTTGCCCGAAGGCGTGATCGAGGCGGTGTTGAAATCGGCGTGCGCATCGAGCCAGAGCACGGTCAGGCGCTTGCCCTGACTGCGGCAATGCCGGGCCACGGCGCTGATCGAACCGATCGCCAGGCAATGGTCGCCACCGAGCATGATCGGCAGGCGCTTGGCTGCAAGTTCCTTGCTGACCGCTTCCATCACTGCCTGATTCCATGCCACCACTTGCGCGAGATGGCGATAGCCGTCGCTGGGCGGCTGCCAGGGGTTGATCGGACCGGTGACATTGCCGCGGTCGATCACATCATGGCCGCGTGCGGCCAGCGCGCTGCCGAGGCCGGCGACGCGCAGCGCCTCCGGACCCATAGAGGCACCGCGATCGGCGGCGCCAATGTCGGTGGGTGCGCCGATCAGGGAAATCGCGGGTTTGCTGTGCATGCTGAGTGATCCGTGAGCCGCGCAGTGCCGCGCGGGAGACACGCATTCTCGGTGAATCGGCCAATTCCGTCACCTGATCGGCTTGGCCGGGATGGCAACGCAGGCTCGTTTCCTGCGGCCGGCGGACAAATCAGCGCTGGCTTCGCGCCGAATCGATCGCAGCAAACAAGGTGGCCACTTCGTGCGCAAGATGGCGGCCGTCGGGATGGGCCGCGTTGGCAAGCAGGTTGCTCGCGATACGGTCGACATTGCGTGCCTGCAGGCCCAATTCATCGAAGCCGTAGGAGCCGGCCGATCCGGCCAGGCGATGGGCGAGTGCGGCCAGCTCACGCAAGCCTGCGTCCCGGTCACCGTCTGGGCGACAGCCTCGCCACGCCGATTCCAGCGCTGCGCGCTTGTCGCCGAGTGAGGCGATGTAGCGACGACACAGGGCTTCGATCTGCGGGTCGTTGCCGGTCAAGGTTCGATTCCACACCATCAGCATGGCGCCAATATAGCCCCGAAAATGCGCAAGAACGCCGCTGTTTCCGCGGCGTGACAAAGTTTGACGAGACTGCGCAAGACCATGAATTTTCGTGTCCGCAGGGCAACTGCATGCGGCGCGTGCGCAGGCTGCGCGTATGATCGGCCGCAAACCTCCGACAACTGCCTCGCTGCGGCACGCAAGGCCGTCGAGCGCCTGTCGCGCATGCCCTTGGGGCGTGGTTGCCCACCCGATTCGAACGAGGAAACCCGAAATGAGCGACTTCACCAATCAAATCCTCAGCCAGCTCGACCCGTCCAGCGTGCAGAAGATTGCCAGCCAGCTCGGCATCGACCCCGGACAGGCGCAATCGGCGATTGCACAGGCCTTGCCGGTGGTGGTCGGCGGCCTTGCCCGCAATGCGTCGAGTGATGCCGGCGCCAATGCGCTCAGCAATGCGCTTGGCGCGCACACCGGCAATGATTTGGGCGCGATACTCGGCAACGTGCTCGGCGGCGGCGGTCAGGGTGATGCGATCCTTGGCCATATTTTCGGCAAGCGTCAGGAGCAGGCGGCGCAACAGGTCGGCCAAGCCAGCGGCATCGGCGGCGCCAATGCCGGCGCCTTGATGGCGATGCTTGCGCCGCTGGTGATGGGCGCGCTGGGCCGTGCGCAGCAGCAGCAGGGCCTGGATGCCGGCGGCCTCGGCGGCATGCTCGGTCGCGAATTGCAGGGCTTGGGCCAGGGTCAGCATGGCGGCCTGCTCGGTTCGGTGCTCGACCAGGATGGCGACGGCAGTTTCGGCCTGTCCGACGTGTTCAAGCTCGGTTCGCAGTTTCTCGGCAGCCGCGGCCGCACTTGACCACTTTCAAGTGAAACTGCGGTAGGCCTCGACCGTTGCATCGACGCAGGCCGACCAGGTGAAGCCGCTGGCATGGGCGATCCCGCGCGGGATCGCCTGCGCGCGCCACCCGTCATCCTCGAGCAGGCGTCGCAAACCATCGCGCAAGGCCCCCTCGTCGGTGGCCTCGATGCACAGCGCGATCTCCCCGGCCGTGTCGCGTGCGATCTCGGCGAGCGATGAGCCGCTCGAGGTCAGACTCGGCACGCCGCTGGCGAAGGCTTCGAGCACGGGCAGGCCGAAACCTTCGTAGAGCGAGGGGAAGGCGAACGCATATGCGCCCGCGTACAGCGCCGGCAGGTCGGTCTCATCGACATAGCCAAGCCGCCGCACCTGCCCGCAGGCTTCCAGCGGCGCGATCTCGCGTTCCAGATCGGCATTGAGCCAGCCGCGTCCCCCCGCGATCACGAGGCGATGCCGCGCACGCAGCGCGGCCGGCAACGCGGCATGGGCGCGCAGCAGGCGCACCAGATTCTTGCGTGGCTCCTGTGTGGCCACGGTGAGCAGATAGGCCTCGTCGGCGAGGCCGTAGCGTGACAGCACCGGCAACAACGCCGCGCGCGGCTGTGCCCGGAAGCGCCCATCCACGCCCAGCGGCACCACGCGCAGTTTCTGCCGCGGCAGCGCGAGCTTGCCCACGATCTCGTCGGCAATGAATTGCGAATCGGTGAGCACGCAGGCCGCTTGCTCGAGCGTGCGCGGCAGGTGGCGTTCGAGAAAGCGCACGCGCTCGCGCGGATGTGCCTGCGGAAAGTTCAGCCACGACAGGTCGTGGATCGTGGTGAACGCAGGCCCGTCGAAGGGCATCAGCACATAATTGGGCGTGTGCAGCAGATAGCCGTGGAGTGTGCGCGTGTGCAGGCGGAACAGCCCCGAGCGCAGCAGCGAATACAGTTCCAGCGCAGCGGCCTTGAACGGCACATGGCGCCGCACCGCCGCGATCGTGCGATTGGCGCTCAATGCATGCGCGGGATCATCGACCCACTGATAGGCCGAGTACAGGCGCAGGTCCTCGATCGCCTGGTGCCGCGCGAGACCGCGTGCGAGTTCGAGCGCGTAGCGCCCGATCCCGGTCAGTGGCGCGGTGATCGCATCGACGTTGAAGACGACTTTCATGCACTGCCGGCATCGAGCCGGGCGAGATCGGCTTCGACCATCGTGCGTGCGAGCGCGGCGAGATCGAGTGAGGGCGTGAAACCAAGCGCGGCGCGTGCCTTGGCCGCGTTGCCGACCAGCAGCGGTGCATCGAAGGGGCGCAACAGGCTGCCGTCGATGCGCACGCGAATCACGCCGCTGGCGCGATCGACGCCGACTTCCTCGACGCCGCGGCCCCGCCAGTCGAGCGCGCAGCCGACCGCGGCGAATGCCGCGCCGGCGAACTCGCGGATGCTCGCGGCATGGCCGGTGGCGAGCACGTAGTCGTCGGCCGACTCACGCTGCGCCATCGCCGCCATCGCGGCGACGAAATCGGATGCATAACCGAAATCGCGTTTCGCATCGAGGTTGCCGAGCACGATCCCGGACTCGAGTCCGCGCGCGATGCGGGCGACGCCGAGCGTGATCTTGCGCGTCACGAAGGCTTCGTCACGCAAGCTCGATTCGTGGTTGAACAGGATCGCGCTGGACGCGTGCAGGCCGTAACTCGCGCGCCAGGCGGCGACACTGGCGTGGGCGAGCAGTTTGGAGACGCCATAGGGCGAGCGCGCGGCCAGCGGCGTGCCTTCATCCTGCGGTGCCTGCGCCGGCGCGCCGAAGATCTCGGCGCTCGCGGCGAGCACCAGACGCGTCTGCGGCGCGTGCAGGCGCAGCGCTTCGAGCAGGTGGACCGTGCTGCGGCCATTGGCCGCGAGGCTGCCGAGCGGATCGCGGAAGGACTCTGCCACGCGCGACTGGCCGGCAAGATGGAACACCGCATCGAATGCGCCCGCGCCGATCAGCTCCGCACAGGCGCCGCCATCGGTGGGATCGAGCGCAACGATGCGCAAGCGCGAATCATCGGCGATGCACAGTTCGCGCAGGCGCCAGTCATCGAGCGTGCGGCCGGGGCGCTGAGTGCCGGTCACGGCGACGCCGCGCGCAAGCAGGTGCGCGGCGAGCAGGGCGCCATCCTGTCCGCTGATGCCGGTGACGAGGGCGTGACGCAGGGACCAGCTCATAAGCTCTCCTGGAAACTGCGCGTCGATGCAATGCCGGCGGCGAGGGCTTCCCGCGCGCTTGCGGCAAAGGGCTGCGCAACCACAAGCACGGGAATGTCGAGCAGACGGGCGAGAATCTCGGCAACGCTGTCACCGGCGCGGGCAACCAGCAAGGCCTCGAACGCGAACACCTGCAGCCAGTCCCACAGCGCGCGGTAGGACGGCTCGGGATCGTGCGCCTGCCAGGTATTGGCCGCGATGACTTCGCCGTCGACCAGCAATTCGTTCTCGGTGTCGTTGGCGACCAGATTCCAGACCTGTGCATCGCTCCAGCGCGGCGCGCCGGCACCGACCCAAAGCAGACGGGGTCGCGGTGAGCCGGAATCCGTCGCCGCCGCAAATGCGCGTCGCACGCGCCAATCGAGCACGCGGCGCGCGAACGAGCGCAGGCTGCGGCCGACCTCGGCCTCGTAATCGGGCCAGCGCTCGCGCAGCACCGCCATGCCGGCGGCGCCGAGCGTGGCACGACGCTGCGCACCGAAGCTGGCGCTGCGCGCGTGGCCGACGTAGACGTTGCCTGCAATCAGATGGACCAGTCCCGCCTGCGCCGCACGTTGGCAGAGATCGTTTTCCTCGCCGTAGCCTTGCGGGAAGGCGACTTCGTCGAGTGCGCCGACCGCGTCGATCACGCCGCGACGGATGTACATGCAAAAACCGTTGCCGGTCGGCAATTGCGGATAGGCAAGGCCCGCCTGTTGCCACAGCGCGCGTGCACGGGCTTCGAGCGACCAAGCTGCGGGCCCGGGATTTTCCTGTTCGAGCTCGGGCACCGAGAAAGCACCGGCGTTATCCGACACCGCAGTCGCGGTGGCCACGCGCGACTCGACCAGCGCGGCGCGGCGCAGACCTTGCAGCCAGTTCGGCCCGACTTCGGTATCTGCGTTGAGCAGCACGACATCGTCGGTGCCGGCTGCGGCGATGCCGCGATTGGCGGTCGCGGTGAAGCCGCGGTTGTGATCGTTGCGCAGCACGCGCACGCCGGGAATGCGGCCGAAACGAGCGAGCAGCGGCGCGATCTGCGCGTCACTGCTGGCATCGTCGATGAGGATCAGGCGCGCCTTGCCGGTGGTGTGCGCGATCACGCTGGCGAGGCAACGCGCGACGAGGTCGGGCGCATTGAAAACCGGTACCACGATGCTCACGGTGGGTGCGGCGACATCGGTGCCAAAGGACACCGGGCGCGCACCCCCGGCGACGCGGCGCAAGGCGCGTGTGCGTGGCGGCGCGGTGGCGAACCCGGCCTGTCCGGGCAGCAGGTATGCAGGCATGTTCGACAGCGCGGCGCCATCGCGCCCGCTGCGAGGCAAGACGCTCAGACCTTCCTTGCCATTGGGCGCGAACGCGAACTCGACGCGCGCCGAGCCATCGGCGGCGCAGCTCACGGTATCGAAGTGACTGCCATCGAGTTCGATCGCAAGGTGAGGCGTGCCCGGCTCGGCCTGCAGGTTCAGGCAACTACCATCCCAACGCGCGTCCTGCAGCGGTGCGATCCACTGCGGCCGTGGCCGCCGGCGCAGGAAACCGAACATCAGGCCGCTCCGCGCAGCGCTTGCGCGTCGTAGTGCGTGAGGATGCTGCGGTCGTCGATGGCGGCCTGCAAGGCGAGCTGTGCAGACGTCATCGCGACGAGTGGCGTGTTCGATGTTCGCGCCGGTGCATCGACCCAGTCGAGCACCTGCGCATCGCCGGGCCAGCTCAAGCCCTCGATACCTTGCGCACACAATTGCTCGAACAATTCGCGCGCGATGGCAATTGGCTGCGCACACAGCGTGTCGTAATCGACCAGCACGCGCGGCCAGCCGGCGCTGGCGGCAAACGCTTCGCGCGTGTAGCGCTCCCACAGCGCGAGCGCCTGCGCGGGGTGCATGCGGTCGCGCGCGCTCAGCGATGCGGCAACCTTGTGCGGATCGCGCGTCACATGCACGAACAGCGGTCGCGTGAGCAAGGGCAACAGTTCGCGTGCAAGCAGGCACAGGCGCGGCTCCTTGAACAGCCACGGCCGCTGCGCATCGAATTCGTCGATCAGCGCGCCGACTGTATGGCGGAAGCGATCGACCGCGGCGGTTGGCGCCTCGGCAGGGGGATTGCGCCAGTCGCCGCCCGCATCGCCCAGCCGGCGCAGGCAGGCGCCATGCAGTCGGCCCGATTCGTAATGGCCTTTCGGATTGTCCGGGCCGATGAGCAGATCGCGCTGCGGGCCGACATGTGCGCCCATGCGTGCGATCAGGCCGGCGACACAGGACGTGCCCGAGCGGTGCATGCCGAGCACGACAAGCTGGCCGCTGGGTGGGCGTTGCAGATCGAGCGGGCGATGCGGCGTGGGCGCAGGCGGCGCCGGTGGCAAGGCCGCCAGTTCCTCGATGCGCCGGACCAGTTGGTCGGCGCTCGCCTCGATGGAATGCGCGCGCGCAAAGGCCTTCGCCGCGGCTTCGATTTCGGCCGTCTCGCGCGTGCGTCGCTGCGCCGCGCGCATGGCCTCGACCAAGGCCTCGAAATCGACCTCGGCCCAATCGCAGCCGCTGCGCGCATCGCGGCAAGGCCTGGTTGGCAGGGCCGAACCCTGTCGGCGTGCGAGTTCGCCATTGCTGCCGAAATCACCGGCAATCAGTTGCACCGCGCAGGCAAGGGCATCGGCGGCCAGTGGATCGTAACCAGCGCCCCGCCGCGCACTCAGATACACGTCGACGCTGCGCAGCAGTTGCGCACGCTGATGCCAGGGCCAGATCCAGTTGCCGCGCACGCGGATGCGTGGATCGCCCGCACACTGGCGTTCGAGCCGCTGCGCGAGTGCCTGCGCGCCGGGCATCGGGCGCACCAGCAACAGCAGCAGCACTAGCGCATCACGGGCAAAGGCGGCGCAGAAAGCGCCGAGCACTCGTTCGGGCGCATCGCGCTCTTCGTCTTCGATCACGCACAGGAACACGCAGCGCCCGTGCGGATCGCGCAAGCCGGGCACCGCGGGATGGCAGTAATCGGCATCGACGCCCAGTGGCAGGATCTCGATCGGCGTACGCACCCCGGCACGAAGGAAGACTTCGCGCTGAAAGGCGTCGGGCACGAACAGATGGTCGAGTGCGTTGGCATTGGGCACCCAGGATGCAGGCAACTGCGACCATTCGCTCCAACTCAGCGCCAGGCGCCGACGCGCCCGCGCCTGCGGGAAGCAGTCACCATCGGCGCACACCAGGGCAGCGTCGGCGGGTGTCGGCCAGTGCCGGCGCGTGGCGATCGCAAGACGATGGTCCTGCTGGTCGGCGACTTCGGCGTCAACCGCGGCGAAACTCATTCGCAGACCGCGCGCATCAAGCCGGCGCACCAGCAGGCGCGCCAGATGCGCATGCGCGAACGGCGCGCGGGTCGAGCCCTGCCACAGCACTTCGCCGCGGTGGATTGCGCGCAGCGGTTCCTGCCAGCGCGCCGCAAAGGTCGCGCGACTGGCCGCCCAGAGTCTTTGGCGGAAGCCGCCATCATCCCGGGTCGAACCATGCTGATCGTGCCGCACCGTGACCGCACCGGCGCTGACGGTGGCGATGCCGGCCGCTGCCGCGCGCAGGCAGTAGTCGGTATCCTCGAAATAGCTGTGGAACGCCTCGTCGAGCAAGCCGATGCGTTGCAGGCAATCGCGGCGCAGATAGGCCAGCGCGAAAGCCACTTGCTGCACGCGCCGCGCCGTCACGTACTGCGCGACATCGCGTTCCATGCTGCCCGATTCGGTCTGCTGGCCCCAAAGCTCCTCGCCTTCGATGAAGCCGCCGGCGTGATAGAGCACGAGTTTTTCCTGCGGGCCGCGCTGGCGGCAGCCGACGATGCCGATGTCGGGCGCGGCGTAGGCAGCATCGCGCAGTCGCTCGAGCCAGTCGGGTTGGTTGAACACGAGGTCGTTGTTGAGCAGCACCACATCGTCATCGGCATCGGCGGCGGCGATGCCGGCGTTCATGCCGCGCACGAAACCCAGATTCACGGGCAGGCTCACGATGCGTACGCGTTCGGCGTAGGCGGCGAGCTCGCGCGGTGTCTCGTCGATGCTGCCATTGTCGACCACGATCACCCGTGCGGCGAACGGTCGCGTCGCGAGCAGCGAATCCAGGCAGCGGCGCGTGGTGGGCCACTGGTTCCAGGCGAGCACGATGAGCGCCGCGCCGCGCATCTCAGTCGCGATCCACGCAGGCGGACGACCACAGCGACGGCAGCGCGCGATCGACATCGTCGTGCACGTAGGCGCTCCACCCCAACTTCAACAAGTCGGCCGCCGCTGCGGCCGGCTGCGGCGCCTGCCGCAGGCAAGCCAATGCCTGTGCCAGACGCGCGGCGTCAAGCGGTTCGTCGGGATGATTGGCAAGAAGGCCGGTCAGCGCCAGCAATTCATGCGGCGTCAGCGCCAGTTGCCGCGCGAGCGCGTCGATGCGCGGCACGTCGGGCAGTGGCGCTGCCCCGCTCACACCGCCTCCGCGACGTGGTGGAGGGCGTCGTTGTAGGCGGCGAACACCTCGTCGCGCGCGCCTTCGCGCACGCTGCGGCCGTGTTCGATCCACACCACGCGATCGCAGCGCCTCTTGATCTGTTCTTCACTGTGACTGACCAGCACCACGGTCTGGCCCTCGCGCATGCGCTCGCGCAGCGCCGCCCCCGATTTTTCCTGGAACTCGGAATCGCCGACGGCGAGCACTTCATCGATCAAGAGCACATCCGGCTCGGCCTGCATGGCCACCGAGAACGCCAGGCGCATGCTCATGCCGGCGGAGTAGGTGGCGATCGGCTGGTCGAAGAAATCGCCGAGTTCGGAGAATTCGAGAATTGCAGGCAGGCGCGCGATGATCTCGCGCCGGCGCAGGCCGAGCAGCAGACCCGAGAGCACCGCGTTGTCGCGTCCCGACAGGTAGGGCACGAAACCGAGTGAGAGGGCCAGCAACTGGCACGACACCGGGCCACGGCGAACCTTGCCGCGATCGGGTTCGAGGATCCCCGCGATCACGCGCAGCAGGGTGCTCTTGCCGGCACCATTGCGTCCGATCACGCCGAGGCGATCGCCGCGACGCAACTGCAGGTTGACGTCTTCGAGTGCCCAGAAGCGACCACCGCCGAGGCTGCGCTGGGCGTGGAAGGCGACACCGACATGTTCGAGTTCGACCAGAATCTCGCTCATCTCAACCTGCCAGTTTCGGGAAGCGCGGCGCGAGCTTGCGCACCGCCAAAACACCCACGGTGCACAGCACGATCGAGATCAGGTAGACCTTGGACAGACCGACCCAGTTGGGCAACTGGTTGTGCATGAGGATCAGGCGCGCATCGTCCATCACCACCGCCACCGGATTGAGCGCCATCAGCCATTGCAGGTTCGGTGGCACCTGGCTGAGCGGAAACACCACGCCCGAAAGGAACATCACCACCGTCAACACCTGTTCGATCACGAAGCGCAGGTCGGGCACCAGCGGCACCAGCGCCGAAATCAGGAAACCGACGCCGGCGGCGGCGAGAAAGACCGCGCCAAACAGGATCGGCAGGGCCCAATAGCTGCCATTGGGTGGATAACCCAGCGCCCACAGCAGCAGCACCAACAAGGCGAAGATGAAAGCGAACTTGACCGTATCCGAGAGCATCGCGATCAGTGGAAACACCAGTGGCGGCAACGGTACCTGACGCACCATCGGCAGGTTCGACCAGATCGCGTAGCCGCCGTGGGTCATGCACGACTTCATCCATTGCCAGACCGACAGGCCGATCAGCAGGAACGGAATGTAGTCCGGTCCGCCCGACTTCAGGATCACGTCGAACACCAGCCAGAACGCACCCATCATCATCGCCGGTTCAAGGATCCACCAGATCAGGCCAAGATAATTGCGCGCGGTTTCGGCGCGCAGCTCGGCATAGGTGCTGAACAGGATGAGTTCGATCAGGTGGCGACGCATCGACAGGGCGGGCAGCAGGGGTCGCTGAGGATAGCCGATTCCGCCGGCCACGCACTGCGTTGCCCTAGCCGGTGCACAAGCCATCGAGCGCAGGGCCGGCAAAGGCCAGCAGCAGCAACAGCGCCGCCAACAGCATGCCCAGGCCCAGTCGCGGCATGCTCAGGGCGAGTGCGCCATCGTCACGCCGCGGCGCGAGCACGCGCGCGAGCACCTCGCCGCACAGCGCGCACAGGAACGGCAGCATCGGCAACAGGAAGCGGGCTTTCACGTGGATGAGTCCGAACAAGGCGAGCTGGTAGCCGAGCAGCAGTGCGACCACGAGGTGCAACATGTGGAACTTGCGCCGCCAGCAGGCGAGGCCAATTGCGGCGCCGATCAGGATCAGCGCATGGCTGGCGTCGTTGAGCAGGGCCAGGACGCGGGTGAGCCACGGCGGGCTGTGATAGACCGACAAGTGTCCGGCGCAGGCCGGGCCGGGCAATTGCGAAACGAGCAGGGTCTTGGCGCTGAACAGGCGGAAATACTGCCGTTCGATCTGGGCCAGTGCGACCGTGACGACACCGTGCTCGGCCACGTAGTCCTTCACTTTGCGCAGATACACGGCGTTGCGTTCCTGCGGCGTGGCGCCACTGGCGAGGAAGGCCGGCAGTTCCACACCCCCCATGTCGGCGACGTAATCGCTGCGCGCCCGATCGGTGAGGCCGACCCAGAGGTTGTAGATCGAGCTGTCGGCGATCATCGGCGTGCCATAGCTGCGCCAGCCGTGCAGCAGCGCCGGCGCCGTGACCACGCCCAGAGCCAGCACGAAGCCGAGTGCGTTGCGCCAGGCCAGTCGCGGACGGGTGCGGCGCACGAAGATCAGCAGGAAGGCCGGCCAAAACGCGGCGAGCAGGCTCTTGGCGAGCAGGGCAAGTCCCACGCAGGCGCCTGCCGCAGCGGCTGCGATCCAGCCACGCGCCGGACTGCGCCGCGCTGCCGCGAGCAGGCGCAAGGCGGCCAGCAGCAGGAACAGATGCGGAATCTCGGGCCACAGCCAGAAGGCAAAGCCCGCGATCTGCGGGCTGAGCAGGAACAGCGCCGCGCCCCAGTTGGCCGCCGCGACACTGCCGCCCAGGTCGCGCCACAGTCCGCGCATCAGGGCGGCGCAACCGATCAACAGCAGCGACTGCGCGATCTGCGCGACCCAGGCATGCGGACCGAACAGCGCATACAGCGCCGCCAGCAGCAGCGGCTGCAAGGGTGGCCAGATCGAACTCGGCATCCACGGCCCGCCGGCGAGAATCGCCAGCGCGGTGTTCTGATAGCCCTGCTCGTCGCCGATCAGGGTCTTGGCGCCATTGCCGTAACACGCATACCACAGCAGTGCCTGCGACAGCGCGAACAGGGCAAGGAAGGCCCACGCCGCGGCGCGATGGCGAACGCGCAGATTCACGCTGCGCCGGAAGGATTCAGCGTGCGCAGCCATCGCGGCGCAGTCGCCACGTCAGCCTGAAACCGGCGCGGCATCACCGCGCAGCCGATGCCGACTGCGGGCCGTGCCGGCCGGCCTTGCCTCACTGCCTGGCGTCGACCGCGGCCGGTGCCGGCGGATTGGCCGGGGCGGGCGTCGCAGCCGATCCGCGCGCGCGGCGCTTGGCCGGGGCATGAAAGGTCGGCGTGAATCGCTCGTGCGAACCGCTGGTGGTGATGCCCTCGACGTAATACCAGTAGTCCTTGCACGGATCGATGCTGTCGTCGCGGTATTCGTACTTGTGGGTCTCGTCCGAGGTGCCGGCGCCGAGGATCGGCTCCTTGGTGAGTTTGGTGAACGGACCCGTCTGGGCATCGCCACGGAACACGTCGAAACCGAAATTGTTCTGCTCGCTGGCCGTGGTCCAGCGCGCGGTATTGGCCACGCGTTGATCGGCAGCCACAGCCGACTGGTCACCGCAATCGCCTTCGGGAACTTCCTTGGCCGGTGCTGCGGCCACGGGCTCGGCGGGCTTGTCCGCGGCAGCCGCCGGTACCGGCTTGGCCTCGGGTGCCTTGGCCGGGGGCGCTTCGGGCGTGGACGGGGCGCACGCGCACAGCGCGGCGGCGAGAATGATCAGTGAGGGCGTGCGCACGGCTGACTCCGCTGGCGGAAGGCTGGACAAGCAAGGCAAGGCGCAACGATAGTCGCCCCATGACCATGCTGGCAACTCGCTGGAGCTGGCGCCTGTTCGTCGCGGTCCTGTGCGGAGGATGGCTGCCGCTCCCGGCGCTGGCGTCTGCGTTCGATTGGACCGTCGAAGTCACGCCCGCTGGCGAGCTGTTCCCAGTGCTCGACCTTACCCAATTGCCGCGCAGCAACAGCGCGACTCCCGGCGGTGGCAGCGGTCTGGTCGCGGTGCGGCTGCACGGACGCCTGCCTGCGGAACTGCGCTTGCGCGTGGACACGGCGGGCCTTGTCGCCCCCGCCAGCGTGGAATGGCGCGCGACGCCGGGCGAGGTCCGCAGCGAGCTTGACCTGCACCCCCATCTCGACTGGGACACGGCGCAACTGCGCGGTGTCGACAACGTGCGCACGCAGATGCTCAAGTTCACCCTGACGACACCGGCAGGCAGCCAGATCCGCGAGATTCCGGTGCGCATGCACGCACTGGATGACGTGCCCTACTTCGTCCGCGAGGGCAGTGAGCAGGTCGACCTCGGCTGGGCCTTCGCCGGCTATGTCGATCCGCACGATCCGGTCGTCGATGCAGTGCTCGCGCTGGCCGGCGAGATCGATCCGGCCTGGAACTGGCGCGACGCCGGCCGCGATTCGGCGCAGGCCTTGCGCAGCGTCGCTGCGGTATGGCGGGCGCTGGAGAGGCATGGCTTGCGCTATGACGCCGGCGATCCAGCGCTGTCGCGCGGGCCGGTGGTATGGAGCCAGCGCGTGCGCCTGGCCGACGAGGCCTGGCGCGAGCGTCGCGCCAATTGCATCGACGGCAGCGTGTTGATTGCTTCCGTGCTCGAGCGGCTCGGGCTCGCTGCGCGCATCGTGCTCGTGCCCGGTCACGCCTTCGTCGGCTATCGCAACGCCGATGGCAGCGCGGAATATCTGGAAACCACCGTGCTTGGCCTGCACGGCCGTCTCGCCAAGGACAACTTCGCCGCGGCGCGAGCAGCGGGCAAGCGCAGCTGGCGTCGTGCGAGTGCAAGGCTCGATGGCCGCCACGGTCCCGACTATGCGCTGATCGACATCGCGCGCGCGCGCCGCGTCGGCATCATTCCATTGTCGGCCCAGCGTGCTCAGACCGCGGCACCTGCGGCGCTGCGCTCGAGCGCGCCACCATCGCGGCCTTGAGTCCGCGCCAGAGGGCGCCTTGCGCGAACCGGCTTTGCGCGTCCGGGCCGGAGTCCGTAGGCTTGCGGCTTTTCCTGTCGAGAGTCCCGACCATGCGCCTGCTCGTTCCTGCCATGAGCCTCTTCCTCGGCGCCGTCCTGGCTGCCTGTTCGTCCCCGGAACCACCGAACCAGGCCGCCAAGGCCGCCAAGGCCGTGCCCAAGGCCGTGCTCGGCGAGTTCGGCATCGATCTGGCGGGCATGGACGACAAAGTCACGCCGGGCGATGAATTCTTCGACTACGTCAACGGCAGCTGGGTCAAGAACACGCAGATCCCCGCCGACCGTTCCAGCTACAACAGCTTCAGCGTGCTTGGCGAGCAGGCACTCGCGGACACCCGCGCGATCATCGAAGACGCGGCGGCGAAGGCCGATGCGGGCGGCGATGCGGCGCGCATTGGTGATTACTACCGCGCCTTCATGGACGAGGCCGGCATCGAAGCCAGGGGCATCGAACCACTCAAGGCGCCGCTCGCGGCGATCGAGGCAATCAAGGACAAGGGCATGCTCGCGCAGGCGCTGGGTCGCTCGCTGCGCACCGATGTCGATCTGCTCAATGCCACCAACTACACCACCTCGAACCTGTTCGGCCTTTGGATTTCGGTGAACCTGCTCAAACCCGACCAGACCATTCCGTATCTGGTGCAGGGCGGCCTGGGCATGCCCGACCGCGATTTCTACCTCGAAGGCGGGCGCATGGAGACGTTGCGCTCGCAATACCTCGCCTACATCGCCCAGTTGTTCGAACTCGCGGGCATCGCCGATGGTGAAGCCAGGGCCATACGCATCCTTTCACTCGAAACCGCGATCGCGCGCGTTCATGCGAGCCAGCTCGACACCAATGATGTCCGCAAGGGTGCCAATGAATGGGCGCAGTCCGAGTTCGCCAAGCGCGCACCCGGGCTCGACTGGACTCGCTTCTTCGATGCGGCCAGCCTCAACGTGCAGACGCAATTCATCGTCTGGCAGCCGGCAGCGGTCAGCGGCATCGCCGACCTCGTCGGCAAGGAAGAGCTGCAGACCTGGAAGGACTGGCTCGCCTTCCACACCCTCGACAACGCCGCACCCTATCTGCCCAAGGCCTTCGCCGATGCGCACTTTGCCTTCCACGGCACGGCGCTGTCGGGTACGCCCGCGCAGCGCGAACGCTGGAAGCGCGGCGTGGACGAGGTCAATCACGCGCTGGGCGACGCGGTCGGCAAGCTCTATGTTGCCCAGCACTTCTCGCCGCGCACCAAGGCGCGTGCCGAAGCGATGGTGGGCAGGATCATCAGTGCATTCGGCAAGCGCATCGATGCGCTGAGCTGGATGAGCGCGCCGACCAAGGCGCGCGCCAGGGCCAAGCTTGCCGGACTCAAGGTCGGCATCGGCTATCCCGAACACTGGCGCGATTATTCCGCGCTCGACGTGCGCGCCGACGATGCGTTGGGCAATGCGCAGCGCGCCAGTCTTTTCGACTACCAGCGCAATCTCGGCAAGCTCGGCCAACCGGTCGACCGCGACGCATGGTTCATGCTGCCGCAGGAAGTCAACGCGCTCAACGTGCCGCTCGAGAACCGCCTGATCTTCCCGGCAGCGATCCTGCAGCCGCCCTTCTTCGATGCCAATGCCGACGACGCGGTCAACTACGGCGCGATCGGTGCAGTGATCGGCCACGAGATCAGCCACAGCTTCGACAATACCGGCGCGTTGTTCGACGAGACCGGCAAGCTCGACAACTGGTGGGGCGAGGATGACCTTGCGCATTTCGAGGCAGCCGGCGCTGCGCTCGCCGCGCAGTTCGACGGCTACAAGCCCTTCGCCGATCTCGCCGTCAACGGCAAGCTCACGCTGGGCGAGAACATCGCCGATGTGGCCGGATTGGCCACCGCCTACGACGCCTATCACCTCGCCTATCCCGAGGCGGGTGCGGCACTCGACGGCTACACGCCCGACCAGCGTCTGTTCATGGGCTGGGCGCAGGCCTGGCGCAGCAAGATGCGCGAGCCGGCGCTGCGCAACCTCCTGCTCACCAACGTGCATGCGCCGGGTCAGTACCGTGCGCTCACGGTGCGCAATCTCGATCCCTGGTATGCGGCCTTCGCGGTCAAGCCCGGGCAGAAGCTCTATCTGGCGCCGGCCGAGCGCGTGAAGGTGTGGTGATGGACACGCGCCGCGCACTCGTCACCGGTGGCAGTGGCGACATCGGCGGCGCGATTGCGCAGGCGCTGGCGGCGCAGGGATGCCACGTGCTGGTGCACGCCAACACGAATGTGTCGCGCGCGCAGGCCGTGGTCGATGCGATCAAGGCTGCGGGCGGACAGGCCGAGGCGATCGTGTTCGATCTCGCCGATGGTGCAGCCACGCGCGCGCTGCTCGAAGCCGAGCTCGAGCATGGCCCGATCGACATGCTCGTGCACAATGCCGGGATCCATGACGACGCACCGCTGGCCGGCATGCGCGCCGAACAGTGGACGCGCGTGATCGACGTCTCCCTGCACGGCTTCTTCCACGCCGCACAACCTTTGCTGCTGGCCATGGCGCGACGGCGTTGGGGGCGCATCGTCGCGGTCTCTTCGGTCGCCGCGGTACTCGGCAATCGCGGTCAGGCCAATTACGCCGCGGCCAAGGCCGGTTTGCATGGCGCGGTGCGCTCGCTCGCCCGCGAGATGGCCTCGCGTTCGATCACCGCCAACGTGGTGGCACCCGGCGTGATCGACGGAGCGATGAGTGCAGCGGCCTTCGATGCCGAGCAGATCAGGACGCTGGTGCCGGCTGCACGCGCGGGCACGCCGGGCGAGGTCGCAGCGCTCGTCGCCTTCCTGTGCTCGGATGCGGCCGGCTACATCAACGGCCAGGTGATCGGCATCAACGGCGGCATGGCTTGATGCCGAGGCGGGAATTGGTGCCGCTTCACAGACTCGAACTGTGGACCTACTGATTACAAATCAGTTGCTCTACCAACTGAGCTAAAGCGGCGCGGCGCGCAGTGTAGCAGGCTGAACCTGGTTGAATTCCCTCAGAAGCAACCGGTGGCTTCGACGTTGGCGCCAGAGGGAATCGGCACGCGCGCGGCAAAGTCGGCGGGCAGGTTCTCGCCCGACAGCGCGAAATCGATCCAGTACAAGGGCAGATTTTCGCTGCGCAAGTCGATCTTCGGCGCAAACCCGAGCGCGGCCAGTTCCGCGCGCCGCCGTTCGGCATTGCCCTGATCGCGGAACAGGCCGAGCGACACCATGTTCTGCTGGTCGCCCGCGGTGATCACGTAGTAGTCGCGCACGTTCTTGTCGGCCAGCGCGCGGGCGTTGGCGAGCGCCGCCTCGCGGTTTGCCGCCGCGGCCAGATACACCCAGTAACCACGGGTCTGGGTCTGAATGGTTTCACGCATGCGACTGCGCTTGACCAGGGGTCGCAGCGCATTCGCCACGGCGCGGGCGTCGGCCTGGGTCGACAGTGGGCCGAGCGTGCGGCAGACATCATTGGCAAGGTCGGCTTCGCTCTCGGGCACGCTGTCGAGTTCGGTGTGCTCGTTGGCGGCGTCGCGTTCGGCAAGCAGCTGCAGCTCCGGCACGCCCGGATCGGTCGCCGGTGGCGCCGCAGGCTCACGCTTGGCGGCGAAAAACCACCAGCTCGCCGCGCCGATGTTGAGTGCGAGCAGGAGCAGAAACAGGATGCGAACGAACATGTGCCGTGGACGGGACCGGTGCGAGCCGAACCGCGATTGTAAGCCGCTTCGTGACTCGCGTTGCGAACGCCTTTACGCGATCGACGCCTGCCGCGCCCACAGCGCCAGGCCGTGCAGCACCAGGTCATGGCCGTGTTCGGCGTCTTCCAGCAGCGGCAGCAATTCTTCGCTGCCACCACCGCTGACGATCAGTGCGACCCGACTGCCTGACCGGCGCGCCAGTGCGGTACGGAAGCGCTCGATCGCGCCCGCGGCTGCCTGCAGCGCGCCGCTGACCACGCCATCGGCGGTCGAGTTCGGCCAGTCGCGATAGCGGCCATCCTCGGCATCGACGCGCGCGGTGCCGGCGCTCACGGCTTGGCGCATCAGGGTCGGGCCGGGCACGATGAGGCCACCCAGATGCTCGCCATCGGCGAGCAGGGCATCGACGGTGAGCGCGGTGCCGACGCTGGCGAGTACCTGCACGCGCGGCGCACGCGCCTGCGCGGCGACCATCGCCAGGAATCGATCGATGCCCAGGCGTTGCGGCTCGGCGTAGGCGTTGCGCACGCCCAGTGCCGCGGCAGGACTGCGCAGGATCTGCATGGCAAGGCCGAAGCGCTGGCGGGCAAACTCCGCCAACTCGCGTTCGCGGGCTGGGTCGACCACGCTGGCGACGAAAATGCCGTCGGGTCGCGGAAGGGCTTGCCATTGGCTGTCGAGGACCGCCGCGAGCAGCGCTCCCGCGTGCGCGAACGTGCCACGGATGGCGGACAGGCCGGCATCATCGAGCGCCCATTTCAGGCGCGTGTTGCCGAAGTCGATCAGCAGGTTCATGCCCTCGACCTCACGCTCACTTCGCCGCTGTCGATGCTCTGCTCGCCATCGGCCAAACGTACGCGCAGCGCGCCGCGCGCATCGACACCCAGTGCCCTTGCGTCCTCGCGGCGCGATCCGCGCTCGATCTCGACCATGCGCCCGCGCAGCATGTCATGCCGGGCGAATTCATCGGCAAAGCCTGCGAAGCCCTCACGCAGGAAGCCGTCGAGCTTGTCGTCGAGCGCGGTGATGAGTCGTGCGGCAAGTCGGTTGCGCGAAGGCGGGGCTGCGAGTGCGGCGACATCGATCGCCGGCTGGTCGATCGCCGCCGCAGCCTCGCCCAGGCGCAGGTTGATGCCGATGCCGATCACCGCGTGACAGGGACCGAGCGCCTCGCCGCCAAGATCGACGAGGATGCCGCCGAGTTTGGCATCGCGTGCGAACAGATCGTTGGGCCATTTCAGGCCCAGGCCGTCGACGCCGCAGTCGTGCAACGCTTCGAGTGCGGCGAGCCCCGCGACCAGACTCAGGCCGGCAAGTCGCGCCATCGCGCCTTCGCAGACGCGGTAGTACGAAAGCGCAAGTCCGCCGCCTGGCGGCATTTGCCAGCTGCGGCCGCGACGACCGCGGCCGGCGCTCTGCAATTCGGCCAGGCACACGCTGCGATCGGGCAGCCCGCCGGCGATCCGCCGCGACAGCGCGCTGTTGGTCGAATCGATGCGCCAGTGCAGGTCGAGCCCGCCGAGTCGGCGCCGCGTCACAGCGGGCAAGGCGGCGGCGATCGCGTCGGCATCGAGCAACTCGAATGGCGCATCCAGGCGATAACCGTCGGCATTGCTGGCGCTGACCGCCACCCCCGCGGCGCGCAATTGTTCGATCTGCTTCCACACGGCGGCGCGGCTCACCCCAAGACGCGCGGCGAGGGCGCTGCCCGAAACCGCCGGCTGCGCGGCCAACAGCGCGAGCAATTCACGCTGCGGGCAGGCATCGCCTCGGGATTGCGGAGCGGTCATGGCAGCGGTTGGCGCGGACGATGGGGCCGGCAGTGTACGCGGCGTCCCGCGGTCCCGCTGTCCGGCGCTGTCCGCCAACGTCCGCCGGACACCCAGCGATTGCCTGCAGAGCGCGCCACAGGCCGCTTCCGCGGTTTCGGACGGTTGGCATGGTGCATGCAATCCTTTACATCTGTCCGATGGAGTCGGTGGCGCGCTCGTGCGAGCATTGCTGCTTCCTCGGCATGTGCCAGGAGTCCCGTCCCATGAAAACGCTGATCCTTGCCCTGATGGCCGGCGCCGGCTGCCTCGTTGCCGCCGATGCGAGCGCACAAAGCATGTGGCTGCGCGGAATTGCGTCGTCCACCTATGCCGTCACCGACTGCAATGACGGACGTCCACGCAGCACCCTTGTCGATCCCGGCGACGGTGGTGGCGGTGCGACGCTCAAGACGATGGGCAATCCCCTGGCGGCAGGCGCACGGGCCGCCGCTGCGGCGGTCGATGCGGACGCTTCCACGACAGCGAATGCCGGCACCGCAAGCGGTGATCCGGTGGCGCCGGC
The DNA here is from genome assembly GCF_019634815.1 of Dokdonella sp. Taxonomy (GTDB): domain Bacteria; phylum Pseudomonadota; class Gammaproteobacteria; order Xanthomonadales; family Rhodanobacteraceae; genus Dokdonella_A. Next base: position 193,105 of record NZ_JAHCAP010000001.1, on the reverse strand, counting down.
CACGCTTTCCCCGAAGCGTCCGACCTACCGCTGGCAATCGCTGGTTCCCGGCGCGATCAAGTAATCGCCGCGTGTCCGTGGCGCCGCCGCACATGCACGCATGAGGGCTTGGTGGCGTCGTTTGACCACGGCGCATGGTGCGCTGGCCCCGATTGATGACCGCGCCTGGCAGGCGTTGTTGGCTTCCTCCGCGCTGTTCGATCGTCTCGACGCGGCGGCGCGGACTCGCTTGCGCAAGCTTGGCGCGCGGTTTCTCGCCCGCAAACGCTTCAGCGCTGCCGCCGGCCACGATCTCGATGATGCGCAGCGATTGGCAATCGCCGCACTCGCAAGCCTGCCGATCCTGCATCTGGATGAGCGCTGGCTCGATGGCTGGCGTGAGGTGATTGTCTACCCCGGCGAGTTCCGCGTGCGCCGGACGCATCACGATGAAGTTTCGGGCGTGGTCACCGAAGGCGATGACGAACTCATCGGCGAGGCTTGGGAACATGGTCCGCTGGTGCTGTCGTGGGCCGACGTCGCCACCGATCTTGCGCATCCCTTCGATGGCTTCAACGTGGTCGTGCACGAGATCGCCCACAAGCTCGACATGCTCGAAGGCGCGGCCGATGGCGTGCCGCGCTTGCCAGCGCGAATCACGCGACGCGAATGGATCACCACCATGCAGGCGGCCTTCGATCGCCTGACAGTCGTCGTCGAACGCGGTCGTGACAGCCTCATCGATCCGTATGCTGCCGAAAGTGCCGACGAATTCTTCGCGGTGGTGAGCGAGTTGCACTTCTCTGATCCGGCCTTGCTCGAGCGTGCCGAGCCCGCGGTGGCGAAACTGCTCAGGCGCTACTACGACGCGGCTGCATCGACCTGAACGCAGCGCCCGCCTTGCGAGTGCCCAACCCGGCAGGTAGCCTTGCCGGTTCCTTTCCTGACGCCGCGCCCGCATTGCGCCGCGCGCCTGCCCTGCCCATGTCGATTCGTTTGTTCTGCCGCGCCTTCGCGCTTGCCTGCCTTGCCTTGCCGCTGCCGGTCTTGGCTTGCTCCGGTCGCCTTCACATCGAAGTGGAGCGCGACGGCGTCTATGCGCTCGACCACGCGGCGATCATTGCCGCGCAGCCGGGGCTGGCCGATTGCCGTGCCGACGAACTGCAGCTCACCGAGCGTGGCAGGGAAGTGCCGCTGCGCGTCGTCGCAAGCGGCGAGCGCTTCGTCGACGGTGATCGCATCGAGTGGCTCGGGCGCCAATTGCACGGACCCGAATCGTGGTTCGATCCCTACAGCCGCTACAACGTCTATCTGCTCGGCGCGGCCAAGGGCCCGCATGTGCGGCTGCGCGATGTGGCTGCGCCGGCTGCCGTTGGCGCCAACGCGCAGCGGCGTCTGCATCTGGAGCAGGACAACCTCATGATCCGGCTCGATCAGCAGCAGCAGCAGCCGGGCGAGGAGCCGGATGTGTGGATGTGGGCCAAGCTCACCCACGTCGATCCCAAACCGTTCGAGATGAGCTTCGACCTGCCCGATCTGGACTCGCGTGGCGGGCAGCTCGTCCTGCAACTGAACCTGCGCGGCCTGTCCGAGATCAAGAACGTGCCGCACGACCAGACGCGTCCACCCGACCACCGCGTCGAGATCAGCATCAACGGTCGCGCGCTCGATCCCCTGCAGTGGAATGGGCGCAACGAGGAAACGCGCAGCCTGAGCCTGCCGGTGAGCGCGCTCAAGGCCAAGGATAACGTTCTGGTGCTGCAGGTGCCCAAGCGCAACCTGTCCTGGGGTGATCGCGCCCAGGCGGTCGATGTGGTGATGTTCAACTGGCTTGATGCGCAGTATCCGATCAAGGGTGATCTGGGTGTGGCTGCATTGCCGCTCAGTCAGCGCAGCGCCAGCAATGAAGCCCTCGTGCTCGATTGGCGCGCAGCCGCGGAACCGGCGCTGGTCGGCAGCGATGGCGCGCGCCGCCCGGGTCGCGTGCTCGGGGGCAATCGTTTTGCGTTTGCGCCCGCAGCGCCTGCAGTCGAACTGTTCCCCGCAGACCCGACGAATTTGTTGGCGGTGCATGCGCTGCGCGCGGTGCAAGGCGATGCCTGGCGTGCTCCGAAGCAGGGCTACGACTACCTGATCGTCAGCCACCCGAGCCTGATCGAGGCAATTCGTCCGCTCGCGCGTTTCCACGAACAGCGCGGCCTGTCGGTGGCGATCCTCGACATCAACGATGTCTACGACCAGTTCAACGACGGCATTACCCATCCGCAGGCGATCCGCAACCTCGTCGATGCCGCCTGGCACCAGTGGCCCAAGCGGCCGCGTTTCCTGCTGCTGGTCGGTGATGCCAGCTTCGACATTCGCCACGATACCTACAACGATCTGGCCTATGCGAAATGGACCAATCGCGAGCTGCTGTTTCCCGGTCATTTCGGCTCGGTGCCGGGCGGCAAGTACGCCGAGCAGCCCAAGCAGCTGGCCGATCGCAACCTCATTCCGACCTGGCAGTTTCCATCGGAAGAAGGTCAGTCGGCCAGCGACAACTGGTTCGGCGCGGTCGAACCCGGTGACTGGCACCCGGTGGTTGCGGTCGGGCGCTTGCCGGTGACCAAGCCCGAGGAAGTCAAGGCGATCGTCGACAAGACCATCGACTACGTCAGCAAGCCGCAACTGGGCGCCTGGCGCCGCGACGTGATGTTCATCGCCGACGAAGTCACGCAATTTCATCGCGCCTCCGACTCGATTGCCGCCGGCCTCGCCGCCGAAGGTTTCGTCGCCGACAAGGTCTACGCCAAGCCCGAGGTCACCGAGAATGCGGTGCATCAGCGCGCGATCCACGATGGCATCGACCAGGGCCGCCTGCTCGTGCACTTCATCGGTCACGGTGGCCGCTACATCTGGCGCACCGGCCCGCCCGATCTGCGCAAGAACAATGATCTGTTCACGCTCGATGATGTATCCAAGCTCGACAACGGCCAGCACCTGCCAATGGTGCTGTCGATGACCTGCTATTCGGCGCCGTTCGACAATCCGACCGAGGACTCGATCGGCGAGCGGTTTCTGCGCGAGCCAGGCAAGGGCGCCATCGCGGTGTTCGCGGCTTCATGGCGCAATACACCGACCACCGCTTACAGCAAGGCGGTGATATCCAACCTGCTGCAGCCGGGCGCAACGATCGGCGAAGCGCTGGTGCGCGCCAAGCGCGAAACCGACAATCGCACCCTGGTCGAGATGTACAACCTGCTGGGCGACCCGGCGATCGTGCTTGAGCGCCCGCGCGATGAAGCCACCGTGGTATTCGACGATGCGCGCTGGAGTCCGGGCGTGCTGGTCGACCTTCGCGCGCCGCGCTTTGCCGGCAACCTCACCATCGACTGGCTCGATCGCGATGGCGTCAAGCTTGCGCGCGAGGATTATCACCTCGACGATGCACGCTTCCGCCTGCCGATGCCGGCCGACCTGGTCGGCAAGGCCGTCGAGGCGCGCATCTATGCCGCATCACCGACCACCGGCCGCGATGCCACAGGGCGCGCCGTGATGCCGGCGCAACGACCGCCTTCGACTTGGGCACGCCTGCTGGCGTGGTGGCAGGGCCTGCGCTTCAAGCCGTATGAGCGCCATGCGCCGGCTGCCGACACGATCGTGCTGATCGACTTCGACGGCCCGCCGCAGTACGGCACGCAGCACGAACCCGCGAAAGCGCAGGCAGCCAAGCCGGAGCAGGCGGCAAAGCCGCATTGAGGCAACGCTGATCAGATCGCTTCGCGGTCACCGCTTTCCAGCCGCACGCCGCTGGCGACGATCTCGTAGTGGCGGTGCGAAAGCACGCGCAGCTCGCCGCCGTCGGCGAGACAGACCTTGGCAATGCGTTCGATCCACGCATTGTCCGCGTGTGCGGGCTCGACATAGACATGCACCTCGTAGTCGCGGCCATCGCTGCCGCGCGCATGGAACAGGTGTTTGAGCACGAGGCCGGAGAACGCCTTCATCGTCGTCATCACCGCAAGAACGCGATCATTGTGCGACGCTCGCCGCGCGCTTGCATCATCGGCGTAGACTGAAGACTCCATGGCCGCCTTCGCCGCCACCTGTGGAGCCTGTCGATGAAACGACTCATGCCCTTGCTGCTTGCGCTGGTGGTCGCCTTTGGCGCGGCGTGCTCATTCGCCAACGATGCCTTGCCGAGCGGGCCTGCGCTGGGTCAGACAGCGCCGGAATTCCGTCTGCAGGACCAGAAAGGCGACTGGCACACGCTCGAGGGCGAACAGGGCAAGTGGCTGGTGCTGTATTTCTATCCCAAGGACTTCACGCCCGGTTGCACCACCGAGGTGTGCGCGTATCGCGATGACATCGTCGCCCTGCGCAAGGCCGGCGCCGACGTGCTCGGCGTGAGTCTGGATGACGTGAAATCGCATGCGGAGTTTGCCGAGAAATACCACGTGCCGTTTCGCCTGCTCTCCGATGCGGACGGCAAGGTCGCCAAGGCCTATGGCGTGTACGTCAAACGCGGACCGATGGAATACGCACGCCGCGAAACCTTCCTCATCGACCCGCAGGGCAAGGTGGCCAAGCGCTACACCGATGTCGATCCCGAGCAGAATTCCAAGCAGGTGCTGGCCGATCTGGATGGGCTCAAGCAAGCCGCGCACTGAAGCAGCGGCGCCACGCGTCGAGAGCTTCCCGCCCCAGCTGGGCGCTTGCTGCCGCGTGCTGATCCTCGGCAGCGTACCGAGCCGGCGTTCACTCGAACTGCGCCAATCCTACGGCCATGCGCAGAACCTGTTCTGGCCGTTCATGGGCGAGCTGTTCGACGCCGGACCCGGCCTGCCCTATGCCGAGCGCATCGCGCGACTTCAGGATCTGGGCATCGGCATCTGGGACGTGCTCGAACGCTGCGAGCGGCGTGGTTCGCTCGATGGCGACATCATCACGGCCAGCGAAGTCGCCAACGACGTTCCCGGCCTGCTCGTTCGGCATCCGGAGGTGCGGGCGATCGCCCTCAACGGCAGCAAGGCAGCCGAAGTCTTCCGGCGGCGGATTGCGCCGCAAATCAGTGCCACGCGCATGGCTGCGCTGCAGATTCTGGCCCTGCCATCGACCAGCCCGGCCAACGCCTCGATTCCGCGCGCGCGCAAGCTCGAATGCTGGCGCGTTCTGCGTGAATGGATCCTGCCTGCCTGATGCCGAAGTGGCTGGACATGATCGCGTGTGCGGTCGACACTCGGCATTGGTTCAAACTCGGGAGTGCGCGATGAAGACGATCACCGGTTTTGCAGTTGCCACCACCTTGGCCCTGGCTGCCAGTACCTTTTCACCGGTCGCGCAGGCGCAGGGCGCCGACGTCGAATGCAAGCTCAGGTTTTCGCTCACCGGCTGGGCGGCGATCTACAAGCGGGCCGACGGCAAGGGGACGGTGACCTGCGACAACGGCCAAAGCATGAACGTGAAAATCAAGGCCAAGGGTGGCGGTCTCACCTTCGGCAAGTCGCGCATCGACAATGGCACCGGCAAGTTCAGCGGCGTGCGTTCGATCGACGACGTGCTCGGCACCTACGCGCAAGGCGACGCAAGTGCCGCTGCAGGGCGCGCGGCGACGGCACAGGTTGTGACCAAGGGTACGGTGTCACTCGCACTTGCGGGCACCGGCGAGGGTGTGGCGCTGGGCGTGAGCTTCGGTGGCTTCGTCATCGAGCGCGCCGGTACCGGCCGGCGTCGCTGATCAAGGCGATTTGTCAGCCTCGTCTGCACCTGTTGCAGGTTGCGGTTGCGGGCGCGCCAACAACCGCGCGCCGATGATGCCGACCTCATAGAGCAGGATCATCGGCACGGCGAGCATGACCTGCGAAAGCACATCGGGTGGCGTGAGCACCGCCGCGATCGCGAACGCGCCGACGATCGCGTAGCGGCGGCTGCTGGCGAGTTGCTCGATCGAGACCATGCCGAGCACGACCAGAATCACCAGCACCACCGGTACTTCGAAGCACAGGCCGAAGGCGAAAAACAGGCCGAGCACGAAGCTGAGGTAATGCGAGATGTCGGGCATCACCGCGACGCCTGCGGGCGCGATGTGCGTCATGAAGGTGAACACCGCGGGCAGCACGAAGAAGTAGGCGAACGCACAGCCGAGATAGAACAACAGTACTGATGAAACGAGGATCGGCACCGCGAGGCGCTTCTCGTGCCGATACAGTCCCGGCGCAACGAAGGCCCAGAGCTGGTAGAGCACGACCGGTATGGCGATGAACAACGCGACGAAGAAGGCGAGCTTGAGCGGCGTGAAGAACGGGGAGGCGACTTCGGTGGCGATCATCGTGCCGCCCTGCGGCAGATGGCGCACCAGCGGCAGCGCCAGCCAGCCGTAGAGCTTGTTGGCAAACGGCAGCAGGCAAACCAGCACGAGCAGCACCGCAGCCACGGCCTTGAGCAGGCGTTCGCGCAGCTCGATGAGATGGGAAATCAGCGGTTGTTGCGCGGCGTCGGCGCCGTCCTGTTCGACCTCGCTCATGGCCGCGGCGGATCGGGCGGTGTGGTTTCCGGCGGCGTCGTCGCCACGGGTTCGTGGGCAGCGCTTTCCACGCCGCGCGCCATCTCCCGAAGGTCGCCGCGCACGTCGACCTGACGCTTGAGGTCCTGCATCGATTTCTTCAGGTCTTCGGCTGCGAGCTCGCGCTCGATCTCGTCGCGCACGCCCTGCCAGCTCGTGCGGGCGCGTCTCAGCAGCGCACCCGCGGTGCGTGCCACGCGCGGCAGCCGTTCGGGGCCGAGCACGATCAGCGCGACCAGGGCCACGAGCGCGATTTCACTGAAGCCGATGTCGAACATGGCGCCGTCGGCGCGCTTATTCGGCGCGCTCGGACTTGTTCGTGCTGGCGGTGGTCTGCGCGCCTGCCTCGCTCGCGGGTGGATCGGCCTTGAGCTGCGCGGGCTCGGACTTGTCACCGTCCTGCATGCCCTTCTTGAAGCTCTTGATCGCCGCGCCGAGATCCTCGCCGACGTTGCGGATGCGCTTGGTGCCGAACACCAAGGCAACCACGACCAGCAGGACCAGCAAATGCCAAAACGAAAATGCACCCATGACCAAACCCGAATTCGTGAGGGGCGGAAATTGCCCGGTTATTTTGCAGTGTACTCTTCCAGGAGGTCTCGAAAATCGACCACGGCGTTGGGCACTTGCGTGACGCCGCCGTCGAAGATACGCCGTGCGGTGACGCCTTCGCCGTAAACGGCCTGATCGGCATCGTTGTCGATGCGGATCACGGTGCCATCGAGCGCGGCGCCGGCAAACAGGCCGCGTGCGCGCGAGTAGGAATAGATTTCGGCCTTGAGCTGGGCATCGGTGGAAGCCTGCGCCGAGCGGCCGACCGGGCCGGCTGCGGCCGAGGCGTCGGCGCCGAGCGTGAACTTGCCGTGCACGATCGAGTCGACCCCGCGCTGGGTGCGGAACACGAGGATCACGTCGGTCGAGGACACGCCGGCCTGAAAGCCCACGCTGCCACCGGTCATGCTCACGAACACCGGATTGGACCAGGTGCCATCGCGCGTTTTCACCGCGATCAGACCGCGGCCGTGACGGCCGCCAACCACGAGGCCGGCCTTGATCACGTCCGGAACCACCGCGATCGCATGCGCCTCGCGCAGCAGATCCTGGGGAATGGCCTTGTCCGGCGCCTGCATGACTTCCTTGAGCACACGCTTGGCATTCTCGGCGAGCTTGTCCTCGTTCTCGCCGGCATGGACGGGCGCGAGCCAGGTCATGGACAGCAGGGCGGCGGCAGCGGCGAGCAGAAATGGGCGCATCATCGACTCCAGGGTGGTTCGCGCCACCATAACAGCCGGCGCTGAGCCGGCGATGAAGCGCGCGGCGATGCCTGCCGATCTCAAGCCGCGCGGATGCGTCGCGTGCGGGCAACCAGGCCGGCGAGACCCAGCCCAAGCAGACTCAGAGCCCACCACGAATCAACCGGCGCCGGATTGGGCGCGGCAGACGGACGCGCACAGGACGTCGGCCCGATGGTGAAACCCTTCATGCCGATCTGGCGCAGCGAGTCGACCGGACCGGTAATCGGGCCGACCATTTCCAATTCACCGGTCGCCGGATTGATCCGCGCGAGATCGCTCCAGTCAGGCGGTGGCGTGTTCTCGTTTTGCGGTGGTACGTAGTTGAGCACGGCCCAGAGCGTGCCGTCGTCGTCGAAACTCAGCGCCGCCGAATTGATCCACTTGCTCGCCGCCGGGCCAAACGCGCCGACCGTGCTGGTCGCTCCGGTGCGCGGATTGATGCGGTAAAGATGATGGTCGCCCTTGGCGCCGGCACCAAACAGCACGCCGCCACGCTCGGCCAGGCCACTGATTGCCACGCCGGTGGCGCCGATCCGGGTTGCCGCCCCCGTGCCCGGATTGACCGAGTACAGGCTTTGCAGCACCCCCGAGCTCAGATACAGGCCGCCCGTGCAGGTTGCGGTCATGCCGAGGTCAAGCGCATCGAACTGGCCGCTGCCGCCATCAATGCCCAACGGGCCGATCGGTGTGGCCTGGCCGGTGGCGGGGTCGATGCGCACCAGCGCCTTGATCGAGCCGGCGATGGCCAGCAGGCTGCCATCGGGCATCGTGGTCAGACCGCTGACATTGGCGATCGACTGTCCGGCATAGCGTCCGGCCACGCCAAGCTTGCTTGCCGCAGGCTGCGCAAGGTCGATGCGGTAGAGCGTGTCGAAGGCCTCACCGTAGGCGAGCGTTTCCGCCCGCGCCGACATCGAGGCGGCGGCGACAAGCACTCCTGCTGCGATGTAGCAGGTCAATGCGCGCATGTTGGCGTGTTATTGTTATAAGTAATCGTCTGCCCCGCGGTGGTCCGCGGTGGCCGGGTCAGTCTAGCAGCAAAATTCCACGGATGTTTCTACGCAGGGTGGCGGGCCGGCATGGGCTGCCAAGGCCCATCGTCACGGATACGTTTTCTCCCGAAGATGTCGCGTTTTCTTGCACAGTCCGGCTTCCGGCATGGTGAGCCAGCGGCAGCAGCCGTCTTGCTGGTCAATATCGGTACGCCCGCAGCACCCACGCCACGGGCGGTGCGCCGCTATCTGGCGCAGTTCCTGGCCGACCCCCGCATCATCGAAACCCCGCGCTGGCTGTGGCGGCTGATCCTGCACGGCGTGATCCTGCGCCTGCGGCCGGCACGTTCGGCCCAGCTCTATCGCAAGATCTGGAGTGACCGGGGTTCACCGCTCGCGCTCGGCATGGCGACACTCGCCGAACGTTTGCAGGTGGCGCTGCGAGGGCAGCGGCCGGGGCCGATCCTGGTTCGCCACGCGATGCGTTACGGCGACCCGGCGATCGGCACGGTGTTGCGCGAACTGGCCGCGGCGGGAACGCGGCGGGTGCTGGTGTTGCCGCTGTTCCCGCAGTATTCGGGTACCACCACGGCCTCGGTGTTCGATGCGATCAGCGCCGAGCTGTCGCGCTGGCGCTGGCTGCCTGAACTGCGCTTCATCAACGACTACCACGCCGCACCGCATTACATCGAGGCGCTTGCGCGCAGCGTGGAAGCGCATTGGCAGCGTCACGGCCGTGCACCGCGCTTGTTGCTGTCCTTCCACGGCACCCCGGAAAGTTACCTGCATGCAGGGGATCCGTATTTCTGCCAATGCCAGGAAACCGCGCGCCGCTTGCGTGAGCGATTGGGTCTGGATGAACAGGCGGTCAGCGTGTGTTTCCAGTCACGCGTGGGCGCGGCGCGTTGGCTGCAACCCTACACCGACGTCATCCTCGCCGAACTGCCGGCCACGGGTGTGCGCCACGTGCAGGTGCTGTGTCCGGGCTTTGCGGTCGATTGCCTGGAGACGCTCGAGGAAATCGCGCTCACCAACCATGCGCGTTTCCTGCACGCGGGCGGCGAGAAGCTCGAATACATCCCCGCGCTCAATGAGGGCGCCGATCATGTGGCGATGCTTGCCGACCTGGTTCTGCGCAATACCGGCGGTTGGCGCGAATTCGCGCTCGACTGGGATGCCGCGAGTGCGAATGCGCAGGCACGCGCGGCCAAGGCCCGCCACGAGCGGTTGCGCGATGAGCGTCGCTGAAGAGCTCGAGCTCGACGTCAATCATGGCGTGCTTGCCGCCAGGCGTTGGGGCGCAACCTCCTTGCCACCACTGCTTGCGCTGCACGGCTGGCTCGACAACGCCGGCAGTTTCGATGCCCTTGCGCCGCTGCTTGCCACGCGCTGGCAGGTCGTCGCGATCGATCTGCGCGGACATGGCCTTTCTTCGCACCTCGCCGCGGGCGCCTGGTACCACTACGTCGATTATTTCGACGACATCCGCGCCGCCCTCGATGTGCTGGGCTGGTCGCGCGCGAGTCTACTTGGCCATTCGCTCGGTGGCGCGCTGGCGAGCCAGTTTGCGGCGATCTATCCCGAACGCGTCGAACGGCTGCTTTTGATCGAGGGCCTGGGTCCGCTTACCTACACGCTTGAAGATGCCTTGCCACGTCTGCGTCAGGCGCTCGATCAACACGCCGCGTTTGCGCTGCGCCGACCGCTGCGCGTGTACACGACGCTCGACGAGGCGATCCATGCACGTTGCCTTGCCAATGATCTTTCGCCCGCCGCAGCGCGTGCGATCGTGCTGCGCGGAGTGCGCGAGGTCGAGGGTGGCTGGGTCTGGTCAAGCGATCCGCGTCTGACCGTGGTGAGTCCGCAGCGCTACACCGAAGACGAAGTGCTCGCCACGCTCGCCGGGATCCAGGCACCGACGCATCTTGTGCTCGCCGATCCGGCGACGAGTTATCTGCCGCTGGCGATGATGCAGGCACGCGCCGATCGCGTTGCCGATCTGCGCCTCACGCGCCTGCCCGGCAACCACCATCTGCATCTGGAAAACGCGCCCGCAGTGGCGGCGGCGCTGTTGGGTTGACGCGCGTGCGCTCAGGCCTGGATCAGGCGCGTCAATTCGGCCTTGAGTGCCTGGCCGTTGAGACGCAACCACTCTCGCTGTTCGCGCCAGTCGGGCATGAGGCTTTCGACCAGCGCCCAGAAGCGCGGTGAATGACTGCGGATGCGCAGATGGCAAAGCTCATGGATCGTCACGTAGCGCAATGCCGCGGGCGGCGCGAGTGCGAGCGCGAGATCGAGGGTGATGCGATCGCGCGTGTCGAGGCTGCCCCACAGGCTCTTGAGTGGACGCAAACGCACGCCGGTCGGTGCACGTTCGAGTTCGGCGCAGTAGCGCGCGAGATGACGACTCACATCGCGGCGGATCTGCGCTTCGAAGAACGAGCGCAGCAGCGCGCGTGCGGCAGGCAGGGTGGCCTTGCCGTGCGGCGCGGGCAGGGTGAGCACGAGGCGATCGTCGAGCTGTTCGATGCGCGGATAGACGCCATCACGCCACGACAGGCGCGTGGTTTCACCGCGCAGCGGAATCACGGTGGCGGCGCCGGGTTTGAGCGGCGGCGGTGCCGAACCGAGGCTGAGCTCGTCGAGCTTGCGCTCGAGCCATTCACCGTGTTTGCGCAGGAAGGCGACGATCTGCGCCGGATGCGTGCCTTCGGGATAGGTGACGCGCGCACCGCCGGGTGTCACGGTCAGGCGCAGGCGACGCGCCTGCGGATGACTCTTGCGCAGCACCTTGATCGTCTCGCCGTCGGCGGTGTCGAGTTCGAGGTAGTCCTGCGCCATGTTCACGTCGTTGTCTCCGCTGCCGCCGCGACTCAATCGTGTTCGCCGGGACGGGCAATGCCAAACCATTGTTCAAACTGTGCGAGCAGCGCCTTGAGCTCCAGGGACATGAGCGCGAAACATGCGTCCAGTTCGGCTTCGGCCGACTCCTTGTCCTGCTCGCCAATTGTATCGAGCACGATGTCAAGAAAACGTAGCTTGCGCACCGTCAGATCCTCGCCCAGCACGAAGCTCATCCGGTCATTGAAGGTGAGGCCGAGCTGGAAGGCCTGCTTGCCAGCCTTCAGATGCTCCCGAACCTCTTCGGATTCAAGGTCTTGGCGCCGGCAGCGCACCACCGCGCCGGCCTCGGCCGGGTCGCGCAGTTCGACCTCGTCGCCCAGCGCCAGCCCGGCCGGCAGGCGGCCCTGAGCCAGCCAGTCGGTCATCAGGGCGCGCGGCGACTCGGCGCCGGCCATCGGCGTGGCCGGAAACCGGCCCAGCGCCTCACGGACCTGGCTGACTGCATCCTCGGCGGCCTTGCGGCTGGCACTGTCGACCACGAACCAGCCACCTTGCGCATCGAGATAGGTGAGCAGGCGCGAAGGGCGCACGAAGGCGCGTGGCAGAAACTCGGAAATCACCTCTTCCTTCAAGCGCTTGCGTTCTTTCGCACCAGGTCGGCGGCCCTGCTTGGCGGCGATCTGGTCGATCCGCTCGGCGACTTCCTCGGCCACCACCACGCCCGGCAGCAGGCGTTCCTGACTGCCGATCGCGAGCAGGGAGAACGGCCCGCAGGCATGGATCAGGGCTTCGTTGTTGCGGCCATAGGGCGAGACGAAGCCGCGGGTCGCGAGTTCGAGCGGTCCGCAATCGCGCAATCGATGCTCTTCAACGTCTTTTGCGAGATGTTTGAGGCTTTTGGCGACACTTTCCGGAAAACGGAACAGGCTGAGATTGCGAAAGAACATGGGCGTGAGGGGACTCGCAGACGATCAACGGCGGGGCGTCTGACCGGGCAGGGCCGATGTCAGGCGGGAGATTGAAGCAAGGGAAGGTCGCAGATCCCGAGATCGGCGGCCGCGGCTCGCGATCGGCTGAGGCGAGGCGCCGCCGGTCAGGATAGCAGGAGCGCTCGGCTCGCTTCAGTCCGCGGATGGCTCGCCACCGCCGAGCCAGGCGTGCGCATCGGCGCGGCGCGCCTGCGGATCGGCGCCAAGCGCGGCGAAGTCGAACAGACTGCGATCGGCGAGCTGCGAGGGCGCAACATTGCCGATCGCGCGGAAGATGGTTTCGATGCGGCCGGGGAATTTCGCGTCCCACTCGGCGAGCATCGCCTTGATGTTCTTGCGCTGCATGTTTTCCTGCGAGCCGCACAGGTTGCAGGGCATGATCGGAAAGCCCTGCTGACGCGAATACTCGGCGATGTCGTCTTCGGCGCAATAGGCCAGCGGACGGATCAGCACGTTGCGGCCATCGTCGGAGCGCAGCTTGGGCGGCATCGCCTTGAGCGTGGCCTGGTGGAACAGATTGAGGAACAGGGTTTCGACGATGTCGTTGCGATGGTGGCCGAGCGCGATCTTGGTGAAGCCTTCCTCGGCGGCGTAGGTGTAGAGCGAGCCGCGGCGCAGGCGCGAACACAGGCTGCACTGGGTCTTGCCTTCGGGAATCACGCGCTTGACCACGCTGTAGGTGTCCTGTTCGAGCACCTCGAAGGGCATGTCGATGCTGCGCAGGTAGTTCGGCAGGATGTGCGGGTCGTAGCCGGGTTGTTTCTGATCAAGATGGACCGCGAACAGCTCGAAGCGCACCGGCGCCTTGGCCTGCAGTCTGCGCAGGATGTCGAGCAGGGTGTAGGAATCCTTGCCGCCCGACAGGCAGACCATCACGCGATCGCCATCCTCGATCATGTTGAAGTCGGCAATGGCCTGGCCCACCTGGTGGCGCAGGCGCTTGGCGAGCTTGGCGGCCTCGTGGGCTTGCTTGCGATCGATGACGGCGTTCATGGTGGAATGTGCGGGGTGCAAACGGACGCATATTCTAATCGTCGTCACAGCCGTGTTTTCACTTTCGCCGATCGCCGCCTTGCGGCAAAATCCGCGCTTCTTGCGCGCCCGCCGGCGCAGCGGGCACAAGCCCGGAGCAAGACCTCCATCTTCCTGTCCACACGCCAGCAGCCGGCGTGGGTCGTTCGCCGCACATCCCGGAGCGCACATGAGCAGTCCAGCCCACCTCGACACGGCCCGCATGGCCAACGCGATCCGCTTCCTGTCGGCCGATGCGATCGAGAAAGCCAAGTCCGGCCATCCGGGCATGCCGATGGGCATGGCCGAGATTGCGGTGGCCTTGTGGACGCGCCACCTGCGCCACAACCCGGCCAATCCGCATTGGGCCGGACGTGACCGCTTCGTGCTCTCCAACGGGCACGGTTCGATGCTGCTGTATGCGCTGCTGCACCTGAGCGGCTACGACCTGCCGATCGGCGAGATCGAGAACTTCCGCCAGTTGCATTCGAAAACGCCGGGTCATCCCGAGGTCGGCATCACACCCGGCGTGGAAACCACCACCGGTCCGCTGGGTCAGGGCCTGGCCAATGCGGTGGGCATGGCGCTGGCGGAAAAACTGCTCGCCGCCGAATTCAACCGCGACGATGCGCGCATCGTCGATCATCACACCTATGTCTTCCTCGGCGATGGCTGCCTCATGGAAGGCATCTCGCACGAAGCCTGCGCACTCGCCGGCACCTGGCAGCTCGGCAAGCTGATCGCGCTCTACGACGACAACGGCATCTCGATCGATGGCGAAGTCCAGGGCTGGTTCACCGACGACACCGCGGCGCGTTTCCGCGCCTATGGCTGGCAGGTGATCGGCCCGATCGATGGTCACGATGTCGATGCGGTCGATGCAGCGATCGCGCAGGCCAGGGATCACCTCGCCCAGCCGAGCCTCATCATCTGCCGCACCACGATCGGCAAGGGCGCGCCCACGCGCGCAGGCACCGCCAAGGCACATGGCGAGGCGCTCGGCGCGAGTGAACTCGCCGCCACGCGCGAGGCGCTGGGTTGGAATCACGCACCGTTCGAGATTCCCGCCGACATCTACGCGATGTGGAATGCGCGCGCCGCGGGCGCCAAGGCCGAGAGCGAATGGAATGCGCGACTGGCCGGCTATCGCGGCAAGCATGCGCAAGAGGCCGCCGAACTGGAACGCCGTCTGTCAGGCGCCCTGCCGGCGAATTTCGCGCAGCTTGCGCGCGAGCTCATCGCGGGTGCCAACACCAAGGCCGAGACGCTTGCCTCGCGCAAGGCCAGTCAGCTCGCGCTCGAGGTCTTTGCCCCGGCATTGCCGGAAATGCTCGGCGGCTCGGCCGACCTCACCGGCTCCAACCTCACCAACTGGAAGGGCGCCGCGCTCCTGCTCGGTGGTGGCACCGGCCGCCATATCAGCTATGGCGTGCGCGAGTTCGGCATGGCTGCGATCATGAACGGCATCGCCCTGCATGGCGGTTACATTCCCTTCGGCGGCACCTTCCTCACCTTCAGTGATTACAGCCGCAACGCGATCCGCATGGCCGCGCTGATGAACCAGCGCGTGATCCACGTTTTCACCCACGACTCGATCGGTCTGGGCGAAGACGGGCCGACGCATCAGGCGGTCGAGCATGTTTCCAGCCTGCGCCTGATCCCCAATCTCGATGTCTGGCGCCCCTGCGATACCGTCGAGACGGCAGTGGCCTGGCAACTTGCGCTCGAACGCGACAACGGCCCGAGCGCGCTCGCATTGTCGCGCCAGAACCTGCCCTTCGTGCCGCGCAATGATGCGCAGATTGCGGCGATCGCACGCGGCGGTTATGTGCTGGTCGAGGCCGCAGGCGGCACGCCCGCGCGCATCCTCATCGCCACCGGTTCGGAAATCGGCATCGCGCTCGAAGCCGCCAGGCAGCTCGCCGCGCAGGGTCTGCCCACGCGCGTGGTGTCGATGCCGTCGACCAGCGTGTTCGATCGTCAGGATGCCGACTATCGCGCGCAGGTGCTGCCCAATGGCGTGCGCAAGATCGCGATCGAAGCCGGTTCGACCGCGCTGTGGTGGAAGTATGTCGGCAGCGATGGCGCGGTGCTCGGGCTCGATCGCTTCGGCGAGTCTGCGCCCGCGGGCAAGCTGTTCGAGTTCTTCGGCCTCACCGCCGACCACCTCGCGGCCGTCGCGAAGGGCTAGCGCCCCGCCTTCTTGCAGGAGCGGCGCAAGCCGCGAGGCATCTTTGTGGGAAACCACGATGCCCTTCTGTAGGAGCGGCGGCAGCCGCGACGCGCTTCTGCAGGAAGCCGCGACCCAGGCCGCGCGCCATCGCGCGCCATGCCCACATGCAACGCACGGGTCGGGCCTTCCGGCCCTCCTACGCGGGCGATCGTTCCGCGACGCTTGTCTGTAGGAGCGGCGGAAGCCGCGACGCCTTTCTGCAGGAAGCCGCGACCGGCGTCGCGCACCATCGCGCGCCATGCGCACATGCAACGCATGGGTCGGGCCTTCCGGCCCTCCTACAAAACGATCGTCGCGGCAGCGCTGCCATTGCGCGATGTTGTAGGAGCGGCGGAAGCCGCGACGCTTGCGGCCGCGGCATTAAAGAGCATCGCGCCTCCCGGCGCTCCCACATTGCTAGACTGCGAGCCCATGTTCTCCGACGATCCCGCCGCGCTCGTGCGCAAGCTCGCCGAGCTCAAGCTCGAACACCGCGACCTCGACGACGCGATCGCACGGTTGCGCGAGGCTCCGGCCTGCGACGAGTTGCAGCTCACGCGCATGAAAAAGCGCAAGCTCAAGCTCAAGGACATGATCACCTGGGTCGAGAGTCGCCTGATTCCCGATCTGGACGCCTGAGCGGAGCCGCTCGTGCGAACCCGTTCGAACCAGAGGCAATCATGAGCGCCGACCGCGATGCCGTGCTGACCTTCTGGTTCGACGAGATCGAACCTGCGCAGCGCTGGCGTGCCGATCCGGATTTCGACGAGCGCATCCGCGCGCGCTTCGGTGATCTGCATTACGCCGCCGTGCAGGGCGAGCTGTACGAATGGCGGCGCGATGTGGATGGTCGCCTGGCCGAAATCATCGTGCTCGACCAGTTCTCACGCAACCTCCATCGCGGCCATGCTGCCGCCTTCGCCGCCGACTCGATGGCGCTCGCGCTCGCGCAGGAAGCCGTCGCCGCAGGACTCGACCAGATGCTGCCGCCGCCGCGGCGCCTGTTCCTGTACATGCCCTGGATGCACAGCGAATCCGCGCTGATCCACCGCGTCGCGGTGGAGCTGTTCACTGCGCTCGGCCTCGCCGAGAATCTCGATTTCGAGTTGCGCCACAAGGCCATCATCGACCGCTTCGGCCGTTACCCGCACCGCAACGCAATCCTCGGTCGCGCATCCAGCGCCGAGGAACTGCATTTCCTCGAACAACCCGGCTCGAGTTTCTGAACGCGCAACCGAGCGCGGCTCGTCAGAGGTGCCCGTGCAGCGCTACGCTGCGCAGGCGCAGCGCATTGGAGATCACCGACACCGAACTCAGGCTCATCGCCAGCGCGGCGATCATCGGGCTGAGCAGCCAGCCGGTCCATGGATACAGCAGACCCGCGGCGAGCGGCACGCCGAGGCCGTTGTAGAGGAAGGCGAAGGCGAGATTCTGGTGGATGTTGCGCACGGTCGCGCGCGCGAGCGTGCGAGCACGCACGATGCCGGCGAGTTCGCCCTTGACCAGGGTCACCTGCGCGCTTTCGATGGCGACGTCGGTGCCATTGCCCATGGCGATGCCGACATCGGCGGCGGCGAGTGCCGGCGCATCGTTGATGCCATCACCCGCCATCGCCACGCGCGCGCCGCGTGCGCGTGCCGAGTTCACCCATGCGGCCTTGGACTGCGGCGACTGCGCGCCGTGCGCTTCGTCGATGCCCAGCGCCGTACCCACCGCGCGCGCGGTCGCCTCGTTGTCGCCGCTGAGCATGACCAGACGCAGGCCGCTCGCGTGCAGCGCGGCGATCGCCTCGCGCGCACCAGGCTTGAGTGGATCGTGCGCCGCGACGAGGCCGGCGAGTCGGCCATCTACGGCAAGGAACATCGTCGAGCGCGCGCTTTCGCTCAGCGCGGCGAGCAAGGCATCGAGCGCTTGCGCGGCAATGCCCTGCGCCTGCATCAGCGCGGCATTGCCCAGCGCAAGGCGTCGACCTTCGACGTCACCGCACACACCCTGCCCGGTCACGGCCGTGAAGTTCGTGACTGCCCGCGGCGCGAGGCCGCGCGCAGCAGCGGCTTCGAGCACCGCGCGTGCGAGTGGGTGTTCGCTCACCGCTTCGAGACTTGCTGCCCAGCCGAGCACCGCATCCTGCGTGAACTCCGGCGCGGCGATCACATCCGACACCGCCGGGCGTCCCTGGGTGAGCGTGCCGGTCTTGTCGAGCACGAGTGTGTCGATCTGCGCGAGGTGTTCGATCGCCGCGGCTTCGCGGAACAGCACGCCGTGTTCGGCGCCGCGCCCGCTCGCCACCATGATCGAGATCGGCGTGGCCAGGCCCAGCGCGCACGGGCAGGCGATGATGAGCACCGCCACCGCGTTGACGATCGCGTAGGCAAGGCGCGGTTCAGGCCCGAGCCACCACCACGCGGCGAACGCGAGCAGTGCGATCGTGACCACCGCCGGCACGAACACCGCCGCGACGCGGTCGGCAAGACGCTGCAGCGGCGCCTTGCTGCGCTGCGCCTGCGCGACCAGCTCGACGATGCGCGCGAGCACGGTGTCGCGACCGACCTTGTCGGCGCGCAGCAAGAGCGAGCCGCTGCCATTGAGCGTGCCACCGACGAGGCGATCGCCCGCGCGTTTCTCGACCGGAATCGGCTCGCCGCTGAGCATGGATTCATCGACGCTGCTGCTGCCGTCGATGACCTCGCCATCGACCGGAATGCGCTCGCCCGGGCGCACGCGCAGGCGATCACCGACGCCGACCCGGTCGAGCGCGACATCGCGCTCCGTGTCGGCAGCATCGAGGCGATGCGCGATCGGTGGCGCCAGATCGAGCAAACGGCGCAGGGCCGCCGAGGTCTTGCCGCGCGCGCGCAGCTCCAGCCATTCGCCGAGCAGGACCAGCGCGATGATCACGCCGGCGGCTTCGAAGTAGACACCGATGTGGCCGTGTGCATCGCGCATCGCCGGCGGAAACCACGACGGCGCGAGCAGGGCGACCACGCTGTAGGCAAAGGCGACCAGCACGCCCAGCCCGATCAGGGTGTACATGTTGGGCGAGCGATGCACGACGCCGAGCCAGCCGCGGCGGTAGTAATCGAGCCCCGCCCACAGCACCAGTGGCGCCGACAGCAGGGCTTCGGCCCAGCGCAGCCATTGCGCTGTTTCGGCTGCGAAATGCAGGCCCGACAGATGCGGCCCCATCGCCACCAGCAACAAGGGCAAGGCAAGCACGGCCGCGATCGATGCCTTGCGCCGCACCGCGATCAGCTCGCCATCATCGGCAGCGACGCTCGCGTCCCTGGGTTCGAGTGCCATCCCGCACTTGGGACAGGTGCCCGGTCCGACCTGCTCGATTTCCGGATGCATCGGGCAGGTGTAGAGCGTTCCGGACGGCATCACCGGCGCGGGCGGTGCGGGCGCATCATCGGCATAGCGCGCCGGATCGGCGACGAATTTCTCGCGGCAGCGCGGGTTGCAGAAGTACACGGTATGGCCGTCGTGTTCGGTCGTGTATCTGGCGCTGGCGATGTCGACCTGCATGCCGCAGACGGGGTCACGCGCGCTCGCCGCTGTTGCGGGCGTCGCCGCCGTGTGCGCGCAGCAACTGCCGCCGCGGGATTGGACGTGATCGTGGTTCATGAGGACTCCTTCGCGCCGAGCGCGGCCAGTATCGGACAATGGTCGAGCGCGCCGCTGCCGGGGCAGTCGGCGACGAGCTGGCGCAGGCCACGTCGCACCTTCTGCAATTGGGCAATGCGTGCGTCGATGTCGGCGAGCTTGGCCTCGGCGCGCGCGCGCAGTCCGTGCACGCCGTGGTCGTGGTCGAGCGAGAGGTCGAGCAGGCTGCGGATGTCCTCGAGCGCAAAGCCGAGTCCCTTGGCGCGGCGGATGAAGCGCAGACGCCGCACATCCTCGTCGTCGTACTGGCGATAGCCAGATGCGCGCCGTTTCGGTTGTGGCAGCAACTGGCGGCGCTCGTAGTAACGCACGGTATCGATGGCGACGTCTGCACGCCGCGCGAGTTCACCGATCGAGAACAGGGACATGGCGGGCTCCGGAATTGGTTCTGGCGATAGCCTAAACCGTGGAGCTTGATCCAGAGTCAAGCAGATGCCTGGCGAGCCTGCGTTGCCGGCACCGCTGCAGGGCCGCCATGTTGCGGTGCACATTATTGGTGTCCATGTTCACGCCTTCATCAGGGGCGGGTTGACAGCCGCACAGACTCCATCCAGTGTCGGCGCCGGCAGCACAGTTTCAGCTGGCTCGGGGCATGCAGGTGAACCGCATGCAGAGGGTGGGGGAGCACCTTCGGCATCAAGCCAGACAAGACATTCCGACTGTCATTCGCGGAGTTCCTTGCTGCCATGCCTGGCCCATACCCGAGCCTTTGCGGCATGGGCGTCCATTGTTTGCTCGTCACTGGGGAGATGACCTGATGCATGGTTCCAGAGTGTTTCTTGGCTTGGCCCTTGCGGCCTGTTTTCCACTGATTGCCGACGCACGATCCTCTCAAGCGGCTTCCGCGCGCACTGTCGAATCGGCAGCCACGGCACTGTCGCAGGAAGAGGCTATCAGCGCCGAGCAGTTGCGCCTGGCTGCGGCGCGGGCAGATTTTCCAAATGGTTTCGCGGCGGCGTACAAGGCATACCCGCAGTTGCCGTCTGGCGTGCTCGAATCGATAGCCTACGTGCAGACGCGCTGGGTGATGATCGAGCCGGCCAGCGACCTCGATGGTGAATCCGCGCCAGCGGTTGGCGTCATGGGTCTGTACCACGGCGGACCGTTCCGCGATCAGGTCGGTGAGGCCGCCGCTTTGCTCGGCAGTTCGCGACAGGCCGTGGAGCGTGATGCCGCAATCAACATCCTCGCTGCCGCGGCCTTGCTGAGCAAGGCGCAGAAGGAGGCGGGTGGCGATGCAAGCCTCGCGCAGATCCTCGCGGCTTACGCCGGTTTCCGCGGTACCGATGGGGATGCGATCAATGATTTTGCGCGCGAAAGTTTTGCCTACGACGTGCTGCTGGCGCTCGATCGCGGCAGTGACGACAACGGCATCAGGATTGCTGCTCGCCCGGTGGAGTGGGAACGCGAGTTCGCGCCGGCTGCGCTGGTGCGCCAGCATGCACCGTTCGTGCGCCTGGATCTTTCCCGCGGCAGCGTCGAGGCCGGGCCATACGCGATCGACCCGCTCGACGAGACGTTGCACGAAAGAACCGGCGTCATGCAGCCAGCGACGGGCGCGGCGCAAATCCACAGCACCGACTACGCGCCCGCACTGTGGGTCGCCTCGCCGTACCACGGCACGCGCAGTCAGGCGATTTCCGCGGTCACGATTCACACCATGCAAGGCTCTTATGCCGGCACGATCAGTTGGTTCAAGAGCAATCCCTATTCGACCAGTGCGCACTATCTGGTGCGAAGTTCCGATGGCCAGATCACGCAGATGGTGCGTGAGTCGGCGGCGGCCTACCACGCCCGCAGCGCCAACCCCTACACGCTGGGCATCGAGCACGAGGGTTACACCAACAACGCCGCCTGGTACACCACCGCGATGTACAACGCTTCGGCGGCACTGACGCGTCATTTCTGCGCGCGCTACGCCATTGCCTGCACGAGCGCCTACAAGGGCGCGGCCAGCAGCACGGTCAATGTCCTGCCGGCCTCGGTCAAGATCAAGGGACATCAGCATTTCCCGGGCCAGGACCACACCGATCCCGGCATCAACTGGAACTGGTCGCGCTATTACGGCCTGCTCAATCCGGGCGGTGGCGGCGGTGGCAATACCATCATGCTCGACAAATTCGAAACCGGCGAAGGCCACTTCAATACGGCGCCGGCCTATTCAGGCAGCACGACGGGCATTTCCGCGTCTTCCACGGCGGATCGTGATTGCGCGATGGCCAGGGTCGGCAATTGCTCCGAGCATTTGCGTCTGATCGACAATGCGTCCAACACCAGCAACTGGTCGGTGCGCTTCCTCTCGGGCAGTGGTGCGCCGGCGAGCAACATGAAGTTCGCCCGCAATGGTCGCGTCGGCTTCTGGGTGTTTGTTGCCGGCAGCGGTTTCAGCGTGGGTCTGGGCGTCGATGACTCCGATGGCACCGAGCGTTCGACACTGAAGGCGGTGCCCGCCAATGCCTGGACTTATGTGGAGTGGAGCCTCGCCGACGCGGCGCAGTGGAATGCCTGGGTCGGCGGCAATGGCGCAATCACTGCCGCACAGGCGACCCTCGACGCGATCTGGATCGAACGCGCCCACACCACCTACACGGTGAATGTGCACATCGATGATGTGCGGTGGGTCCCCAATTGATGCATGACTGATGGCGGTGCCGGCCAGGGACGGCCGGTGCATGCCACACTTGCGCGATGGACGCACGAACGATCGAGTATCGCGGCACGCCGTGCATCGAAATCGAACGCGAAGGCAGTCGCGCCATCGTCGCGCTGCACGGCGCGCAGGTGTTGTCATGGATCGCCGCGGATGGCCGCCAACGCCTGTTCCTGGGCGAGCGCGCCGAGTTCGGCCCGGGCAAGGCGATCCGCGGCGGCATTCCGGTGATCTTCCCGCAGTTCGCCGCGCGCGGGCCGTGGCGCCGGCATGGCTTTGCGCGCATCACGCCGTGGCAGTTCGACGGCGTCGTCGCCGACGCCGCGCACTTCACGCTCGAGGTGCAGGCGAGCGCCGAGTGGCCGCATGCCTGCGCACTGTCACTTGCGGTGGAGCTGCAGGCACAGCGGCTGGGCGTGAGGTTGTGCGTCACCAATACCGGCGCGACGCCGTTCGAGTTCACCGCTGCGCTGCACAGTTACCTGCGCGTGTCTGCGCTCGAATCGGCGGCACTGCACGGACTCGAGCACTGTGATTTCGTCGACAGCGCAGCCAACGCGACGCCATGCTCCGCAACGCGAGCGCCGATTCGCTTTGATCGCGAAGTCGATCACATCTACGGCGATGTGCAGGCGCCGCTGACCCTGAGAGATGGCGTTCATCAGATCGCGATCGCGCAGAACGGGTTCAGCGATGTCGTGGTTTGGAATCCCGGCGCGGCACTCGCCGCGACCATCACTGACCTTGCGCCCGACGAATACCGCCGGTTCGTCTGCGTCGAAGCCGCGCACGTATTGCAGCCCTGCGCGCTCGAACCCGGCATGCACTGGCAAGGGTGGCAGACCCTGGGCTGACGCGCCGCGAGTCGGTGTCGAACTTCATTCTTGCCGCGGTCGTGATCGGCGGTCACGCATCAATCTTGCAGACAATCGCCAGCGCCACCCCATTGCGTGCGGCTCAGGGAATCGCCAGCGAGCGTTCCGGATCGCCCCAGGCGCTGCTGCGCAGCTTGGGCGGCAGGTGGCCGACATCGCCGACCGCGATCACATGGGCGCGGCCCTTGTCGTCGATGCGGATCGTGGTGATGCTCGCATTGCCGATCGACATGGCCAACCAGGCGTTGGTATCGACGCCGAGTGCGCGCGTGACGAGGTAGCGGATCACGTTGCCGTGGCAGACCAAGAGGTCGCTGCGGTCCGCGCCCTTGGGTGCAGTGAAGAAGCGCGCGAACACGCGATCGAGCCGGGCCTTGCAGGCGGCCATGTCCGCGGGCTTTTCCTCCTTGGCCACGTTGCCGAGCGTGGTCGGTGGCGTGCACTCGGCAAGATCGTCGACGGTTTCGAACGTGCGCTCGGGATAGACGTCGGCACGGATCACGGCGGCGGTGTCGTGGGCGCGCTGGATCGGGCTGGCGTAGAGCCCGTCGAAGCGCGGCAGTGCGCCCAGCGCGGCCGCTGCCAAATGCGCCTGGGCCACGCCGATCGGCGACAGATGCGGGCCGAGCCGCGCGTCGGCCTTGGGGTCTTGCTCGTAGTTGCCGTGACGCACCAGCACCAGCGTGTGCATGATTTTCGCGGGCTTGGCCGGCGCGGGTTCGGGTGCCGGCGCCGCCACGCAAGGCGAAGCCAGCAGCAACAAGACAAGCAGGATGAAGGCGGTGCGCAGCATCGGCGCAGTATCGCGCAATCTTGCGCCACGTGTCTGCGCACCTGCGGCGCCAGTTGAACGGAAAGCAAACGCCGCTCGCGGTGGCGCCGCCGAAACGCTCATGGCGGAAACGGAACGGTATAGTTGCGGGCGCAAGGCGGGTGCGGTACCCGACCACGAATCAGGGGACGAACGATGGGTCTCATTCAAGCAGCGGTGGGCGCAATCGGTGGCACGCTGGCCGACCAGTGGAAGGACTTCTACACGATTCCGGATGGCTTGCCGTCGACCGCAGCGCTGTTCGCCGCCGTGCCGCGCGGCACCAATGCCGGTCGCGGCTCGAACACCAAGGCCTCGTCCAACATCATCACCAACGGCTCGAAGATCGTCGTGCCCGAAGGCTACGGCCTGCTCCTGTTCCAGGATGGCAAGATCACCGCGCTGGCTGCGCAGGCCGGCGCCTACGAGTGGCAGTCGGATGACATCAATTCCAAGTCGATCTTCACCGGCGGCGGATTGGTCGAATCGCTGATCAAGCAAAGCTGGGAGCGCTTCAAGTTCGGTGGTCAGCCGGGCTCGCAGCAGCAGGCTTTCTTCGTCTGCCTCAAGGAACTGCCCGACAATCGTTTCGGCACGCAGTCGGAAATCTACTGGGACGACGGCTTCCTCAACACTCAGGTCGGCGCGGTCACGCGCGGCTCCTACACGCTCAAGATCGTCGATCCAATCCTGTTCACCAAGAACTTCGTGCCGGCGAGCTATCTGCAGGCCGGCCAGGTGTTCGATTTCACCGATCTCGACAACGCCGCTGCGAGCCAGCTCTTCAACGAAGTGGTCGGCTCGCTCGCGCCCGCGTTCAGCGCGTACACCAACGATCCGTCCAAGGGCAATCGCATCACCAAGATCCAGCAGGACTCGCTTGGTTTCGCCAAGAGTCTTTCGGCTGCGGTGGAGAGTGCCTACCAGTGGAAGTCGGACCGTGGCCTGGAAATCGTCAAGACCGCGATCGTTTCGATCGAATACGACGCCAACACACGCGAACTGCTCAAGAACGTGCAGCGTGCCGATGCGCTGTCCGGCGCGCGCGGCAATTCCAACCTGCAGGCGAGCGTCGCTGCAGGCATGCAGGCGGCCGGCGAGAACGGTGGCGCCGCGGGCATGATGGGCATCGGCATGGCCAGCGGCATGATGGGCGGCATGGCTGGCTTGCAGCAGCCGGTCGCTCCGGCCGCGCCACCCGCTGACGATCCGATGGCCAAGCTCAAGAAGGCCAAGGAGATGCTCGACGCCGGTCTCATCACCCAGACCGACTACGACGCGCTCAAGACCAAGACGCTCGGACTGTAAGCACCCGACATCAGGACGCCCATGTCCAACACCACGCCCCCGGTGCCGCCCTACAGCGGCCCCGGTTCCCCCCGCGAGGTGCCGCCCGCGCCCGGCCAGTCGCCGATCGATCCGGCGACCTTGCCCGATCCGATCCGCAAGGAAATCGAGGCGCCTGATCCGGTCGCGATCGACACGGCTTCGAAGGAACTCGAAGACGGCGTCAATCGCTGTCCCAAATGCGGCTCCACCGACGTTCGCCAGAAACCCGGCAGCGACCAGCTCATCTGCATGTACTGCCGCCATCAGTGGCAGAGCGCGCGTGTGGAGGAACAGTTCGGGCTCGGTGAGGGCATCGACCAGCTCGAAGGCACGGTGATCGCATCGGGCGCGCGCGACATCGCCGCCGATGCCAGGAACCTCATGACCTTCAAGTGCAGCGGCTGCGGTGCAGAAGTGACGGTCAACACCGAAAACGCGATGACCGCGCGCTGCCATTGGTGTCGCCACATGCTCGGCGTGAACGAGCAGATCGCCAATGGCGCGGTGCCCGACGCGGTGCTGCCGTTCCACATCAAGAAGGAGGATGCGGTCGCGCGCATCCGCCAGTTCGTCGACAAGCGGCGGCTGTTCGCGCTCAAGGCTTTCAAGGAACAGTTCACGCCCGAGAATGTTGTCGGCGTCTATCTGCCCTACATGATCGTCGACGGCAATGCGAGCGCCGATGTCGGCGGCTACGGCGAAATCAAGACGCGCGAATACACCAAGGGCAGCGGCGACAGCAAGAAGACCTACTACGACGCCGATGTCTACAGCGTGTCGCGGCATGTGGATTTCACCGTCGACGACCTGCCGCTGGAATCCTCGGCCGCGCGCGGCAATCTCGACACGCGCCGCAACACCAACAACATCATCAACACGATCCTGCCGTTCGACACCAAGAATGCGATCAAGTGGAACGCGTCCTACCTCGCCGGGTTCACCTCGGAGAAGCGCGATCTCAACGTCACGGCACTGCGCCCCGAGCTCGAAGACCAGTTGCTGTCCATCGCGCGCTCGCAGGTCGAGTATTCGGTGAATCAGTACGATCGCGGCGTGCGCTGGGAGCAGGAGCGCATCGACGTGCACGGCTCACGCTGGGTGTCGATGTATTTGCCGGTGTGGCTGTATTCCTATCACCAACCCGGCAAGAACGGCGGCATGCTGCATTACATTGCGGTCAACGGTCGCACCGGCGAGACCATGGGCAGCGTGCCGGTGCAGCAGTGGAAGCTGCTCACCACTGCCATCACGGTCGGAACCTTCGTCGAAGGCATCGTGTTGTGGCTGATCGGACACTCCTCATGACCGCCAATCAGGAGCATTCGCCATGAGCGATGATGGTGGACTATGGCTGCTCACGCTCGGCCCGGCCAGCGCGACGGGACTGTACTGGTACCTGTACCGCTACTACCGCAACACCGACAAATCGCATGCCTTCGAGCGTGAAACCAAGGTCGATGCCAAACCCGTGACCGGCACCGACAACAAATGCGACGAAGTCATCGGCACCCGCGAAACCCGCATCCGCGGCGACAACGTGAGCGCCTATCGACAGCGCGTGCAGCGCGTGCGAAGTGATACCTCCTGAGGAAACCCTGGCCCCGGGCAGCCCGAGTGGCACGGTTGCAACGCCGCGGCGTCCAACCGGCTGGAGCCACACGCATCCAATCGGTTGCCGAAGCCTTGGAAATCGCCAGCTGGAATGTGCATTGGCGAGCCATGTGGTTTCAGGGTGTCCCCTGTGGACACTGAAGGGGGCAACTTTCAGCTTGTTCGCGAGAGTATTGATGACCTGAGTCTCCGCCTTTGCCGCGACTTGCGGAAAAACCTCTGCGGCCCACGCGGACTCCTTGCTTCCGAGGCATGCTCCCTCTGTCAGTTCGCGCAGCGCCCGGTGGAATGACGGGTTGGGCGTGAGCGGGCAATGGTCACGCGAAATGATGTGCTGCCAGTGCGCCGATGCTGGCGTGCGCGGCGCTCAATGCCGGGCGGCCTACTCTCCCCTCACTCAGAAACGCCGCAACAAGAATGGGAGAGCGACCGGGAGGAATGGCGATTGCCACATCGTTGACTGCGCCATGCTCGCCTGTGCCCGTTTTGTCGCCAACCAGCCAATCCTTGGGCAGCTTCGCTCGCAAACGATCATGGCCCGTTTCGCAGTCACGCAACCATCGCAGCAGAAGTCCGCGGGATGTGCATGAAAGGCGATTTCCGCACAGAACCTTGCGCATCAAGGCAGCCATCGCTCGGGGTGAGGTTGTATCGCGAAGATCCCCCGCTTCGTTGTCATTGAGCCTGGGCTCGTAGCTATCGAGACGGGTTACAGCATCACCGCACGATCGAGCAAACTCGGTGACAACGGACGGACCGCCCACTTTGGAAAGCAGCAAATTGGGGCTCTCTCTCGATCCGTGTGGAACCGATCTTGCCGCAGCGTAGCCGATCAGCGACGCTTGGTGGATGGAAACTCTCTTCACGCAAGCATTGGGTCTGACGGCGCCGTGGTCAGTGACGTCGGTGGAATTCAAGCCGGTGGAAGGCCAGATCGACTTCGTCGTGAGCTGCACGGCGATGCGGTTGCGGTGCCCTGGGTGCGGGGCCGAGGATCAGCCGGTACACGACCGTCTGGTGCGCCGTTGGCGGCATCTGAACTTCTTCCAGTACAAAGCCTACATTCATGCACAGATGAATCATCACGCACTTCGATGCCATCGCGGAAGCGCACGCCGGTGATGACTTTGGCGAGGTACTCGAATCCGTTGAGTTTGCGCCAATGCTGCTCGGTGACTTTGCCGAGCTTGAACACGAAGGGCACGATGCTGTCGCGCGAGATCGCCCCGCGGGTGCGATCAGTGCGATGTCGCACGGTGGCGAAGCTCGATTCGACCGGGTTGGTCGTGCGCAGGTGACGCCAATGTTCGGCCGGGAAGTCGTAAAACGTGAGCAGGCGTTCGCGGTCTTTGCCCAGGATCTGGACGGCCTTCGGGTACTTGGCAGCGTAGGTGGCGATGAACTGGTCAAACGCCTTGTTCGCCTCCGCGCGGGTCGGGGCGGTTCAATGCCGCTGTCTTGCAGGGGCCGGGGCACGGCAAAGTAAGATGGCCGCATGAAGATTGCCTCGTGGAACGTCAATTCGCTCAAGGTGCGCTTGCCCCATGTGTTGCAATGGTTGGGCCAGGCGCAGCCCGACATCGTCGCACTGCAGGAAACCAAGCTCGAGGATGCGAAGTTTCCGCATGCCGAATTGGCCGCCGCGGGCTATCGCGCGCTGTGTTCGGGGCAGAAGACCTACAACGGCGTGGCAATCCTCGTGCGCGACAGCTTGCCCGCGCCGGCCGATCCGGTCACCGACATTCCCGGCTTGGATGATCCGCAGCGGCGGATTCTTGCGGCCACGGTCGGTGATCTGCGCATCGTCGATCTGTATGTCGTCAATGGCCAGGCGGTGGGTAGTGAAAAGTTCGCATACAAACTGCGCTGGCTCGACGCGGTGCATGACTGGCTCGCAACGGAACTGGCGCGACATCCGCACATGGTGGTGCTCGGCGATTTCAATATCGCACCCGATGACCGCGATGTGCACGATCCCGACGCATGGCGCGATCAGATCCTGTGCTCGGCGCCCGAGCGCGCGGCGCTGCAGAAGATTCTCGACCTCGGCTTTGCCGACAGCTTCCGCCTGTTCAACGGCGAGAGCGGACAGTTCAGTTGGTGGGACTACCGTCAGGCGGCGTTTCGGCGCAATCTGGGTCTGCGCATCGACTTGATTCTGCTCTCGCAGGCCGCACGTTCATCCGCCCGTGCCGCTTCCATCGACCGCGAACCGCGAACCTGGGAGCGTGCATCCGACCATACGCCCGTATTGCTGGAACTCGATGATGGCTGACGATTGGCATGTTTCCCCCGATGATTCCGAACTGGAAGAGCTCGACCGCTTCCTGCGCGCGCATGCGGGCGACGAGGACATGCTGCTCGACGGCGTGCATGGCTTTCTCACTGCGCTGGCGATCGGCCCGGCGCCGCCCAAGCCCGAGGAATGGTTGCCCGAAATCCTGCACGAGCCGTTCGCCGACAGCGAAGAAGGCGAGCGCGTGCTGACCCTGCTCGCGCGGCTCAACGATGCGATCACGCCCGAGCTTGAAACCGGGAGCTACGAACCGATCCTCGGCGAGCTCGACAACGATGATGAACAGGCGCCGCCCGAGTTCACCGCGCGCGGCTGGTGCGAGGGCTTCTCGCGCGGGATCGACCTGCGGGCGCCGTCGTGGGAAGGCCGCCTTGGGCATGATGCGCAGCTCATGGAAATGCTCTCGCCAATCATCGCCCTGGCAATCGATGATGGCGTGTTCGAAAGCGACGGTGATTTCGCCCCGCTGGGCGAGGACGATTACGACGAGTGTCTTGCACAGATCCCCACGGCGGTGGGTGCGGTCGCCGAGTACTGGCGCGCCCATCCGCTCGAGGAAGGCGACTTTTCGCGCAATCGTGAAGCGGGCGCGGCAATGCCGCCGCGTCGGCGCGGTGGGCGTTGGGTGCATTGAGGCTGCGCGCAGAAGATCCTCATCCCGGCCAAGGGCGGGGACCGGGCTGCTCTGAAAAGCGCTCAGGCGGTGGCTTCCAGCATTCGCTGGAATGACGGGCAGGGCGTCATTCAGCGTTGTCTCGAGGCCGTGCCAGCGCGAGCCGCTTGCGCGCCACCGCCGTGCGGAACGATTGTTTCCCCGGTGCGCATCAGTGTTCACCGGAATCGACTTGGTTCACGCGCTGCGCGAGCCCATATCGTGGGCCTCAACCTTGCGGGGAATACCCTCATGAACGCCAGCAATCCCGGCATCCGTCGCGTCGAACGCGTTGCGCGCGGACAGCCAAGTTCCGACGGCGCGGGCGTCAAGCTCACGCGCGTGATCGGCCAGCGCGATCTGGACATGCTCGATCCCTTCCTGCTGCTCGACGAATTCGGTTCGGACCATGCGGGCGACTACATCGCCGGATTTCCGGCCCATCCGCATCGCGGTTTCGAGACCGTCACCTACATGCTCGCCGGGCGCATGCGTCACGGCGACAACCAGGGCAATTCCGGATTGCTCATGCCCGGCAGCGTGCAGTGGATGACGGCCGGGCGCGGCATCGTGCACTCGGAAATGCCCGAGCAGGAACACGGCCGCATGGCCGGCTTCCAGCTGTGGGTGAATCTGCCCGCCAAAGACAAGATGATCGCGCCACGCTATCAGGACATCGCGCCCGAACGCATTCCGCTGGTCGACGCCGGCAACGGCATGCGCGTTCGCGTGATTGCCGGCAGCTTCGGCGCCGTCACCGGACCCATCGAGGGCATCGCGATCGCGCCCTTGTACCTGGATGTCGAACTTGAGCCCGGCGCGCAGGGCATCGCAGACGTGCCCGACGGGCACACCGCTTTCGCCTACGTGTTCGAGGGCGGGGCGAGCTTCGGACCCGCGCATGCTTCGCGCAATCTCGATCGCGGTGAACTGGCGGTGTTCGAACGGCATGGCGATACGCTGGCCTTCGCGGCGGGTGCGCAGGGCGCGCGTTTCATCCTCGTCGCCGGCAAGCCGCTCAACGAGCCCGTCGCGCGCTATGGCCCGTTCGTGATGAACACGCCCGAGCAGATCGTCGAGGCGATTCGCGACCATCAGTCCGGTCGTTTCTGATCAGCGTGGAAGGATACGTCGATTGCTCTGCACGGCTTGATGGTGCCGACCCGCCTGGTCTCCGGAAAGTGTGAACGGCATCGCGATATCCCCCCCCCCCCGTATGGCTTGGTGTTCCAAGCAACGTGACCGCGAGGGAAGCAAAGCGATGAAATGGAAACAAGCCAGTTTGCTTTTTGTCTCGATGGCATTGTTGCCTGTTGCTTCGGCGCTGGCGTTGGAATGGACGTTCTGCGATACCTGCACGCAGCCAAGTCAGTTCGCCACAGCTGCGATTGCCAAGGTTGGAAGTCGTCTTGGTGAATTCGACGTTTACGTTGGCAATCGCACTAGCGGACGCCTGCACTATGTGGTGATCAGCGCGCATCAATCTGGCTCCCAACCAGCGGGCGTGGGCGACATCAGCACCGATTCCGCGATTGAGCCAGGGCGATCGACCGAGGAGCCGAATCTCGAATCTCAAGGTGGTTCGGTATACGAAGTCTTGTTGAACACTCGACAGTCGGCCGCTGCCGAGGATCAGTTCATGGACATCATCAATTCTATAAAGCAAGGCACTGTCACAGTAGAGGATCGCGGGGAGCCAATCGTGCTTCCAACTCAGGACGGATTCGGCTCATTCAGCGGTCGGAACGAAACCTTGTTTCGTGACTATGCATGGAATCACCAAGGTGAGCCCATCTATGGGGTGCGACCAAGTGAGCCTTTGAGTGAAAACGCCATCACGGTATTGTTTGTGACTGCGGCCGAATTCAACGGCTCCTTCACCCAATGCTACATCTTCAACAATGGCGACATCGGGTGCTTCAAGGTGCCAATTACGCCGAGCGATACCGCAGAGTTCGTGACCGGCACGGCGGTCGACCGGAATGGAAATTCAATCCCGGGCACCGGAAGCGGTGGTCGTGGATTCCAGGTCATTCCGGATGACAACCGTTCGAGGTATGGCCCAGTTGGATACGCTTCGTACGGACATTTTTGGAAAGTTTGCTCGTTCGACGAAAAGGGAAAGGTGATTTCCTGCTACGTTGAATGGGTACGAGAGTGAGCGTCTCGGCGCGCGCATCGAACACGACCGCGCTGCTGGTTAAAGTTGCGAGACTGGATCGAATCGTGGCGCCGCCAAGCTTGCTGAACAGTGCGGTCGGCGCGAGTTGACAGCGCCGGATCGAATCCATACATCACTCAGTGCTCGCTTCGCAGGAACGTCACTGTTGCAGAACGGCGATCGCTAACTGGCACGCGCCATTTCAATAAAACGGGACCGCTCACGGCTCGAAACCGTTGGCGAAGATGCGGTCGTAATCGGGATCGTTCGGGTTGTATTCGTAGGCGCCGATGTCGACCTGCGTGCCCATCCAGCGCGGGTGACCCGCGCCGCGCTGGTCGTAGTTGGCCGACGGAACGACGCCACCACTGTCGACGGCGCAGGAGTTCGCGGGGAGCGCGTGTGTCCAGGTCGGGCCGCCGTTCCACGCGAGCGGGCGCAACTGCGGGTCGCAGCGCAGCGTGTTGGCCGGATAGCTGATGAGATCGCCAATCTGCCCGATGAGGTTGTAGCCGCCGCCGATGATGTCGCTCATCCCGCCCATGTGTTCGATGTCGGCTGAGCCGGTATTGCCCCACAGCAGGCTGTTGCGAGCGGTCACCAAGGTGCCGGTCGTGGGGTTGTCATACACCAGCACGCCCGCGCCGTGCGGGGCGGCGTTCGCGGCGATCGTGGAATGGACCAGTTCGAACGCCACCGAGCCATACACGCGGATGCCGCCGCCCTGATTCGTGGCGACATTGCCGGACACGGTGCTGCTGTGGATCGCGAGCGTGCTCGACCAGGCGAAGATGCCGCCGCCGACACTGGAGGAATTGCCGGACACCGTGCTGCCGGTGAGCGTGAGCGTGGCAAGGTTGACACCGATGCCGCCGCCGTTGCCGAACTCGCTCGACTGGTTGTTCGACACGGTCGAGTCGATCACGTTGAGCGTGCCGCCTTGGCCGATGGTGACGCCGCCGGAGAAATACTGCGAAACGTTGTCGTGCACGAGGCAGCGTCGCAGCGTGACCGTCGTGCTGCCGCCCGCAACGCCGCCGCCGGCCATGCCGCCGTGGCCGCCCGAGATCGCCAGATCCTCGAACGTGGCCGGCTGGCTCGCACTGAACACGGAATCGCTGCCTGCCACGCGCCGCACCGCAACCTGTGTGCCGCTAACGGCCGAGTGGACCAGGGTCGTGCCGCCGGTGTCGGCGATGTCGAGCGCGGCACCAACCAGTTCGATCGGCGACAGCGACGGCGGAATCGCAATCGTGTTGCCGCCACTGCTGCTGCCCGCCGCGCAGTTGGTGTCGGCCGGCGTCGCATGCGTGTTCGCCGCGGCGATCGCCTCGCGCAGCGTGCAGCGGCCGGAGACGTGCGCGTCGCCGGCGATGTCGACGTTGATGGTCGCCGCGCCCGCATGACCGAGGGCGAGCGCCAGTGCGGCGGCGAGGGGGCAACGCAATTGAACGTTCACGGGATACTCCGCGGGTGATTTCACGGTGTTACGCACTTTCGCGGGCAAGACCTCAACACCGGCTCGTCAAGCGGCCCGAGCACGCTTGCACGTGGCGGTCGGCCCTGGCCACGAGGTGAGCGGCGTGCGGCGCGTGGCGCCGCGGCATCGCCTCAAAAAACGATCATCACGATCGAGCCGGCCACGATCAGCCCGCCGCCGATCGCCACCGGCCAGCTCAGGCTTTCACCAAGGAACACCACGCCCAGCACGATCGCCAGCGCCACGCTGAGCTTGTCGATCGGTGCGACCTTGCTCACCGGGCCCAGCTGCAGCGCGCGGTAATAACACAGCCACGACAGACCGGTGGCAATGCCCGAGAGCACGAGGTAGGCCCAGGTCTTCAGCTCGATCGTTGCCGGTGCACGCCATTCACCGCGCCAGGCGATGATCGCGGCCGCCACGCCCAGCACCACCAGGGTGCGGATGAAGGTCGCCAGGTTCGATGGAATGCCGGCCACGCCGAGCTTGCCGAACAGCGCGGTGAGCGCGGCGAACAGCGCCGAGCCCAGGGCGTAGATCATCCAGTGTTCGCGCAGGTGCATGGGCCCCTCCTCGGGTAGCCGTGGTCGATGATCGGCCGCGATATGCCCGCACGATACGCGCAACGACGGGCGCTGCGTTGCAGCGCCCGCGCATCGGCGGCAACGCGGATCAAGTTGCCCTAAGGCGCTGCAGGTGCGGGCTTGAGCCTGGCGTCGAAGTACTGCGTGATCATCGTGTAGACATGCTTGCGCAGCGCCGGCGTGGACAGCCCGTGCTTGGCGCCCGGGTACGTCATGAGGTCGAACTGTACGCCCTTGTTCTGCAAGGCGGCCATGAGCTTGGTCGAGTTGGAGAACAGAACGTTGTCATCGGCCATGCCGTGCACGAGCAGCAGCTTGTGCGATTCGATGCCGTCGAGCCAGTGCAGCACGCCCGATTTCTCGTAACCCTCGGCATTGTTCTGTGGCGTGTCGAGGAAGCGCTCGGTGTAGTGGGTGTCATAGAGCGCCCAGTCGGTGACCGGCGCGACCGCGACGCCGGCGGCGAATTCCTTGCCGGCCTTGGCCAGCAGCATCAGGGTCTGGTAGCCGCCATAGCTCCAGCCGAAGATGCCGATGTGCTGCCCATCGACGAAGGGCTGGCTCTTGAGCCAGGCCACGCCCTTGAGCTGGTCGGCGATCTCGGGCTTGCCGAGCTGCTTGAAGATCGCATCGGAGAAATGCCGGCCGCGTCGCGGTGAGCCGCGGTTGTCCAGCGAGAACACCACATAGCCGTTGGCGGCCATGTACTGCTCGAAATAGTTGCCCCAGACCTTGCGCACGAACTGGCTGCCCGGACCGCCGTAGTAATTCATGAACACCGGGTACTTGCGCCCGGCCTGCATGCCCAGCGGCTTGTAAAGGCGATAGTGCAGGGCCTCGCCACTCTCGCTCTCGAGCGTTCCGTATTCGGGCGTGACCAGGCTGTCGCGATAGGGCCAGAACGGATGTCCTTCCTTGAGTTCGTTGCGCTCGATCCAGGCGATGCGCTCGCCATTGCTCTTGCGCAAGGAAACCTGCGGCGGCGTGCCCGGGTTGGAGAAGGTATCCACCCACACGCTCGCGTCCTCGCCGAAGACTGCATCGTGCCAACCATCGCCCGCGCTGATCCGGCGCGGCGCGTCGGCTTGGCTGCCGTCGAGACGGGCGACGTAGACCTGGCTTTGCAGCACGTCCTCGCGTCCGGCGCTGAAATAGAAAAGACCCTTCTTCTCGTCGAGTGCGAGCAGATGATCGACATCCCAGTCGCCACGCGTGAGCGTGCGGCGCAGTGCACCATCGAGACCGAACACGTACAGGTGCTTGTAGCCCGAGCGTTCCGAGGCCCAGACAAACCCATCTTCGTTGCGCAGGAAGCGCAGATCGTTGTTGAGGTTGATCCAGGTGTCGCGGGTTTCGCTCAGCGCGATCTGCTGCGCGCTGCCGTCGGCCGCAGCAAGGATGAGATCGAGGCGGCGTTGGTTGCGGCTCTCACGCTGGATCGCCAGGCGTTTGGAATCGGGCAGCCAGTCCACGCGTGCAAGATAGATGTCGGGGTTCGTACCCAGGTCGATCCAGCGCGGCTCGCCGCCCGTGGGCGCGATCACACCGACCTTGACGGTGGCGTTGGGGCGACCCGCCGCGGGATAGCGCTGGCGCAGGGTCACGGTGCGATCGGGATAGACCTCGCTGCGCTCGACCTCGTCGACGCCGCTTTCGTCATAGCGTTCAAACGCGATCGCGCTGTCGTCGCGCGCCCACCAATAGCCGCTGCGACGCCCCATTTCCTCTTGCGCGACGAATTCAGCCTCGCCGTTGTGGATCGTGCCCGCGCCATCGTGGGTAAGCTGACGCAGTTGATTGTCGGCAAGTTCGATCGTGTAGAGATTCTGCTTGCTGACGAAAGCGACGAAACCGCCGCGTGGTGAAATCCTGGCATCCAGCACGTCCATGCCCTTGGGCGTGAGTGCACGCAGGCGCTTGCTCGCCGGTGCGGCCGGATCGCACAGCCACAGGC
This sequence comes from Dokdonella sp., assembly GCF_019634815.1. Lineage (GTDB taxonomy): Bacteria > Pseudomonadota > Gammaproteobacteria > Xanthomonadales > Rhodanobacteraceae > Dokdonella_A. Next base: position 157,176 of record NZ_JAHCAP010000001.1, on the reverse strand, counting down.
GCTCTTCGAGCGTGAACAGCAGGCGCTTGCCATCGGGCGACCAGCGATAGCTGCTGATGCCCTTGCTGCCGGCGGTGCGCGCACGTTCGCGGCGCGCCTTTTCCGCATCCGACAATTCCTTGCCTTCGCTGAGCGCAGCCGAGTCCACCAGTCGCGTGGCCTTGCCGGTGTGGATGTCGTGCAGCCACAGGTCGATCTGAAACTGATCGTCGGCGCGACCGCGCAGGTAGGCAATGTGGCGACCGTCGGGCGTAACCGTCAGTGCATTGGGGCTTTCGCCGGCCAGACTGGCGCCGTCGAAAATGCGATCGATGCTCAGTCGTTCCGCAGACACCAGGGCACTCCACAGGACAAAAACGGGCAGCAGCAGCCAGCGCATGGCGATTCCGGATCAGAACGGGGCCCTGCAGCCTACCCGATTCCCGATGCTTTGTATTGAGTTGGCCGTCCAGACGGCTACAACCGCGCAAGGATCCGTCTGCGCCCCGCGCCTTTGGCAATGCCGATCAATCAGTCGGGCCAGCGCAGGGTCAGGTGGCGGTTGTTGAAATCGGCATCGCTCGTCGAGCCTGAAAGATGCGCGACGATGCGCTGCGGATTGCCTTCGATCTCGATCGCATGACCGTCGGCGACGAGGCCGCCTTCACACTGGAACTCGACGAAACCCAGCGTCAATTCGCCGGCCTGCCCGGCCTGTTCCGCAGGCACGTTGCGCAGATCGATGTCGGGCCGCGCGAACTTGCGCAGGCCGCGCGTATGCACGCGCACGCGACCCTCGTGGCCGTCATCGCCGTCGCACAGGATCAGCACATGGTCGCGGGCATGGAAGGTGTCGCGGGTGAAATAGCGCGATTGCCAATCCCGGGCGGAGAACAAGCTGAGCATCTGCGGGTCCACCACCGCGACGCCACCACCGTTGCACAGTGCGGTGATCGAACCAACCATGTCGCGCAGTGCGTCCAGATCGGCTGGATCGGTCAGGGAGCCGCGCAGCAGCCAGCATTGGCCCGCGCGGCGAGCCTGCTCGAGCAATTCGGGCTGCTCGTCGGCGAAGATCGCACCGAGCGTGCCATCCAGCGGATAGCCGTCCCAACGCGCGAGTGCCGCATTGTCGTAAAGCACGGCTTCGACGCCGGCCGGCAAGCCGCGGGTACGGAAGCGCTGTGCATCGATGCGCAGGTTGGCATCGAAGTCGCCGAACACAAACCAGAGCCAGAAGGCCTCATCGCCGCTGTCCTGCCAGCGGGCGCGTGGCCAATGCGGGGTTTCCATCAAGACTCTCCAGGCAGATCCAGCGGCAAGACCGTCTGTTGCAGTTCGACGCGGCCCTCGCCGGCCATGATCTTCTTGAATTCGGACCGGCTCACCGAGACGTAGCGATCGTTGCCGCCGATTTCAACCTGTGGTCCGTCGGTCACCGCGCGGCCCTGTTCGTCCACGCGCACCACCATCGTTGCCTTGCGCCCGCTGTGGCAGATCGTCTTGATCTCGATGAGATTGTCGGCCCAGGCCAAGAGATACTGGCTGCCTTCGAACAATTCGCCGCGAAAATCGCTGCGCAGGCCGTAGGCCAGCACGGGAATGCCGAGCGCGTCGACCACGTCGGTGAGTTGCCACACCTGCGCCTTGGTCAGGAATTGCGCCTCGTCGACCAATACGCAATCGAGCTTGCCGCGCCGGGCGATGTCCTCGCGGGCGAGTGCGAGCAGATCATCCGCGCGCGTGAATCGGCGTGCCTGGGCGCGCAAGCCGATGCGCGATGCGACCACGCCCTCGCCTGCGCGCGTATCGAGCTGCGGCGTGAGCAACAGCGTGCGCATGCCGCGCTCGTGATAGTTGTAGGCGCTCTGCAGCAGGGTGGTGGTCTTGCCGGCGTTCATCGCCGAATAATAGAAATAGAGCTTGGCCATGTCCGCTTGCTGCTTGCGAAGAAGGACGATGGTAGCCCAATGCCGGCGGCCGCGATGCGCATCGCGTGCCGTTGCCGCCACTACAAACGGCAAGGGCCGGCATGGCCGGCCCTTGGCAGCTGTCCTGCTGGTCGGATTCAGCGCTTCATCGCGCCGAAGAACTCGTCGTTGGTTTTGGTGTTCTTCATCTTGTCGAGCATGAACTCCATCGCCGCCAGCTCGTCCATCGGGTGCAGCAGCTTGCGCAGGATCCAGATCTTCTGCAGCTGGTCGGGATCGATCAAGAGATCTTCGCGACGCGTGCCCGAGCGGTTGATGTCGATGGCCGGATAGACGCGCTTTTCGGCGATGCGGCGGTTGAGGTGGACCTCCATGTTGCCGGTGCCCTTGAACTCCTCGTAGATCACCTCGTCCATCTTCGAACCGGTGTCGATCAGCGCGGTTGCGATGATGGTGAGCGAGCCGCCTTCCTCGACGTTGCGCGCAGCGCCGAAGAAGCGCTTGGGCCGCTGCAGCGCATTGGCATCGACGCCGCCGGTCAGCACCTTGCCCGAGGAGGGCACCACGGTGTTGTAGGCGCGCGCGAGGCGGGTGATCGAGTCGAGCAGGATCACCACGTCCTTCTTGTGTTCGACCAGGCGCTTGGCGCGCTCGATCACCATTTCGGCCACTTGCACGTGGCGCACCGCGGGTTCGTCGAAGGTCGAAGCGACGATTTCGGCGCGCACGCTGCGCTGCATTTCGGTAACTTCTTCCGGGCGCTCGTCGATCAACAGCATGATCAGGTGCGCATCGGGGTGGTTGTGCACGATCGCCTGGGCGACGTTCTGCAGCATCATCGTCTTGCCGGCCTTGGGCTGGCTGACGATGAGGCCGCGCTGGCCGCGGCCGATCGGTGCGACCAGATCGAGGATGCGACCGGTGATGTCTTCGGACGAACCGTTGCCGCGCTCGAGGTGGAACGAGCGCCGCGGGAACAGCGGCGTGAGGTTCTCGAACAGGACCTTGTTCTTGGATGCCTCGGGCGGCTCGCCGTTGATGGTGTCGACTTTGAGCAGCGCGAAATAACGCTCGCCTTCCTTGGGCGGGCGCACGCGGCCATTGATGTAGTCGCCGGTGCGCAGGTTGAAGCGGCGGATCTGCGAGGGCGAGATGTAGATGTCGTCGGGGCCGGCCAGATAGCTCTCATCGAAGCCGCGCAGGAAGCCGAAGCCGTCCTGAAGGATCTCGAGCACGCCCTCGCCGTAGATGCCGCCGCCAGCGCGCGCATGCGCCTTGAGCACGAGGAAGATGATGTCCTGCTTGCGCGCACGCGCGACGCCTTCCTGGATGCCCAGCGATTCGGCGAAGGTGAGCAAGTCCGCCGCGCTCTTGCGCTTGAGCTCGTTGAGGTCGATCAACGGGCCGGTGGCGAGGTTCTTCTCGTCGTATTCCTCGTCATCGAAATGCGGATTGCGGTTGCCCTGCGGGTTGTTGCCGCCGCCGCCGTGACGGTTGCGGCGGTCGCGTCGATTGCGGCGACCGCCTTGACCGCCTTGGCCCTGGCCTTGCTGCTGGCCGCCCTGACGCTGGCCCTGAGCCTGGCCATCGCCACCGACTTCAGAGGGCGGTTCGCCGGATTCGCCGCCACCGCGGCTTTCCACGGGGGGAGCTTCCACCGGCGGAGCTTCCACGGCAGCAGCCGATGCGGCTTGCGTCGCTGCGGCAGGAGCGGCGTTGCGCGGGCCACGCTGACGCGGCTCGGAACGACGGGCGGGAGCGGCCTCTTGGCCGCTGTCATTGGTTTCGTTTTCGGACACGGGCAAACCTTGCTGGGCGCCGTTGGGGAACAGGGGAGGGAATGAACCGGGAAAGATGCGGGCCGAGCGAGCGGCGCCGGAAACTGGGTGTCAAATTAACACCGCATTTCGCGGGCGTAAAGCCGTGCTGCGCCAGACGGCAACGAGGTGCTTGTGGCCAGGGAGCGTCCGCAGGGCTTGGCGGGCGCGTCCTGCCGAGGTGCCTTGCTCAGGCGATGGCCTTGTCGATGATCTGCGCCAGCTGGGTCTTGCTGACCGCGCCGATCTGCGTGGCCTGAACCTTGCCGTCCTTGAAGATCATCAGGGTCGGAATGCCGCGCACGTTGTAGTTGCGCGGGGTTTTCTGGTTGTGGTCGACATTGATCTTGGCGACCTTCAGCCGGCCCTGATAGCTGGCCGCGAGGTCGTCGAGGATCGGCGCGATCATTTTGCAGGGACCGCACCATTCGGCCCAGAAATCGACCAGCACCGGTTCACTGGACTTGAGCACCTGGTCCTCGAACTGGTCGTCGCTGATCTGTGCAATTTGCTCGCTCACGGGAAATCTCTCTGCAAAAAGGGGCGGGTCGGCGCGCGTCGCGGACGCGGCTGCGCTACACTTGGGCGATTGCGCTGGCGCGACCTGTCGCGCAAACGGGCACAATGCAATCGGCATTTGAGCCCAAACGGCCGATCCATGCAAGTTGGGGATGCCATCGCAAAACGCAAGCGCGCATGCGCTTTTCGCGTCTGCCCTTCCGCTCGCCGCAACCCTTGCGGTCGGCCCCGCCACCACAAGATTCCCGTCCATGTCGCAGCAACCACTGACCGATCTACCCTTCGAAAGCTTCAACCTGCATCCGGATTTGCTGTCAGGCCTGCACGCCTCCGGCTTCACGCGCTGCACACCGATCCAGGCCCTGACCCTGCCGGTCGCACTGACCGGGCGTGATGTCGCCGGTCAGGCCCAGACCGGTACCGGCAAGACCGGCGCCTTCCTCGTCGCCGTGCTCAACCGCCTGCTCACGCGCCCGGCACGCACCGACCGCAAGCTCAGCGACCCGCGCGCGATCATCATCGCGCCCACCCGCGAGCTGGCAATCCAGATCGACAAGGATTTTCACAACATCGGCCGCAATACCGGTTTGCGTTCGGCGCTGATCTACGGCGGCGTCGATTACGACAAGCAGCGCGAGCTGCTCAAGGCCGGCTGTGACCTCATCATCGCCACGCCGGGACGCCTGATCGATTACCTCAAGCAGCACGTGTTCTCGTTCAACTCGATCGAGGCGGTGGTGCTCGACGAGGCCGATCGCATGTTCGACCTCGGTTTCATCAAGGACATCCGTTTCCTGTTCCGGCGCATGCCGCCGCGCGAAGAGCGTCAGGGAATGCTGTTCTCGGCCACGCTGTCGCTGCGCGTGCTGGAACTGGCCTACGACCACATGAACGAGCCCGAAAAGCTCACCGTCGAAGCCGACAACGTCACCGCCGATCGCGTGCGCCAGGTGGTCTACTTCCCGGCCAAGGAAGAAAAACTGCCCCTGTTGGTGAACTTGCTCTCGCGCACCCAGGTGCAGCGCGGCATCGTCTTCGTCAACACCCGCATCGCCGCCGAGAAGGTCTCGCACGCGCTCGAGCGGCACGGTTTCGGCGTGGCCAGCCTGTCAGGCGATGTGCCGCAAGCCAAGCGCGAGCGTCTGCTCGCCAAATTCAAGCGCGGCGAAATCGAATTGCTGGTCGCCACCGACGTCGCGGCCCGCGGCCTGCACATTCCCGATGTCAGCCACGTCTTCAACTATGACTTGCCGCAGGATGCCGAGGACTACGTGCACCGCATTGGTCGTACTGCGCGCCTGGGCGCCGAGGGCGACGCGGTGAGTTTCGCCTGTGATCTCTACGCGATGACCCTGCCTGACATCGAGGCCTACATCGAGCAGAAGATTCCGACTGCGGCGATCACGCCTGATTTGCTGCAGCCGCCGCCAGCGCGCGAGCGCAAGGCGATCCCGGCAGCGGTCGCAGCCGAGGACGAAGCCGCCGACGATGCACGCAACACCGCGGGTCCGCCGCCGAAATCAGGTCCCTCCACACGCTCGCGCGGATCGCAGGCCGCGCGTGGCGGCGAGCGTCGTGACCGCGGTCGCGCCGATGGTGCACGCCGCGAACGCGGGCCGCGCCGCGAAGGCGATGCGCAGGTGGCAAGGTCGGCAGAGGGCAACGCCGCGCCACAAGCCGTGGCCGGCAATGGCGCAGCGCCCGTCGGCACCGATGGGCAGGCAGCGCACAAACGCCGCCGTCGCGGTGGCCGCGGACGCAACAAGCGTCGTGATGGCGAGGCTCAAGCCGCCGCTATGAACACGCCCGACAGCCACGCGACGGGCAACACCGGGGAGCGCAAGCCGCGCCGCGAGCATCCGCGCACGGTCGCCACCACGCCGCCGGGGGAAGCGTCGCCGCCCACCCTGCCCAGACAGGGTTTCTTCCGTCGCATCATGCGCATGTTCACGGCGCGTTGATCGCGAAGCGGATCGGACGCCGCCGCGCATCATCGACCGCATACTCATCGGCACGTAGCCGCGCAGACTGCGCTTGGGTGAAGCGGTGCCTGTTCCACCTATCGCGTGCTTCTTCGGCGAGCGCCGACACAGGGAATTGAGCGCCGCGCTCGTCGCGCTCTAATTGCCACGTTCGTCGAGCAGCTTGAACAGCGCCTCGACGGCGGGCAGGTACGGCCGCCTAGGTCGATGCGGTGCTCGGCCTGACCTCGCTGGTCGAGATCAGGCATCACAACATCCTGCGCACTCCGGCGATCCTTGGCGCATCCACGCAGCAGCCGATGCGGGGAATCAGCGGGCTGGTCTACAAATCGGTCCGCGCAGTGGCGCGTCTGGTTGGCGGCAGCATCGACCTGTTGCTGCGCCAGCTCGACCCCCTGCTCGACAGCGATGCTTCATCGAGCGAACGCGAAGCAGTCTCGGCGGCACTTGACGGCGTGCTTGGTCACCATCTCGCCGCCAGTGCCAATCCGCTGGCGATCCTGATGCAGTTGCGACGTGCCGGGACGCTGCTGCAACGCAAGCGTCCGCCCACCTCACCTTCCATCCACGCTGACCTCCGCTGCGATCCACGCTCTTTGGCAACGGGAGCGCAGGATGTCGAGCAAGGTGGTGGCGTGGTCGAAGCGGATCGCGGCGTGGCGATCGGGGAATGAGTCGGCGGCGGCGTTCTGCCGCGCGCGGGGTTTGGCGTATTCGCAGTTCGTGTACTGGTCGAGGCGCGGTGCGGTAGCGCAAAGGCCATCGCTGCTACCGGTGGTCGCCGACGGGGCGCGTGCGGCGAGCGACGATCGGATGATGGGACTGGTGCTGCCGACGGGCGTGCGGTTGCGTGCGGCGCTGGCGCTGACCGAGGTCGCGGCGCTGGGCGAGCGTATCGGCCACTTCACGAAAGGCCACCTGGATGCTGCCCTCGCAAGCTGCCAGCGCACTATCACGCTGCGCCTTGGCAACTCGCACCCGCGCTCGGGATGCGCCGCCATCAAAGATTGGCATCGAGATCGAAGGCACGAAGTTCCAGGTTCGTGCGCCGCGCCGATTGTCTCGGTGTCACTGGGCATGCCAGCGACCTTTCTGTTCGGCGGGCACGAGCGCAGCGACAAGGCGAGCAGGATTGCGCTGCACCACGGCGATGTGGTCGTCTGGGGCGGGGAAGACCGCCTGCGCCATCACGGCGTGCTGCCGCTCAAGGATCAACCAAATCCGCTGCTCGGCAGCCAGCGCATCAATCTCACTTTTCGCAAGGCGGGTTGATCGCACGCTGCGGGGGGTCGCGCACGAAAAGCCAGACTCCAGGTGCGTTTGCCCGCGAACACCGGCAAGTTGGCCACACGCTGCCGCATGATCCAACCATCGGCGCCGCCGGCGGTGAGCGCAAATGCCGCTGCGGACCGACGGTCTTGCCGCGACGAGGGGCCTTCAAGCGCTGCGGACAGCTTGCAAATCAATCAATGAATCGAGCCTCTCGGCAGCGCCGTGCTGTCGCGCGGGCAGGATCGATTCGCGGGCGGATGCCCGGATCGGCCCCGCTTTCCTGTGCTGCTGGATCACACCGCCACTCCACACACAGGAACACCTCATGCGAGCGATCCGTCTTCGACCTCTTGCCCTTGCGCTCTTGCTCGGCCTGCCCATCGCCGGGCAGTCACAAGTTTTCGTCCGTGCCAACGCGCCCGACGGAGGCAATGGCAGCTCCTGGGTCAGCGCCTACAACCGCTTGGACGTGGCGCTGGCGAGCCAGCCGGGCGCGGAAATCTGGGTGGCGCAGGGCCGCTACGTCCCCGGGTTGAATCCCGATTTGAATCTCACCGAGTCCGAGCGCCGACGCATGACCAGTTTCCTCATCCCGCCGGGCACGCGGGTCTATGGCGGGTTCTCCGGCACCGAAACTTCCCGCGAGCAACGTCAGGTGCAGGCATATCCCACGGTCCTCAGTGGCGACATGCAGGCCGACGACAGCAACCTCGACGCGCGCGGTGTCACGCCCACGCCTGACGACATCCACGGCGACAATGCGCGGCACGTGGTGCGTTTCGATGCGAAGCTGTGGAATGCCGGCGAAGGCGCCGACATCGGGCCCGACACCGTACTGGACGGCTTCGTCATCACCGCTGGCTTTGCCAACCAAACCCTGTACGAAGCCGGAGGCGGCGGCGCGGTGTGCATTGCCGGGTACGATCTCTCGCATCGCTGCAGTCCGATGCTGCGCCAGCTCGAATTCGTCGGCAATCTGGCCGGCGATGGCACCGGCACGGGCGGGGGCGGCGCGCTCGCGGTCTACAGCGATGGTGCGCCGGCCGCGCCGACCTTGAGCAAGGTGGTGTTCCGCAACAATCGTTCCACCAGCGATGGCGGCGCGGTGAAGGTGGGCAGTCTCTGGGCGGTGCCCAGACCTGCGTTCACCGACGTGGAATTTCGCGACAACGCGGCCGTGACCGGCGGCGCGATGGCGCTGATGGATTTTTTCGATGTGTCGATCGACCGCGCGCGCTTCATCGACAATCGCGCGCGGCGCAACGTGCCCGAGGACGGCATCTTCAACGTCAATGGCGGCGCGCTGTACATCAACGGCGGCTTTTTCTATCCGGATGCGTTTGCGCGCCTGCGCGCGAGCAACACGATCTTCGTCGCCAACCAAGCCGAGAACCTGGGCGGCGCGGTGATGAACGTATCCAATGGCGCGGCAACCCGCGTGGAACTGGTCAACAGCAGCTTCTCCGGCAACCGGGCGCGCCTGGGCGGCGTGCTGTTCGTGCCCGATGTCGATGGGCCAGTGACGCAGTTCCTCAACAGTATCCTGTGGGGCAATGAAGCCACCGAGCCGCCCGGCGACTTCGGCGCGTATGCACAGGGCGCGGGTGACAACATCTACGGCGACGCCAGTGCAGCGACCAGCCGCGTGGAGATCGGGCATTCGCTGCTGCAGCACGGCCTGTCCGCGCCCGGCATCGTGTATGCCTACGGCAACGACACGTTTCCACTCGATCGCCTGCTCGACCTCGGCGGCCTGCTCAGCCAGAACCCGGGCTTCACCACCGCCAATCTCCACCTGCACAGGCAGTCGCCGGCCATCGATGCGGGACAGGATGCGTACAACCTCACGGCCCTCGATCGGGATTACAACGTGCGCATCGCCGGTGCACGCATCGACATGGGCGCCTACGAGTTCATCGACAACGGCTGCCACGGCAGGACCGACGGCGTGTTCTGCGACGGCTTCGAGCAGGACTGAGCCATGCACCCTGCGGGCGGCGCGATCCTGCGCGCCGCCTGCCTTGAAGATGGAGCGGTGCGCCGCGATCGCGCCTTGCCGTCAACTGGCGCTGTCGCTCGAGGCAGCCTCGACGAGACGCTGCAAGGCATCCACGTCGTCGCGCACCGAATCGGCTGCCGGACCCAGTGTCTGCGCCTTGGCGCGCACACGCGCCAAGGTGGCGCGAGCAGCGCTGAGGTCGCCGCGCGCGTGTGCGAGCGTGCCGCGCAGCACGTCGGCGCGCAGCTGTATCACTGCCGGAAGCGGCGTGGGCTCGAGTGCGGCAAGCACCGACGCTGCGTCTGCGAGACGGCGCACGCCAAGCAGGCCTTCGGCACGGGAGACCTGCAGCGACAGGGTGAGCGGACTGGTGTCGCCGGCATGGCTGCGCGCCATTGCCTCGGCTTCCTCGATCAGTGGCACAGCCACGTCCGCCTTGCGGTTTTTGAGCAGCGTGCGCGCATAGTTGCCGATCAGCGCTGCCGTCGCGGCCGATGGTCCATAGGCCGCGCGCCGCAATGCCAGGGCAGAAGCGAATGCCTGTTCGGCCTTGGTCATGTCGCCCTGCCGGAAGTGGGCCGCAGCAAGGTTGTTGAGCGTATTGAGCGCATCGTTTCCGCGCTCCATGTTCAGCACCGTCCAGCTTCGCATCGCCTCCTGCGAGGCCGCGATGCCTTCCTCGAAACGGCCGGCCTGGATGTAGGCAGCGCCGAGGTTGGTATAGAGCACCGCGGTTTCGAAATGCTCCGGTCCGGAGCGCAGCAGGCGCTGCGGCAATGCGTTCTCAAGGGTTGCGATGCCGGCTGTCACCTCGCCGCGCTGGCGTTCGAGCTGGGACTGCAGCATGCGGCTCACCAACAGCACGTCGGCATGGCGTGCGGCGTCCGCCGACCAGTACGCTTGCGCCTGCGCAAGCAAGTGCGCGGCTTCGTCCGAGCGACCCATGCGATGCAGGGTTTCCGCCAGGGTGAAGCGCACGTCGGCGCCAGCGGCAGGATCGGCGATGGCGGATTCGTGCGCCAGCCAGCGCTGCAGCAGCGGCGCGGCGCCGGCGTAGTCATCGATGTAGAAGTGCAGTTCGCCCAGTGCCTTGAGTACTTGCGCCGCGGCGGCGGGATCCTGTGCAAACCCGGCATCGACGCGGGCCGCCGCCTGCTCCAGTACTTGCTTGGCGGTGAGCGGTGCGTCGGCCCGGGCCTGTTGGCCAGCATCACGAAACATGTGCGCGAGGTAGTCGCGCACCGCCTTGCTGCGCGATGCTTCCATCTGTGCAATGTCGCGCTCGCGTGCGGCTTCCCGCTCGGCAAGACTCACCGCCGTCAGCGCCACCGCCAGGCCGACGACGAACAGCAGCGACACGCCCGCTGCCAGCCAGTAGCGTCTCAAGGCGCGGCGCAGGCGATATCCCAGAGCGTCCCCGCGCGCCTGCACCGGGCGCAATGAGCGGTGGTTTTCGATGTCCTGTCGCAAGGCTTCGACCGAGGCGTAGCGTGCCTCGGGCTCCGGTCGCGTCGCCTTGTGCACGATGGCGTCGAGATCACCGCGCAACCGACGTGCTTCGGCGCCAGCGGCCTGGCTGCTAGGGGCCGGTGGCGGACCCGCGGCCGCGCGCTGCAGCACCGCGAGCATGCCCTGACGAACGAGGTGACCCCAGGGCGCCCGACCGGCCAGCAGCTCGTGCAGCAGCAGGCCCAGCGCGTAGATATCGGTTGATGTGGTTTCAGTCTCGCCTGCCAACTGTTCGGGAGCGGCGTATTGCGGGGTCAGGCCTTGCGTGCGGGTGACTGCATGCCAGCTGCCCGTCTCATCCAGCAGGCGGGCGATGCCGAAGTCGAGCAAGGCGACGCGACCGTCCTCGCGCACCAGGATGTTCTGCGGCTTGAGATCGCGGTGCACGATGAGATGGCGATGCGCGAATGCCACCGCATCGCAGACCTGCTCGAACAAGGCCAGACGCGCATCGATGTCGATCGCATGGCTGCGCACATGCTCGGTCAAGGGTGCGCCGGTGATGAACTCCATCACCATGTACGGTCGGCCATCCGGCGTGCTGCCCGCGTCAAGCAGGCGGGCAATGCCGGGGTGATCCAGCCGCGCAAGCAGGCGCTGCTCGCGCAGGAACCGCGGAATGTCGTCGGCCTGCCAGTCGCGCAGCAGCTTCACCGCCACCCGTTGCTCGAACTGGCCGTCGCTGCGCACGCCCAGCCAGACCTCGCCACTTCCGCCGCGACCGATCGGGCGCTGCAGGGTCCACGCCCCCAGCTGCATGCCGGCCTCGGCGGCCGGCGACAGCGCCGCCGCCGCGTGTTCCAGATAGCCTTCCGATGCGGCCATCGCCGCGAGCAGCTCGAGCACGTTCCGGCATATGGTCTCCTCGCCGTTGCAGGCTTCGCGCACGAAGGCCTCGCGCGATGCCGCTGGTCGGTCGAGTGCAGCGTCGAGCAAAGCTTCGATGCGTGCGAAACCGCGCGCGTCGGCATCGTCGGGCATGGCTGCGTCAGATCGATGCATGGCCATCCTCGAACACGGGCGCCGATTCGCCCAACTCACGAAACAGCCATGCGCGTGCCTTCAACCAGTCGCGGCGCACGGTGCGATCGGTGATGCCGAGCGCGTCGGCGGTTTCGTTTTCGCTGAAGCCGGCAAAAAAGCGACAGTCGACCACTTGGGCAAGGCGCGGACTCAGTACTGCAAGCCGCGCCACCGCATCACTCACCTGCAGGATTTGTTCGTCCTGTGCATCGATCGCATCGATGTCCTCGTGCAGCTCGACCAGATCCAGGCCGTGGTTGCGCTTGGCCGATCGCCGCGCCAGCACGTCGTTGACCAGCACTTGCCGCATCGCCAGCGCGGCGGTGGCAAGAAAGTGCTGCCGGTCCTTCCAACCATGCGAACGCTGCAGCTTCAACCATGCCTCGTTGATCAGCGCCGTGGTGCACAGCGTTGCGCCCGCGCGGGCTCGAAAGCGCTCGCGTCGCGCGATCCCGCGCAGATCGGCGTAGAGCACGTCAATGAGGGCATCGAGCGGCGCAACGGCATGCTCCGATGGCTCGGCACCCGCGTGGGGTGCGGCGTCGGTGTTCATGGGCGAAGTCTCGCACAATTGCCGTGGTCGCCGGCCGGCTCACTCGCCGCGCGCGATCTTCATCGACCACCCGGGCAGACACGCTTGGGCGCGCGTGCAGTCGATGGACGTGCGCGCCGACATTGTTTCAGTGAACCTCATCCGGGTTCGCGCAAGATCTCACGCGCGGGGAAACCGTGGGCGGGCTGGCGTTGCCATCGCCCTGCAAAGACTCGCGGGAAACAAGGTTCCTGCGCAAGATTCCGGGGGGCAGTCTTGCCTTGATGACGAAATCCGCCAAGTCGCGTGTGCCTGCGAACGACCTCCGGATGCGCGTCCGCGGCAATGTGACCAAAAGCCATGCCGCTCCCGTCAATTTCAGGGCATCAAGACGAGGACGGCGGCCAGTTGTGGACCCTCGCCAGCGCCAGAATGTTGCGGTGGTTCGCACGCAGGAAAGCGCCCGGATCGCCGTCGTGCCGCGTGGCCGCAAGCCGTTCGCGCAGTGCTAGGTCTGTCCCCAGCCGAGCATCACCTGCACGAGGACGATCTTCAGGATCGTGCCGACGCCGGGAAAGATCATTGCGTAGCCCATGTCCGGTCGGCTGGTCGGGCACAGCTGGTTGCCGTAGGCGAGGATGGCCGGATTGCCGGTGGCGCCCGAGGCAATGCCGAGCACATCGTCGTAGTTCATGCGCAGCACGAAGTAGCCACCCAGGATCACGATCAGCACGACCACCGCTACCTGAATCACGCCGGCCAGCAGCAAGGTCAAGCCGTCGTTGGCAATGCTGGTCACGAACGGCGCGCCCGAGGACATGCCCACGCTCGCCAGAAACAGCGTCAATCCGAAATTGCGCAGTACCGCATTGGCCGCGTGGGGCAGGCTCCAATTGAACGGTCCCGCCCGGCGCAAGTGGCCGAACACCAGCGCCATGACGATGACGCCACCGGCTGCGCCCAAGCCAACCGTGCCGATGCCGGGAATCGGGATAGGCACGAGTCCGAGCAGACCGCCGGCAACCAGACCGAGGCCGAAGGACATGAACGAGAATTGCGCCTCGGCATTGACCGAATCGCCGAACACCGCACCGATCTCGACACGCCGTTCGGGCGGCAGCAGCACACCGATCAGGTCACCATATTCGACCAGCAGCTCGGGTGTGGGCACCAGATCGACGTCGCCGCGGCGAACAAGCACGATGCGGGCCGGATACTCCTTCGGCAATGGCATCTGGTCCAGCCGCCGACCCACCAGCGCCTCGCGCGAGACATGGACGAGGACGACGTCGAAGTGGCGGCGATCACCGCGGACCTCACCGTCGGGCTGCAGCTTGAGATCCTCGATGAGCGTGGGCGGACCGGCGACAAGAAGGCGATCGCCTTCCTGCAGCAAGGTGTCGTCTTCGATCAGGACGTTGCGGTTGCCCCGACGCAGCAGGGTGACTTCAGCGCCCTTCGGTGCCGAGGGCCGAAGCTCGGCGAGAGTGCGCCCGACCAAGCCAGCCTCGCTGACATCGACTTCGCCGGTTGCCAGGTGCTGCTGCCCCACACGCTCGACCTTCGGACGCAGCAGCTTGTGGGTGAGGAAGAACAGCAGGATCGGGCCGAACACGCCGAATGGATACGCGATGGCGTAAGCCACCGCCGGTGCGCTGCTGCCGGAAGTGGCCAGCGCCGTTTGCAAGCTCGCGGTGCTGGTGAGTGATCCGGCGAACATGCCGGTGGCGCTCGGGACATCGAAAGCCAGCCAGCTCGCGCAGAGCATCGCTGCCACGCTGCCAGCGACGACCGCCACGGCCGCGAGCAGGTTGGCACGCAAACCGAAGCCACTGACCAGGCCCTTGAAGAAGGTGCGACCGTACTGGATGCCGGTGCAGTACAGGAACAGGATCAGGCCGATGTTGCCCAGCAGGCCCGGCGGCGCGGCCTTGGGCGCGATCGCGCCGAGTGCGAGGCCGACGAACAGTACCGCGCCGATGCCGAGCGAGAAGCCACCGATTTGCACTCGACCCAGCGCATAGCCCAGACCAACAACGAGAAACAGCGCAATGAACGGTTGTGCATCGAGAAATGCCCCGATTGCGTGCATGTTTTCCTCCGGGCGACGAATCGCCGTTTCAGTCGATGACCAGTTCCTCGGTGAGGAGCTCGCCGCGTGCGTACTGGCCGATGCTCTCGACCGTGGTTTGGCTGATCGTGGTCATCGCCTCGCGCGTGAAAAATGCCTGATGCCCGGTGACGATGACGTTGTGGAACGACAACAGCCGTTCGATCAGGTCGTCGGGCACGATCGCACCGGACCAGTCTCGGTAGAACAGATCGGCCTCCTGTTCGTACACGTCGATGGCCACGCCACCTAGCCGTCGCGACTTCAGCGCCGCAATCACCGCAGCGGTGTCGACCAGGCCGCCGCGGCTGGTATTGATCAGGATCACGTTCGGCTTGCAGGCACCCAGCCGCCGCGCATCGATCAGATGGTGGGTCTGCGGCGTGAGCGGACAGTGCAGGGACACCACGTCGGCCTTGGCCAGCACCTCGTCGAGGTCCGCATAGCGGCCCCCGAGCGCCTTGAACTCGGGATTTTCGAAACTGTCATGCCCGAGCAGCTCGCAGCCGAAGCCGTGCAGGATGCGGGCGAACGCCAGTCCGATCCTGCCGGTGCCGACCACCGCGACGGTGCGGCCGTGCAGGTCGAAGCCAAGCAGTCCGTCGAGAGTGAAGTTGCCATCGCGGGTGCGGTACCAGGCACGCGGAATGCGTCGTACCAGAGCCAGCAGCAAGGCCACCGCATGCTCGGCGACCGAATGCGGCGAATAGGTGCTTACGCGCACCACGCGGATGCCGCAGTCACGCGCGGCGGCGAGATCGACATTGTTGAACCCGGTACAGCGCAGCGCCAGCAGGCGCGTACCGCCTGCGGCCAATGTCTTCAGCACGTCGCCATCGGCGCGGTCGTTGACGAAAATGCAGGCCACTTCGTGCCCGCCGGCGAGACTTGCGGTGTCGGCGTCGAGCGCCACGTCGAAATAATGCAGCCGACAAGTGTTCCCGGCGTTGGCAGCGTCGAGAAACTGCCGGTCGTAAGCCTGCGTGGAGAACACGGCTACGCTGGGCGCGCGCGAGGATTGCATCGTTGGATGCCGGTCCGGCAGGGCGGCACGCGTCGCTGGCGTCATGGCGGATTCTCCGGATGCCATCCTAGCGGCTATTTTCGAGCAGGTTCTGCGCGTCGCGCGCGGCAATCCATTCTTCGTTGGTCGGCTCGACGCCGACCACGACGCGGCTGGGCGAAACCGAGATCACGGGCGCATTGGCGGCATTGGCAGCGGCATCGATGCGCAGGTCGAGAAAGGCCAGATCGCGGCAGACGCGTTCGCGCACGAAGGCGCAGTGTTCGCCGACGCCGGCGGTGAACACCAACAGGTCGAGTCCGCCCAGCAGTGCGACCAAGGCCCCGATCTCGCGCACGATCCGGCGCACATACAGATCGAGCGCAATGCGCGCGCGTTCGCCGGCTTCCCCCGCATCCTGTTCGTGCTGCACGATCACGCGGGGTTCGGCTGAAATGCCAGCGACGCCGAGCAGGCCGGAGTGGTGATAGAGCACTTGCCCGACCTGCGCGAGCGTGAGCTTTTCGATTTCCATCAGGTACAGCACCGCGCCCGGATCCAGCGCGCCGGTGCGCGTGCCCATCATCAATCCGTCCAGCGCGGAAAAACCCATCGTGGTGGCGACGCTTTTCAAGCCCTGCATCGCGCACAGGCTCGCGCCACTGCCGAGGTGGGCAACGATGCAGCGCCCACGCGCCCGCTCGCCGTGGCGTTCGGGCAGGGCGGTTGCCATGTATTCGTAGGACAGGCCGTGGAAGCCATAGCGACGCAGGCCGCGCTGCCAGAACTCGTATGGCAGCGGCAGCATCTGTTCGACCTTGGGCAGGCTGGCATGGAAGCCGGTATCGAAACAGGCCACCTGGGGCAAGTCGGGATGCTCGCGCAACAGGATCTCGATTGCTTCCAGCGCGAAAGGCTGATGCAGCGGCGCCAGTGGTATGAAACCCTCGAGATCGGCGAGCACCTGCGCATCCACGCGCATCGGTTGGAAATACTTGCTGCCGCCATGCACGACGCGATGGGCGATCACGGCGATCTTGCGGCCATCCAGACGCGCGAGGATGCGTTCGCGGATCAACGTCAGCGCGGATCGATAGGGATGCGTGCCATCCAGTTCAATCGCGAAGGGCGCCACGCCGGTTTCACCGAAATCGGGATTCGGCCCGCCGATGCCCTGCACCTTGCCGTTCCACAGCGGCTTGCGCGGCAGCGGATCGGTGGCTGCATCGAACACGGCAAACTTGATGCTCGACGAGCCGCAGTTGAGGACGACGAGCGTGTCGCTTGCGCCGGCAACGTGGCTCATGGCGGTGAAGTGCGATAGTGGCGTGCCAGCAGCAAAGCCAGCGCGCAGGATGCAATGCGGGAAATCTCCGGATCGGCGCGACTGGTGAGGATCACCGGCACCTTGGCACCCAGAACGATGCCGGCGCTGGTCGCGTCGCCGAGATAGACCAGTTGCTTGGCCAGCATGTTGCCGCTTTCCAGATCCGGCACCACGAGGATGTCGGCCTGACCGGCGACTTCGGAGACGATGCCCTTGGTGCGCGCGGCCTCGGGTGAGACCGCGTTGTCGAACGCGAGCGGGCCATCGAGCGCGCCCCCAACGATCTGGCCCCGGTCGGCCATCTTGCACAGCGCCGCGGCATCGAGTGTGGCCGGCATGCTCGGGTTCACGGTTTCCACCGCGGCGAGGATTGCGACCCTGGGCCTTTCGACGCCGATCACGTGTGCCAAGTCGATCGCGTTGCGCACGATGTCTGCCTTCTGCAGAAGATCGGGTTGAAGGTTGATTGCCGCATCGGTGACGATGAACGGGCGCGGATAGCGTGGCGTATGCAGCACGAAGCAGTGACTGACGCGGCGCTTGGTGCGCAAACCCGATTCACGCGCGACGACCGCGGCCATCAGCTCGTCGGTGTGCAGGCTGCCCTTCATCAATGCCTCGACCTTGCCGTCGCGCGCGAGCTCGGCGGCGCGCGCCGCAGCGGCGTGGCTGTGGGCGACGTCCTCGATGTCGATGCCGGACACATCCAGACCGGATGCAGCCGCAACGGTTTCGAGCTTGGCGCGCGGCGCGACCAGCACCGGCTCGATCAGGCCAGCCTTGCGCGCATCCAGAGCACCCTGCAGGCTCGGCGCATCGCAGGAATGCACCACCGCAACGCGGATCGGCGGGATGCCCGCAACATGTTCGAGCAGGCGCTGCAACTCGAACGCGTGAGCGTCAATCGTGACGGCAGGGGAGGTCATGGCGTCTTCCTCGGCGCCTTGCGGCGCGGTTTGGGTGAATTCCGGCCCTTGGCTTGCGCTGGTTTGCGCGCCGAAGTGGACGGCTTGCGCGCCGCGGTCACGGAACCTGCCTTGCCTGGCGACTTGCGCGCGGCACGTTTCCCTGGCGCGGACGGGTCCGCAGGCAACGCTTGCCCGAACAAGGCCAGCACCCGTTGCAGGCTCTTGTGTTCCTGCGCCGACAAGCCATCGCCGTGGGTGACCACCGAGACAATGTAGTCGGCCGCCTTGCGCAGGACCTGGGCCGAGTTGCCGGACAACAGTTCGGGAATGGTGGCCAGCGCCCTGTCTGGATTGCGCTGGACCAGCAAGGCCTGGCGACGCACGAGGGCACGGAATTCGGTCATGCCCGGTTGGTGGCCTTTGGGCTTGCCTGAAGCGGACCGCGCAAGCTCCCAGGCGTGGCGGAAGTGGCGCTCGTCTGCCTCGCCGCGCGCCTTGAACACGTAGAACAGGCTGCGCACGAGCGCCTCGGGCAAGCCGCCGCTTTCCATGTCCGATTCCAGCCGGGCGAATTCGCTGGCGATGAGCGCGCGATGTTCCGGCGAATCGCCCGGGTGTGGCCGCACCGGGTCGTCGTCGCGCAGGCTCTGTCCGGCCAGCGCCTGCACCGCAGGCGAACCATAGATGGCATCGAACGCGACCGCATAGAGCGCATCGCGTTGGTCCCGATACTGATCCAGACCCAGCTCGACCGCTTTCGACAACGTTGTCTGCGCCTGCAGGAAGGCATTGTCGGCTGCGGTCGTCTGGCGGTGTTCGCGCACCTGTTGCGCGGCCTGCTTGAGCAGCGGCGCCAGTGGATGCCGGTCGGACCACGATTCGTAGCCGATCCGCAGCGGATGCAGGGTCTGCATCCATTGCGCCGACCACGGCGTGGCCATCGCCTTGACCCAGGGTTGCAGCAAATTGCGGTACAGGGCGAGGTTGATCTCCGACACGCGTGCCGAGGCGGCGAAGCGGCGTTCGCTGTCCGCATCGGGCTGCACGATGGCGCGCACCTCTTCGATGCCGCTGCGATGGATTTTCATCAGGTAACGGTCATCGGCCAGATCCGCATCGTCCATGTCGGCGGGTCGGTCCTCGACGCCGGCGCGATAGACGCCTGCTGGCAGCAGGTCGATGATGTCGATGTTGGCGGTGAATTCGCGATGCTCTTTCCTGCCGACGCTGCCGGACACGAAGATGCCCAGGTGCCCGATGCTGTCGTGGGTGGCAAAGACGATGGTTTGATCGTGGCCGATCACGTCCTTGTCGTCGCGGTACAGGTCGGTGATCCAGCCCAATGCCTGGCCGGGCGGCGTGATGTTGTCGCCATGGGAGCAGAACACCACGATCGGCGAGCGGATGTTGCGCAGGTCGATGCGCACGCCGTCCGAGGTCATCAACTCGGCTGTCGCCAGTTTGTTGCCGATGAACAGGTTGTCGACGATGTACTGGATCTCGCCGCCATCGAGAAACACATGACCGCCCCAGTACTTCTCGAAGCCGAGATAACGTGGACCTTCGCTGTCGACATGGGCATACAGGTTGTACTGCTTGGACCATAGCGTGTTGGCCGGGTCCAGATTCTCGAAATTCTGCACCAGCCAGGCACCGTCGAAGCGGCCCATGCCCAGGTCGCTGGTCATCGCCGTCAGCCAGCTGCCGCCGAGCAGTCCGCCGGCATAGCGCATCGGATTCCTGCCGGCCCAGTACGACAGTGGCGCACCGGCAAGGATGATCGGTCCGAACAGCTCCGGCCAAACGGCCGCAGTCATCATCACCTGCCAGCCGGCCTGACAGTTGCCGATCACGCAGGGCTTGCCGATCGCCTGCGGATGCAGTTCCGCCACTTTGCGCACGAAGGCGGCCTCGGCGCGCATCACGTCTTCGACGGTTTGCCCTGGCACCGGATCGGGCGTGAAGCCGACGAAGTAGCACGGATGTCCCGCCTTGAGCGCGGCGCCGATCTCGCTGTCGGGTTTGAAGCCACCGATGCCGGGACCGTGACCGGCGCGCGGGTCGACCACCATGAACGGGCGCTTGCGTGGATCGATCGGCGTCGACGCATCGGCAACGATGCGCGCCAGCCAGTAGTTCACCGGACGTGGCAGATCCATGCCGGACATCACCGGTTGCGCGGCGAAATCGAGCACGTTGGGTGCGGTCTCGCGCAGATGCTCGCGGTACTGGTTGCCGCGCTCACGGCGGATGTCGGTGAACAGCAGGGTGCGCTGCCAGGCATCGATGACGTATTCGGTCGCCTGCGCAGCCAGTTGCAGTGGATTGATGAAGGTTGCGCCTGACAAAGGCGCGGCGGGGGATGGTGACTTCTTGCTCATGCCCGGGTCCTTTGCGCGAGGCGCCTTCAGGAAGCCATGTCAAGCACGACACGACCTTCGATCTGTCCCGCGTGCATGCGCGCGAAGATGTCGTTGATGTTGTCCAGGCGGTCGCTGCTGACCGTGGCGGCAACCTTGGCTTGTTCGGCAAAGGCCAGCGCTTCGGCCAGGTCCAGGCGCGTGCCGACGATCGACCCGCGCACGGTGATGCCGTTGAGCACCATGCCGAAGATGTCCAGCGGGAAGTCGCCCGGCGGCAAGCCGACCAGCGACATGGTGCCGCCCCGGCGCAACATGCCCGTGGCCTGGGCGAAGGCCTTGGGAGACACCGCAGTCACCAGCACGCCGTGAGCGCCGCCGATCTCCTTCTTCAGGAATGCGGCCGGATCGGTGGTCTTCGCATTGACCGTGATCGTGGCGCCGAGGCGTTCGGCCAGGCGCAGCTTGGCATCGTCCACATCCACCGCGGCCACGTTCAAGCCCATGGCCCTGGCGTACTGCACCGCCATGTGCCCGAGTCCGCCGATTCCGGAAATGACCACCCAGTCGCCGGGCTTGGTATCGGTGACCTTGAGCCCCTTGTACACGGTGACGCCGGCGCACAAGACCGGAGCGATTTCGACGAACCCGATGTTGGCTGGCAAATGGCCGACGTATCCGGCATTGCCGACCGCGTACTCGGCGAAGCTGCCGTTGACCGAGTAGCCCGTGTTCTGCTGTGACTCGCACAGGGTTTCCCAGCCGCCCAGGCAATGCGTGCAGCAACCGCAGGCCGAATACAACCAGGGAATGCCGACGCGGTCGCCTTCCTTGACGTGCGTGACGCCGGCGCCCACGGCGGCAACGAAGCCCACGCCTTCATGGCCGGGGATGAATGGCGGATTGGGTTTGACGGGCCAGTCGCCCTCGGCGGCGTGCAGGTCGGTGTGGCACACGCCGCAGGCCTCGATCTTGACCAGCACTTCGCCGGCGCCCGGACGCGGCACCGGGACTTCGTCAATCGCCAGGGGTTTGTCGAATGCGCGGACAACGGCGGCTTTCATGGTCTTGTTCATCGCGGTTCTCCTCTCTTGGAATCCTGAACAAATGAAGGGTGCCGGCAACGCATCAGGCCATCTGGGCGATGGTCTTGCGGAAGCGGGCCAGTGACAACGCGAACAGTGCGACGCCGATCACGGCCAGCCACAGGAATTGCTTCCAGACCACCTCGATGCCGGCGCCGCGGAACAGGATCGCCTGGCCGAGTTCGACGAAGTGCGTGGTCGGTGCGGCCAGCATGATGTCTTGCACCAGCTCGGGCATGCTTTCGCGCGGCGTGGATCCACCCGAGAGCATCTGCAAGGGCATGATGGTCAGCACCATCAGCATGCCGAACTGGGCCATGTTGCGTGCCAGGGTGGCGAGGAAGATGCCCATCGAGGTGGTCGCGAACAGGCACAGCGCCGCGCCGGTGAAGAACAAGGGCAGCGAGCCTTCCACCGGCACCTGCAGCATCCCGCGGACCACCAGGTTCAGCGACAGCGCGGCGGCCAGCAGGACCACCAGGCCCATGGCCCAGACCTTGGACAACATGATCTCGAACGGTGTGACCGGCATCACCAGCAGATGCTCGATGGTGCCGCGCTCGCGCTCGCGCAGCAGCGCCGCACCGGTCAGGATGATCGACAGCATGGTGATCTGGTTGATGATCTGGTTCAGACCACCAAACCAGCCCTTTTCCAATGCCGGGTTGAAGCGGGCGCGCAAGGCCAGATCGACAGGCGCGGCGGCCGTGCCGCGCTGGCGCTGGACGAATTCGTTGACCTCTCCCATCACGATCTGCTGCACGGCGCCGCTGCCGGTGAAGGCCTGGCTCATGCGGGTGGCATCCACATTGAGCTGCAGCTCCGGCACGCGGCTGGCCAGCACATCGCGCTGAAAGCCCTGCGGGATGTGCAGGGCAAAGGTGTACTGGCCGGCATCCATGCCGGCGTCCACCGCGTCCATGCGCAACAGTTGCGGCATGGTGAACTGCGGCGGGTAGAACGCCGACACGATGCGCTGAGACAGCGGCGAGTCGTCTTCGTCGACGATCGCTATCGGCGCGTTGTGCAAGGTCTCGGGCATCGCCGTGGCGGCGGTGTAGACCGCACCAGTGAATACGTAGAGGATCAGCACCAGCATCATCGGGTCGCGCGCGAGGCTCCACAGCTCCTTGACGCCGAGCCGGAAGATGTTGGCGAGGTGGCGCCTCTTCTGGCGGATGCGGGCCATCTCAGCGCTCCTGCTTCTTGAGCATGGCGATGGCGATACCGAGGATCACCGGCACCGACAGCAGCATGGGCCACAACGACCCGGCCAGATCGGCGAAACCCAGCGCCTTGTTGAACACGCCACGACTGATCGTGATCATGTGCGTGGCCGGATAGATCTGGCCAATCAATTTGCCGCCCCCTTCCATTGACGACACCGGATCGATGAGTCCGGAAAACTGGGTGGCCGGGATGATGGTGCCGATCATGGCGAGAAACATCGCCGCGATCTGGCTGTTGGTGATCGAGGAAGCGAGCAGGCCCATGCCGGTGGCGACAAAACTGAAGATCAGCGCAGCGACCAGCAGGGTCGGGAAGCTGCCGGTGATCGGCACGCCGAACACGCTTACTGCCAGCAGGAACATCAAACCGAAGTTGATCATCGCCAGGCCCACGTAAGGCAATTGCTTGCCGAGCAGGAATTCACTGCGCGTGACCGGAGTGACGTAGAGGTTGGTGATCGAGCCGGTTTCCTTTTCGCGTACCACCGCGAGCGCCGTGAGCATGGCCGGCAGCATCAGCAGCAGCATCGGAATCACCGCGGGCACCATCGCCGGCAGGCTTTTCACATCGGGGTTGTAGCGGAAACGCGTTTGGACGTCGGCTGCCGCGGCGGTACCGATGCCTTGCGCCGCGGCCTGCGTGGCGAGCCAGCTCATGTGCATGCCCTGCACATAGCCCTGCACGGTCTCGGCGCGCTGCGGCATCGCGCCGTCGACCCAGGCGCCGATCTGCACGCCGTTGCCGCGCAGTGCGTCGCGCATGAAGCCCTGCGGAATCTCGATCGCCAGCGACAGCTCGCCACTGCGCATGCGCTTGTCCATCCCGGCGTAATCGCTGATCGGCGGCTGCTCGATGAAATAGCGCGATCCCGACAGCTGCAGCGCATAGTCGCGGCTGAGCGTGGTGTTGTCGCGGTCGAGCACCGCATAGCGCAGGTCCTGCACGTCCATGCTGATGCCGAATCCGATCACGAACATCAGCAGGATCGAACCACCCAATGCCAGACTTGCGCGGATCGGATCGCGCTGCAGCTCGAGCGTTTCGCGCCACAGATAGCTGAGCATGCGCTGCAGCCTGAAGATTCCACGCCGCGCCGCCGGCGCTGGCTGCGCTGCGGGTTCCGTGGCTTGAGCCTTGGCAGTGGCTTCGACGCTGGATGGCTGCGCAGCGCCCTCGGCTTCGAGCAGATAGCCGATGAAGGCTTCTTCCAGCGTGTTCGCACCGCGCTTTTCCACCAATTTGGCGGGCCTGTCGCTGTCGAGCACCTTGCCGGCATGCATCATCGACATGCGGTCGCAACGCTCGGCCTCGTTCATGAAATGGGTGGAGATGAAGATCGTCACCTTGTCGCGCCGCGACAGTTCGATCAGCAGGCGCCAGAATGCATCGCGTGCCACCGGATCCACGCCCGAGGTTGGCTCGTCGAGGATCAGCAGTTCGGGCTTGTGCACCATCGCCACCGCCAGCGACAGGCGTTGGCGCATGCCCAGCGGCAGACTGTCGGGCAGGCTGTCCAGTTCGTCGATCAGGTCGAAACGCCCGGCCATTTCCTGCACCCGTGCCGGGATTTGCGCGTCGTCGACGTTGAACAGGCGCGCATGCAGCACCAGATTCTGCGCGACGGTGAGTTCGCCATACAGCGAGAACGCCTGCGACATGTAGCCGACGCGGCGGCGGCTGTCGATGTCCCTGGGATCGACCTCCTGGCCGAACAACCAGGCGCGGCCTTCGCTGGCTTCGAGCAGGCCGGTCAGCATCTTCATGGTGGTGGATTTGCCGCAGCCGTTGGAACCGAGGAAGCCGAAGATCTCGCCGCGGCGGATGCGAAAGGACACATGATCGACGGCGACGAAATCGCCGAAGCGCATGGTCAGTCCCTTGGCCTCGATCGCGATGTCGTCGGCATCGGCCTCGAGCGGCGGAATCGCCACCGGCGCGTAACCACGCTTCTTCTCTTCCGGCAGCAGCGCGATGAAGGCCGCCTCCAGTGATGGGCTGCCGGTGCGTGCGAGCAATTGCCGTGGCGTGCCGGTGGCGAGCACCTTGCCTTCGTCCATCGCCATCAGCCAATCAAAGCCTTGTGCCTCGTCCATGTAGGCGGTGGCCACCAGCACGCTCATGTGCGGGCGATCACCACGGATGCGTGCAATCAGATCCCAGAACTGCGCGCGCGCCAGCGGATCCACGCCGGTGGTCGGCTCGTCGAGGATCAACAGGTCCGGATCGTGGATCAGCGCGCAGCACAGGCCAAGCTTCTGCTTCATGCCGCCGGAGAGTTTGCCGGCCGGGCGTGCCAGGAACTTGTGCAGACCGGTGGAGCGGGTGAGATCGTCGATGCGCCGGCGACGTTCGCCCGCGTCGTGGCCGAACAGGCGGGCAAAAAATTGCAGGTTTTCCTCAACCGACAACGTCGGATAGAGGTTGCGACCCAGGCCTTGCGGCATGTAGGCGATGCGTGGACAGACCTTGCCGCGATGATTGCGCTCGCGCATGTCGCCATCGAGCACGTCCACGGTACCTTCCTGCACCATTCGCGCGCCGGCGATCAAGGACAGCAGACTGGACTTGCCGACGCCGTCCGGACCGATCAGCCCGACCATGCAACCGGCTGGAAGATCCTGATCGATCCCGGCGAGCGCTTCGACCTTGCCGTAGCGCAGACGAACCCCGCGCAGTCGAACCACCGGTTTCGAATTGGCCTGCGCGGACATCGGATCAATCCCTGACTGCTGCTGCTGCCACGCGCGGATCGAGCGCCAGCGATTTCGGCCACTGCGCCTTCGCGTCCAGCTTCAGCCAGGCCATGCCGGGCACGCCGGTCTTGACCTGCTGGATGTTGCGATTGAGCAGCTCCGGCGGAATCTGCGCACGCACGCGGAACATCAGTTTCTGCCGCTCGCTCTCGGTCTCGACCGTCTTGGGCGTGAACTGGGCCTGGCTGGCCACGAACGACACGCGCGCCGGAATCACCAGTCCCGACATCGCATCCAGAACGATGCGTACTTCGCTGCCCAGCGCAATGCGTCCGGCGACCGTTTCCGGGACGAAGAACGTCATGTAGACATCGGACAGGTCGAGCAGGTTGAGTACCCGGCCACCCGCGGCGAGGACTTCCCCGGGCTGGGCGACGCGCACCTGCACGCGGCCATCACGCGGCGCCTTGAGCACGCTGTCGGAAATGTCGGCATCGATTCGCGCCACCGTGGCGCTGGCTGCATCGACGCTGGAGTGTGCGCCCACCACTTGCGCCTGCGCCGCCGCGACCGCTGCTTCGGCCGATGTGACCTGGGCACGGGTTGCGGCCAAGGCCGCTTCCGCGCCGCGCACGCGGGCGCGGTCGTCGTCCAGCTCCTGCACGGAGGCAGCGCCTTCGGCGGACAGCGTCTGCGAGCGGGCCAGACGGCGCTTGGCAGCATCCAGCTCGGACGCGCGCTGGGCGACCTGCGCCTTCGCCGCAGCCACGTCGCTTTGACGCAGGGTCACCTGCGCTTGTGCGGCCACCGCGCTGTATTGGGCCTGCTGCCTGCCCGCTTCGGCCTCGGCGCGCTGCGCGTTGAGCGAATCCAGTTGCATGCGCGCCACCGCTTGGCCGGCTGTCACGAAATCGCCTTCGCGCACCAGGATCTCCTGCACCCGGCCTGGCAATTTGGTGGACACGTCAATCTCGGTGGCTTCGATTCGCCCATTGCCGCCGACAAAGCCTTCGCCGGGACCGTTGTCGGACAAATTGCCCCAGGCCCAAACGCCCAGCAATGCGATGGCTGCTGCGCCGATCGCAAGCAGAAGTTTTTTCTTGGTTGACTTGGAAATGTCCATGACGGAATCCGAATCGATCAGGGTGCGGAAGGGGAGGCGGTGAGCGCGGTACCGCCACCCAGGGCCAGGTACAGCTCGACTTGGCTGGAAAGCAACTGCCGACGCGCCTGTACCAGTTGTTGGCCGGCATCGAGCAGCTCGCGCTGCGCATCGAGCACTTCGAGGTAGGTGGCCGAACCGGCGTCGTAACGCAGCTTTGCCAGTCGCGCGCGTTCGCTTGCAACGGCTTGCGCAACTTCGCGCAGCTCGCGCTGTTCACGCAGCCAGCGTCGCGCCGCCAGCGCATCGGCGACTTCGCGGAACGCGGTCTGGATGCTCTTTTCATACTCGGCCACGGCGATGTCACGGCGGACTTCACTCAAGTCGAGGTTGGCGCGCAGGCGGCCCGCGCTGAAGATCGGCAGCGACAACACCGGCACGAAGGTCCAGGCGCGGCTGCCCGATTCGAACAGGCCATCGAGTTCGGCGCTGGCGCTGCCGAAAGTTCCGGTCAGGTCGATGCGCGGGAAGAAGGCCGCACGCGCGGCGCCGATTTCGGCATTGGCCGCACGCAGACGATGTTCGGCGGCGATGATGTCCGGTCGCAGCACCAACACTTCGGATGGCAGGCCGGGCGACAGTTCCGCCAGCACCGTGGTCTGGTCGAATGGCGCGGCCTCCGGCAGCGGGCCGGGATCGGCACCGATCAGCAGCCCGAGTGCGTGCAGCTGGGCGGCGCGCGCTTGTTCGAGCTGGGCGCGCAATGCCTGGGCCTGCGTGAGCAGGCTTTGCACCTGGGTCTGTTCCAGCCGGGAGGCCGCACCCAATTCGTAGCGGCGCGTGAAGATGCGGAAAGATTCTTCACGGGTCTCCACGGTGCGCTGCGCGAGAGCGACACGCTCGTCGAGTTCACGCAGACCGAGGTATCCGTCTGCAACTTGTGCAATCAAGGCCAGTTCCGTCGCACGCCGGCCCTCTTCGGTGGCCAGCCACTGCTGCAGTGCTGATTCTTTCAGGCTGCCTACCCGACCCCACAGATCGAGTTCCCAGTTGCTGGCGCCGAGCTCGGCGCGGTACTCGGCGCCGACCGCGGACACGCCGCTGCTGTTCAGATCACCCGGAACCCGGGCACGCGCACCTTGCCCCGCGAGTCCCAGCGCCGGGAACTGCTCGGCGCGTTGAATGCGAAACGCGGCTCGGGCTTCGTTGGTGCGCAAGATCGCGATCCGCAGGTCGCGGTTGTTCGCCAGCGCGGTGTCGATCAGCTGGCGCAGCTGCGGATCGGTGAAGTAATCGTGCCAGGCCAAGGTCGCTGCGTTTTGCCCATCGACCTCGCCGGCGCTGTCCCATGCCGCAGGTACGGGCGCTTCCGGAGTCGTCAGGCGCGGAGCCATCGAGGCGCAGCCGGCCAGCATCGTCGTCAGAAGGCCGACTGCAAGGAAGCGCCGTGTGGGCTGACGGAAAGCGGGAAAAGTAGTCATGGGCATCGCGGGAGCTTGGATTGATCCTGAAGGTTCGGCAGGGGTCCGAAAATTCGATCGTCGCGGCAGACAGGAGCGCCAGGCTCGGGCGCCACGATGGAACGTGTTGATCCACGGTAGTCATCCCCGCGGAGGGAAGTCTTGACCTCGATCAACTAATGAATTCACGTTCATTATGTGTTACTAATGACCAAACGGCCAATAGTGTTGGAGTAAAGACATGCCCACCTCGGCGTCACCGGCCAGCCGACGCAAACGCGTCCGGCTGAAACCCGAAGTCAGATCACGCCTGATTCTTGACGCCGCCCGTGCGGAATTTGGTACGCGTGGCTTCACCGCGACCCGGATCGAAGACATTGCCGCCCGTGCCGGGCTCACCAAGACCGGGGTGTATGCGCACTTCGCGGGCAAGGACGCCATATTCGAGGCCCTGCTCACCGATGCCCTGCAGCAGGTGAATGCGGGGCGAGCCGCAATCTGGAGGCTGGATGGCAGTGCGACCGCGGCAGACATGGTGGATGCCTATCTCGATGGCCTCTACCAGATGGTGCAGGATCCGGTTTTCACCGAGCTGTTTCGCCTGCTGGTGACCGAAAGTCAGCGCGTGCCGGAACTGATTCGGCACTGGCATGCCCAGGTGGTGCTGCGCTATCGATTCGTGGAGCAGGACCTGATCAACGAGTGCGTCCGTCGCGGCTTGCTGCGCGACAGCCCGCTGACGAGGCTGTTCTCGCTTTCAGTGGCGCCGGCGTTCCTGTGGCTGGTGAGCAAGATGATATTGCGGCAGGACGCGGAGTATCCGCTGGATCAGGTGCGGCAGATCCACCGCGCCATGTTGCTCGATCAGCTGCAACCGCGCTGAAGTTGCAGGCAAGCGCCGCGGCCCAATGGCTCGGGCCCCCCAAGGGCGGAATGCGTGCCGAACGCGGGCGGGAAGCAAGGCGCTGTCGCCTTGCCGGAACCGGACAGCCCCGGCTCAGACCGCGGGCGAGTGCCGACTCAGCCGCACTTGGAATAGCCGCAGTTGAGGCAGGTCTCGCAGCCGTCCATGACGATGACTGCGGACGTGTTGCACTTGTGGCAGAGCGTGGCGCCGGCGGGGAAGGCGCTGCCGCTTGCGGCGGCCTTGTTGGCAGAGCCGGCGCCGGCGCCGGCGATGGATGCATCGATGCCGTCGTTGCCGGCCGCGTCAGCCGTCAATGCGCCGGCGTCAGACTTTTTTTTTGCGCGGGCCTCGTAGGCGGCGCGCTTTTCGGCGATGAGCTTTTTCTGGTGCTCGTCAAGCTCGGGATCGTGCAACAGGCCGATCATCTTCATGTGCTGCTCGATCACCGCGCCCAATTCGGCAACGATCGAGGGCATGTAGACGCCGCCGGCCTTGAAGTAGCCACCGCGCGGGTCGAACACGGCCTTGAGTTCCTCGACCAGGAAGGTGACGTCACCGCCCTTGCGGAACACCGCGGACATGATGCGGGTGAGCGCAACGATCCACTGGAAGTGTTCCATGTTCTTGGAGTTGATGAAGATCTCGAACGGCCGGCGCAATTCGAACTCGGTGCCCTGGTTGAGCACGATGTCGTTGATCGTCACGTACAGTGAATGCTCGAACAGCGGCGACTTGATCTTGTAGGTCGCGCCGATCAGCGTCTCCGGGCGCTCGACCTTTTCGTGCATCTGGATGACTTCGGCGACGGCCGGGCTGTCCGACACAGTCGCGCTGGCGGCCGCTGCGGCAGGCTCGTCGGGTTTGGCGACTGAGTATCCTTTGATCTTCTTGGTGATCTTCATGATGTCCAACTTGGGAAACAAGGCGGGCGTGCGCCGTGCTCACGCCCGCATGGAAAATTCTCGTGTGTCGGATCGCTGCGACCGGACAGCGATTCCCGACCAGCCGCGAGGGGCTGGTCGGGCCTGCGCGCCCCGTATCAACGGCGCCGAGCAGGTTTCCTGGCGGCTTTCTTGGCCGGCTTGCGGGCGACCTTCTTCGCCACCTTCTTGACGGCCTTTCCGGCCGGCTTGCGCGCGACCTTCTTGACCACTTTCTTGGCAGCCTTTTTGGCCGGCTTGCGCGCGACCTTCTTGACCACTTTCTTGGCAGCTTTTCCGGCCGGCTTGCGCGCGACCTTCTTCACTGCTTTCTTCACCGCCTTCCTTGCGGCGCTGGCCTTCTTGGCCGCTTTTTTGGCGACTTTCTTGGCGGCCTTCTTCACCGCCTTGACCTTGGCCTTGGCTTTGGCGACCGCCTTCCTGGCGTCCTTCTTCACGCCATCTGCCGCTTTCTTCTCGGCGCTGCCGGCCTTGGCAACCAGCTGCTTGGCCTTGGCGACCACGCCCTGCACGCGCCGCGCCGCCTGCTTGCGCGCGACGGCGGCCGTGTCGGCAACCTTGCGCGCGGTGTTCTCCACTGCCTGGCGCGCATCGGTGGCGACGTTGCTGACCGTCGAAACCACGTTGCCTGCCGCTTCACTGATCGCGTCGCCCAGTTGCGACGCGCCTTCCTTCAGGTTGTCGAACGAACCGCCTTCACTGTGCATGATCAATGCCCCTCGTACGGTGACTTGACTGTGGATGGTCGGAATTCCCGAGACTTGCGGAACGCAGCGCCGATGCCGGATTCGTGCGTGCTGGAAACGGCCGGTCAGAACTTGCCGTAATAACCTTCCTTGAGCGCATCGAAAAGATTGGCCGCGGTGTGCGTTTCGCCATCGTACTCGATCTCTTCATTGCCCTTGGCTTCCACCACCGAGCCATCCTCGAGTTCGAAGCGGTAGGTGGTGTTGGCCAGATCATGCTCCTTGACCAGTACGCCTTGGAAGGCCGCCGGGTTGAAGCGGAAGGTGGTGCAGCCCTTCAGCCCCTGCTGCCAGGCGTAGCGGTAGATGTCCTTGAACTCCTCGTAGGGGTAATCGGTGGGCACGTTGGCGGTCTTGGAGATCGAGGAATCGACCCATTTCTGCGCCGCGGCCTGGATATCCACATGCTGGCGGGGGGTGATGTCGTCGGCGGCAACGAAATAGTCGGGCAGCTTCTCGCCGGGCTCGCTTGAAAACGGCATCGCCTTGCCGTTGATGAGCTCGCGGTAGGCAAGCAGTTCGTAGCTGTAGACCTCGACCTTTTCCTTGGATTTCTTGCCTTCGCGGATGACGTTGCGGCTGTAGTGGTGGGCAAAGCTCGGTTCGATGCCGTTGCTGGCATTGTTGGCCAGCGACAGCGAAATCGTGCCGGTCGGCGCGATCGAGGAATGGTGGGTGAAGCGTGCGCCGACCTCGGCCAGCTCGGCCACCAACTCGGGGGCGACCTGGGCCACGCGCTGCATGTAGCGGCTGTAGCGCGCATGCAGGATGCGACCGGGAATCATGTCGCCGACCTTCCAGCCATCGGCGACCATTTCCGGCCGCTTGCGCAGCATCTCGCCGGTGACGGCAAATTCCTGCGCGAGCACCGGGGCCGGGCCCTTTTCCTTGCCCAGTGCCGCCGCGACTTCCCAGCCGGCCAGTGCCATTTCACGGGCGACATCCTCGGTGAACTGGCAGGCGTCGGCGCTGCCATAGGTCTTCTTGAGCATGGTCAGGGTGCTGCCCAGACCGAGGAAGCCCATGCCGTGGCGGCGCTTGGACAGGATCTCGTTGCGCTGCTGCTCGAGCGGCAGGCCGTTGATCTCGACAACGTTGTCGAGCATGCGCGTGAACACGCGCACGACTTCCTTGTATTCCTCCCAGTCGAAGTGCGCCTTGGGGCCGAACGGATCGCGCACGAAGGTGGTGAGGTTGACCGAACCGAGCAGGCAGGAGCCATAGGGCGGCAGCGGCTGTTCGCCACAGGGATTGGTCGCGCGGATGTTCTCGCACCACCAGTTGTTGTTCATCTCGTTGACGCGGTCGATGAGGATGAAACCCGGCTCGGCGTAGTCATACGTCGACACCATGATCATGTCCCACAAGTGACGTGCGCGCACGTGGCCGTAGATCTTGCAGGCAACCAGGCCGTCCTCGCGGTCCACGTAATTGCGATGCGTGGGCCAATCACGCCAGACCACCACGTTGGCGTCTTCGAGGTCGACTTCGTGCTGTTCCTTGACATGCACCGGGAACACCAGCGGCCAATCGCCGTCCTCCTCGACCGCATCCATGAACCCGTCGGTGATCAGCAGCGAGAGGTTGAATTGCCGCAGGCGGCCGTTTTCACGCTTGGCCTTGATGAACTCGCGCACATCCGGATGCGAGACATCGAAGGTACCCATCTGCGCGCCGCGTCTGCCGCCTGCGGACGAAACGGTGAAGCACATCTTGTCGTAGATATCCATGAACGACAGCGGTCCCGAGGTGTAGGCGCCGGCGCCCGACACATAGGCGCCACGGGGGCGCAGCGTCGAGAACTCGTAGCCGATGCCGCAGCCGGCCTTGAGCGTGAGGCCGGCTTCGTGGACCTTGCCGAGAATGTCGTCCATCGAGTCGTCGATCGTGCCCGAGACGGTGCAGTTGATCGTCGAGGTCTTGGGTTTGTGTTCCTGCGCGCCCGCGTTGGAGGTGATGCGACCCGCCGGAATCGCGCCGCGGCGCAGCGCCCACAGGAAGCGCTCGTACCAGTAGGTCTTCTTTTCAGGCGTGACCTCGACCTCGGCCAGCGCACGGGCGATGCGCTGGTAGCTTTGGTCGATGTCCTGGTCGACGGCTTCACCTTGTTTGGTCTTGAGGCGGTATTTCTTGTCCCAGATGTCCCAGGACGCCGGTTGCAAGGGAATCTGAACCGCGCCACGCGCGAGTTGTTCAAGGCGGACCGTATTCATGAATCGTGTTTTCTCCCCGGGGCGCGGGCAGTTCGTGCCTGTCCGCAAACAACTCTATGACGCACCACCCTCTCCAAGGCGGACGCGTCCATCCTTTTGGCCGAAGCACAAGACCTTGTTGCGCCAAGCACGGAAAAACACAAGATGTTGTGACCTGACGCCGAACAGTACGCCGAACGCCCCAGTGAAGTAAAGCCCGAAACACGTTGCGCTGCAGCAGTTGCTGGCGCAATCTGAACGAACCCTGCGCCAGCGGCCGGGAACCACGCCTGGGCATGAAATCTATGCCGGCGGGCGTGGTCACAGCAGCGCTCACTGCCTGCTCGCTGGCTGCTTGCCGCGCGCGGTTTCGCTCCAGCCACAGGACTTCGTCATGCCCAACTTCCCGCAGCTCTCCCGTCCCGCCCTGATCAGTCTGTGCCTGGGCCTTGGCGCCCTGTTCGGCGCCGCCTGGTCGGCGGGTGGCGGGGGGCGCGCGGTGGCCGCGGCGCCTCCGCCGATCGTAGACGGTGCGGTGCTGCCTTCACTGGCGCCGATGCTCGAGCATGTGACGCCGGCGGTGGTCAACATCGCCTCCAAGACCCACGTCGCGGTGCGCAATCCGTATTTCGAGGATCCGATGTTCCGGCGCTTCTTCGGCATCCCCGACGGCCCGCGCGAGCGCGTGCAGCAATCGCTGGGTTCGGGCGTGATCGTCGATGCGGGCAAGGGCTATGTGCTCACCAACAACCATGTTGTGGCCGGCGCCGATGACATTACCGTGACGCTCGCCGACGGTCGCTCGGTCAAGGCCAAGGTGCTGGGCACCGACCCCGATACAGATTTGGCGGTGCTGCAGATTCCCGCCGAGGATCTGGTTGCGCTGCCGGTCGCCGATTCGGCCAAGCTGCGCGTGGGTGATTTCGTTGCCGCGGTCGGCGAGCCCTTCGGCCTGGGTCAAACCGTGACCCACGGCATGATCTCGGCACTGGGCCGCAGCGGCCTGCGCGGCAGCGGCTACCAGAACTTCATCCAGACCGATGCGCCAATCAATCCCGGCAACTCGGGTGGTCCACTGGTGAACCTGCGCGGTGAA
Organism: Dokdonella sp.; assembly: GCF_019634815.1. Taxonomy (GTDB): domain Bacteria; phylum Pseudomonadota; class Gammaproteobacteria; order Xanthomonadales; family Rhodanobacteraceae; genus Dokdonella_A. The sequence continues at coordinate 123,453 of NZ_JAHCAP010000001.1, read as the reverse complement.
CTGGTCGGCATCAATTCAATGATCTATTCGCCTTCGGGCGGCAATGTCGGCATCGGCTTCGCGATCCCGTCCAACCTTGCCGTCGAGGTGATGCGCCAGCTCGTGACCACCGGCAGCGTCAAACGCGGCGTACTCGGCGTCGAGGCCCAGGATCTCACCCCCGAACTGTCGCGCATGCTCGGCCTCAAGGAATCGCGGGGTGCGGTGGTCACGCGCGTGCGCGTCAATTCGCCCGCGGCCAGTGCCGGCCTGCGCGCGGGCGACGTCATCGTTTCGCTTGACGGCAAGACCGTGGCCAGCGCCCAGGACCTGCACAATGCCGAGGGTTTGACCGCGCCCGGCGCCAGCGTCGCCGTGGGCGTGCGGCGTGAAGGCAGCCTGATCACGCTCAACGCGGCACTGCGCGCGGCCGAGGTCACGGTGATCAAGGGCGCGTCGCTCGATGCGCGCATGGCCGGCGTGGACTTCACCGAGGTGTCCGACAGCTTGCGCCAGCAGGGCATTGGGGGTGTGGTGGTGAGCGCGATCAGCCAAGGCAGTCGTGCCTGGCAGTCGGGTTTGCGCAAGGGCGACGTGATCGTCGCCTTCAATCGGCGCGATCTCGCCGGCAGCAGTGACTTCCAGCGTCTGTCGTCGATGCGGCCGCGCCAGATCATGCTCACCCTGCTGCGTGGCGACGAGGCGTTCTATCTGCTCCTGCAGTGAGCGGGTGCAGGACGATTCACGAGCCTTGCTGCGCTGCGTGCTATCGTCCCGCCTCGTTCCTTCGCCCGTGTGGTTGTTGCATGTCCGTTTCCGTGCGCCTGCTTGCCTGCCTGTTTTTCGTTTTCACCGCGAGTGCGCTGGCCAAGCCGGCGGACAAGCCCGGCCCTGCATCGACCGATGCGTTGATCTGGCGCGGTGACCACACCACCGGCCGCGCGATCATGGAGGACTTGGCCAAGGCGTATGCCAAGGCGAAACTCGGCAAGATCACCTTGCAGCCATTCAGTACGGTTTCCGGCCTCGATGCGGTCAACAACGGCAGTGCCGACATCGCCGGCAGCGCTCGCGGCAAGTACGCGCGCAGAGTCGAAGAAGCCAACCTCGAGTTCGCGCCGATCGCGCTCGATGCCGCGGTGCTCATCACGCATCCGAAGAATCCGGTACGCAGCCTCACGCTCAAGCAGGTCCACGACATCTATTTCGGCCGCATCACCAACTGGAAGGATCTGGGTGGCCCGGACAAGGAGATCAACCTTTACGGCATCGCCGCGCCGCTCGATGGCGTGGAGTATTCACTGCGTGAGCTGATCTACGGCAAGGGTGATCAGCCGGTCGCGGTACCGCGCCTGTACATCAACACCGCCAAGCTCGAAGAAGCCATCACGCTCGACCCCGCCGGCCTGGGCCTGTCCACACTCGCCAACAGCTTCGCCAACAAGGGCATCAAGGCGCTGGCAATCAATGGTGTCGAAGCCTCGGTGCGCAGCGTCGCCGATGGCAGCTATCCGCTCTACATCACGCTCTACACCGTCAACCGCGCCGATACCCCCAAGCAGGCCGAGATCGACCGCTATCGCGCTTTCCTCGCCTCGCCGGCCGCGCACGAGATCTTTCGCCGCCATCAGCTCATTCCCTACGCCGATGCCTCGGCTCTGCTCGCCAACAACGACGAACGCATCCGGCGGATCGACGAGCAAGTCGGTCGCGGCGCTGTCGCGGCGGTGGCTGCCGCCAGCAGCCCGCCCGCGGCAACGCCTCCGCCGAGGTCCGCGCCGCATGCGACACTGTCCGCGGCCACCGCGGTGGCGCCGACCTCGGCAAGTGCGGAAGCGGCGCGTGCCAATCTCGCCCGCGCCGAGGCCAAGCGGCAGGCGGCAGCCGAGGCCGCCCAGTCCAAGGCAGGCAAGACCGCGCCAGCAAAAGGCAACAGCGGCAACTGAGTCGCCATGCCATGCGCATCCGCGCGGTCAGTTTCGACCTCGACGACACGTTGTGGCCGATCGCGCCGGCGATCGACAGTGCCGACCGCGCACTCGATGATTGGCTGCATGCCTGCCATCCTGCCGTGGCGCGGCGCTGGCCGATTCCGGCGCTGCGCGCGCTGCGCGAGCGCGTTGCGCAGGAGCACCCGCAGCTCTCGCACGATTTCACTGCGCAGCGCATGCTCACGCTCGAGCGCGCGTTCGCGCACTGCGGCATCGGTGAGGCGCATGTGGCCGATGCCTTCGAGGTCTATTTCGCTGCGCGCAATCGCGTCAATTGCTACCGCGATGTCGTGCCGGCCCTGGGCGCGCTCGCTGCGCGACTGCCTCTGGTGAGCATTTCCAACGGCAATGCCGACCTCGGCCGCATCGGCCTGCGAGAGCATTTCCGCGCCTGCATCAGCGCGCGCGAATGCGGTGTGGCCAAGCCGGACGCGGCAATCTTCCACGCCGCCTGCGCCGCGCTTGAACTTGAACCCGCGGCGATCCTGCACGTGGGCGATGATCCGCTGCTCGATGTTGCCGGCGCCCATGCTGCCGGCATGCGCACCGCGTGGCTCAATCGCAGCGGACTGGCCTGGCCCACGGAGGCGGTGCCTGAGGCAGTGCGACCCGATCTGGAGCTGCGGGATCTGGCCGGACTCGTGCAATGGCTGGCGGCGCGTGCCTGAGCGGGTTCGCGCGTCTGCGCGTGCGCAACAACGCCTTCATCTGCTTGCCAAAACCCCGTACAGTCACTCACTTGGGGTGCCCCTGACATGGATCGAGCGCGAACGTGACGCGCGGCGGTGTGCGCGCGGCTGATCGGCCTCGAGGGGGCGGCCAGCGCCAGGGCGCTCACCAATCGGTGTCGAAATTCCAACACGCGCAGGGCATCGCCGGTCGGACCGGCAGGAGCAGAAGATGGATGCATGGCTGACAGGGGGCGACAGGGGCAACGCAACGCGGTTGATCGTGGTCGACCGCGAGCGCTTCCCCGCAATCGTCGATGCGCTCGGCGCGCCCGCACGACGCTGGTGCGAATCCAACGGCTTCGCCGGGGACAGCGGCCGCTGGCTGGCCTTGCCCGATGGCGATGGTGGCAACGCCGCGATTCTCGTCGGCAGCCGCGCCGATGCGGGCCCCTATGCGCTGGCCTGGTTGCCGCTGACCCTGCCGCTTGGCAACTATCAACTCGATTCGCGCGGAATCGCCCTGGATGCCGGTGATTGCGCGCTTGGCTGGGCACTGGGTGCCTACCAGTTCACGCGCTATCGCAAGCCCGCGCGCGCGGCGGCGCGATTGCTCGTTGACAACCAGATCGCGCAGGCGATCGAACCACTGGCGCAGGCCGCGTACCTGGTGCGCGATCTCGTCAACACACCGACCGAGGATCTCGGTCCCGAGCAACTCGCAGCCTGCGTGCGCGAACTCGCCGCGGCGCACTCGGCACAGTATTGCGAATGGGTTGGCGATGAGCTGCTCGCCGCCAATTTCCCGACCATCCATGCAGTCGGTCGCGCCAGCCATCGGGCACCACGTTTGGCCCAGCTCACGCACGGCCCTGCAGGCGCGCCGCATCTGGTGCTGGTCGGCAAGGGCGTGTGCTTTGACAGCGGTGGTCTGGATATCAAGACCGCCGATGGCATGCGTTGGATGAAGAAGGACATGGGCGGCGCGGCGCATGCGATCGCGCTCGCACAACTCGTGCTCACCTTGCGCTTGCCGGTGCGGCTGACCCTGCTGGTGCCCGCGGTCGAGAATTCGATTGCGGGTAATGCATTGCGGCCGGGCGAAGTGGTGCTGACGCGCGCCGGCTTGAGCGTGGAGATCGACAATACCGACGCCGAAGGCCGCTTGATCCTGTGTGATGCGCTGGCCTATGCGGGCGAGCAGAAGCCCGACCTCATCATGGATTTCGCCACGCTCACCGGCGCCGCACGCGTGGCGCTGGGCCCCGATCTGCCCGCGCTGTTTGCCAATCGCGACGAACTTGCCGGACAACTGCAGGCAGCAGCGGATGCGGCTCACGATCCGCTGTGGCGGCTGCCGCTCTGGCGGCCGTACCTGCCGATGCTCGAATCGCATGTGGCCGACCTCGCCAATGCCGGTGCTTCGCGCCACGCGGGCGCGATCACCGCGGCCCTGTATCTCGAGCGCTTCGTCCCCGAGGCGCAGCCGTGGGCACATCTGGATGTCTACGCCTGGAACGATGCAGCCAAACCGGGCCGTCCGCGTGGCGGAGAGGCACAGGGCCTGCGCGCCTGCTTCGAGTTCCTGCGCCGGCGTTACGGCTGAACGGTGTGCCGCGAGGCGGCTGCGGCAGAGGTTTCACTCAATCGCGCCGCGCCGCCCAAGGTCGGCATGCGAGCCGGATGCCCGGACCCGTCTCCCGCTCAGGGTCGTGCAGGTGAACCGGGCATGCGCGATTCCTCGAACGCCGGCACCAGCTCTCTGGGCGGCTGACGCTCGCCGGCCAGGGTCAGGACCTGGCGCGCGGCTGCCTGCGTGCCGTCATGGTCGTCTTGCGCACTGCGCACCTTGAGCACCAGCAACGCCGCGGCATAACTGTGTTCGGGCAATTCCGGCCAGTTGGCGAGCAGCGCATCGAGCATCTGTGCAGCGTCGCGGACGCGATGTCGCGCCAGCTGGAAATCGACGTAGGCTGTTGTGGCTTCCAGCATGCCGGCTGCGTCCTGCGGGCGCGCCCTGGCCAAGGCCAAGGCAGCCCGGTAGTCCGCCTCGGCAGCATCCGGTAGACCACGGCCTGCGTTCCAACAGGCCTGCGCGACGTGGCCGTCGATGGTCGTGGCCGCCTTCAGAATTTCCAGCTGCGCCGACGTGAGTGTCGGCATGGGTCCTGCCGCACACCATGATCGGGTGCCGGCATGGGCGTCAATCAGCAGCCGCAGCAGGGCTTCGGCATCTATTCGATGATGCTTGACCGATCCGGATTCTGGCAGCATCGCCAAGCCGGCAGTTGCGGTGTTCACGGCGCTGTCCCAGTGGCCTTGCGCGATCTGCAGCTGCGCTCGCTGGCTTGCAATGTCGAGCAGATCCTCGACGCCACCCGGACCCATGTCATTGTCCTGGATGTCGTGTCTCACGGCGCGTTCCTGCTCATCGAGCAAGGCCTGCGCCTCATTGAGACGTCCCAGCTTCATCAGCGCGCGGGTCCGAATGCGCAGGTACGTTGCATCTTCGTAACTGCTGGTCTTGCCTGCCTTCTGTTGCAGGGCGCGCATCCGATCGGTCGTACGCAGGACATCTTGCCAGCGCAACCGATACGATTGCAGGTAGGCGGTCCACATCATGTTCGAGCGCAGCACCCCGATCGCACCGTAGGCTTCGAGCACGGCTGCGCTTTGCGTCAATTGCAGCGAAGCCTCGCCGAGCCGGCCATCAAGCACGGCCAGTTGCCCCATGGTGCTGGTGACCCTGGCGACCCGGAGCTCATCACCCAGTTGGCTGAACATTTCGCGCGCATCCATGAGATCACGCACCGCATCGGTCTTCCTGCCGTCCAGAAACGCGGCAATTCCGCGCAGCTGTTTCGCGACGGCCAAGTCATGCGGCGAATCGGCGCCCTGCAGCCGGGCGATCGCCTGATCCACGAGATTGGGCCAGTCGGGTTCATTGAGTTGTCGCATTGCACGCGCCTTGGACAGCAGCAGGCGGGCATAGGCAGCCGGTTGCGTGGCCGAGTCGAGTCGCTCGAGCCAAAGGTCCGCCTTCTTCTTGGCGACACTGTTCCGACCGCGTTCAAGCTCCAGTTCGATTTCGAGGAAACCTGCTTCGGACCGCTGGCGGTCCGCATCGGACAGGCGCGACAGCTGCAGCAGGGCGCCTTCGTAATCGCGCGCGCGGATCGCCTGGCGGATCAATTCGAAGGTTTCTTCGATCGATCCATCGAGGTTCGGTCCCGATCGCTTCAGGCGCTCATTCAGACGCCGGACCGCCATGCGTCCGGCGGCAAGCAGGTCCTGCGCACTGCCATCGACACGGATGCTGCCACCGACTCGCGCCTGGGCCGCCAAAGCGACCACCCAGCTCTGCTGAACCCGGTACGCGCGTGGCGCCACCACAAGCGCGGCATCAAGTTCTTGCGCCAGCTTCGCAAGATCGGCATTGGCCGGTACCTCAGCGATGCGCGTGAGCGCTTTCTGGATCGGCACGACCTGCGCGCCCTGCCGATGCAAGCCTTCGGCGACCAAGGCCATCAGGCCAATCCGGGCCCAGCCTTCCGAATCATCCGGGAGCACGGCCGGCAACACCCAGGACTGCATGGAGTCGGTCTCGACCACGCTGTCCGGCGTCGTCGTTGCGACGGTGGGATGTGTCCGCCACCAGGCGGCAAACACGGCCAGCGCAGCCAGGATCGCGACGATGGACCACGCCCAAAGCCGGTGCATGGCAGATCGGGGAGCTGCCGTGGGGTCGGGCGCAGCGGCGGAGGCGGCAACAGGTATAGCGACAGCAGCAGATTCCGCTGCGGGCGCGCTTGCCGAACCCGGCTGCGCCAGCGCAATCGACTCCGCAGCGCCGGAGTCGGAGCGCGTGGCTTGTTCGCCGGGGTCCTCGACGGCATCGACGCTGCCGGTCCAGTGATAGCCAAACCCCGGCACGGTGCGGATGAGGCGTTGGCTGGCGCCGTCATCGAGCAGCAGCCGCCGCAAGTCGGCGATGGCGTGGGCAAGCTGGTTGTCCGACACGTTGCTGCGCTTCCACACCACGTCGATGAGCTCGTCGCGCGCGATGGCCCGATCGCGGTGTTCAATCAGGTATGCCAGGCAATCGAACACCTTGCGCGGCACATCCAGCTCGACTTGGTCGCGGCGCAACAAGCGCGCGCCAGGATGCAGCACGAAGTTGTCGAAACGGTAGTGCATGGGTCGAGCCGGGCTCCGGGCTGCGCGGTGCAAGGCAGTTGTAGCGCAAACACAGCTGAAATTCCCGCGGCAACTTCCCCGGATCATTCGCTCGCACCGGCCCGCGGATGGTCAAGGCGGTCAGGATGACAACGCGGTCACAGGCGCAAGCAGCGGTCGGTCTCAGGCGTCCGCTGGTTTGCGTCATCCGCAAGGCAATCCGGAAATATTCGCTGGGATCGAGGCCTCTCCACATGGGCCTCCATGATGAATCCCGAGCCTGTTGCGTCAAGCCTTTCCGACCTTCGCCTTTCTCCATGTGCGACTTGTCTGGCAGCGCCCCTTGCCGATGCAATCGGCGCTGCGGCCATGCCTGTGCTGGCGGCTGGTCATGACGTCGGGATCCCTGGCGGAACCACCCTGCCCGTCGCCCGCTGCGCCGATGATGGCAGCGCCGGCACCCTGCGCAGCGCGACCAGCTTCAGCCAGGACCGGATCGTGATCCCGGTCGAAATCAACGAATTCACCGTGCATGGACCGGCCACGTCCTTGACCATCGATGCGCGCGATGTCGGCGTCGCCACCGATATCGGCGCACATGAATTGCAACACGTCCCCGACGATGCGATCTTCGTCGCCGGTTTCGAATCCCGGGGCCTGCATCAACGTGCCGCCCATGCACGGGCGGCACGTGAGGTTTTGCTGTCAGTCGACCACGGCGGGTGTGGTCGCCGAGTGCGGAAGCACCTGTGCGGCGAGCTTGTGATCGGCACGCAGCAGATCGATCTCGTCGGCAAGGATGTGCGCGGCTTCATCCAGGATCACGTCGCGGCGTGCCTTGGCCTGCTTCTCGCGGGCGAGTTCGCCGCTCACGCCGCGCTCGTCGGGCGTGAGTCCATCGTCGCTGCCAAGGCTTGTGTCCTCATCTTCGTCCGCGCTCGTTGCGGCGCCGCTGGCCGTGCTGGCCGGCTTGGCGACGGGCTTGCCGGCGTCGGCACCTGCCTTGCCGGTGGTGTCGGCGCGCGCAATCCCCGCCGATTCGTGGATCTTCTGCACCGACTGCGCGGCCGGGTCGGCGGCAGGCACCGCCGAGCCGGCGGCATCGGCCGCGTCGGCGCGCGCATTCTCGCTGTCGCGCGCCTTGCGCTTGGCTTCCTGCTCATCGCGTTGCTTGCGGCGCTCGACCTCGTTGAGCGAGATCGTCTTTTCCACGCGCAGCTTGCGTGCATCGGCGAGGTCGGCCTCGAAATTCTGCCACGCCACCTCATGGGCGACGCGCGCGTCGTGACGCTGGATCAGCATCGGCACGATGGTCTTGAGGTTGCCGACCGGCGTGTACTTGGCCGGCGCGATCGAAGTCCAAGGCAGGGCGTTGTCGTAACTCGACTCGCCGAAATCCTTGGCGTCGACGGTGAGCGGGAAGCTGACGTCGGGGGTGACGCCGCGCAGCTGGGTCGAGCCGCCGTTGACGCGGAAGAACTGCGCGATCGTCATCTTGACCTCGCCGAAGGTCGGCTTTTCGTTGCGCGCGACATCGTCGAGGTCGACCAGGTTCTGCACCGTGCCCTTGCCGAAGGTGGGCTCGCCGATGATCACGCCGCGGCCGTAATCCTGGATCGCTGCGGCGAAGATTTCCGAGGCCGAGGCCGAGCCACGATTGACCAGCACCGCGAGCGGACCGTCCCAGGCCATGCCGGCTTTCTCATCACTGTTCTCCTCGACCTGGCCGCTGGCATTGCGCACCTGCACCACCGGCCCCTTGTCGATGAACAGCCCGGTGAGATCGGTGGCTTCCGACAGCGAGCCGCCGCCGTTGTTGCGCAGGTCGACGATCACGCCATCGACCTTGTCGGCCTTGAGTTCGCCGAGCAGTTTCTCGACGTCGCGCGTGGCGCTCTTGTAGTTCCTGTCGCCGCGCCGGCGTGCGTCGAAATCCTGATAGAAGGTCGGCAGCGAGATCACGCCGATGCGCCGCACCTGCGCGCCGTCCTTTATTTCGATCACCGACTTCTTGGCCGCCTGCTCCTCGATGCTGACCTTCTTGCGCACCAGGGCCAGCGTGAAATGCTTGCCGTCGGGGCCGGCATCGGCGGGCAGCACTTCCAGCCGCACCGTGGTGTCCTTGGTGCCGCGGATCTTCTCGACCACATCGTCCAGGCGCCAGCCGATCACGTCGAGAATCGGCCCGCTCTCGCCCTGGCCGACGCCGACGATGCGATCGCCGACCTTGAGCTTGCCCGACAGCGAGGCGGGCCCGCCCGGCACGATTTCGCGGATCGCGGTGTAGTCGTCCTCGCGCTGCAGCACCGCGCCGATGCCTTCGAGCGAAAGCTTCATCGCGATGTCGAAGTTTTGCGAGGCACGCGGGCCCAGGTAATTGGTGTGTGGCTCGATCGACGAGGCGTAGGCATTCATGAAGGTCTGGAACACGTCCTCGCTGTTGAGCTGGCGCACGCGATCGAGATAGTTCGCGTAACGCTTGTCGAGCGTCTCGCGGATGTCCTTGTCGTTCTTGCCGGCAAGCTTGAGGCGCAACCAGTCGTTCTTGATGCGCTTGCGCCACAGATCGTCGAGCTCGGCCGCATCCTTGGGCCAGGCGGCCTTTTCGCGGTCGTAGTCGTAGTTCTCCTGCTTGCTGAAGTCGAAACCCTTGACCAGCAGCGCGCGCGCATGGGCGATGCGATCGGCGACGCGTTGTTCGTAGATGTTGAAGATCGCGTAGGGCGCCGACAGGTCCTGGTCGTAGATCGCGTCGTCGAGTTTGTCCTTGAAGCGCTCGAACTTGTCGATGTCGGCCTGGGTGAAAAACAACTTGTCGCCGTCGAGCGCATCGAGATAGTGCTTGTAGATCCTTGCCGACATCGCATCGTCGAGCGGCATCGGCTCGTAATGGAAGTGGGTGAGGAAGCGCGTCGCCCAGATCGCCGCCTCGGCCTGGGTCGGCGTGGGCTTGAGCACCGGCGCCAGCGCAGGTGATTCCGCTGGCTTGGCGACGGCGAGGCTCGCGAACGCGAGGGCGAACGCGACGATGAGGAACTTCCGCATTGCTTGCTCCAAATGACTGCACAGGGCGCGCGACGACGCCTCGGGGTGGTTCTCGCAAGTCACGCCGCAACAACGGCGCGCACCCGACCGGCGACATGATACGTGTTGCGCAGCCACAAAGCGTTGCCCTTGGCACAGGGTTTGCGGGCGTGTGCGCGACAAATCAAGCCGCTCCGGTGGTCGGTTGGGGGCGGCTTGGACAGCACACATGGCGCAATCGTTCCGCAGCGACTCAGGCGCTGCGGGTGAGACCGGAGGCGTCCCCGGGCAGGTCCGTGCCGGCTTCGCGTGGCAGCAGATCGAATTGGCGCACGAACTCGGCAAGCAGGACATCGGCCACCCGATCGACGCTGCCCGGGCCGCCCAGATCCATGACTTGGGTTACCGCAAGCCCTTGATATCCACAGGGATTGATGCGATGGAATGGCTCCAGGTCCATGCCCACGTTGAAAGCCAGTCCGTGAAAGCTGCAGCCGCGACGCACGCGCAGGCCGAGTGCGGCGATCTTCGCCTCACCGACGTAGACGCCCGGTGCCCCGACACGGCGCTGGGCGAGAATGTTCCACTCGGCCAGGGTGTCGATCACTGCTTGCTCGATGCGCTCGACCAGCTCGCGCACGCCCAGTTTCATGCGACGCAGATCGAACAGCGGATAGGCCACGATCTGCCCTGGACCGTGATAAGTGACCTGACCGCCACGATCGACCGGCAGCACCGGGATCTCGCCGGGCAGCAGCACGTGCTCCCACTTGCCGGCCTGACCGAGCGTGAACACCGGCGCGTGTTCAAGCAGCCACAGCTCATCGAGGGTATCGGCGCCACGCGTGTCGGTGAACGCCTGCATGGCGCGCCATGTCGGTTCGTAGGGCTGGCGTCCGAGGCGGCGCACGAGAACGGGACGGGACATGGGCTGCAGATTGGGGCGAGGGCGAAATTCCCAACAGGGTCACCGATTTGCCCCGCAATCGCCACGACCGCTGCGCTAGAGTGCTCCCATGAGCTCCCACTGGAGAGTGACGATGCGCCTTGCGACCCTGTGCAGCGGAGTCCTGCTTGCCGGATGCGCGCAGACCGCGTGGGCCGACGTCGATGACATGGCCAACTACCGGCAGATGGAGCGCGAACGCTTCGAACTGCTGCGTGCCGATCCCTCGCCGCGCGTACAGGTGTTGGCGGGGAGCCTATGGCTCGACCCGGACGACGTGGCCAACAAGCTGCTGCCCAAACCCGAAGAAATCAAACAGCGCGCCGTGGAACTCGCTCCCGACGATGCCTTCGTGCAGTGGGTCGCAGCTGAGGACGGCAGCTATTTCAGCAGCCAATGCGGGCCGACCCAGTGGCCCGAGGCCGAGGTCGCCAATCTCGTGCGTCTGGAGGCCGACAATGCCGCGGCATGGCAGTACGCGGTCGCCTTGGCCGTAGCCAAGGGCGATGCGGCCGGAATCGACACCGCGCTGGCGCGCATGGCCGGTGCAAGTCGCGCCAGCGATCATCAGGGTGAACTCGTGCGCCTGTGGCGGCGTTTGTACGCGCAGCATCCGAGCTGGCTCAATTCGTTCGCGGAGGCAATGGAGGGTGCCCATGTGCAAGAACCCGCCGGGCCGGCACGGGACCTCGCGCTGCTGCAGGCCTTGCAGCAAGGCGACCGCAGCCGTGGAGCGGTCGACGACAAGCTCGAAGCAGTGTGCAAGCCCGACGCCGCGCAGGACAGCGCCTTGCAACGACTGGGTTGGTGCGCGCGCGCGGGCGAGCTCCTCGCCGACAAGGGCAGCAGCATCAGTTTGCGCCAGACCGGTCTGAAAATGCTTGCCGCGGCGGGCGCGACGCAGGACGAGCTTGCCGAGCAGCGCTACCAATTGCAGTACCTGATCGAGAACGCGGCAACACCCGCGCACAATGCCGAGTTGTTTGGCGCCGTCGATACCGGCTTGGCCAGCGACTGGCGCAATGCCGATGGCGACATCGCCGCCACCACGCACCGCCTCGAACGTTTGGGCTTGCCGGCAACGCCGCCGCCAGGCTGGGTTTCCTCGGCCGAGCGCATGCGTGAAGAGAGCGGTCGTGCCGAAGACGCCTGGTCGAGTTACCTGAGCGCAATCGCCAGCGATCTTGCAGCACGCAGCGACGAGCGTGAACGTGCGCTCGGCTTTTTCGTCGAGAACATGCGCAAGGGCATGTCTGCCCGCGAACGGCAAGGAGCGAGTGCGGCTGGCGGGTCTGCCGACGCCTTGGCTGACACGGACTTGGCTGATCTGGCCGCGGCCAACCCGGGCAATGCCTTCGTGCAATGGCTTGCGCTCGGCGATGCATCGGCCAGCGCGCCGGCTCTGGTTCGCCTGCAGCAACTTGATGCCGACAACGCCTTCGTCTGGCTGGCGTCAATGAAAGACGGGGCCGATGTGGCTCAGCTCCTGCATCGCGCCGCCACTGGCAGCCGCTATGACGATTACAGTCTCGCCGCGTTCGAATTGCTGCATGCGGCATTTCAGCGCCAACCGGTACCCGAGTCGTACCGCGAGATGTTCGCGCGTGAGGGCATCAGCGGTGACGCCGTCGATCTCGACAAATGGGCTGCGGTCAGTGGAGCACTGATGCTCGGCATGGGCAGCCCGGCGTTCGGCAGCATGAATGGGTTCGCGCGCGCGTGCGGAAAAAGCAACGCCGCCAATGCCGCTGTGTTGCGCGACGACTGCATTGCGGTCGCGCGCCTGCTGTTGCATTCGGGCACATCACTGCTGGTGACTGCGGTGGGCACCAGGACCCTGCTGAATCTGGGCGCGCTCGAGGATGAAGATCGTGCATTCGCACGACGCATTGCCTGGTGGCAGGAGCAAGCCTCGATGTCGGACAGGATGACTGACGCCTTCGCCGATGACTATGTCGCCAAGGGTGAACTCGCCGCCATCCGTGCTGCCGCTGCGCGTGCCGGCAAAGCCGACCCGCCCGCAGACTGGCAACCCAGGGCCTGGGCAAGCAAGGCCAAGGGCGAGTAGATCCGATCAGATCATCTGGCCACCTTCAATCGGTCAGATCGTCACAGCGTCCAGCGGATATCCGGGTGCGCGCGCAGCGCCGCATGCACCTCGTCGTATTTCTCGCGCGTGGGGCACATGAAGCTCGCGGTGACCGAAACGTAGTTGCCTTCGCGCGAGGGCCGCACGCGCACCGCTTCGGCCAGCACGCTCAGGCCCGCGTCGCCGATGATGCGCAGCACTTCGTTCTCGAGCTCGGCGCGAGCGCTGCCCAGCGCGGTGATTTCGAACACGCCGGGAAACTGGAAACCCTGCTGGGGGTTGTCTGGCCTGATTTCACCGAGGTCTTTCATGCGTGCTCCGAATTGCGTGGCGCCGATCGTGGCTCAACGATATGGAGGCACGCGCCGGGAATCAAAGGCTCATTGCGCCTTGGCCGCCTCGGTCGAAACCGTGCCACCCGCATCGCCCTTGAACCACATCCAGATGCCATCGCTCATGCGCTTGAAGAAGCCACCTTCGGCGCCATCGGCGAGCGCGATCAAGGGGCGCTCGAGCAGGGACTTGCCATCGAGCGTCACGTGCAGGCTGCCGACCTGCTGGCCCTTGGCGATCGGCGCAACCAGACGCGAGGGCATGTCCAGATTGGCCTTGAGCTCGCCATAGCGACCGCGTGGAAAAGTCACCAGCACATCCTCGGCAACGCCCAGCGGCAGTGTGTCGCTGGCGCCCTTCCAGAATTCCGGCGCAACCAGCGGCGCGTTCGCGGCGTAGAGCTTGTGCGTCTCGTAGAAGCGGAAGCCGTAATTGAGCAGGGCCTGATTGTCATCGGCGCGCGCCTTCTCGCTGGGTGCGCCCATCACCACGGCGATCAGACGTTGCTCGCCGCGCTGTGCCGAGGTGGCAAGGCAGAAGCCGGCTTCGGAGGTATGACCGGTCTTGATGCCGTCGACGCTGTCATCGCGCCACAGGAGGGTGTTGCGATTGTGCTGCTTGATGCCGTTCCACTCGAATTCCTTGATCGCGTAGATCTTGTACTCGTCGGGATAGTCGTGGATCAGCGCACGCGACATCAGCGCCACGTCATGCGCGGTGGTGTAGTGCTCGGGATTGGGCAGGCCGCTGGCATCGACGAAATGCGTGCCGCTCATGCCCAGTCGCTGCGCGTACTGGTTCATGAGCTGGGCAAAGATGTCCTCGGAGCCTGCGGTGTATTCGGCCAGCGCAATCGCGGCGTCGTTGCCCGACTGGATGATCATGCCGTAGAGCAGGTCCTTGAGCGGCACCTGGCTGCCCAGTTGCAGGAAGCTGGTCGAGCCATCGGTGCCCGCGCCGCCCGAGCGCCAGGCCTTCTCGCTGATCGTGACCTTGTCGTCGAGCTTGATCTTGCCCTGCGCCAGTTCGGCCGAGACCACGTAAGAGGTCATCACCTTGGTGATCGAGGCGGGCGCGACGCGCTGATCCATGTTCGACTGCGCAAGCACTTGACCGCTGGCGTAGTCCATCAAGAGCCAGGCCTTGGCATCGATCGCGGGTGGCGGCGGGATCGGCCCCGTACCCGCTGCGGCATTGGCGGCGGGTACCGGCTTGGGCACGGCCTGCGGGCTCGGCAGATTTTCCTGCGCGCTGCCGCTGGCAGCGGCTTTCCCGGCGGCGGTGCTGGCGCTGCCGGCAACCACGCCGGTGGCAATCGCCAGCGTGTTCGCGGTTGCAGGCTTGCTCACTGGTTTGGTGCTGCGCTTGGCTTTCGCCGCCGCGGCTTTGGTGTGATGAGGTGGAGCGGCCGGCACGCTTGTGCAGATCAATGCGCAAGCGGCGGCAAGGACGAAGACGGACAGCTTCATGCGTGGAGGCTTCACAACGACGAACAAAGCGTGATTGTCGCAGAGCAAGCCGCACAAGACACGCCGTTTTCAGCACTTTTTGCCGCGTGGTCGGCGGATGTTCATGCGTTCAGTTTTCGATCACCACGCGCGGCGTGCCCAGCCCGAGGCGCTCGATGCGCCGGCTCATGGCATCGGCGGCTGCGGCATCGGCCAGCGGACCAAGGCGCACGCGATGAATGCTGCGACCTTCGACATTTGCAGTCACGATCGAAACATCGGCAAGCCCGGCGCGCTGCGCCTGTGCCAGCGCACGCTGCGCATTGGCGCGCTCACCGAATGCGCCCAGTTGCAGGTAGAGGAGTGCGTGGCCGAATGCAGGCGTTCTGCTGTCGGGAGCGGTTGCGGCGCCGTTGCTGGCCGGTTTGGCCGAGACGGCCGCCTGTTCGATCGGCGCGGGCGCGCTTGCACTTGCGCTGCCGGCATCGCCGCCGCGGCTCGGGTCGATCGCACGTACTTCCACCAACCCGGTTCCCTTGGGCCACACGCCGATCTTCACCGCGGCGGCGTAGGACAGGTCGATGAGGCGGTTGTCGTGGAAGGGGCCGCGATCGTTGATGCGCACGATCACGCTCTTGCCGTTGTCGAGATTGGTCACGCGCGCGTAGCTGGGCAGCGGCAGCGTCTTGTGCGCGGCGCTGAACGCGTACATGTCGTACTTCTCGAACGAGGAGGTGAGATAACCGTGGAACTTGTTGCCATACCACGAGGCAATCCCGCGCTCGACATAGCCGCGTGCATCGGGCAGCACGTGATAGCTCTTGCCCAGCACTTCGTAGCGTTCCTTGTTGCCGTAGCGCGAGCGCGGCTCGACCTTGGGCACGGGCTCGGGAATCTTCGACACGTCGATCGGCGCTCCAGCGGGGCCGAAATCGCTGCCATGCCGATAGCGCTGCGACTGTGGTCGCGAGACGTCATCGTCGATGCCGCCTGTGGCTGCAGGCTGCTTCGGTGTCGATTCGGCGCGGCGCGGCGCGCGACTGGCGCAAGCGGTCAGCAAGGCGCACAGCAACAGCAGCGGCGCCAGCAGGCGCGCGAGCATCACGGCGCGGCGGCTCCCGCCGCGATTTCCTGCGCCAGCTGGAACACCGCCATCGCGTACAGCGGGCTCTTGTTGTAGCGCGTGATCGCACGGAAATTGCCGAACACCAGCCAGTATTCGCGACCTTGCTCGCCTTCGAGCGTGAGCAGGGTCGAGGGTGTGGCAGCGTCCACGCGCTCGATCGGTGCGTAGCCCCAGGCTTCCATCTGCTGCAAGGGATAGATCGGTTCGATGCCCGGATCGGCGAGCGGCTTGGCGTCGGCGGCGGGCTGCGCGCGCACCGCGACTGGCGCGCCAGCCTGCCAGCCGTGTTCGACGAAATAATTGGCAATGCTCGCGCTGATGTCGGGCAGCGAAGCCCACAGGTCGATGCGGCCGTCGCGATCCTCGTCGCGCGCCCACTTCGCGATGCTGGTCGGCATGAACTGGCCCCAGCCCATCGCACCGGCATAGGAGCCGCGCAGCTGGTCGATCGGAAACGCCAGGTGCGCATCGCCGAGCAGGAACAGTTGCTTGAGTTCGCCACGGAAGAACTTCTCGCGCGGCGGATAGTGGAACGCGAGCGTGACCAGCGCATCGAGCACGCGGTACTTGCCGGTGATCTTGCCGTAGCCGGTCTCCACGCCCATGATCGCGACGATGATCTCGGCGGGCACGCCATATTGCGTGGCGATGCGATCGATCAGCTCGCGGTTGTCACGGTAGAACGCGATGCCGTCATCGATGCGCTTCTGCGTGATGAAGATCGGCCGATACTGCGCCCAGGTTTTCGTCGCTTCGGCCGGGCGCGCGATCGCGTCGAGGATCGACTGCTGCAGCTTGGCCTTGGCCAGCGTCTGCAACACCGCATCGGCGGCAGGACCGCCCTCGCGGGCGACTTCGGCAGCGAATTCGCGCTCAGCCTGGCTGGCCGATGGTGGTGGCGAGGCGGGCGCGCGCGCGGCAGCGGTGGCGGTGGCGGTGGCGGTGGCGGCGCAAACGGTGAGGACGGCGGCGCACGCGGCGCGAAGGATCAGCGGCATCGGCCTACTCTAGCAGGATGCCCGGCCAGTCCGATGGCGGCGCGCACGCTTGCAGCGTGCGCGAGCCCCGGAACGGCTTGCTCAGAGCAGGACCCGGCGCATGTCGGCGAGCACCTGGCCCAGATACGCGGTGAAGCGCGCGGCAGCGGCGCCGTCGATCACGCGGTGGTCATAGCTGAGCGACAGCGGCAGCAACAGACGCGGCTGGAATGCCTTGCCGTCCCAGACCGGCTGGATCGATGACTTCGACACGCCCAGGATCGCCACTTCCGGCGCATTGACGATCGGCGTGAAGGCGGTGCCGCCGATGCCGCCGAGCGAGGAGATGGAAAAACATCCACCCTGCATGTCGGCGGGGCCGAGCTTGCCTTCGCGCGCCTTCTTCGCCAGTTCGCCACTTTCCTGCGCGATTTCGATCACGCCCTTCTTGTCGGCGTCCTTGAGCACGGGCACGACCAGACCGTTGGGGGTGTCCGCGGCAAAGCCGACGTGGAAGTACTGCTTGAGCGTGAGGGTCTCGCCGCTGGCATCGAGCGAGGCGTTGAAGTCGGGGAACTTCTTCAGTGCCGCGACCACCGCCTTGACGAGGAAGGCGAGCATGGTGAGCTTGATGCCGGACTTCTCGTTTTCCTTGTTGAGCTGCACGCGCAGGGCTTCCAGCTCGGTGATGTCGGCGTGGTCGAACTGGGTGACGTGCGGAATCATCGCCCAGTTGCGTGCGAGGTTGGCGCCGGAGATCTTCTTGATGCGCGACAGCGGCTTGGTTTCCACCGGGCCGAACTTGGCAAAATCGACGCTCGGCCACGGCAGCAGGTTGAGGCCGCCAGCGCCACCCGCGGCGCGCGCGAAACCGCCGCCGGCGAGTGCGGACTTGACGAAGTTCTGCACGTCTTCCTTGCTGATGCGGCCCTTGCGCTCGCTGCCCTTGACCTGGGTGAGGTCAACGCCCAGTTCACGCGCGAAGCGGCGCACCGCGGGGCTCGCGTAGGGCACCTGATCGGGCATCAGTGCGCTGGCGTCGAAGGCGACCGGCGGCGTGCGCGTGGGCGTGGCTGTCGGGGCGACGGGCGCGGATGCGACCGCAGGAACTGCGCTTGGGCTGGGCGCAGGCGGCGGCGCAACGACCGCAGCGGGCGCCGGCGTGGCCGCAGCCGCGGGCTTGGGCGCTGCCGCGGCCCCACTGGTTTCGATGATCGCAACGACGTGACCGGTCGAGACTTCATCCCCGAGTTTGACGGCCACCGTCTGCACCACCCCGGCAACGGTGGCGGGTACTTCCATCGTCGCCTTGTCCGATTCCAGCGTGACCAGGCCCTGATCCTTGGCAACCGTGTCGCCAACCTTGACCAATACCTCGATCACCGGGACGTTGCCGTGGCTACCGATGTCGGGAACCTTGATTTCTTGCGTGGCCATCAGGCGACTCCGGATGCAATGGGCGACGGGCGGGTCGAGCGGGTGATTTTGTCACGTCGGGGTGGCGCGAAGCCAATCGTGGGCCAGCGACCACCCCGTGACCAATCGCCCGCGACGGCGCGCTCGCCTCCTGCTAACGTGAAATTCCCCCACCTCGTGGACGCCGCCATGCGCCGACTGCTCTGTGTCCTTGGACTTGCCCTTGCCACCACCGCGGGCGCCGTCGAAGCGCCCGCGCCGCGTCAGCTCGCGGTGACCGCCGCGCGCCTGATTGCGCCCGAGCAGGGCAAGGTCATCGAGCATCCGCTGGTGCTGATCCAGGGCGATCGCATCATCGAGGTGCGCAGTGGCGGGGCCATTCCCGCCGGCTACGACGAGCGGATCGACCTCGGTGATGCGACCCTGTTGCCAGGCCTGATCGACGTGCACGTGCACCTGGACTTCGATCCCACCTTCGGCAGCGGCAACTATTACAAGGACATCCTCACGCTCGGCCCGATCGACACCGCGGTGCTTGCGCCCAGCTCGGCGCGGCGCACGCTCGAAGCGGGCTTCACCACGGTGCGCAATCTGGGCTCGAACCAGTACATCGACATCGCCCTGCGCAATGCGATCGACCGCGGCCAGATTCCCGGACCGCGCATCCTTGCCGCGGGGATTGCGCTCGGCGCGACCGGTGGCCATGCCGATGGCGGCACGGGTTTCGCACCCAACATCGAGTTCCACGGTGCCAATGGCGTGGTTGATGGCGTCGATGCGATCCGCCAGCGCGTGCGCGAAAACGTCAAGCGCGGCGCCGACGTGATCAAGTTCATGGCCGGCGCGGGCGTGCTCAGCAACGAGGAATCGGTCGGCGCGGCGCAGTACACGCAGGATGAAATGAATGCGCTGGTCGACGAGGCGCATCGCTGGGGCCGCAAGGTCGCCGCGCATGCGCATGGCGCGGAGGCGATCAAGATGGCGATCAAGGCCGGTGTCGATTCGGTCGAACATTGCAGCTTCATCGATGACGAGGGGCTCAAGCTCGCCAGGCAGCGCGGCACCTGGCTCGACTTCGACGTCTACAACGATGACTACATTCTTTCCGAATACGCCAAGCTCGGCGTGCCGCAGAACCAGATCGACAAGGAAAAGCTCGTCGGGCGCACCCAGCGCGAGAGCTTCCGCCGCGCGGTGCGCGCGGGCGAGAAGATGGCTTTCGGCACCGACGCGGGCGTGTATCCGCATGGCTGGAACGCCAAGCAGTTCGCCAAGATGGTGGAGTGGGGCATGACCCCGATGCAGGCGATCCAGGCCGCCACGACCCAGGCCGCCGAGCTGCTCGGCTGGAGCGACAAGGTCGGTTCGCTGCAGCCGGGGCGCTATGCCGACCTGATCGCCGTCGATGGCGATCCGCTCACCGACATCTCGAGACTCGAGCATGTGCGCTTCGTGCTCAAGGGCGGCGAAGTGGTGAAGTGAGGGACGCTTGAATCGGGGTCAGGCATTTTTCCGGCATGAGGGATCAAGCCGGCGATGGTGATCGGAAATTGCGCCTGACCCCACTTCGTGCGATTTCATGACCCAATTCATCCCAGCTCGACGCGGTTGCGCCCGAGCTGCTTGGCGCGGTAGAGCGCCTCGTCGGCGGCACCCATCAGGTCGCCGACGCGCTGCATGCCGGGGCGCCATGTGGCCGCGCCCACGCTGACCGTGATCGTGGTCGGCCCATCGGGCAGCGTGAATTCGAGTGCGGCGATCGTGCCGCGTACCTGCTCGGCCACCGCGGCGCCGGCAACCAGATCGTGCTCGGGCAGGGCGATCGCGAATTCCTCGCCGCCGATGCGCGCTGCGATTGCCTCGTCGCGCGCCAAGGATTGCAGCGCGCTGCCAAGCCTTTCCAGCACCTGATCGCCGGCGATGTGGCCATGCCGATCGTTGATCGCCTTGAAGTGGTCGAGATCGATGATCAGCAGGCACAAGGCGCGATCGTGGCGGTTCGCGCGCTGCAGTTCGCGCTCGATCAGGTCGAGGAAGTGGCGGCGATTGCTCAGGCCGGTGAGTGGATCGCGCGTGGCCAGCTGGTAGATCTCGTCGTGGTAGCGCGCTTCGACCGAGGTGCGCGCCATGAACTTGAGCACGCAGCTGCCGATGGTGATGTAGTCGCCGTCGCTGAGCTCGGCTTCCTCGACCGGAACATCGTTGAGCAGGCTGCGATTGGTCGAACCCAGGTCGCGCAGCCGCCAACTGCCGTCTTGGCGCCAGATGCGGGCATGCAGGCGCGATACGCTGCGTTCGTCGATGCGAAAACTCGCATCATCGCCGCGTCCAAGCGTGAGCTCGCCGTCACCAAGATCGATGCGCTGGCCCAGCGAGGGTCCCTGCAGGACCACCAGGCAGGCGTCCGCACCGTTCGCATCGCCCGCACCGTGCGCTGGGCGAAGGGTGCGCGGCTGCGTGGTGGGAGTGGTGGAGTCGCGCCCGATTGTGCGCATGCAGGCAAGCCCGGCCAGGGTTTGCCATCAGTGTAGCCAGCTGCGAGGGTTCGCGCGCGCATCGCCGCAGCG
The DNA here is from genome assembly GCF_019634815.1 of Dokdonella sp. Taxonomy (GTDB): domain Bacteria; phylum Pseudomonadota; class Gammaproteobacteria; order Xanthomonadales; family Rhodanobacteraceae; genus Dokdonella_A. The sequence goes on along the minus strand of NZ_JAHCAP010000001.1, from coordinate 102,713 downwards.
CCTTACACTCTCCCCCTGTGCCCGCGCGCGTCCAGCGGGGCGCGTTTCCGGGAGTCTCGTGCAATGCCATCGCAGCCACCGATGACCGATGATGCCACCGAGCTGCTGCCGCGCAGCGCCTGTGCCGCCGGCCCGTCGGCCGAACTGGCTCCGGGTACGCAATTGGGCGTCTACGAGATCCGCGCCTTGCTCGGCGAGGGCGGCATGGGTCGGGTCTATCTGGCCGAGCAGCTGCGCCCGGTGCGGCGCAAGGTCGCGCTCAAGCTGATCCGCGAGCAGGTGGCCAGCCCGCTCGCGCGCGCCTATTTCGATGTCGAGCGCCAGGCGTTGGCGCAAATGCAGCACCCGTCGATCGCGCAGGTATTCGATGCGGGTACGACCGAAGACGGGCATCCCTACCTGGCCATGGAATGGGTCGAGGGAGAACCGCTGGCGCAATTCTGCCGTGAACACGCCCTGGACCGCAGCCAGCGCATCGCGCTGTTCAAACGCATTTGCCACGGTGTCCAGCACGCGCACCAGAAGGGCATCATCCATCGCGACCTCAAGCCGGCGAATGTGCTGGTACGCGAAGTCGATGGCGTGCCGCTGCCGATCATCATCGACTTCGGCATCGCCATCGGGGGCGGTGCATCCGCCGATGGTGTGGTCGAGGTGAGCGTGCGCGTGGACGAGCAGGCCGGGACGCTGGCCTACATGAGCCCCGAGCAGTCGGCGCGCGGCGGACGCGATCTGGATACCCGCAGCGATGTCTACGCCCTGGGCGTGATGCTGTGCGAATTGCTCACCGGTTGCGACGCGGCCAGCCTCGCCTCGGCGCCGCATGCTTCGCGCAAGGGCCTGCACGCGACCTTGCTCGCGGCCGTGGAAGACGCGGCAGGCGGGCCACCGGCGCCGACGGATTCCTTGCTGGCCGCTGCGCGCAACTTGCCTGCTTCGCTGCGTGCGATCCTGCGCAAGGCGCTGGCCACCGAACGCGAGGACCGTTATCCCTCGGCTTCGGCGCTGGCCGAAGACCTCGAGCGCTATCGTGCGAATCGACCGCTGATTGCGATCGCACCCACGCGCTGGTATCTCGCCCGCACCTTCGTCTTGCGGCATCGCCTGGGTCTGGTCGCGGCCGCCATGATTGCGGTGGCCCTGGTTGCCGGCATCGTGCTGGCATTGCAGGGACGCAATGCCGCGCGGGAATCCGCGCGCCTGGCCCAGGTGGAGGCAAACAAGGCCGCCCAGGTGTCCGAGTTCGTGCGCGGCATGCTCGCAGGCATCGATCCCAATCGGGCCAAGGGCATGGATCGCAGCCTCATGCGGCTGCTGCTCGATTCGGCCGCGCAACGCGCCGACAAGGAACTGGTCGGCCAACCGGCCGTGCGCGCCGATATCGAACGCACGATCGCCGGCAGCTATGCGGCGATCGGTGAGGGCGCGATCGCAAGCGAACACTACGCCACGGCGATCGCCGCTGCCGCGGCTGCCGGGATGGGCGCCAGCGCGCGGGCGCGGCTGCTCGCGAGTTCGGCGCTCAATCTGGACAACCAGGGACATGCCAAGGAGGCGCTGGTGCAGGCCGAGCAGGCGCTCGGCCTCGTCGCGAGCCTGCCCGCCGACGATCGTGACCGGCTGGTCGTCGAGTCGGTGCTGGCCGGCGTCGAATACAACACCGGCGCCACCGAGCAAGCGCGCGAGCGTTACCAGCGCGTGCTCGCGCTGCAGCGAAGAGTGGCAGGTGTCGACAGCGACGAGACCCTCGACACGATGAATGGTCTGGTCACGCTGGAGTCGGAGACCGCGCATCTGGACGTCGCGCAGCCTCTGGCGCTGGAGTTGGTCGCGCACTGCAAGGCTCGTTTCGGCGCTGAACATTCGCGCACCTTGAGCGCAATCAACAGCCTCGCCGTCGTTTACGCGGAACAGAAACGCTTCGCCGATGCGCAGGCCTTGCTCGAGCCGGAATTGCCGATCTATGAGCGTGTATTCGGCAAGGATCATCCACTCACCCTGCGCCTGGTGAGCAATCTGGGCAGTTTCATCCGTCAGCAAGGGCACAATGAAGAGGCGCGGCCCTACTACGAACGCGCGCTCGCCCTTGCGATCCGGCTTTATGGCGAAGTCAGCCCGGCCACGGTGATTGCCGAGTCGAATCTTTCGTTGTTGTTGCGCGATGCCGGTGATCTGGCGGGTGCCGAACGGCATGCGCGCGATGCGGCGCGCAATGCCGATGCCGCCTTCGGCGACAATCCGATGCGCGCGATCATGTCGCGCGAATACGCCACCATCCTGATTCGCCTGCACCGCTATCCCGAGGCGCAGGCGCAACTCGACCACGCCTGGGACATCTTCGCGCAAGCCGAGGGTTTTGGCCCCGGACACCCGCGCGCGCAGGACGTGGTCGATTCCGCGGTGGAGCTGTACACCGCGTGGCCGCATCCCGAGCGGCTGGCCATGTGGAAGAAGCGCAAGACCCGCTGAAGGGAATCGGCGTCGGGGCCATTCTTCCCATCAGGAAAATCAACCGGACCGCGTTGCGTGGATTGGCCTCACTGCGGTGCGGTGCCCCGTGCCGCGCGCTCGGCCTCGGTGCGCCGAACCAGCTCGAGATTCTCCTTGAGCCAGATCATCGAGCCATGCACGCGTGCGTAGCCGCTGGGATGGTCGTAGAAGACGATTTCCTCGAGCGGCCCGGGGTGGATCTTGCGATAGGTCGACAACCGCATCGCCGCCATTGCAAAGCCATGCGGCTCGCGTGCGGCGTCCAGTCCGAACATGTCGGCTTCGGCCTCGGCCTGGCGCGTGATCGAGTTGGTGACCGGCGTCATCAGCAGGAAGAACGTCGACAACACCGCGACTGCCAGCGGCAAGGCCGCGGTATCACCGCGATCGCGCAGACCCAGCCGCCGACCCCAGCGCGCGAGCAGCCGGTCGAACACCACGTGCACGAAGAAGAAGCCCAGCGTCAGGACCAGGCTGATGTAGATCATCAACCGCAGCGAATGGTTGAGCACGTAGTGCCCCATCTCGTGGCCCATCACCGCCTTGATCTCGGGCAGCGAGGTCTTGTCGAGCAGGTTGTCGTTGAGCGATACGCGCGTGGTGCCGGCAAATCCCGAGACATTGGCGCTGATGCGCGTGGTCTGGCGCGAGGCATCGAATTCGACCACGTTGTCGGTGGGGATCTGGTTGGCGCGCGCGAGCGAGAGCACGGCGCTGCGCACCGGGCCTTCGCGCAGTGGCTTGTAGTCGTTGAAGATCGGCGACAGGTAGACCGGCGAGAGCATCGCCATGAGCATGATGAACACGAAGGCACCGCCGCTGGCCCAGATCCACCAGCGCGCGCCCGCGCGGCGCACCGCGCGATACAGCAGCGCGATCAGCAGCGGGGCGATCACCAGCGAGATCGCCAGGCCCTTGAGTTGGTCACCGAACCAGCCGCCGAAGGTCTGCGTGGCCAGGCCGTACTGATGCTCGCGGAAGAAGTCGCTGTAGATCGAAAGCGGCAACGCCAGCACGAAGCCGAGCAGGATCCACAGGAAGGCATAGATCACCGTCTGCAGCCAAGGCCTGTGCGTGATGCGCTCGGCGCGGTCGCGCATCCAGCGCGACAGGCCGGTCAACAGGAAGATCGCGCAGACCACGAGGCCGTAAAGGAAACCCCACAGCTGCAGCCAGTAGCCGCCTTCGAAGTAGGCATCGGAAAGCGCGCGCTGCTCGGGCGTGAGCAGATCGAGATAGGCCTGAGTCGCGCGATCGACATCGAAATCGGGCGTGGGCTGCGCCGCGGGCGGGATCTGCAGGCCCGGGGGAAACTCACGGGCGCCGGGAGTCGTCGGCTCGGCTTGTGCCGGCATGACCACGACCAGGGTCGTGAGGATCAAGGCGAACAGGCAGAGCAGGGTCTTCATGACAGGCTTCCCCAAGCGGATGTGAAGTCGCGCAAGACTCGGCGCATGGCCTGTTTGCGTCAAGCAACGAAAGTCATGGCGATTCCGCGGGCTCTCATGCAACACCCGTTGCGAGCCTGCGAAAGCGGCGCAGGAGTCCGCGGGCGAAGGGCGTCGGCGCGCAGTCGCGTGCCGCGCAGCAAGGCTGCGGGCAGTTGCCGTTGCGTGCGGGCCGCCGCGCCTCGACGTAGCCGCGCATGATCTCGACGCTGAATTCGGGATGGAACTGCAGGCCCCAGGCGCGCGGCGCAAAGCGGATCGCGTGGAAGGGATCATGCGCCGAACGCGCCAGCACCACCGCGCCGGGCGGCGGTTCGAGCACGCTCTGCTGATGCGAGGCATGCGCGGGAAAGCAAGCCGGTGCATCGCCGAGCAGCGGATCGTCGACGCTCTCGCCCAGGCGCTCGATGGACACCGTGCCCAGTTCGCGGCCATCGGGGTGGTAGTCGACGCGACCGCCGAGCGCATGGGCGAGCAACTGATGGCCATAGCAGACGCCGAGTACGGCGCTGCCGGCACCGATCGATGCGCGCAACCACTGCGCGGCGTGCTCGCTCCAGTCCAGTCGCTCGGTGACCATCGCCGGCGAGCCGGTGACGATCACGCCCGCATGTTGGCCAGGCTCCGGCAGCGCGGCTCCTGCCGTGACATCGATCACCTCGACCTCATCGCGAGGCAGACCCAGACCGCGCCGGAACCAGTCGGGAAAATCGCCGTGCCGTGCGCGCACCATTGGCAGGGTGCTGCCGGTCTGCACGATCAATACGCTTGCGTCACCGGCACGTTGGGGCATGAATTTCGAGACTGTAGACTGCGTTGGCGCCATGGTAGCGCTTCACGCGCGCAGGGCCGCCATCGGAACACGCCCACGGATCGCATTGGGCGATCCGTGGGCGCGCCATCAGCCCGGCGGGCCGCCGAACGCGGTATCGAAGCCGTCGCGGAAGATGTAGTCCGGATCGTATTCGTAGGCGCCGATGTCGGTACCGGGTCCTACCGAGCGCAGGAACGGAAAGCCGCGCTGGTCATAGGTCTGCCCGACCGGCGCGACGCCGGCGTCCACATCCAGGTCGGTCGGACTCAGGGCGTGGGTCGGTCGGCTCGAGCCATTGAGCGCGAGCGGCAGCAGTTGGCTGGCGGTGGTGATCGTGCCGTTGGGCAAGGCCAGCGTGGAGCCGGAGATGTGGTCGTGGTCGCCGGCCAGGGTCGCGCCCGTGGATGAACTGAGGTTGATGCTGGTGGCAAATCCCTCGCCGCCGGCGTAGTTGCCGGTGATGATGGTCGAGGCGATGACATGGTTGCCCGCGCCCAGATCGAGACCGCCGCCGATGATGCGCCCGCCCGAGCTGCCGTCTTGCGAGGTATTGTTGCTGATCGTGCTGCTGAGGATGGTGGTCGTGCCGACGCAGGTGAGGCCGCCCACGCGCGTGGCGCTATTGCCTGAAATGGTCGTGTTGATGATCGAGATCGGGGTGGCGGATGGCGGGTGGATGTGCGCCCCACCGGACACCCTCGCGCTGTTGTTGATGAGCGCCGAATTGACGATCTGCGCGCCACCAGGGGTGGTGAAGCCGCCGCCCCAACTGTTGCCGGTCGTGTCGGTTGCGTTGCCCGCGATGACACTGCGGTCGAGGGTCACGCCACCCACGGCGTACATGCCGCCACCGCTGGCGTAAGCACCGCCGCTGGAGGTGGCGACATTGCCGCTGACCTCACTCAACCGCAACGAGGTCAAGCCTTGCGAGAACACGCCGCCACCGATGCCTTGTTGAAAGCCCACGCCCTTGGCCGTGCAGCCGGACACGCTGGTCACGTTGAGGCCGACGTTGCCCGCGCCGTAGACGCAGCCGCCCTTGGCCTGGCCGTCGTCCTTGTACTTGCGGCCACCCTCGAGCGAGAGGAACTGCAGGTTGAGCTGGCCGGCGCCCAGATGGCGGATCAGGCCATCGGTGACCGTGGCAGCCGCGGTGATCGTCGGTCGTCCCTTGCCATTGCCGCGGATATCGAGGTCTTGCTGGCCGAAGATCAGCGGCGTCTGCAAGGTGATGGTGCTGCACGAGAGTGTCGGCGAGGCGCGCACCGAATCGCCCGAGGCCGAGGCGCTGATCGCCTGACGCAGGCTGCCCAGGCCATCGTCATCACAGTTGGTGTAGAAGCGCACGGTCGCGCCGGGCGCCGTGGGCCAGGCGCCGCTGGTGTCCAGCGCGGATGTGGCCGCCGATGCCACCGAGGAAGTCGTGGTCGGTCCGGCAAGTGCAACAAGAATCAGGCTCGCAAGCGGCAGCCGCCGCGAACCCTTGATCAGGGATTTCATGTGCGTCTCCATGTCTGGGATCAAGATCCGCGACCGGTCGCAGGCGCAACCGCAACCGCAACCGCAACCGCAACCGGAACGCTCCTTGATCCTTGACGCGAATTCGTTGCCGACTGCGCCATCCCCTCACTTGAGTCACGCAAGCGCCTGTCACCAGACCAGCTCGAACGGATCGGCGAAGATCACGTCGCGCGAGGGCATCTCGTAGGCACCGATGTCGTAAGGGCCGCCGTTGTCGGCCACGTCGATCTGGTCGATGCCGCGCAGGCGCAAGGCGTAATCGCGGCCGTAGCCATTGCTTGGCTCGCAGGCATCCACGGCGAGACTCTGGTCAGCCAGGCGATAGTCGTGCATCGCGGCGTCGAGGAATTGCGGATCGAGCACGCGCACATCGCCGCTCGGATCGAAATCATCCGAGGCGATCACGCATTGCGTGATGCGGCTGGAAGTGCCACTGCTCGCCAGCGCGGGCGTGCCGGGCTGATGGAGGATGCTCGCGCGGATTTCGGCGTCGGCATCGACCAGATCGAGCAGCACGGAAACCGCATTGTCGGCAAGCGTCGAACCGGTGAGCACGAACTTGGCGCCGGCCTGTGCCCGCAGCAGGCCGCTCACGGCGGAATTGCCGTGCACGAGCGCCGAGCCGATGGTAATCGTCGAATCGGTGCCGCGGGCTTCGAGGACGGCCGCAGCCAGTGCGTGGTTATCGGCAATCCGCGCCATCACGACGCTGATGCTGCTGCCCAGATCGGCGAAGGCGCCGCCACCCAGGTCGGCCTCATTGCCATCCAGCGCCGCGCAGGGCAGCGCCTGCAGGCAGCCGCGATCGCTGCCGTCGTCGGGCGCGCCAGCGCTGAGCACGAGCCCTGCGCCGTTCCCGGCGTAGATGCCGCCACCGTGGCCGACTTCGCTCATGCCGGCCTGATTGCCGATGATCGCCGCCTTGATGAACTGGAGCGAGGCTCCATTCGTGGCGTAGACCCCGCCGCCATCGCGCCCGGCCTGGTTGCCCTGCACCTGGAATTGGGCGTGTCCCGGATAACGCAGTGAATCGAAATGCGCGCCATCGATCGCGTACATGCCGCCGCCATCGAGATCCGCCACATTGTTGCGGATACCGCCGCCGGTCGGGCCGTCGGCCGGGACGCTGGCAAAGGCATTGCTGCTGCTGCCCGCGAGATAGGCACCGCCGCCCATCTCGGCATTGTTTGCGCTGATCAAGGTATCGGCGATCGACACGCTGGTCCAAAGGTCGGCGTAGATGCCGCCGCCATGCACGGCCTGATTGCCTTCGATGATCGAACCATTGCCGGCCTGCGAATGGCTTGACTGGACGCTGAGCGCGCTGCCATCGCCCAGCCCCTTGAACCACGCGCCGCCTCCTTCCTGCGCGGAATTGTCGTGGAGCCACAGCCCGCTCATCGTCAGTTGCAGGTTGCCTTCGACGCGCAAGCCACCCCCTTGCCCGGCGTCGGCATGGCCATCGCTCAGTTCCAGATCCCACACGATCACGTTGCCGCGCCGGCTGCCCGGCACGGAGATCGACAGCACCGGCAGGCCGCCGTTGCCGGCGCCCGACAGATGCGCGCGCGAGCCCGCAACGACGGTGTTCGTGCTGCAATCGGGCACGCCACCGAAAATCCACACGTCATGATCGTCGATCGACAAGGCTTGGGCGGAATAGGTTTGGTTGGTGGCGATGTAGATCAAATCCATTCCGGGACCGTTGGCCTTGGCGGCGTCGAATGCGTCCTGCACCGAACTGAAATCGCAGGCGGCATCACTGCCGACCTTGAACGCAGCGGCCTGCGCGGGCAAGGCGGCAATCAGCAGGAGCAGGGCGGGAAGGCGTGCAAGACTGGGGGAACGGTTCGACATCGTGGCGGTCTTCTGGGGATGAATTCCTGAAGGACGCCGAAACGCGCCGATTTGCGCCATGCCGGCACCGTCAGTGCGTGACTGGCGCACACCGTTCGGTCATTGCTGCCGCCGCCTTTGCCACCAGCGGGTGCTTGTCGAGCGCAGCGGCATGGACCTCGGCAAGCGTGCCCGCGCGTTCCTGCCGCGCCGCATCGCAGTCGCCTGCTTGCGCCTGCGCGGCGGCCAGCCACAGGGACGCTTCGAGCAGGCGCGGATGCGTTGCCGGCAACTCCTGCGCCGCATCGGCAATCGCGGACTGCAGGCGCGTGATCGCCGCGCGCGGATGGTCAGCCAGGTCCACGCGCGCGAGCAGCACCTGCACCTGCAGCATCTGCGGATGGTGCCAGGCCAGCAGGGGCGCCTGCGCCTGCTCGACCTGCGTGCGCAGGTCATTCGTGCACCCGGGCCCGGGCGCCTGCGAACAAGCGAACAGCAACTGCGCCTGCGCCAGCAGGGGCTGCAGCTTGTACGGCCGCTCGCGCAGGTCGGAGATTGCTTCGGGGAGCATGGCGCGCGCCTGCGCAAAGGCGCCTCGCACCAGCAGGAGATCGGCGCGCAATTGATCGACGCGCCCCTTGCGCATCGCATTGAGCGGGCCGTCGCCATACAACGCGCGCGCCTGCTCGAGCATCTGTTCGGCGTGTGCGTAGTCGGCGCCGCGCTCGATCATCGCCGACGCGCGCCGCTGCAGGCTTTCGCCGGCGTAGTCGCGGTCGCCGGCAAAGACACGGGTGCTGGCCGCATCGGCGCGCGAGCAGGCCTCGTCGGTGTGCGCTCCGAGCATCCAGCCTTCGAGCACGCACCACTTGGTCAGGGAATAGACCTCGGATTGGGTCGGCGCATGCTGCAGTGCCTGGTAGCGCGCCGCGCAGGCGCGAAACAGCTCCAGCGCGCTGCGCCAGCGCCCGCTGCGCCAGCGCGTCGAAGCCAGGCCGCATTGCGCCTCGGCGGTGGCAACATTGTGCTCGCCGTGGTGGGCCAGCGCGAAGGCGAGCGCCTGGGTGTAGGCCGCATCGGCTCCCGCGTATTCCTCGATGCCTTCCAGCGCCGAGCCGAGGTTGACGTAGCCGGTGCCGACGGCGGGATTATCTGCGCCGAAAGCGGCAATGCGCTCGTCGATGTCGCGCCGAGCCAGCCGGATGTCGGCGCTGCGATCGCCGCGCATGGTTTCGACCGCTTCGAGGCCTTCGAGTGCACGCAGCAATGGGCGGCCGCGCAGGCCGTGGCGATCGAGCGCTGCCAGGGCGGGGCGCAGTTCGGCCTCGGCCCGCGCGTAGTTCTCGCGCTTGCTGGCGACGAAGCCGAGCAAGGCGTGGGCCCCGATGCGCAAGGGCTCGTCGGGCGCGAGCTCGGCATCGGCCGTGCGCGTGGCCTGCGTGGCCAGTTCGTCGGCGAGGGCGAGATCGCCGCTGGCTTCGGCCAGGTCCGCGAACAGGCTGGCCAGATCGACCGCCATCGCCGCATCGTGTGGCGGCGCGCGCAGCAAGGCATGGCCGGCGCTGGCGACCAGTTCGCGCATGCTGGGTTCCTCACCTCGGCCACGACCATCGCGCACGGCGTCGAACATGCGGTCGACGAAGTCGCGCACCGCGATCGCGCGATCGGCCTGCGTGCGTGCCAGCTGTGCCTGCTCGCGGGCGACATGGGCTTGCCACAGCGCGCTGCCGAAACCCAGCAGCGCGACCAGCAGCAGCAGGGCGCTGGCGCCGACGCCGCCACGATGGCGGGCGACGAATTTGCGGGTGCGATACCAGCGCCCCGGTGGATGGGCGTGCACCGGTCGCTGCTCGCGGTAGCGCTCGATGTCTTCGCCCAGCTCGGCCGCGTCGCGGTAGCGCAGCCCGGGGTCGGCCTGGGTGGCGCGCTCGATGATCCAGCGCAATTCGCGCGGGGTCGCATCCGGCCAGGACGGCCATGATGCGCCGGCGCGCTGCGGTGGTGATTGGCCGGTGAGGATCTGGCGCAGGATCACGCCCAGTGCATGCACATCGGCGGCGGGCATGGCGGGCTCGCCACGCACCTGCTCGGGCGCGGCGTAACCGGGCGTGAGCATGTGCAGTTCGGTGTTCGCGCCGGCGTCCTCTTCATCGAGCAGGCGCGCAATGCCGAAGTCGAGTACCTTGAGCATGCCATCGGCCTGCACCAGCACGTTCGAGGGCTTGAGGTCCCGATGCACGATGAGTTGGCGATGCGCGGCGCCAACCGCTGCACACAGCGCGGCAAACAGGGCCAGCCGCGCGCTGGTGCCGAGTTCCTTCGCCTGCAGCCACGCATCCAGCCGCGTGCCGTCGACATGATCCATGACCAGGTAGGGCACGCCATCCTCGCCCACACCGCCATCGATCAGGCGCGCGATGCCGGGGTGATCGAGGCGGGCGAGGATCTCGCGTTCGCGGCGAAAGCCGCGCAGGTCCTGCGCGCTGAACAGTCCACGGCGCAGCAGCTTGACCGCGACGGCCTGCTTGAAGGCGCCGTCCGCGCGCTCGCCCAGATAGACGACTGCCTGGCCACCCTGACCCAATTCGCGCACGAGACGGAACGCGCCGTAACAGCGGCCAATGCGATCTGGCGGCACGTCCAGTCCTTCCTGCAGGCGACCAATGCGCACGCTGATCTCTTCGTCGAAGGAATCGCCCTGCGGCGCAGTCGCGGCGGCCAACATGCGTTCCACGCGCGCGCGGTCACCGGCATCGCCCACATGCTGGGCCAGCCAGTTCGCTCGCTCGCCGTCCGGAAGATCCAGACAGTGCTCGAACCAGCGACGCAGGGTGGAAAGCGGTGCCATCGTCGGTGCTGACGTCGTCACGCGCCCGAGCGTGCCACCGCGCGCTCGCCAGGGTGTGTCATGGCGTCAGCTCGTGACGCAACCAGGCGCGCGCGAATTGCCAGTCGCGATTGGTCGTGCGCAAGGACAGCGCCAGCACCTTGGCCACTTCCTCGAGCGCCAGGCCGGCGAAGTAATGCAGTTCCACCACCTGTGCGCAGCGCGGTTCGGCGGCGGCCAGTTCGCGCAGCGCCGCATCGAGTTCGATCGCCTGCACGGCGTCGTGCTCGCTGGCCTGACGTGCCGCGGCATCCAGATCGGTGTGGTGCGCCTGACCGCCGCGCTTGGCAGCCAGGCGCTGGCGCGCGGCGTCGATCAGCAGGTTGCGCATCGCGCGCGCCGCGTAGCCGTAGAAGTTGCGGATCGACTCGGGCTCGGTGTTCTTGCACAGGTCGAGATAGGCCTCATGCACGAGCGCAGTGGTGTTGAGCGTGGCGCGCGCACCCAGTCGCTTGCGTTCGCGCTGCGCGATCTGGTGCAGGCGTGCATAGACCGCGTCGAAGGTAGTGCCAGTGGCGACCGGATTGGCGGGCTGCTGCATCGCGCTGGCCTTCATTCGCTGGGCGGCAGCACGTCCGCCACTTCGGCGAGGGTGGTCACGCCGCGCGCGACTTGTGCCGCGGCCGAGGCGCGCAGCGGGCGCATGCCTTCATCGAGTCCGGTACGCGTGAGTTTGGCCAGATCCATGTTCGGCTGGATCAGCGCGCGCACCGTCGGCGAAATGCGCAGCATCTCGTAGATGCCGGTGCGGCCGAGGAAGCCGGTCTTGCGGCATTCCAGGCAGCCCTTGGGCGCGAACACCGAAGGCGGCGGCTTGATGCCCAGGCCATGGGTGAGTGCAGCCCAGCCCTGGACGTCGAGCTTGGCTTCGACCTTGCAGTGCGGGCACAGCGTGCGCACCAGGCGCTGGGCGACGATGCCGGCGAGGGTAGATTGCAGCAGGTAGTTGGGCACGCCCAGGTCGAGCAGGCGGGTGAGCGCACTGGGCGCGTCGTTGGTGTGCAGGGTCGACAGCACCAGGTGGCCGGTGAGGGAAGCCTGCACCGCCATCTGCGCGGTTTCCAGATCGCGGATCTCGCCGACCATGATGATGTCGGGATCCTGGCGCATCAGGGTGCGCACGCCGGCGGCGAAGTCCAGTTCGATCGCGTGGTGCACCTGCATCTGGTTGAACTCGGGGCTGACCATCTCGATCGGGTCTTCGACCGTGCAGACATTGACGTCGGCGGTGGCCAGCACCTTGAGCGTGGAATACAGCGTGGTGGTCTTGCCCGATCCGGTCGGGCCGGTCACCAGCACGATGCCGTGCGGGCGCAGCACGAAATCGCGCCAGGTCTTTTCCTCGGATTCGGAGAAGCCGAGCTGGCGGAACTCCTTGACCACGATGTCGGGGTCGAAGATGCGCATCACGATCTTCTCGCCGAACGCGGTGGGCATGCTCGACAAGCGCAACTCGACTTCGCGCCCGCCCTGCGAGCGGGTCTTGATGCGGCCATCCTGCGGACGGCGTTTTTCGGCCACGTCCATGCGGCCGAGGATCTTGATGCGTGAAGTCACCGCGACCATCACCGGGGTCGGCAGCTCGAACACCTTGTGCATCACGCCGTCGATGCGGAAGCGGATGTTGCTGGTGTCGCGGCGCGGCTCGAGATGGATGTCTGAAGCGCGTTGTTCGAAGGCGTACTGCAGCAGCCAGTCGACGATGTGCACGACATGGCGATCGTCGACGCCGACATCGCCGGTCTTGCCCAGTTCGACCAGCTGTTCGAAGTTGAGGATGCCCGAGCCGGCTTGTGGCTGGCCATCCTTGGCGTCGCGCGCGCGCTGGATCGAGCGCTGCACGCTCCACCACTCGGCGAGGAAGCGGTTGATGTCGAGCGGACTGGCGACGACGCGCTGGATGTCCTTGCGCAGGATGTGGCCGAGATCGGCGACCCAGCGCTCGTCGAAGGGTTCGCTGCTGGCGAACACCACCTGCAGGTCGGTCACCGCAACCGGCAGGATGCGATAGCGCTGCGCATAGGCATGGCTGACGACCTGGGTCACCGCGGCGACGTCGATCTTCATCGGATCGATCTTGAGATAGGGTTGGCCGGCCCGGTCGGCAAGCCATTGGGTCAGCACTTCCAGGCTCAGTGGCTTGTCCGGATGGCGCAGGTCGGGCAGTTTGAGGTTGGCGACCAGCACCAGCGGATGCAGTTCGGTGCGTCCGCGCACGGTACGCACGTCGTTGCGCACGCGCCTGGCGTCGGCTTCGCCGAGGGCGCCGTCGGCGACCAGTGCGGCGAGGGTCTCGTCCAGCTCGAGCCGACGATGGAGTCCCAGCGCAGCGCCGGGTGGTGGGGTCTTGCCTGCGAGCGGGGGAGCACCAGCCATCGCCATCGATCCTCGAATGGTTTGAACAGCGGATTGTCGTCCGCTGCACGCAACGGTCGCGACCGGACCGCGCCATCGCGCCGGGTTTCGGGCAGGGTCCCGCCGCCCGGCGGATGCCCCGCCGCAGCGGCCTTGCGGGCCGTCGGGCGGAACCTCGCGGGTATACTAGCGCGCTTTTCTTGATCGACTTCGTGAGTCACGGCATGCCGGCACCGACCTTCCAGGAACTGATCCAGACCCTCAATCGCTACTGGGGCGAGCAGGGCTGCATCCTGATCCAATCGCTCGACACCGAAGTCGGCGCGGGCACCTTCCACCCCGCAACCTTCTTGCGTGCGATCGGTCCCGAGCCGTGGGCCGCGGCCTACGTGCAGCCCTCACGCCGACCCACTGACGGCCGCTATGGCGAGAATCCCAACCGCCTGCAGCATTACTACCAGTATCAGGTGGTGATGAAGCCCAATCCCGACGACATCCTCGCGCTTTACCTCGGCTCGCTGCGCGAGCTGGGCATCGACCCGCTGGTGCACGACCTGCGCTTCGTCGAGGACAACTGGGAATCGCCCACGCTCGGCGCCTGGGGCCTCGGTTGGGAAGTCTGGCTCAACGGCATGGAGGTCACCCAGTTCACCTATTTCCAGCAAGCCGGCGGTATCGAGTGCCGACCGGTGACCGGCGAAATCACCTACGGGCTGGAACGCCTGGCGATGTATCTGCAGAACGTCGACAACGTCTACGACCTGGTGTGGACGCGCACGCCCCATGGCATCGTCACCTATGGCGATGTCTATCATCAGAACGAGGTCGAGCAGAGCGCGTACAACTTCGAACACGCCAATGTCGAGAAACTGCTGGCGTGGTTCGATACCTGCGAGGCCGAATCGCAGCGCCTCGTCGAGCTCGGCCTGCCCCTGCCTGCCTACGAGCAGGTGATGAAGGCCAGTCACACCTTCAACCTGCTCGACGCGCGCCGCGCGATCAGCGTCACCGAACGGCAACGCTACATCCTGCGGGTGCGCACGCTCGCCCGCGCGGTCGCCCAGGCTTGGCTCGCGCAGCGCGAGAAACTCGGCTTTCCGGGCCTGAAGGCACGCAAGGAGGCCGCATGATGGAGCAGACACAACCGCTGCTGATCGAATTGGGCAGTGAAGAGCTGCCGCCCAAGGCGCTTGATGATCTGGCCGCCGCGTTCACGCGTGGCGTGTGCGAAGGAATGGTTCGTCGCGGCATCGGCGCTGATCTTGCCAATGCACGCACCTACGCGTCACCACGTCGCCTGGCGGTCTACGTGCCGGCGGTCGCCGCGCAGCAACCGGCGCAGACCAGCGAGGTGCTCGGCCCGTATCTCAACATCGGCCTTGATGCGAACGGCGCACCGACCGCGGCGCTGCGGGGTTTTGCCGCCAAGAACGGACTCGCGGTCGATCAGCTCCAGCGCAGCAGCGACGCCAAGGGCGAGCGCTTCGTCGCGCGCAGCGAAAAGCCCGGGCAGTCGACCGCGAAATTGGTGCCGGAAATCCTTGCCGAAGCACTCGCCGCGCTGCCGATTCCCAAGCCGATGCGTTGGGGCAATCACGACTATGCCTTCGTGCGGCCGGTGCACTGGCTGGTGATCCTGCATGGTCAGGACATCATCGACGCGCAGCTGCTCGGCCTGACGTCGGGACGCAGCTCGCGCGGCCATCGTTTCCATCATCCGCAGAGTGTGCATATCGTCGATGCCGATTCCTGGCTCGACGCCCTGCGCGCGGCCAAGGTGCTCGCCGATCCGGCCGAGCGCCGTGCGCGCGTGCGCGCCGAAGTGGCGCGGGTGGCGCCGCCGGACACCACGCCGCGACTGTCGCCGGAGCTGTGCGACGAAATCGCCAACCTCACCGAGTGGCCCGTCGCGATCGCCTGCACCTTCGATCGCGGTTTTCTCGCCGTGCCGCAGGAAGCGCTGGTGATGACGATGGAGGCCAATCAGAAGTTCGTGCCCTGCTTCGCCGCCGACGGCACGCTCAGCGAGCACTTCATCGGCGTCGCCAACATCGAATCAAGGGATCCGGGCGAGATCCGCAAGGGCTACGAGCGCGTGATCCGGCCGCGCTTTGCCGATGCCAAGTTCTTCTTCGAGGAAGACCTCAAGCTGCCGCTGGCCGAGCACCAGCAGGCGCTGGCGCGCGTCACCTACCAGCAGGCGCTGGGCAGCGTATGGGACAAGGTCGTGCGCGTGGCCGAACTTGCGCGTGTGATCGGCAATCGCGTCGGTGTCGATGCTGGATTGGCGACGCGCGCGGCGGCGCTGTCGCGCTGCGATCTGCTCACGCGCATGGTCGGTGAGTTTCCCGAATTGCAGGGTGTGATGGGTCGTCACTATGCGACCGCCAACGGCGAGAACGCCGCGGTGGCCGCGGCGCTCGACGAATTCTATGCGCCGCGTTTCGCCGGGGATGCGATCGCGCAGGGCGGCGTCGCGCGCGTGCTCGCGGTGGCCGACCGCATCGATACGCTCGCAGGCATCTTCGCGGTTGGCCAGAAACCTTCGGGCAGCAAGGATCCGTTTGCGCTGCGCCGCGCCGCGCTGGGTCTGGCGCGCACCCTGATCGAAGCGGGTCTTGCGCTCGATCTGCGTGCGCAGTTCGAGGAGGCGCTCGCGCAACTGCCCGACAGCGCGCTCGCGGCGGGCTTGCCCAAGGGCAAGGACGGCAAGCAGCCGACCCTCGATCCGGGTCCGCGTCGCGTTCAGCTGGGCAATGAGCTGTACGACTTCGTGATCGACCGCCTGCGCGGTTACTACGCCGAGCAAGGCATTGGTGTGGAAGCCTTCGACGCGGTGCGCGCACTCGCACCGCCTGACCTGGCGGATTTCGACCAGCGTCTGCGCGCGGTGGTCGGGTTTGCGCATCTGCCCGAAGCCAGCGCGCTGGCGGCGGCCAACAAGCGCATCGGCAACCTGCTGCGGCAGGCCGCTGAAACCGGCCCGCGCGCGGTCGATCCGGCCTTGCTTGAAGCCGGCGTCGAGCGCGAGCTGGCCGCGGCGATCGACGACGCACGCGCGGCAGTGGCGCCACTGGCGGCGCAGGGCGACTATCTCGGCGTGCTCAAGCGCCTGGCGAGCCTGCGCGAACCGGTCGACCGCTATTTCGAGGGCGTCATGGTGATGTGCGAGGACGCGCGCGTGCGCGCCAATCGCATTGCACTGCTCGAAGGCCTGCGTGGTTTGTTCCTGCGCGTGGCCGACATTTCCCTGCTGCCTGTGGCGTGAGCTGGATGCGGTCTGCCGCGGGCCGCGGCTGCCGCGTCTGGCCGTCCAAGCGTCGGCGGCGTACAGTTGCATTTCCCCGCCACCCCGAAGTCCGGAACAGCGTGGCACAAAAATACGATGGCTTTCGTTTCATTTCAGGAGTGAAGAACATGCGGATTCAATGGCTCGCGGCGCTCGCCGCGCTCGCGATCCTTGGCGGCTGCAACGGCGCCGACCAGCAGGCGACCAGCAAGGCGGCCGCAAGCAACGGCGTGGCCGCCGGCAACACCATCAGCGCGCAGGTGCTGTTGCACGATCCGATGACGATCGGTGCCGGCGCCAAACTCAACACGCGCCTGATCGACTCGGCGCTGCCCGATGCGCCGCTGGCTGAAAAGACCTTCGATGTCAGCGGCAATCCGCCGTTCAATTTCAGCCTCGATTTCGACCGCGCCCGCGTCGAACCCTCGCGCACCTACGAGGTCCGCGCAGTGCTGGTCGACGGCGACCGCCGCTTCCAGGCGGGCCTCGCCACGCCGGTGCTCACGCATGGCGCGGGCACCAATGTGCAGATCATGCTCACCGCCGAAGCCACCCCGGCCGAAGCGCTCAAGGCCGAGTTCAACAAGTTGCAGGGTCGCATCGGCGGCATGAAGACCGTCAATGGTGCCTATACCACCGACACCGCGTCGATCGCCTGGGACGCGTTTGTCGAGAGCAACGTGGTGCGCTTCGTGCGCGTCAACACCGAGCTCGACGCCGGTGGCCGCAGCGCGGTCCACTACGGCTTCAGCAAGGATGGCAAGCCGATGTACGTGCAGCAGAAGGGTGGCGCCGCGGTGGGCTGGGACGCTGACGGCAAGTTGCTGGTCAACGAAAAGCGTGGCGGCGGCGAAGTGGCACAGGCCGAGGTCGAGGCGATGCACGATGCCGCGGTCAAGGCCCAGCGCATGGCGCAGGAACGCTACGACGCGACCCGCAAGAAATAATTGCGCAAACCATCACGCCTTGTGCGGCGCCTGCTTGCGGGTGCCGCACGGCGCTCGCAGACTGCGCCCGCACAGCATGGCCGGAGCAGCGCGGTGAAGCATTCAGGGTCAAATCTGTTGTTGGGTGCGCTCGCGGCGAGCGCGGCGACATTGCTCGATGCGGCAACCCTGCAGGTCGGCCCCGGCCAGCCCTACGCCAAACCCTGCGCGGCGATCGCCGCGGCCAGCAATGGCGACACCATCCTCATCGATGCCGCCGGCAACTACGCCGGCGATGTCTGCGCCTGGTCCAAAAACGGCCTCTCGCTGATCGGCATCAACGGTCGCCCGCACATCGATGCCGCCGGGCAGAACGCGCAGGGCAAGGCGATCTGGGTGATCGCGGGCAATGACACCACGATCGAGAACATCGAGTTGTCCGGCTGCCATGTACCCGACCAGAACGGCGCGGGCATCCGCCAGGAAGGTGCCAATCTGACCGTACGCCGCGCGTATTTTCACGACAACGAGAACGGCATTCTCGCCGGCAACAATGCCGCGAGCACGATCACGATCGAGTACAGCGAATTCGCCCACAACGGCTATGGCGACGGCTATTCGCACAACCTCTACATCAACCACGTCGCCGCCCTGGTGTTCCGCTGGAACTGGTCACACGATGCGGTGGTCGGACACCTGCTCAAGACGCGCGCGCTGCGCAACGAGATCCTCTACAACCGCCTCACCGGCGAAGCCGGCGCCAGCGCCAGTTACGAATTGAGCATGCCCAGCGGTGGTCTCTCATTCGTGATCGGCAACTTCATCGAGCAGCCGGCAAGTTCGCAGAATGGCGCCTTGCTCGATTATCTGAGCGAGCCGGCCACGGCCAATCCCGACACGCGTCTGTTCGTGGTCAACAACACCTTCGTCAACGATCGTGGCAATGGCACCTTTCTGCAGCTGGGCAGCGCGCTCACCACGCCGGCGCTCGCGCGCAACAACCTCTTCGCCGGTCCCGGCACGCTCAGCAGCCGCGCCGACACCGTGCTCGATCACAACCTCAGCGGCGTGGATCCGCTGTTCGTCAATGCTGCGCAATACGACTATCGCCTGGCCGCAGGCTCGCCCGCGATCGATGCCGGCGTGGCACCAGGCAGCGCCGCGGGTGAATCACTCGCACCGCTGTTCGCCTATCTGCACTCGACCAACCGTGTGGTGCGAATCCAGTCGGGCGCGATCGACATCGGTGCCTGGGAATGGGCGCCGGATCTGGTTTTTGCCAACGGCTTCGAATGAAAAAGGCGGCCCATCCTGGGAGTGGGCCGCCTTTGGGCGAGGCGACGGCAGATTCTCTGGGGTGAAGGCTGACCGCGCTGATCGCGGCGCGAGACTACTGCGGCTTGGCTGTCGGCAAGCTGACAGGCTCGGCGCTCGCATGCCGAAAGCGCACGCGCGCGCGGGTGCCACGGCCGTTGCTGCCGCTGTCCAGGCTGAACTCGGCTTCGTGGGCGCGTGCGATTTCATCGACGATGGCCAGACCCAGGCCACAGCCGTTGCCGGGTGAGCCCGGCAGGCGCACGAAGCGTTCGCGCACCTGTGCGCGCAGGTCGACCGCGATGCCGGCTCCGTCATCCTCGACTTCAAGCCAGCCAGCGCAACCATCATCGCCGCAGCGCAAGGTGACGCGGCCACCGCGCGGCGTGTAGGCGAGCGCGTTGTCGACAAGATTGCCGAGCAGTTCCCGCAACAGCCAAGGATTGCCCAGCACCTGCGCGGGCGCACATTCGGCACCAAAGTCCAGGCCGGCGTCGAGTGCGCGATCGAGACTGTGGGAGACGGCCTCGGTGACCAGCTGTTCGAGATCGACGCGGGCGTAGTCCTCGTGGGTGATTGCGCTCGGTTCCGAGCGTGCCAGAGTCAGCAATTGGTGGGCGGTATGCGCAAGCCGGACGCAGCCGCCGTGGAGCGCCAGCAGGCGCGCGCGCAATTCCGCGGAGACCGGTTCGCGTTCGAGCACTTCGAGTTGCGCGATGATCCCACTCAATGGGGTGCGCAGTTGGTGGGCGGCGTCGGCGGTGAACTGCTGCTGCGCGCGCGCGGCACCGCGCACGGTGTCGAACAAGGCATTGAGCGTATGCACCAGGGGACGCACCTCGGCCGGTATCGCGGTGTCCTGCAGCGGTGCGAGGTCGCGAGCCGAGCGCTGCGCAATCTGTTCGCCAAGGTTGCGCAGCGGGCGCAACCCGTGACGCACGCCGATCCAGACCAGCGCCAGCGTGCCGATCAACTGGATGAGGTCGGTGAGGACGATGCTGGCAAGGATGCGCCGCAACGCCGAATCGCGCTGATGAGTTGAAACCGCCACTGCGACCACCAGCGGAGTACGGTCAACCTGCGCGGCATGTACCGCCACACGCACCGGTTTGCCGCGCAACTTCGCATCGAACAGTTGCGCCTGTTCGCTGGCCGGCAGCACGAAACCGAGGTCGGCATCGCCATCAACCAGAACACCGTCAATGCGGCGCACGGCGTAAGCGACCGTGTCGCTGCCGCGTGTGCGCAGCGCGGCGATTGCTTGCGGCGGCAAATCGAAATCAATGTGACCATCGCCATTGGCATCGCGCAGATGAGCGGCAATCGCCAAGGCGGTTTCGCCGAGTGCGCGGTCGTAGACGCCACCGATCGAGGCGACGCCGGTGCGGTAATCGATGAACAGGCCCAGGCCAAGCAGCACGGTCAACGGAACCAGCAGCAGGCCGAGCAGCCGCCACTTGATCGAGATCACGCGGGGTTCAGTGGCTGCCGTCATCGAGGCGGTAGCCGATGCCACGCACGGTGCGGATCGGCACGCTGGCACCGAGCTTGCTGCGCAGGCGCGAAACGTAGACTTCGATCGCGTTGGCGCCGATTTCGGCATCCCAGTTGACGATCGCCTGCAGCAGCTTGGGTTTGGCCACGACACGGCCGACATTGAGTGCCAGGCATTCGAGCACGGCCCATTCGCGACGCGTCAACTCCACCACGCTGCCATCCACTTCGACGCGATGGGCGCCCAGATCCAGTGCCAGCGCGCCGATCGTCAGCAGCGCGCTTGCCGCCGAGCGACTGCGGCGGATCAGTGCGCGACAGCGCGCCACCAGTTCGGGCATCGCGAATGGCTTGACCATGTAGTCGTCGGCGCCCAGATCGAGCGCATTGACGCGATCGGCGAGGCCATCGCGGGCGGTGAGGATCAGCACCGGCACCGCGAGCCCGTCTTGGCGCAGGCTGCGCAGCAGGCTCAGGCCGTTGCTGCAGGGCAGGCCAATGTCGATGATCGCCAGATCGAAGTTCTCGGCTGCCAGTGCGGTGCGCGCATGTTCGGCGCAATCGACGCGATCCACCGCATGGCCCGCCGACTCCAATCCGCGCCGGATCGCGTCGGCAACCAGGGCGTCGTCTTCGACCACCAGGATGCGCATGGCGGGTCGCCCCTTCCGGACCGGTTTCAGGCGACGTGGCGCAGGCCGCGACGCAGATGGACCAGCAGCAGCGATACCG
Source organism: Dokdonella sp. (assembly GCF_019634815.1). GTDB lineage: Bacteria > Pseudomonadota > Gammaproteobacteria > Xanthomonadales > Rhodanobacteraceae > Dokdonella_A. Next base: position 81,607 of record NZ_JAHCAP010000001.1, on the reverse strand, counting down.
CCGCCGGCGTAACGCCGGCAATCCGGCGCGCCTGGCCGATCGTCTGCGGGCGCGCCTGGCTGAACTTGGCGAGCACTTCAGCCGACAGGCCGCGCACGCGTTCGAAATCGAAATCCGCGGGAATCACGGTGTCGTCGTGGCGGCGATTGCGCGCGATTTCCTCGTTCTGGCGCTCGAGGTAACCGGCGTACTTGATGCCGACTTCCACTTGCTCAGCGACCGCCGCTTCGGCAACGCCCGGGCCGAAGCCCTCGACGGCGACCAGCTCGCCATAACCGACGCCCGGGCGGCGCAGCAGATCCCGCGCGCTGGTTTCGCGTGACAGCTCGATGCCCAGTCCCGCGCTCAATGCGCGGCCGAGTGCATTGACCGGCGATGCCCACAACGCCGCCAGCCGTGCCTGTTCGCGTTCCACCGCCTCGCGCTTGCGGCGCAAGGCGTCGAAGCGATCCTGCGGGACGCAGCCGAGTTCGAAGCCGCGCTCGGTGAGGCGCAGGTCGGCATTGTCCTCGCGCAATTGCAGTCGATACTCGGCGCGCGAGGTGAACATGCGATAGGGCTCGCTGGTGCCGTTGGTGATGAGGTCATCGATCAGGACGCCGATGTAGGCTTCATCGCGGCGAGGTGTCCACGGCGCCTGCTCGCGTGTCGCGCGCGCGGCGTTGAGGCCGGCGATCAGACCTTGCGCGGCGGCTTCCTCGTAGCCCGTGGTGCCGTTGATCTGGCCGGCGAAGTACAGTCCTTCGATGGCCTTGGTCTCCAGCGAATCCTTGAGCGCGCGCGGATCGAAGTAGTCGTATTCGATCGCGTAACCGGGCCGCGTGATGTGGGCGTTTTCGAGCCCGCGGATCGAACGCACGAGTTCGACCTGCACGTCGAACGGCAGCGAGGTCGAAATGCCGTTGGGATAGATCTCGTGGGTATCGAGGCCTTCCGGTTCGAGAAAGATCTGATGCGAGGCCTTGTCGGCAAAGCGCACCACCTTGTCCTCGATCGACGGGCAGTAGCGTGGCCCGACACCTTCGATCACGCCGCCATAGAGCGGCGAGCGGTCAAGTGCGCCACGGATGAGGTCGTGAGTGTGCTCGTCGGTGTGGGTGATCCAGCAGCTCACCTGGCGCGGATGATCGGCGCGCGAACCGAGGAAGGAGAACACCGGTGCCGGCTCATCGCCGGGCTGCTCCTCGAGCAGGCTGAAATCGATGCTGCGGCCGTCCAGGCGCGGGGGCGTGCCCGTCTTGAGGCGACCCACCGGCAGGTCGAGGCTGCGCAGCATGTGCGCCAGGCTCAGCGCCGGCGCATCGCCGGCACGGCCGCCCGGCTGCTGGGTCATGCCGACATGGATCTTGCCGGCGAGAAAGGTGCCGACCGTGAGCACCACGGCCGCGGCGTGGAATTCCAGCCCCGATTGGGTGACCACGCCGGTGACGCGCCCCCCCTCGATGCGCAGGGCGTCGACGCCTTGCTGAAACAGCGACAGACCGGGCTGTGTCTCGACCCGACGCCGAATGGCCGCTTTGTACAAAACCCGGTCGGCCTGGCAACGGGTGGCGCGCACCGCGGGACCCTTGGAGGCATTGAGCGTGCGCCACTGGATGCCAGCCTGATCGGCTGCCCAGGCCATGACGCCGCCCAGCGCGTCGATTTCACGCACCAAGTGGCCCTTGCCGATGCCGCCGATCGCCGGATTGCAGCTCATCTGGCCGATCGTCTCGATGTTGTGCGTGAGCAGCAAGGTGCGCGCGCCGCAGCGCGCACTGGCCAGCGCGGCTTCGGTGCCGGCATGGCCGCCACCGACGACGATTACATCAAAACGGCTCATCTGCACGATCCGGGCGGCCTGGGCGGACCGCGTGGACGCGCATTCTAGGACAACACCCGCCGGGGTGTTGGCATGCTTTCTGCACCCGTCCTTGCACACTCCCACCGACGCACGGCGTTTGCGAGCACGCCGATGCCGGAATTCAGGGGCCGGCTTGCGTCGGTGGGAGCACTTCCCTGGCGCCCTTTCGCGCACACTCCCGAATATCGAATTCCGCAGGCATGCCGAGCGTGCGCAGGTGCGCATTGCAAGTCGAAAAAAGAAGGCTGGCGCCCGGCGGTCGTAGGAACAGGGGGAATCCAAGAGGACCGTGTGCCGGGCGCCAGTGAAAGATCGTCGGCGCCGTTGCACGCCAACTCAAACGAACAGTCCCGCGGCGACCTTATCCCCATTGCGCCTCGGTGTCTGTGATTCTAGTCGCTAAAGGTCAGCTTGTCTGCGCGACTTTGCCGGTTGCTGTCAGATTGCGACGAATCCACGTCGGGACCCGGTTCACCCAATGGCTGTGATGCAGTTGGCACGATGGTTGCTACATCCGTTTTGCCAAACCCGTAAACCGAGGACACCGTCATGCGACCCGACACCAACGTGATTCCGACCCCGCTTTTCCAGCGCTATGAGCTGATGGTCGAACTGGGTCGACTCGAGATGGTTCTCGACAACGTGCGCAGCGCCGCCAAGCCTGCCGGCAACGATGCCGTGATGGCGATCGAATCGCGCTGCGCCCGAATCCAGGAAGCCCTGAGCCGACTGCCGGCTTGAGCATCCGCAACGAGTACGCCGTGGAACAGGGGAAAGGGGCCGCACTGTGTGCGGCCTCTTTTTTTGTGTCTGCGGCGGGCCCCGCATGCCCTCAGGCCAGCAGGCGCGTGAGTATGTCGGCGAGGTCTGCTGACAGTCCGCTGCAGGCACGCAGGCGTTCCAGTTCGCCGCGCATGCGAGCGGCGCGCGTGGATTCGTAACGCCGCCACGGACCGAAGGCGGTGGCCAGCCGCGCCGCAACCTGGGGTGTCAGTGCATCGACGCGGGCGATCGCGTCGGCAAGGAAGCGGTAGCCGGCGCCATCGGCGCGATGGAACACGCGCTGGTTGCGCATCGCCAGCGCGCCGACCAGGGCGTAAACCTTGTTCGGGTTGCTCCACTGGAATGCGGTGTGGCTGCTCAGGGCGATGCAACGCTCGAGAGTGGACGGTTGCGGCTGCGCAGCCTGCAGCGCAAACCATTTGTCGAGCACGAGGGCATCGTCCTCATGGCGCCGACCGAAATCCTCCATCATCGACTCGGCATCGGCGGCGCCGACGGCCGCGAGCGCGGCCAGTGCCGCGAGGCGATCGGTGAGGGTGCGCGCCTGCGCATAGTGGCTGCCGGCAAGACCGTGATGACGTTCATCCACGCGCACCAGCGCAGCAAGGCAGGCGTTGCGCAGACGCCGGCGCGCAGCGCCGGCGCTTGTCTGCGTGGGCGTCCCGGACTCGTCTGCCAAGGCGTGGTAACGCTGCAGCAAACCCGTGGCGAGCCGCTCGGCAAGGCTGCGCTCGAGCATGCCGCGCGCCGCATGCACGGCTTCGGGATCGATCTCCTGCATGCCGTCAGTGAGCGAGTGGGCGTCGGCGAGCGTGAGCATCTCGGCGACCAGGGCGGGATCCAAATCGTGATCGGCAAGTACAGCGGCGAGCGCTGCGGCAAATTGATCAAGGGTGGCGGACTCTGCCGTGCCGTGTGCGAGCACGTGTGCAAACAGCCGACGCGCCACCGTATCGGCAGCGAACCAGCGGTTGAAGCCGTCGGAATCGTGGCGTGCCTGCAGCAGCAGATGCGCGATGTCGGTATCCACGCGCAGGCGCACCGGCGCGGAGAAACCGCGCAGCAGTGAAGGCGTCGGCGCGGCGGCAACTCCGACGAAGCGGAACTCGGCCACGTCGCGGTCGAACAGCACGACGCGCTCACATGCCCCAGCCACGGACTCGCCCGCCAGACGCAGCGGCAAGGCCTGACCGTCGCTGCCGAGCAGGGCCAGGGCGATCGGAATCGGCAAGGCCTGCTTGTCGGCCTGATTCGGCGTCGGCGCGGTTGATTGGCGCACGCTGAGCACGTACTCGCGGCGCTGCGCGTCGTACTCGCCGTGCGCATGCAACTCGGGCGTGCCGGCTTGCGCGTACCACGCCAGCCACGGCGTGAGATCGGTGCCATTGGCATCACCGAGTGCGGCAAGAAAATCCTCGACTGTCGCAGCGTGGCCGTCATTGCGTTCGAAATACAGATCCAGGCCGCGCCGAAACCCGTCGCGACCCAGGCGGGTGGCGAGCATGCGTACGATCTCGGCGCCCTTCTCGTAGACGGTTGCGGTGTAGAAATTGTTGATCTCGCTGTAGCGGTCGGGCCGCACCGGATGCGCCAGCGGACCGGCATCCTCGGCGAATTGCGCGCGCCAAAGCGTGCGCACATCGTCGATCCGGCGCAGCGTGCGCGAGGCGACGTCGGACTCGAATTCCTGCTCGCGGTAGACCGTCAGACCTTCCTTGAGGCTGAGCTGGAACCAATCGCGGCAGGTGACGCGATTGCCGCTCCAGTTGTGAAAATACTCGTGGCCGACCACCGCGAGCACATGGCGAAAATCATCATCGGTGGCGCTGTCGGCGTCAGCCAGCAGGTACTTGGCGTTGAAGATGTTGAGGCTCTTGTTCTCCATCGCGCCCATGGCGAAATCGTGGGTGACGACGATGTGGAACACGTCGAGGTCGTAACATCGGCCGAAACGCGTTTCGTCCCAGGCCATCGCCTGCTTGAGGCACTGCATGGCCCAGTCGCAGCGACCGATCGCACTGGTTTCGGCGTGGATGAACAGGCGCACGCGGCGACCTTCGCGCGTGACGAACTCGTCTTCGATTTGCGCGAGTTCGCCGGCCACCAGTGCGAACAGGTAGCAGGGTTTTGGATGCGGATCGACGAAGCGCGCGAAATGCCGACCATCGGCGAGCACGCCGGATTCCACCTGGTTGCCGTTGGCGAGCAAGAGCGGAAAGCGCGCGCGGTCGGCCCGCAGCGTCACCGTGTAGCGGGCCAGCACGTCAGGGCGATCGATGAATGGCGTGATGTGGCGAAAGCCTTCGGCCTCGCACTGCGTGAGCAGGAAGCGCCGTTCGGCCGGGCCGCTGGTGTAGAGCCCCTGCAACGTGGTGTTGCGCTCGGGTGCGATACGCACCAGCGTGTCCACCACGATCCTGCCGTGTACGTCCGGCAGCGTCAGTCCGCGCGCGTCGAGCTGCCACTGCGCAGCTTCGAGCAGCACGCCATCGACGCGGATTTCGAGCACTTCGAGCGCTTCGGCATCCAGGCGCAGCATCGCCCCGGCCTCGCACTGGCGCAGGTGCAGGCGACCATGCACGAGGGTTGCTGCCGGATCGAGATCGAACTCGAGCTCGACCGCGTCGATCTGCCAGGCAGGCGCGCAATAGTCGCGCAAATGAATCGTCGGTTTGGCGCCTTGGGCTGCGGGCATCGGGGCGGGCATGGGCGAAAAGGGGAATGACAAACTATCCGCAACCGCCGTCGACCGCCAATGCCGTGGGCGCAAGCCCCTGCGCGGCCTGCTATGGTGACGGCGATCCCGGCAACACCGAACCGCGATGACGCCGAGCGAATGTGCAGTTCCCGATTCAGCCGCAATCGCCGCCGCCGCCGCGCGCATCGCGCCGCATGCGCAGCGCACGCCGGTGCTGCATTCGCGCAGCCTCGATGTGCTCACCGGTGCGACCTTGCTGTTCAAGTGCGAGAGCTTCCAGCGCGCCGGCTCCTTCAAATTCCGCGGCGCCTGCAACGCGGTGTGGTCACTCGACGCGGCGACGGCAGCGCGCGGCGTGGTCACGCATTCCTCGGGCAACCACGGCGCGGCCCTGGCCTTGGCCGCGCGCACGCGCGGCATCGCCGCGCACGTGGTCGTGCCCGAAGGCGCGGTTGCGGCCAAACTCGCCGCGATCACCGCTGCCGGCGCCGTGCTGCACCGCTGCGCACCGACGATGGTCGCGCGCGAGGCGATGGCCGAAGCGGTGCGCGCGCAGACCGGCGCCAGTTTGATCCATCCCTACACCGATCCGCGCGTGATCGCCGGGCAAGGCACGCTCGCGCTCGAGCTGCTGCAGGAGGCAGGCACGCTCGATGCGCTGGTTGCGCCGATCGGCGGTGGCGGCCTGATCGGCGGCTGCGCGATTGCCGCGCATGGCATCGATCCTCGCATCGAGATCCATGGCGCCGAACCGCGTGGCGCCGACGATGCGGCGCGCTCGCTGTGCAGCGGCACGCGCGTCACCGAACTCGTGCCACAAACCTTCTGCGATGGCCTGCGTGGCCTCATCGGCGCGATCAACTTCGAGCTGTTGCGCGCGCATTCGGTACAGGTGACGACGCTCGACGATGCGGCGACGTTCGCCGCGCTGCGACTGATCTGGGAGCGCCTCAAGATCCTCGTCGAGCCGTCTTCGGCAATCGCGCTCGCGGCGGTGCTGGCACGGCGCGAGCGTTTCGCAGGCAAGCGCGTGGGCATCGTGCTCAGCGGCGGCAACGTCGATCTCGATGCCTGTCTTGCCGGTCTTGCGCCGGTATCGATCAAGTCGCGCGACGGCGGTTGACCAAGGCGAGCGCGAACACGATCAGCAGCACGCCGATGCTTTCGCCCGCGCCCGGCCGTTCGCCGAGCACGAGCCACGCAAAACCGATGCCGAGCACCGGTATCACCAAGGACGACAAGCCGGCGACGTTGGCCGGAAGTTCGGCGACGATGAACGACCACAGTGCCCAGGCGAGGCCCGAGGCGAGCAGCACGTTGTAGGCGAGTGCGCCGATGAATTGCGGCGTCCACGCCACCGCACGTTCGGGCACGAGCAGGGCGACGAGGATGATGACGGCAGTGCCGAACAGCATCTGCCATGCTGTCAGCGAAAGCGCGCCCACGCCGCCACGTTCGAACAGGCGCTTGCTCAGCACCACGCCGATCGCCCAGCTCACGCCACCACCGAGCGCCATCGACGTACTCGCCACCGAGTCGCCCATGCCATGCCAGGGTTCGAGCACGAGCAGCAGGCCGGCGCAGGCGATCGCAAGGCCGAGCCACAGGCGCCGCGTCGGCCATTGCGCAAATGCGACCCAGTTGATCAGCACCACCCAGAACGGCATGGTGTAGGCGAGCAAGGCGGTGCGACCGGCACCGCCGGCAAGCAGCGCCGCCTGCACCAGCAGCTGGAAGCCCGTGGTCTGCGCCAGACCGATCGCCAGGGTCGGCCACAGCGGCGGTGGCCGCAGTGCTTCACGGCGCAACAGCAAGACAGCAAACAGCACCAAGGTGCCCAAACCATAACGCCAGGCCGAGAACGTGATCGGCCCGGCATAAGCGAGCGCTTGCTTCATCACGATCCAGTTGTAGCTCCACACCAGGCTGACGATGGCGAGCGCGAGCAGGGCAGGGTGGCGCGGAGACAAACGGGGCGTCATGCGCGATCCGGCGGGCGATGAAGGCCGCGTATCATACGGCCCCCGATCACCACCGAGCAGGCTCGCTCCAATGCCCGAACCCACCCGCTGCGACTGGGCTGCCGGTAGCGACAGCCTGCGTGACTATCACGACCACGAATGGGGCGTGCCCTTGCATGGCGATCGCGCGCTGTTCGAATTGCTGTGTCTGGAAGGCGCGCAGGCGGGACTGTCATGGCGCACCGTACTCGACAAACGTGCACGTTATCGTCAAGTGTTCAAGGACTTCGACATCGAGCACTGCGCGCGTCTCACCGACACGCAGCTCGCGCGCCTGCTCGACGATCCCGGTCTGATCCGCAACCGGCTCAAGCTCGGCGCGGTGCGCAGCAGTGCGCGCGCGGCCCAGGCGGTGATTGCCGAATTCGGCTCGCTCGATGCGTATCTGTGGTCCTTCGTTGATGGCAAGCCGCGCCGCAATCGCTGGACGCAGGCGCGCGAGGTGCCGGCCAGCGACGAGACGTCCGAGCGCATGAGCAAGGCGCTGCGCAAGCGCGGCTTCCGCTTCGTCGGCCCGACGATCTGCTATGCCTTCATGCAGGCCGCGGGCATGGTCAATGACCATCTGCTCGCCTGCTTTCGCCATTCCGCCGCATCCCGGGGTCATCGATGATCGTCACCAGTGCTGCCCAGTTTCGCGCCGCGTACAGCGCAGAAGGGTATCCACCTTGTCGTCCCGCAACCGCGCGCGGCGCCTTCCTCGTTGCGCCTGCGAGCGCGGCGCTCGCTGTCGAGTCGGCGCAGGACAACGCCTACATGCTCGACGCGGGCGTCATCGATCTGGCGCGCGCGCGCGCGCAGCACGATGCACTCGCGCTTGCGCTCGGTGTCGATGTGCCGGTGACGCTGTTCGCGGGCGATCCCGACTGCGCCGATGGCATGTTTCCCAACAACGTGTTCGCGACCACCCATGGGCGCTTGATCGTCGGACGCATGCGCCACACCGTGCGCCAGCGCGAGGCGCGGCGCGTTGATATCCGCGCCTATTTCCGTGATGTGCTCGGCTATGGCGTAATCGATTTCTCGCAAGAAACCTTCGTGGCTGAACTCACTGGCGCGCTGGTAATCGACCGCGCGCGTGGCATTGGCTACTGCGGCCTGTCCGAGCGCTGCGATCTCGATGGCGTCCGCGCGATGCACGCGGCCTTCGGTCTGCGCCTGAGCTTCGCCTTCCCGCTTGCTGCGGGCGAGTACCACACCAATGTCGTGCTCGCGGTGCTCGCCGGACGTGCCGCCTTGATCGCAGCCGATGGCTTTGCGCGCAGCGAGGATGCGCAGGCGATCGCCGACGTGTATGGCGAAGGCGCGATCTGGCTCGATGCCGCGCAGAAGGCCGCCTATGCCGGCAATGCGATCGCGCTCAACTCGCAGCGGGTTTGGCTGAGCGCGCGCGCCGAGGCCGCACTCACGCCCGCACAGCGCGCGGCGCTTGCGCGTCAGGGTTTCGCCATCGGCGCAGTCGATCTCGCCGAGATCGAGAAGGCCGGCGGCAGCCTGCGTTGTTGCGTCGCCGAGATCTACTGAACGCAGCGAGTTCGATTCACTGTCAAGCTGTCAGCATGGCAAGCGGTGCGGCACAATCTCGCTCTCCTTCCGGTGCGAGCCGATGAGCCTCAACCCGCAACAACGCGCCGCGGTCGAATACAGCGACGGCCCCATGCTGGTGCTCGCCGGCGCGGGTTCTGGCAAGACGCGCGTGATCACCGAGAAAATCGCTCACCTGATCCGGCGCAAGCAGATGTCGGCGGGCAAGATCGCCGCGATCACCTTCACCAACAAGGCGGCGCGCGAGATGCGCGAGCGCGTTGCGCGTCTGCTGCGCAACGACGACGCGCAGGGACTCTCGGTTTGCACTTTCCACGCACTGGGCCTCAAATTCCTGCAGATCGAACATGCGCACGCGGGCCTGCGCCGCGGCTTTTCGGTGCTCGATGCCGATGATGCGCAGGGATTGATCAAGGAACTTGCGCCCAAGGGCATCAAGCCCGATGCGCTGTTTGCGCTGCAGTCGCTGATTTCCCGCGCCAAGAACGAGGGCCTCACCCCCGAGCAGGCGGCGGCGCAGGCGGGCAGTGCGCGCGAGCGCGAGGCGGCCACGCTGTATGCCGGCTATCAGCGGCGTCTGGCTGCATTCAATGCAGTGGATTTCGATGATCTGATCCGCCTGCCGCTGGCGCTGCTCGATGGCAATGACGAGATCCGCGCTGCGTGGCGCGAGCGCCTGCGTTATCTGCTCGTCGACGAATATCAGGACACCAATGCCGCGCAGTATCGGCTGATCAAGATGCTCGCGGGCGAGCGCGGCGCGTTCACCGTGGTGGGTGACGACGACCAGAGCATCTACGCCTGGCGCGGCGCCAATCCGGAGAATCTGCATGAACTCGCGCGCGACTATCCAACCCTGCGCGTGGTCAAGCTCGAACAGAATTACCGCTGCGCGCGGCGCATCCTGCGTGCGGCCAACGCGCTGATTTCGCACAACGACCACCTGTTCGACAAGCGCCTTTGGAGCGAGCAGGGCGAAGGCGATCCGATCCGCGTGCTCGAATGCCGTGACGATGAGCACGAGGCCGAATGCGTGGCCGCGGCGATCGCGCATCTGGCGCAGCGACACAAGCTGCCGTGGAGCCAGTTCGCGGTGCTCTATCGCGGCAATCACCAGTCGCGCGCGCTGGAGAAAGCGCTGCGGCTTGCGCGCCTGCCCTATCACGTCAGCGGCGGCACCGCCTTTCTCGATCGCGCCGAGGTCAAGGATCTCGTCGCCTACCTGCGCCTCATCGCCAATCCCGACGATGACGCCGCGTTTCTGCGCATCGTCAACCTGCCACGCCGCGACATCGGTGCGACGACGCTCGAACGTTTGGGTGAACTGGCCGGCGCACGGCATTCATCCCTGCTCGATGCCGCTCACAGCGACGCCGTGCTCAACCAGCTTGGCGGGCGCGCGGCCTCATCGCTGCATGGTTTTGCCAAGCTCATGGGTGAATTCTCGGCGCGCGCCGAACACGATGCCGCGGCTGATCTGGTCGAAGCCCTGATCGCGCGCATCGGCTATGCCGAACATCTGGGCGCGCAGATCAAGGAGCCGGCGCTGCGCGAGCGGCGTCTGGAAAACCTGCGCGAGCTGGTCGAATGGCTGCGCGCGATGGACAGTCGCGGCGCCGGCGACCTTGCCGCGCAGCTCGCCTTGCTCACGCATGGTGACCGCGATGATCCCGGCAACGCCGTGCGCTTGATGACCCTGCATGCGGCCAAGGGCCTCGAATTCGGCAGCGTGTTTCTGGTCGGTGTCGATGACGCCACCCTGCCGCACGAGGGCAGCGTCGAGGAAGGACGTCTCGAAGAGGAACGCCGCCTGCTCTATGTCGGCATCACCCGTGCCAAGCAACACCTTGCGCTGTCGTATGCGAAACGCCGCAAGCGCTTCGGCGAGATCCTCGCCAACCTGCCCAGTCGCTTTCTCATGGAACTGCCGGCCGATGATCTGCACTGGTCAGGACGCGATGAGGAAAAGGACACCGCACTCAAGCAGGAAATGGCCGCTTCGCATCTGGCGCGTCTGGCCGCCTTGCTCGGTGATTGAAGCACGCAAGTCCCGATGTGCAACAAGCGTGCTTGCTACGGCCGCACTTGAATATCCGACGAATTGCTTGCATCGGTGGAGAACATGAAACGATGTTCAGTACGGCTATCATCGATAGTGACAGGGAAATCGGTAAAAACGTAGCTTGGCGACTTCCCTTCACCTTGGAAAGACGCCATGAAAGCCTTCCATGATTCTTCGTCATTTACAGTGATCGATCCCGCACAAAATATTGTTCCACAGGAAAAAGCATTTACCCGCATGATCGAATTATTGAATTTGCTGACCTCAGCAGTCAAAGCGCTTTCATATAACTGATTTACGTCGTTGGCAAGTTGGTTATCGGCAGCCTGATCCCTGAGCTCCGCCACGAAATTCAAGAAGTCCGGAGAAGCCAAGGCTGACCTGATGCCGAGAAAGTTGATGCTGTCTCCAGCGAGCAGACCTCTTTCGATGGGTATCGATCGTTCATGAAGTGTCAATCCGCCCTTTTTGCCATGCGGCGGGACTTCATCACCCTTCGGAATTTCTTGCGATGTGCCGCGGCCCTTGTTCGCGTGGACGTGTTCAATGGCGAGAGGCAGTTCTTCGATCGGTGGCACCTTTGGCTTGTCAACTTTTTGCTGATTTTCTTTGGTTATGACAATTGACTGATGCGCGTCAGTGGTAAAAAAATAAAGAAAAGAGATGATCGCAATGATCGCCAAAACAAAACCATACGCTGATTTCCACTTCACCACGATCATCTCCGAACTGCAGCTACGGGTAAGGCCCAGACGGACTATTTACGTACAAGAACGATCCGGATAATGGATCCACCGCAGCAATCACGAACACCCCAACCACCGTTTGGCAAGACATAAACCTCGCACGCATTTGTACAAGTGAACTCGGTGTGATCAATGATGACCGATTCTTCGGCTCTTGCTTTCGATGCGCCAAAAGCCAAGCCAAGACAAAACAGTGCGAGCGATGTGGATATGATGTACTTCACGGAACTCTCTCCTTTTCCATGGGTGAGTGCGCCAATCATCTGTGGCGCATCATGAGTGTGAAGGACGGCGGGGGGGGGGGCGTCAAGCCCGAATTTCGTGAACTCGATCAAACAAGTTTCGCCTCGGCCAGCTCGCGCTTGAGGAAGGCGTAGTAGATCGGTGCGGCGATGAGGCCGCCGATGCCGAAGGCCGATTCCATCACCAGCATGGCCACCAACAGTTCCCAGGCGCGGGCGTGGATCTGGGTGCCGACGATGCGCGCGTTGAGGAAGTACTCGAGCTTGTGGATGAGCACGAGGAAGGTCAGCGCGGCGACCGCGTCGCCGAACGACACCGACAGCGCGGCGATGAAGATCACGGTGTTGGAGACGAGGTTGCCGACCACCGGCAGCAAGCCGACGATGAAGGTGATGACGACCAGGGTCTTGGCGAACGGAATCGGCGTGCTGAACAGCGGCAACAAGGCGAGCAGGAAGATGCCGGTGAGCACGGTGTTGATCGCCGAGATCTTGACCTGGGCGAAGACGATGTCGCGGAAGGCGTCGAGCAGGTTGCGGCTGCGCGCGTGCAGCGCGGCGATGAAGGGCGTGCGGCCCTGGCCCCGACTGCCATTGGCGGCGAGCGCAATCATCGCGCCCAGCACCATGCCGATCAGAAGGTGCGCGAGGCTGCGTGCTGCCGCCTTGCCGGCCAGTTGCAGCGTACTGGCATGTTGGCGCAGCCAGTCGAGCGCGGCCACGCGCATTTCGGTGATGTTGTCGGGCAGGTGATCGACGATCCAGCCGGGCAACTGGCCGCGGGCGCGATCGAGCAGGGGATTGAGGTTGTCGAAAAACACCTTGGGATCGCCGATCTCCTTGCGCACCAGTGAAATCGTCAAGAGCACGGCCAGGGTGATCAGGCCGACCACGACCACGCTCAGCACGAACACCGCAATGCGGTATGCGTTCGAGCGCGGCAGGTAGCGCTGCACATGCGGCGCCAGCATGTCGATCAACGCAAACACGAACAGGCCCGCGATCAGGGCCGACAGCAGGTGCAGGTGCAGCACCGCCAGCAACGCAAGTGCGGCGATGATGCAGGCGGCGAGGGTGAAGCGCAGGTTGGCGATCGGACTCATCAGGTCTCCGTGCCGGCGCGGCAACGATGCTGCGTCGGGGTGCTTTAAACTTCAGCGGTGATCCTAGCAGGCCGTCGCCGGCCGGCATTGCGCAACGCGCCCCGACCTGGAGTGGAAGGGCCGAGCACGGTGCCGCTTGGTGCCAAGGTGCCTTGGCTGAACCCGTCAATGTCCATTTCGGAGTTGCAATGAATCCCCATCGTCATTCGTTCATCGTGGTGTTGCTGTCAGTGCTGCTCGGTGCCTGTGCCACGCCCGCAAGCCGACCCGTATCCGCACCGCCCGCCACGCCAGCCGCGATGCCGGTGCCCGCACCTGCGGTGAGCGGGCCTGCACCCAACGACAATCTCAATGCGGTGGCCTGGTCGCAGACCGCGATCGAGCACGACCTCATCTATCTCGAGGTCTACCGCGACGCCACCGACACCCTCGCACGCGCGCTCAAGGATCGCAGTTGGGACGCATTGGCGCACGCGGACCGCAGCGGCCCGGTACGCAAGCTCAAGCCGGCGATCATTCTCGACATCGACGAAACCGTGCTCGACAACTCGCCGTATGCGGCGCGACTGGTGCGCGCGGGCAAGACCCATGAAGACGCGCTGTGGACGCAGTGGTGCGAGGAAAAGGCAGCCAAGGCCCTGCCCGGCGCGCGCGAGTTCACGAATTTTGCAGCCAAACACGGCGTAACCGTGTTTTATCTGTCCAATCGCGACACGGAGCTCAACGAAGTCACGCTCGCCAACCTGAGCAGCGAGGGTTTTCCGATCGCTGCGGGCGAGAAAGTCTTTCTCGGGCAGGGCACCGATGTCCCCGGCTGCACGCCACAGGGCAAGAGCGACAAGAGTTGCCGGCGGCGCCTGATCGGCCAGCGCTATCGCGTGCTCATGCAGTTCGGTGATCAGCTGGGCGATTTCCTCGAGGCCCGCCCCAACACGCTGGCCCAACGCAAGGCTGCGGTCGAACCCTATCTGCCCTGGATCGGCGAGCGCTGGTTCGTGCTGCCCAACCCGACCTATGGCTCCTGGGAGCCGGCCCTGTTCGGCAACGACTGGAAGCAGCCGCCCGCACAAAGGCGCCAGGAAAAGCTCGATAATCTTCGTTATTGATCAACAACTTGTATCGATCATATTGAAGTATTGCGTAAAGATTGATCGCCAACTATAGTCCGCGCATGGTTTTTTCGAGTTCGTGGTGGTATCCCGAAATCGCAAGGACGCCAGACTTCCTCCTCCGGCTTGACCGGAACTTGGCCCGGACGATTCCCATCGCCCGGGCTTTCTTTTTGTGCCTTTCGGCAACCGGCCGCGTGGGGCCGATCTGCTAGAGTGCCGCTCCCGCAATCCCACCTGGAATCCTGGATCCAATCATGAACAAGCCCCTGTTTCGCATTGCCTTGCTCAGTGCGCTCGCCCTCGTTGCCGTCGGCTGCCAGAAGGAGCCGCAAACCGCGCCCGCCGAGCAAGCCGCTGCTGCGACCTCGCCCGATGGCGCGCTGATGGCTTCGGTCAAGCTGCTCAAGGCGGGTGATTTCGACGGTCTCATGAAGAATTCGCTGCCGCCCGCCGAGTTCGCCAAGATCAAGGCCGACTGGAACAAGGATCAGGATCCGATCACCGACGAAGAGCGGCAGAAGTTCGCCGATACCATCGGCAAGCTCACCGCCCCCGACGCCGAAGAGAAGATCTACGCCGAAATCGAACCGCAGCTCACCGCCTTCGATGCGCAGTACCAGCAGCAGATTCCGATGTACGTGGCGATGGGATCGGGTTGGCTGCAGGGCATGGTGCAGCAGAACAAGGACATGTCCGAAGAATCCAAGCAACAGGCCCTGGCCGCGATCAACGCGCTCGGTGCCTGGGTCACCAAGACCCGCTTCACCGATCCGGCCAAGGTCAAGCAGGTGATCGCGATCGTGGTCAAGGCGGCGCGTGATCTCAACCTCAAGTCGATCGACGAGGCGCGCGCGCTGAGCTACGAGCAGGGCATGGAAAAGGGCAAGACGGCATTTGCCGCGTTCAAGGCGGCCCTCAACGTCTATGGCTTCTCGTTCGACCAGACGCTCGATTCGATCAAGCCCGAAGTCGTCAGCAACGACGGCAAGACCGCCAAGATCAAGATCGCCTACACGCTGTTGGGCACGCCGCTGACCGGCGAGGCCGACATGGTCAACGTCGACGGCCGCTGGTACGGCAAGGACACCATCGAGAAGATCAAGGACAAGGCCGCGGCCAAGGCCGCCGATGAAGCTGCCACACCCGAGGTGGCGCCAGCCGCGGAGTCGGCGGAAAAGCCCGAAGCACAGGGCTGAGTCTTGCCCTCTCCAGCGCGGGTCATGCGCGGCATGGCCCGCAGGCGAATGCGGCGTGATGCGTGTTCGCTGTCGCAAAGTCCCGCGCAAGGCGGGACTTTTCACATCCGCTAGACTGCGCGCATGAACGACCCATCTCCTGCGCCGGCACCGCAATCAGGCGTGCAGGCGCCGCGTTGGCTGCGCATCCTCGGCAGCTTGCTGCGGCCCTGGGTGCGCATCCAGCGCACGCCCGAGGACGTGCTTTCACTGCTGCCCGACGATCCGCGTCCGACGGTGTATCTCATCGAGCGCTACGGTCTGTCGGACAATCTGATTCTCGAACAGGCCTGCCAGGAAGCCGGCTTGCCCTCGCCCTATGCGGCAGCCGAACGCTTGCCGATCGGTCGTCGCCGCGCCGTGATCACGCTCTCGCGCCGGCCGCCGATGTTCGGACGCGCGCCGCATCCGACCCGCTCGGAAACCCTCAGCCTGCTCGCCGAGGCCGTGCGCAGTGCACCCGAACTCGACGTGCGTCTGGTGCCGGTATCGATCTTCGTCGGTCGCGCGCCACAACGTGAGTCGGGTTGGTTCAGCGTTCTGTTCTCCGAAAACTGGGTCGTCGTCGGCCGCTTCCGCCGCCTGCTCGCGCTCGCGCTCAATGGCCGTGACACGCTGGTCGAATTTGCCGCGCCGGTAAGCCTGCGCGACGTCGTCGCCGGCGAAAGCAGCACCGAGCGTGGCGTGCGCAAATTGCAGCGCATCGTGCGCGTGCATTTCCGCCGCGTGCGCGCCGCGGTGATCGGCCCCGATCTTTCGCACCGGCGCACCCTGATCGATGGCGTGGTCAATGCCGCACCGGTTCAGCAGGCAATCGATGCCCATGCCAATCGCGAAGGCATCCCGCGCGAGGCCGCCGCCGCCAAGGCGCGCGCGTTTGCCTGGGAAATCGCCGCGGACCAGTCGCATCTGGTGGTGCGCTCTGCCTCGTTCCTGCTCACCGCGCTGTGGGAGAAGATCTATCGCGGCGTGCACATGCATCACTTCGACAAGTTGCGCGAGATCGCGCCGGGTCACGAAGTGATCTTCGTGCCCTGCCATCGCAGCACCACCGACGATGCACTCTTGCCCTACCTGCTCTATCGCAATGGCCTGGCGGTGCCGCACATCGCCGCCGGCGTCAATCTCAACCTGCCGGTGATCGGCGGCCTGCTGCGCCGGGGCGGCGCCTTCTTCCTGCGCCGCAGTTTCAGCGATCCGTTCTATTCGACGGTGTTCCGCGAATACATGAGCCAGCTCATCGCGCGCGGGATTTCGCTGATGTACTTCATCGAAGGCGGACGCTCGCGCACCGGACGCATGCTCGCGCCGCGCGGCGGCTTGCTGTCGATGACCCTGCGCAGCTTCCTGCGCCAGCCTGATCGCCCGGTGGTGTTCCAGCCGGTCTACATCGGCTACGAGAAGGTCATGGAAGGCGAGTCCTACATCGGCGAGCTTTCCGGCAAGCCCAAGGAAAAGGAATCCTGGGGCGGCATGTTGCGCAATCTCGGCGTCTTGCGCCGCAATTACGGTGCGGTCTCGGTCAATTTCGGCGAAGCGCTGTTTCTCACCCCGCTGCTCGACGAGATCGAGCCCGACTGGCGCGCTGCGACCGCCGATCCCGAAGCCAAGCCCAATTGGCTCAAGAGCGCGGTCGACGTGCTCGGCGAGCGCATCCTCGTCAACATCAATCGCGCCGCGGACGTCAATCCGGTCAATCTGCTCGGCATCACCCTGCTTGCCACGCCCAAGCATGCGATGTCCGAGACCGATCTGCTCGCCCAGCTCGATTTGTCGAAAGAGCTGCTGCAGGCACTGCCGTATTCGACGCGCGTCACCGTTTCCGCGCTGCCGGCCACGCAGATCATCGCCTATGGCGAGAGCATGCAATGGATCCGCCGCGTCAGTCATCCGCTTGGCGATGTGCTGGTTGCCGACGACAAGGCCGGTGTTCTGCTCAGCTATTTCCGCAACAATGTCAGCCACCTGTTCGCCTGCGCGGCGTGGGTTGCCTGCTGCCTGCTCAACAATCGACGCATCGCGCGCTCCTCGATCCTGCGTCTGGGACGCATCGTCTATCCGTTCGTCCAGGCCGAGTTGTTCCTGCCCTGGGACGAAGAAGAGTTCGGTACGCGCGTGCAGCAGACAATCGATTTCCTCGTCGCCCGCGATCTGCTGCACGCCAGCGCGGATGGTCGCATCATCAGCCGCGGACCGGGTCAGACCGATGCGGCCTTCCAGTTGCGTGCGCTGGCCGACAACCTGTTGCCGGCGATCGAGCGCTACTACATCGCGCTCGCGCTGCTGGTGAAGAACGGCTCGGGCACGCTGACTTCCGCCGAGCTCGAGAATCTGTGCACGCTCAGCGCGCAGCGGCTGTCGCTGCTGCAGGAGCTGAATGCACCCGAATTCTTCGACAAGAGCCTGTTCCGCGGCTTCATCCAGAAATTGCGCGAACGCCGCGTGGTGTGGAACGACGATGCCGGCAAGCTCGCCTTCGATGCCTCACTCGCCGCGGTTGCCACCGATGCGCGCTTGATCCTCAGCCGCGAGATTCGTCACGGCATCCTCAAGCTGACCCCGGAGAAACAAGCCGAACTCGCGCGTGACAGCGCAGCCGAAAGCGACTCGAATTGAACCAGCCTGAGGCAAGACTGATCGAGTGGCGCGATCGTCACGGCGCCCCAGACATGCCAATGGAGAGCACATGACGCTCGACGAATATCTGCACAGGCACTTCGTCTCCCGGCAGCGCTTCACCGAGATGGCCGAGATCTCCGAACAACGCCTGGCGACCTTGATCGAACTCGGGGCGGTTCCGCGCGCGACCTATGTCTGCGATGGCGACGCGATCGAGTCGGCGGTTTTCGGCCGCATCGAAGCTCAGCAGGCCGCAGCGGGCGAGTATTTCCGCCCCGAATGCCTGCGCTGGGTGGCGATCGCCGAGCGCGCGGCTGCCGGTGGCGAGCGCGACGCGGTGTTGGCTGTCTTGAGCGCGGAACTGCACGCGGCGCTCGCAGGCACAGGCGAGGATCCTGCAGCAATCGACGCGAAGATTCGGCAGAACTACATTCCCGCTTTTCTCGACGGCACCTTCGGCTTATGCGTTGCCGACCCCGCGAGCGGCGCAGGCATTGCGCGCAAGGAATGCCTGCAGGAACGACTCACGGCAGTGACCGCCAACGGCAGTGAGGCGCAGCCAGCGGGCATCGCACGCGAGGAATTGCTGCGCCTGATCGACGACTATGCCGCAGCGGCGATGCCCTTCTCGCCGGCCGAATTTGCGCGCAGCAGTCGCAAGCGTCTGGTCGACGATCTGCGCCCGCGCGTGGCTGCACGCTAAGGCATCGGCAGGCGCGGCGCGATCAAGCCGCGTCGCGCCGAGCTTGCGGATTGCGCCATTGCGCAAGCAAGGCTGCTTGCCGTTCGCGTGCCTTGTCCAGATGACGCTCCTTGACGTGTCCGAAGCCGCGGATCTGCTCGGGAATCGAGGCGATTTCGGTCGCGAGCGCGTGGTTGCCCGCGTCGAGCCCGGACAGCAGTTCATCGACGATCGTGAAGTACTCGGCGATCAGCTTGCGCTCCTCGCGCCGCTCGGCGGTGTAGCCGAACACGTCGAATACGCTGCCGCGCAGGAAGCGCAACTTCGCCAGCAGCTTGAACGCGGTCATCATCCGCGGCCCGTATTCGGCCTTGATCAAACGCCCCTCGGCGTCGCGCTTGGCGAACAGCGGCGGCGCGAGATTGAAATGCACGCGGTAATCGCCGTCGAAGACCTGCTTGAGGCGCTGCTCGAATTCGCCCGAGGCGTACAGGCGCGCGACTTCGTATTCGTCCTTGAAGGACATCAGCTTGAACGCGTAACGCGCGACCGCTTCGCCGAGCGCACTGCTACCCGGCAACGCGGCGGCCTCGGCGGCGCGCACCTTGTCGACCAGGGCGCGGTATTTCGCGGCGTAGGCGGCATTCTGGTACTCGCCGAGGAAGGCCACGCGGCGCGCGATGCGCTCATCGAGCGAGCTGCTGAGCGTGCCATCGTCGAGCGCTGCGGCCATTGCGCCATCCGAGCTCGTTGCGGGCTTGCGCAGCGGCAGCGCCAACGCAATCGCGCCCGAGGGCAGATGCGGATGCGGCAGGCCGGCCGCCTTGCGCACCGCAACCGGGTCATGCGCAGCCAGTCGGCCCCAGTTGAATGCGGCCTTGTTCATCTCGACCGCAGCGGCATTGAGTTCGATCGCGCGCAGCAGGGCTTCGCCTGACAGCGGCACCCAACCCTTCTGCCAGGCGTAGCCGAGCATGAACAGGTTCGCGGCGATGGTGTCGCCGAGCAGGGCGGTGGCGAGCTCGGTCGCATCGATCAGCTCTGGCGACTCGCCGCCGAGCGCGGTCTTGACCGCATCGATGATGCCCTGCGCGGGGAACTGCAGGTCGGGCTTCATCGTGAACGAACCGGGCATCGCCTCGTAGCTGTTGAGCACCACGCGCGAGCGTCCCGCGCGGATCTTGGACAGTGCCCAGTAGTCGTTGACCACCACCATGTCGCAACCGAGCACGAGGTCGGCTTCACCCGCGGCGATGCGCACCGCGTGGATGTCTGCGGGCGTGCGCGCCACGCGCAGGTGACAGGTCACCGCGCCGCCCTTCTGCGCCAGACCGGTCTGATCGAGCACGGTGCTGCCCTTGCCCTCGAGGTGCGCGGCCATGCCGATCAGTGCGCCGATCGTGACGACGCCGGTACCGCCGATGCCGGTGACAAGGATGTTCCACGGCTGGGCGAGATCGCTGGCGAATTGCGGTTGCGGCAGCGCGGAGAAATCGACGCTCGCCTTGCCCTGTTGCTTCTTGAGGCGGCCACCGACCACGGTGACGAAGCTCGGACAGAAGCCCTTGACGCAACTGAAGTCCTTGTTGCAGCCGGATTGATCGATTTCGCGCTTGCGCCCGTACTCGGTGTCCTTGGGCAGCACCGAGACGCAGAAGCTCTGCTCGCCGCAGTCGCCGCAGCCTTCGCAGACCAGCGAGTTGATGAACACGCGCTTGTTCGGATCTTCCAGCTTGCCGCGCTTGCGGCGCCGGCGCTTCTCGGTGGCGCAGGTCTGGTCATAGATCAGGACGCTCACGCCGGTCACTTCACGCAGCCGCTTCTGCACCGCGTCGAGTTGATCGCGGTGTTCGAATGTCACCTCCGGAGGAAAATCGATGTCGCGATATTTGCTCAGGTCATCGGACATCACGACGATGGTCCTGACGCCCTCGGACCACACTTGCCCGGCGATGTCGGACACGCTGAGCGTGCCGTCCACCGGCTGGCCGCCGGTCATCGCCACCGCGTCGTTGTAGAGGATCTTGTAGGTGATGTTGACCTTGGCCGCGATTGCCTGCCGGATCGCCAGCGAGCCCGAGTGGAAATAGGTGCCGTCGCCGAGGTTCTGGAACACGTGGCGGGTTTCGGTGAATGGCGCCTGCCCGCACCAGGTCACGCCTTCACCGCCCATCTGCGTGAAGGTGTCGGTGCGCCGATCCATCCAGGTCACCATGTAGTGGCAACCGATGCCGGCCAGTGCGCGCGAGCCTTCGGGCACCTGGGTCGAGGTGTTGTGCGGACAGCCCGAGCAGTAGTGCGGCACGCGCGGAAAATTCGCGCGCGGCAGGGTGAGCTCGTGTTCCTTGGCCTCGATCCAGGCCACCCGCGCCTTGATCGCATCGCTGCTGAAGAAGCGACCGAGGCGGCGCGCGATCACCAGCGCGATCATCGCCGGCGTCAACTCGTTGGTCGAAGGCAGCACCCAATTGCCCTCTTCGTCGTACTTGCCGATCACCGACGGCCGCACGTGGTGATCCCAGTTGTACATGGTTTCCTTCATCTGCGATTCGATGAAGGAGCGCTTTTCCTCGACCACCACGATGTCTTCCAGGCCGCGCGCGAATTCGCGGATGCCCTGCGGTTCGAGCGGCCAGGTCATGCCGACCTTGTAGACGCGGATACCGATTTCGCGCGCGTCTTCGGCGCTGATGCCGAGGTATTCAAGCGCCTGCAGCACGTCGAGGAAGCTCTTGCCGGTGGTGACGATGCCCAGCCGCGCACGCGGCGAATCGATCACCACGCGATCGATGCGATTGGCCCGCGCGAAGGCGCAGGCGGCCTGCACCGCGTACTGGTGCAGGCGCATTTCCTGCTGCAAGGGCGGATCGGGCCAGCGGATGCCGAGGCCACCCTCGGGGCCGGTGAAATCCGGCGGCAGGATGATGTCGAGTTGATGCGGATCGACCAGCACCGAGGCCGAGGATTCGACCGTTTCAGCGATCGTCTTGAAGCCGACCCAGCGGCCGGTGAAACGACTCATCGCCCAGCCGAGCAGACCCATGTCGAGAATGTCCTGCACGCCGGCCGGATTGAGCACCGGCATCATCGCGCTGACGAATTCGAGTTCCGATCCATGTGGCAAGGTCGACGACCGACAGGCGTGATCGTCGGCAGCGAGCGCGAGCACGCCGCCGAACTTCGAAGTCCCGGCGGCATTGCCGTGCTTGAACACATCGCCGCAACGATCCACGCCCGGGCCCTTGCCGTACCACATCGAGAACACGCCGTCGTACTTGGCGCCGGGAAACAGGTTGGCCTGCTGCGTGCCCCAGACCATCGTCGCGCCGAGGTCTTCGTTGAGACCGGGCGTGAACTGGATGTTGGCCGCCTTGAGATGCTTGCCGGCCTTCCACAGTTCGAGATCAAGGCCGCCGAGCGGCGAGCCGCGATAGCCCGAGACGAAGCCCGCGGTATTGAGCCCGACCGCACGGTCACGCATCTGCTGCATCAAGGGCAGGCGCACCAGGGCCTGCACGCCCGACAGATAGATGCGGCCCTGACCGCGCGTGTACTTGTGTTCGAGCGTGTAGTCGCGGTCGATCGCCGAATGATCCGACGCAGTTGCGGTTACAGACATGGTCATTCCCTGGCGAAGGCCGGGCGGCTGGCGGAGCGCGGATTTTAGGGCAAGCCCTGGCGGGTGGCACGAACGCCGTCATGTCGACAGGCGTCTGCTGCATGCGTCGCCGTGTCAGCGTTCCCCGGGTGCAGCGGCGGGCGGTTGCGCAACGGTCGGTCGCGCGCCAAAGGTCTGGCGCAGCAGTCGCGCAAATTCCCGCTGTTGGCGCAGCTGCATCACGGCGGCGAGCTGGGCATCGTCGGGTGGCGACCAGCCGGGGCCGACATGATCGGCCTCACCCAGCGATTCGAGCAGGCGAAAGTAGGGCTCGTCATCGATTCCGGCCGTAGCCAGCAGTTTGCCCGGCAGATAGAACGCGGCTGTTGCCTGCGCTGCCTGTGGCGCGGGGTGAGCGGTATCGAGCAGCAGCCAAGGCACCGGTTGCTGGGTGGCGGCTGCGCCGTTCCTGAAGCCGAGCTGGTCATACACCTCGTTGAGCCCGGGCAGGTGGTCGCCGTAGAACAGCAGCAGGCTGCGGCGCGGACGCTGGCGCAGCCCGTCCACCAGCCGGGCCAGTGCACGATCGGCATTGTCCAGGTGATAGAGATAGCCGCGCAGCAATTTGCTGCCATGCTCATCGAGCTGCGGCGGGAGTTTCAGTGCCTGGAGCCGCTGCGTATCGACGTTGGGATAGTCGTCGTAAGGGCCGTGGTTCTCCATGCTGATCGCGAACACGAACATCGGCGAGGTCGCCTGCGACAGACGCGCAAGCAAGTGATCGACGAGCGCGTCGTCACTGATGTACCAGCCTTGGCGCGGCGCGTCGCCGAACTCGTCTTCGGCATCGAAATCAGCGAAGCCCAGATTCGCCAACGCGCTTGCGCGATTCCAGAAGCTGCGGTGGTATGGATGCACGGCAAGGGTTTCGTAGCCGTGCCTGGCGAGCACGCTCGCCAGGCTCGTTTCGCGCGTTGCCGCCATGCCGAAATACGGATATTCGACCAGCGGGAAATAGCGCATGGCAATTCCGGTGAGCACCTCGAATTCGGTACGGATCGTGCCGCCGCCGAAGGTGGGCGCCCACATGTCGCCATGCTGCGCCGACTGCGCGAGCTCGCGCAAATGGGGCAGCACCTGCGCGGATTCGATGCCATTGAGGCGCGAGGGGTCGAACAGGGATTCGCTTTGCAGAACGATGATGTCGGGCAGGTCTGCCGGCGGCATCGCCGGAGTTTGTGTCAGCAGGTCGCGGTGTCGGGCGAGCAATGCGCTGGCTGCGGCGTCATCGGGCGCCGGCAAAATCACGCCCATCGCCCATTGGTAGTGCAGCAGGTTCGCGAGCAAACCGCTTTCGAGCGCCTGCAGTTTTGGCGCCCAGATCTTCAGGGGCACGTCTTCCCCATACAGCACCGGCCACGGCGCCCATCCGCGCAAAAGGCTCAGGTTCGCCATCAATGCCAGCGCGATCACAACCAGGCGGCGCTTGCCGCGCAGCAGGTTCAACGGGCGTTCCTTCCACCAGAGCAGGGCGATGATGGCGAGTACGGCAAGACCAATCGCCAGGGTCAGCCGGCCATGCGGCAGATAGCGGGCCAGCAGCAGCGCCCCTTTGGCGTCCAGATGCAGGAGCAACTGGAAGTCGGCCGGCACGATCGGCGTCGATTGCTCGGCGAGCTTGATCTGGTTCACGAAGTACAGCAGGTAGGTCATGCCGGCAAGCAGCAGTGTCGACAGCCAGGCCCGGCCCGTCACGGCCACCAGCAGCAGCAAGATGAGCAGCAGCGGGACCAGGTTGAGTGCGAGCAGAGGCCAAGGTGCGGGCGTGGTGGCTTCGGCGACGCCCGGATCACCCGGCGCCAAGGCCGGATCCATCAAGCAGATGGTCAACGCGCAAGCGGCCAGTGCGCCGACAAGGGCCAGCAGCTTGCCCGCCTCGGCGGCGTATCCCGATCCCGGGCGTTGTTGTGATCGGCGTGCCTGCACGCGAGCTCCCGTTTTGCATCGAAGGGCGCGAGCCAGTGAGCCCGCAGGATTGAAACGCGATCGGCCGACCGTGGCTGCTGTCCGCAAGCGCGCGTGCAAGCGCTTGCCGGCCGCTGGCCGGGCGCGATTGTCGCACCATGCAAGCATCCGCGCGGAAAAGCGAGCGTGAGCGCGCTCACATTCGCGGGGGCCGCGGCGTGCGAAGGCTTGCCGCGCGCGGCGCTGCGCCTTGCGTGCGCTCGCTCGCCTGCCCTAGTCTCGCCGTTCCGGTCGGCGCCCGCCGCATCGTGGGGACAATCAATGCTGGAAGTTCTTGGGCAGGTCGCGTTCGGCGCGTTCGGCCTCGCGGTGCTGATCGGCATCGCCTGGCTGTTTTCCAACAACAAGCGTGCGATCGACTGGAAGCTGGTCGCCACCGGCGTGACGCTGCAGATCGTGTTCGCGGCGATCGTGCTCAAGCTGCCGCTCGGCCGCGACGTGTTCAACGCGATCGCGGTCGGCTTCGTCAAGCTGCTCGACTTCGTCAATGTCGGCTCGAAGTTCATCTTCGGCAGCTTCATGGACACCAGCAAGTTCGGTTTCGTGTTCGCGGTGCAGGTGCTGCCGACGATCATCTTCTTCGCCTCGCTCACCGGCGTGCTCTATCACCTGGGCGCGATGCAGAAGGTGGTCAAGGGCATGGCCTGGGTGATCACCAAGGTGATGCGCGTGTCGGGCGCCGAAACCACCAGCGTCTGCGCCAGCGTGTTCATCGGCCAGACCGAGGCACCGCTGACGATCAAGCCCTACATCGAACGCATGACGCAGTCGGAACTCATGACCGTGATGATCGGCGGCATGGCCCATATCGCCGGTTCGGTGATGGCGGCTTATGTCGGCCTGCTCGGCGGGGATGATCCGGCGCAGAAGGAGTTTTTCGCCAAGCACCTGCTCACCGCCAGCATCATGGCGGCGCCGGCAACCCTGATGCTGGCCAAGATCCTCGTGCCCGAAACCGAACAACCCCTCACGCGCGGCACGGTCAAGCTCGAAGTGGAAAAGACCACCGCCAACGTGATCGATGCGGCCGCCACCGGCGCCAGCGATGGCTTGCGTCTCGCACTCAACGTGGGCGCGATGCTGCTCGCCTTCATCGCCCTGATCGCGCTCGTCAATGGTCCGATCCAGTGGCTGGGTACGCATGCCTGGGGCGCCGCCGCCGATTCCACGATCAACGCCTGGCTCTCGGCCAGTGCGGGACATTCGGTCGAGCTGTCGCTGCAGACGATCTTCGGCTGGATTCTCGCCCCGCTCGCGTGGCTGATCGGCGTGCCGTGGCAGGACGCGACCCTGGTCGGCAGTTTCATCGGCCAGAAAGTGGTGATCAACGAATTCGTCGCCTACGTCGACATGTCCAATCACATGGCGCAAATGACCAAGCAGAGCCAATTGATTGCGACGTACGCGTTGTGCGGTTTTGCCAATTTCTCCTCGATAGCGATCCAGATCGGCGGCATCGGCGGGCTGGCACCCAATCGCCGCTCGGACCTCGCGCGTTTTGGCCTGCGCGCGGTGCTCGGCGGCTCGCTGGCGACTTTCATGACCGCAACCATCGCCGGCGTGCTCGAACAGATGTGAGGGCATGAGCGCGCCGCAGGTCATCGTCGTCGGCAGCTACAACCAGGACTACGCCTGGCACATCGACCGCGCGCCGCAGGCCGGCGAAACGCGGCGTGGTGAGGATTTCCACAGCGCCGCGGGCGGCAAGGGCTTCAATCAGGCCGTGGCTTGCGCGCGTCAGGGCGTGGCGACGGCGTTCATCGCCGCGCTCGGCGATGACGCCGCCGGCCGCTGCGCGCGTGAACTCGCCGCTGCCGAGGCCATCGATGCGCGCTGGCTGCTGCACAGTGACGCGGCCACCGGCAGCGCCTGCATCGTGGTCGAGGCCGGTGGCCAAAACCGCATCATCGTCGCGCTGGGTGCCAACGAGCGACTCGATCCCGCCTTCGTGCAGGCGCAGACCGATGCATTCGACATGGCGCGCGTGCTGCTGGCGCAGCTCGAGAACAACATCGAGGCGACCCGCGCGGCATTCGCGCTTGCGCGCAGCCGTGATCTCGTGCGCGTGCTCAATCCCGCGCCCGTGCATGCGCAGCTCGACGCTGCGCTGCTCGCCGACGTCGACATCCTCACCCCCAACGAAACCGAGTTCGCGCTGCTGCTCTCACGTCTGTGCGGCATCGAAGTCGATCCCGATCAACTCGTTGCGCAGGACGACGCCAACCTGCACCGGCTCGCGCGCCGGCTCGGCGTGGGTACGCTGGTGATCACGCTCGGCGCGCACGGCTGCTTCGTATCGCATGCCGGTGGAGATCGGCGAGGCGACGCACTCGACTGCTATCGCCTTGCCGCAGCGCCGGCGAAAGTCCTCGACACCACCGGTGCGGGAGATGCGCTCTCGGGTGCCCTCGCGGCCGGGCTCGTGCGTTTTGCCGGCCAACCGTTTCGCGTCGTGATCGAACACGCCAACCGCTGCGCGGCGCTCGCCACCGAAGGGCGCGGCGCGGCATCGGCGATGGCCGACTTCGCCGCGGTGCGCGCGCGGTTTGGCCAGTGATGTTCATTGCGCGGCGCTGGGTGACAGGGGTCTGCTAGGCTTTGCAGCGTTGTCCGCTGCGCGGTGTCCTGCGTGGCGTTTCCTCGAGTGATCATCGATGCCGTCGATCTTGCGCGTGGCCTTGCCCGTGCCCTTGCCCACCCTGTTCGACTACCTCGCCGATGACGTCGGGTCGGTGGTTGGCTGCCGCGTGCGCGTGCCCTTCGGCCGCCGGCAGGCGATCGGCATCGTCGTCGAGCAGGAGACGCAGGCCACGCCACCGGATCGGCTCAAGGCGATCGACGCCGTTCTCGATGCGACGCCGCTGCTGCAAGGCGAGCTGCTGTCGAGCCTGTGCTGGGCCGCGCGTTACTACCAGCATCCGCTCGGCGAAGTGCTGTTCAGCGCCTTGCCCACGGCCTTGCGCCAGGCACGCAGCATCGCCGAGCCGACACCTGTCGCAGTGCAGCTGAGTGAGGCCGGCCGCGCCGCGCTCGTCGATCCGCAGCGTCGTCGCGGCACGCGCATCGATGCGCTGCTCAATGCCTTGGCCGCACAAGCGCTGCCGCTGCCGGTGGCGCGTGAAGTCGGCGGCGCGGCAGCGCTGCGCACTGCCAGCGCGCGCGACTGGATCGAAGCAATCGATCCGATCGCACTTCCACGAGTGGCAGCTGCGCGTAGCCTCAATGCGGAACAGCAGGCCGCAGTCGATGCCGTGCGCGGCAGCAGCGGCTTTGCGACGTTCCTGCTCGATGGCATCACCGGCAGCGGCAAGACCGAGGTCTATCTCGCACTCGCGCGCGCCGCGCTCGAACGCGGTCAGCAAACGCTGGTACTGGTGCCCGAGATCGCGCTGACGCCGCAGACGATCCGCCGCTTTCGCGACGGACTCGGCGTCGAGATCGCGGTGTTGCACTCGGGCCTGGGCGACGCCGAACGCGCACGCGCCTGGCTCGCTGCGGCGCAGGGGCGCGCGCCGGTCGTGCTCGGCACGCGCTCGGCGAGCTGGGTGCCGCTCGCGCGCGCGGGCCTCATCATCGTCGATGAGGAACACGACAGCTCCTACAAGCAGCACGAGGGCTTTCGCTACCACGCGCGCGATCTGGCCGTGGTGCGCGCGCGCGCGCTCGACATTCCGCTCGTGCTCGGCAGCGCCACGCCATCACTGGAAAGCCTCGCCAATGTCGAAGCCGGTCGTTATCAACTGCTGCGGCTCAATCAACGTGCGGGTGGTGCGCAGCCGCCTGCATACGAGGTGATCGACCTGCGCCATCAGCGTCTGCAACATGGTCTGGCCGCGCCGACGCTGGCCGCGATCGAAGCCTGCCTCGCACGCGGCGAACAAGCTTTGGTGTTTCGCAACCGCCGTGGCTATGCGCCGGTGCTCCTGTGCCACGACTGCGGCTGGAGCGCGCGCTGCCCCGAGTGCGAGCGCGCCTTCACCCTGCATCGGCGCGAGCAGCAACTTCGCTGCCATCGCTGCGATGTGCAGCAGCGCCTGCCGCGTGCCTGTCCGCAGTGTGCGAGCCTGGCCTTGCAGCCGCTGGGCGAAGGCACCGAGCGTCTGGAAGACCTGCTCGCCGCACGTTTTCCCGACACACCGATCGTGCGCATCGATCGCGACACCACGCGTGGCCGGCGCATGCGCGAAGCCTTGATCGAAAGCCTCGCCACGCCGGGTGCGCGCTTGCTGGTTGGCACGCAGATGCTGGCCAAGGGGCACGATCTGGGTCAGCTCACCCTGGTCGTCGTGGTCGGTATCGACGAAGGCCTCTACAGCGTCGACTTCCGTGCCGGCGAGAAGCTCGCGCAGTTGATTGTCCAGGTCGCCGGTCGCGCAGGTCGCGCCGAACGCGCGGGCAGGGTGATCCTGCAGACCCACGAACCCGGGCACCCGCTGCTGCGCGCGCTGATCACGCGCGGCTACGGCTTACTCGCGCGCGAACTGCTCGGCGAGCGGCGCGCCGCGCAGTTGCCACCGTATGCACAGTTCGCCCTGCTGCGTGCACAGGCGCCGACACAGGCCGAACTCGATGCCTTCCTCGCCGCCGCAGCACGGGCCTTGGCGCTCCCCCTCGGAGTGGTGTTGCGCGGCCCGATGGCCGCGCCGCTCGCGCGGCGCGCAGGCGCGGTGCATGGCCAGATCCTTTTCGAGAGCGGGCATCGCCGCAGCCTGCACGCATTCCTCGATGCGTGGTTGCCCGCCGTGCGCGCCCTGCCGGCGCAGCGCCGCGTGCGCTGGTCGATCGACGTGGATCCGGTGGATTTGTATTAGCTGGATCGTTGCCCGCAGGCTTTGCGTGCACCCGATGGCGAGTCGATCGACTCGAACGCCGGAGGCGCGCAGCCGACGATGAGGGCGCGCAAACCCTTCATTCCCGCATTGAAATGGCCGGATCGATCTGGTTCGTGCGCTCGCGCGAAAACCCATGGACAGCCGTGCCGGATCGTCCGCCGGCGCCGCGCAGTGTCCTGCGCGCGCCTGCCGCGAGTGCGCGCCATTGCGCGCCCGGAAAGAAAAGGGCGGCCATCGGCCGCCCTCGCTGTGGATCGCTTGCGTTGCGCTCAGGCTTCGAACAGCGCGCGCATCTTCTTCATCGCGTTGGCTTCGATCTGGCGGATGCGTTCGGCGGAGACGCCGTATTCGTCGGCCAGTTCCTGCAGGGTCGCTTTCTCGCCGTCCTTGAGCCAGCGGCGCTGGATGATGTCGCGCGAGCGCTCATCGAGCTTGACCAGGCCGCGATGGAGGGTGTCGAGACTGGATTCGTCTTCCGATTCGGTTTCCACCATCGCGTAGGGGTCGGCCGAGTGGTCGATGAGGAAGGCCGCGGGCGCGGGTTTCTCGTCGTCGTCGGCATCGGCCGGTGCGTCGAAGGCGATGTCGCGGCCGTTGAGGCGCGCTTCCATCTCCAGCACGGTCGCGGCCGGCACGTTGAGCTCGCGGGCCACGGTGTCGACCTCTTCGGCGTTCATCCAACCCAGACGCTTCTTCGACTTGCGCAGGTTGAAGAACAACTTGCGCTGCGCCTTGGTGGTGGCGACCTTGACGATGCGCCAGTTGCGCAGGATGAACTCGTGCATCTCGGCGCGAATCCAGTGCACCGCGAACGACACCAGTCGCACGCCGTGTTCGGGATTGAAGCGCTTGACCGCCTTCATCAGGCCGATATTGCCTTCCTGGATGAGATCGGCGATCTGCAGGCCATAGCCGGAATAGCCACGCGCAACGTGGACGACGAAGCGCAGGTGCGCAAGCACCATCTGCTTGGCCGCGTCGAGGTCGTTGTCGTCATGGTAACGGCGGGCCAGATCCTGTTCCTCGTCCTGGCTCAGCATCGGAATCTGATGCACTGCGCTCACGTAGGCATCGAGACTGCCGACCGCGTTGAGGACGGGCAGTGAATGGGTGACGATTTGATTGCTCATTGGATTGATTCCCCCGAGTCTTGCCGCACTTTAGCACTCGCGACCTTGGACTGCTAAGCGCTGCGGAAGTTCGCTGTGCGATGCCGTCCTGCGCAGCTTGAATGGCGGTTAGTGTACTGCCAAGTATGGCAAATCACCAGAGCCGCATGGCTCGTGACCAACCGCCACGAAGGCCGCAAGTCATTGATCAGAAAGAAATCTACCCGGGTGTTCGGCTGGGGAAAACAGTGCGTTCAGGGCAGCGCCAGCTCGGCGCGGGGTGGAAGACGCCAGTCGATCGCAGTCTGGCCGCGGTCGCGCAGGTACGCGTTGGTGCGCGAGAAGTGGCCGCAGCCGAGGAAACCGCGGTGCGCCGACAGCGGCGAGGGGTGCGGGGCCTTGAGTACCAGATGCCGCTGGCGGTCGATCAGCTTGCCCTTGGCTTGGGCGTAGCTGCCCCAGAGCAGGAACACCAGATGCTCGCGTTCGCGGTTGAGCGCCTCGATGCAGGCATCGGTGAAGGTTTCCCAGCCCTTGCCCTGGTGAGACCCGGCCTGACCCCGTTCGACGGTGAGCACCGCATTGAGCAAGAGCACGCCCTGGCGCGCCCACGGCAGCAGGCAGCCGTGATCGGGCCGCGCGATGCCGAGGTCGCGCTCGATCTCCTTGAAGATGTTTTCGAGCGATGGCGGCGTCGCCACGCCCGGCAGCACCGAAAAACACAGGCCGTGGGCCTGTCCCGGGCCGTGATAGGGATCCTGACCGAGGATCACCACCTTGACCGCATCGAAGGGCGTGCTGTCGAGCGCGGCAAAGATGCGCGCGCCGGGCGGATAGACCACCTTGCCGGCGGCCTTGGCCGCGCGCAGGAACTCGCGCAGTGCCCGCATGTGCGGCTGCTCGAACTGGGTGCCGATGCGGGACAGCCAGGACGCGTCGAGCCTGACGCGTTCGGACCCGCTCATGCCTGCGTGCCGACGCGGAATCTTTGCGCGACGCGCAGCTGGAATTGCAGCTTGGTGATCAGCAGGCGTTCCTCGATCGGCTTGTGCACGAGATCGTTGGCGCCGGCGCTGAGCAGGGCGGATTGGTTATCGGGGTTGTCGTCGCCGGTCATCACCAGCACCGGCAGCGCGCTCTTGGCATAGCCGAACTGGCTGCGGATGCGATCGAGCAGGTCGCCACCGCCGAGGTCGCCCTTGAGGCTGACATCGGTGAGCACGAGGTCGTAGCCGGGCGCGCGGTTTTCATTGCGCGCGCCTTCCAGCAGCTCCAGCGCCGCTTCGACGCTGACCACGTGGGCGACCGTGAAGCCGCATTTTTCCATCATGCGTCGCGTGGCCAGCGCGACCACGCGGCTGTCCTCGACATACAGCACGCTGCCGTCGACCTGTTCCACCGGACGGACATAACCGCGGATGAAGGTCGCCAGTGCCTCGATGCCCAGGCTTTTGTCGAAATAGTCGGTCACCGCGCTGTCGAGCGAACGCGCGACCAGGCGCTCCTGCACGTCGCCCGATACCACCACGATCGGAATGTAGGCCTGCGAATTGGAATCGCGGATCGAGCGTGCGAGCTGCATGCCATCCATGTCGGACAGGCGCAGCGCGGTGGTGACCAGATCGAACACGTCGTTGCGCAGATAGGACAGCGCCTGCTGGCCGCTGTCGCAACCCACCACGGTCGCATGTGGCAATTCGTTCTTGAGCACGCGCTCGATCAGGCGCCGCGCGACGCGCGAACTGTCGACCACGAGCACGCGCGGCTCGTCACTGGAAATGTGGCGGGTGAGCGAGACTTCGGCCATCAGCGTGGCCTGCCGGCAATCAGGTGGCGCATGGTCACCAAGTAGGCGCCGAACCAGCCGATCGCGGTGCCGGCGGCCAGAACCGCCAAAGCCACCCGCAGATTGATGCCGTGGATCGCGAACGCGCGCGCCTGCGCCTGGGCCAGCGCGTCGATCGGCGCCGCCAGCGCAAGTTCGACCGCACCCACCAGCGCCAACGCCACCATGCCGCCGAGCAGGCCATACCAGAAGCCCGCATACAGGAATGGCCGCCTGATGAAGCCATTGCTGGCTCCAATCGTCTGCATCACCGCAATTTCCCCTGAACGCGCCTGGATGTCCATGCGCACCGTGTTGCCGATCACGAGCAGGGTCGCCAGCGCCAACAACGCGGAAATGACGAGAACGAACCGTTGCCCGAGGTGCAGCATACCCGACAGTTTGCGCCGCCACACGGCGTCGTACTGGATCAGGTCGGTGGCGGGGTCGGATTCGAGGGTGCCGAGCAGGGCGGCGGTGGCGGCATCGAGGCTCGCCTTGGGCATCACCACCAGCACGCTTGGCAGCGGGTTCTCCCCGAGGGCGTCAAGCGCTTCGCCGAAGCCCGACATCCGGCGGAACTCGGCCAGGCCCTGTTCGGGCGTGCGCACCTCGACCCCGGCGACGTCGTCGCGCGCGCGCCAGCGCGCAGCGACCGCCGCCGCCGCCGGCCCATCGAGCGCAGGCTTGAGGAAAACGGTGATTTCGCGCGCTTCGCGCATCCCGCTCGAAAGCTCGCGGGCATTGTCGTAGACCAGCCAGAACAGCATCGGCAGTGCCAGCGCAAAGCCCAGCACGAGTACGGTGAGGCCGCTGGCCCAAGGGCGCGCGCTCATCCGCCCAAGGCTCGAGAACAGACTGTAGAAATGCTGATCGCGCCAAGCGGCGACACGCTCACCCAGCGGTGCCCGAACATGTGCAACGCGGGTTGCCGGCAGCGGCTCGGGCGCTGCGCGTGGCGTGGCCTGCACGGAGGCGTTCATGCGGCCGCCTCGGGACGGAAATCGTCGACCAGCCGACCATGATCAAGCACCAGCACACGGCGGCGCATGCGCTTGAGCAGCATGAGGTCGTGGCTGGCGATCAGCACCGTGGTGCCGACCGCGCCGAACTCGGCGAACAGGTTCATGATCTCCAGCGAAAGCTGTGGATCGAGGTTGCCGGTGGGTTCGTCGGCAAGGATCAGCGGCGGCTTGGCGACCAGTGCGCGGGCAATGCCGACACGCTGTTGTTCGCCAGTGGACAGTGCCACGGGCGCGGCCTTCTCACGCGCAAGCAGGCCGACCTTGTCGAGCGCGGCGCGCACGCGCTTGCCGATTTCGGCGCGCGCAGTGCCGGCAATCAGCAACGGCAGCGCGACGTTGTCGAACACGCTGCGGTCGGTCAGCAGGCGATGATCCTGGAACACCATGCCGATGCCGCGCCGATGCAGCGGGATCGCGCCGCTGCGCACGCGCGCGAGATCGCGGCCGTTGACGGTGATCTGGCCGCGGGTCGGGCGTTCCGCAAGGCTCACCAGCTTGAGCAGGGTGCTCTTGCCGGCGCCGGAATGACCGGTCACGAAGGCAATCTCGCCCGTGCCAACCTCGAAGCTGAGTTCGGTGAGCGCGTCGAGCCCGGTCTGGTAGCGCTTGGTGACGTTGTCGAAGCGGATCATCTGGCGTCGGGAGTCGGCAAAGCAGGTCCTTGCGGAATTGTAGGCGCGGGGCCGTTCAAAGCCAGCGATCCGTGTCGCGTACTGGGCATTGGCCCGTGCCCGGACATGCGGACCAGAAGCAATCAGCCACGCTCGACACAAAGGTTTGCATTTCTCGTGCCGCGCTGCCCGCGATACCGAACGGTCGCCCGCACCGACCGCGGCCCTACTTCACCATCTGGTTGAGATCGAAGATCGGCAACAGGATCGCCAGCACGATGAACAGCACCATTGCGCCGACCGCGAGGATCACCAGCGGCCCGAGCATCGCGGTCAGGGTGGTGAGGCTGCGATCCAGGTCGCGTTGCGCCTGGTTGGCGGCCTCCTCGAGCATGCGCGGCAACTGACCCGAGCGCTCGCCGCTGCCGATCAGACGCAGCGCCACCGGTGGAAACTGCCCGCTGTCGGAGAGTGCCCGCGCAAACGCGCTGCCCTCGCGCACCTTGACTGCGGCGCCGGACAGCGCCTGTCGCATCGAGCGGTTGGCCACCACCTGGGCGGCAATCGCGAGCGCATCGAGCAGGGGCACTGCGCTGCCGGCGAGCAAGGCGAGCGTGCGCGTGGCGCGCGCGGTATCGGCAGCGCGCGCGAGCCGACCGATCAGCGGCAGGCGCAGCACGAAGGCATGCCAGCGTGCCTGCGTGGCCGGACTGCGCAACAGCAGGCGCACAGTGACAATCGCGGCCGTGATCGCGACCAGCAGCAGCCAGCCCCAATGGCGCACGAAATCCGACAGCGCGATCAGCATGCGTGTCGGCCACGGCAGCGCCTGATGCATGTTCTCGAACACGCCCACGATCTGCGGCACCACCCAGCCGAGCAGTCCGGTGACGACTGCGATCGCGACCAGCGTCAACAACAGCGGATAGGTGAGCGCGGCAAGCACTTTCTGACGCAGGTTGTCACTCGCCTCGGCGTGGTCGGCGAGCTTGTCGAGTACATGGTCGAGTTGCGCCGACTGTTCACCGGCAGCCACGCTCGCGCAGTAGAGCTCGGGGAAGGTGTCGGGAAACTCGCGCAGCGCGCCGGCCAGACTCGCGCCCTCGCTGATGCGCGCGCGCAGTGCCATCGCCACTTCGCGTTGACGATCGCCATCACTTTGTTCGCAGATCGCGGCGAGTGCTTCGTCGATCGGCAGGCCCGCGCCGAGCAGGGTGGCGAGCTGGCGCGTGAGCAGGGCGAGTTGGGTCGCGCCCAATCCGCGTCGCGCGAACGGCTTGCGGCCGCCGGCGTCCTCGCGCACCTCGTCCACGCTCAGCGGATTGAGGCCGCGCTCGCGCAGCGTGCCGCGCACCGAGCGCGCGGTATCGCCTTGCAACACGCCGCGCTGGGTCTTGCCGCTGGCGTCGAGGGCTTGGTAGGCGAACGCGGGCATGCTCTCTCCTGTGAGCCGACGCCTATTGTTCCAGCGATGGCTGCGCTTGTCGCGTCACGCCGGGAACGGAGCGGTCGTGCTCACTCTTCGCGTGTCACACGCAGCACTTCCTCGGTCGAGGTGATGCCGGCCACGCATTTGCGCCAGCCGTCGGCGAGGATCGAGGGTGAGCGGCTGCGGGCATGGCGCTCGAGTTCAGACTCGGCGGCACCTTCGTGAATGAGCTTGCGCAGGCGATCGTCGAGGCTGACCAGTTCGTAGATGCCGGTACGGCCCTTGTAGCCATTGCCACGACCCTGCGCGGCGAGATCGGCGCGCGGTCGATACAGCGTGACCTGCGCATCGGCGGCCTGTCCGAATGCGGCGAGCTCTGCGGGCGTGGCTGCATAGGCTTCGCGTGTGGCCGGGTCGAGCACGCGCACCAAGCGTTGGGCGAGCACGCCGATCAGCGAGGATGACAGCAGGAACGGCTCCACACCCATGTCGCGCAGCCGCGTGATTGCACCGACCGCGGAGTTGGTGTGCAACGTCGACAGCACGAGGTGGCCGGTGAGCGAGGCTTGCACCGCAACCTCGGCCGTCTCCAGGTCGCGGATTTCGCCAACCATCACCACATCGGGATCCTGGCGCAGGATCGCGCGCAGGCCGCGTGCGAAGGTCATGTCCACGCGTGTGTTGACCTGGGTCTGGCCGACGCCGTCGATGTAGTACTCGATCGGATCCTCGACCGTCATGAGGTTGCGCGAGGAATCGTTGAGCTTGAGCAACGCACCGTACAGCGTGGTGGTCTTGCCCGAACCGGTCGGGCCGGTGACCAGCAGGATGCCGTGCGGGCGCGCGATCAGATCTTCGAGGTGCTGCTGGGCCGCCTCGCTCATGCCGAGTTGGGCGAGATCGAGCTTGCCGGCCTGCTTGTCGAGCAGACGCAGCACCACGCGCTCGCCGCGCCCGGCGGGAATCGTCGACACGCGTACGTCCACCGGTCGGCCGGCCACGCGCAGGCCGATGCGGCCATCCTGTGGCAGGCGCCGCTCGGCGATGTCGAGCCGCGCCATCACCTTGATGCGGCTGACCACCGCATTGGCGATCGCCTTGCGCGGGCTGAGCACTTCGCGCAGCACGCCGTCGATGCGAAAGCGCACCACCAGTCGATTCTCGTAGGGCTCGATGTGGATGTCGGAGGCGCCTTCCTTGACGGCCTCGGTGAGCAGGGCGTTGATCAGGCGGATGATCGGCGCGTCGTCATCGGACTCGAGCAGATCCTCGGGCTCGGGCAATTCGTCGGCGAGCGTGCGCAGATCGAGGCGCTCGTCGAGATCGGAGACCATCGCGCGCGCGTCATCGCCCTGTTCGTAGAGATCGCGCAGCAGGCGATCGAAGGCACTTGCTTCGAGCGCGGACAGGCGCAGCGGCAGTGCGAGATGGCGCCGCAGTTCGGCCAGCACCTCCACGCTCACGCCGGGACGACAGCTGATCAGCGCGTGACCGTCCTTGCAGCCGGTCAGCGCGACGCCGTGGCGTTTGGCGTAGCCGAAACCCGGTCGCGCGGGCGCGACCGTCGTCATGCAGAGGCTTCCGTCACGCCGATTTTGTCGATCGAGTTCATGGCTTGCGCGTGGTCGCGGGTTTGTGCGCAGCAGATGCATCGAGCGCGGGACTGGCGAGGAAGTCATGCACCTCGGGCAGCATTGGCCGCTGCTCGCGCGGCGTGATCGGCCAGTCGGATTGGCGCATCTGCAACTGCTCGGTGCGCATGTAGTTGTACTTCTCGCTCGACACCGCGGCCTCGGTCGCCGCATCGCGCAGGATCTTCGGGTGCAGGAACACCATGAGATCGGTCTTGCTGCGGTCGTTGCTGCGATAGCGGAACAGGTTGCCGAGCAGCGGAATGTCGCCCAGCGCGGGCACCTTCTGCACGTTGTCCTTTTGTTGCGTATCGATGAGACCGCCGAGCACGAGCAGGGCGCCATCCTGCACCAGCACGCTGGTGGTGAGTTCGCGCTTGTTGGTGACCAGGTCGACCGCGCCTGCGACCGGCGGCAGCAGACTCGAGACTTCCTGATGGATGTCCAGTCGCACCGAGTCGCCGACATTGATCATCGGCTTGACCTTGAGCACGAGGCCAACATCCTTGCGCTCGATGGTCTGGAATGGATTGGTGATGCCGGTCGTGGTGGTGGCGCCGCCGTTGGTGGTGGTCGTGGCGCCGAGCGCGCCAGTGGTGTACTGGCCGGTGAGGAAGGGCACTTCCTTGGCGACCTTGATCTCGGCTTCCTGATTGTCGAGCGTGAGCACCGAGGGCGTGGACAGGATGTTGGACTTGCCGTCGCCTCGCAAGGCGGTCAGCAGCGCGCCGATCTGGAACAGCTCGTGACCACCGATCGAGACCGTGCCGTCGATGTAGCCGAGGTTGAAGCCGTTGCCGACGCCGAGTGGATTCTGCGCGGCGTTGAAAATGTTGTTGCCGCGCGAGGGGCCGGTGAAGTTGGTGCCGCCGATCACGTGCTGGCCCTGCTTGCCCAATGGCATTTGCCATTGCACGCCGAGTTCGCTCGCGGTCTGGTCGGCGACTTCGGCGATTACCGCTTCGATCAACACCTGGTTGCGGCGGATGTCGAGCTCGCGCACGACATTGGCGAGCGAGCGGAACACCGCGGGCGGCGCGCTGACCACCAGGGAATTGGTTTCCTCGTGCGCCTGGATCGTCGCGGTCGAGGCGCTGGCACCGCCGCCGCCTTCGCCACCCTTGCCGGCATTGGGCGGCGCCATGCCCGAGAGCGTGGTGGCAACGCCCTGCAGGATCGGCACCAGATCCTTGGCGCGCGCATAGTGCAGGTAAATCACCTGGGTATCGCCTCCGCCGTTGACCGGCGTGTCCAGATGCGCAATCAGCGCGCGCATCTTGAGGCGCCCGTTCTTGGCACCGGCGAGCAGGATCGAATTGGTGCGGGTATCGGCGAACACGCGCACCGCCTCGCCATTCGCTTGCGCGGCCTTGTCGTCGGACAGAGCGGTGAGCGTGCGCGCAAGTTCGGCGGCATTGGCATGGGTGAGCGGAATCATCTCCACTTGTGCATCGGAGACGGTGTCGATGCGGCTGACGATGGTCTTGAGCCGCTCGACATTGCCGGCGCGGTCGGAAATCACCAGCGAATTGGAACTGGCGTGGGCGATGAGCTGACCGCTTTGTGCCATCAGCGGGCGCAGGATCGGCACCAGTTCGGCCGCGGAGACGTGCTTGACCGGCACGATCTCGGTGACCAGTTCGTCGGCAGCATGCTGCTGGTTGCCGTTGACCGCGCTGGCGGCATCGGTCTGCGCGATCGCATCGGGCACGATCTTGACCATGCTGCCCGAAGGGACCGCGGCGTAGCCATGCACGCGCAGCACCGACAGGAACACGTCATAGATCTCGTCGGGCTTCATCGGCCGCGCCGACACCACGGTGACCTTGCCCTGCACATTCGGACCGACGATGAAGTTCTTGCCGGTGATCTCGCTGACCGTGGCGATCAGCGCCTGGATGTCGGCATCCTTGAGATTGAGCGTATGCCGGCCATCGGCGGTGGCGGCATGGGCCGGTGCGGCCGGCGAATTGGTTTGCGCCTGCACGGCCG
Source organism: Dokdonella sp. (assembly GCF_019634815.1). Lineage (GTDB taxonomy): Bacteria > Pseudomonadota > Gammaproteobacteria > Xanthomonadales > Rhodanobacteraceae > Dokdonella_A. The sequence continues at coordinate 42,839 of NZ_JAHCAP010000001.1, read as the reverse complement.
CTGCGAACAGCGCGCCGCACAGCGCAAGCGGGAACAGGCGAAGCAAAATCGCATTCATGCGCGGGAGCACCATCGTTTGGATAAGGGTTTCATCGCAATGCAACCGTGAGATCGACGGTCTTGCCATTGCGCAGCACGGTGACGCGGGCGCTGCTGGCCGAGCCCAGCCGCGTCACGATCTGCTGGCCGCGTTCGATCGAATCGATGCGCTGGCCATCGACCGCGATCACTGTATCGCCTGGCTGCAGACCGGCCTGGGCGAGCAGCGTCGCCTCCTCGCCGCTGGCCGAAACGCGCACGCCCGCAAGCTTGCCGTTGTCGAGCACGGGCATGATCTGCACGTGCTGGGCAAGTTCGGCCGGATTGGCGCGCAATCGCGCGCTCGTGCGCTGCGTCTCGCTGGAAACCGGGGCGGCGGGCACGGCCACATTGCCTGCACCGGTGCGCGTCGCCGAGCTGACGGTGGCGCTGCCCTTGGCGATGCCCGGCGTCGGCCGCACCACGTTGGTCGGATCGAGGTTGGTGTCGCGCACCAGACGCAGGGTTTCCTGCACGCCGCCGCGCGAGAGCACGATGTGGTCGGCATGGACTTCAACAAGGCGCACGCCGGGCAGGACATCCTCGCCGGCGCGGAAGCTGCGCTCGCCGTTGCCGGCACCGTCGAGCACGGCGACGCCCGCCTTGGGATCGCGATCGGCCAGGGTGCCGCGCAGGATCAGTCCGGTTGTTGATGCGGGCGCGCCCGGACCGTTGCTGCCTGCGCGCGGCGGCGTGATGCCGAACAGGTGGAAGCGCACGACCGAAACCGGGCTTGCCGGCGCGCGCACGTTGATCGTGCGGGTGCCGCTGGCTGGCACCACGGCGCTGCTCGACCACAGGCTCAGCGCCAATCGCGCGAGCAGCCACAACGCCGCCGCTGCGAGCAGGGCGCAGCAAGCGAGCGCCGCAAGCGAGGACACGCGGGCGCGATCGGCGAGGAAACCAGAATCAGGCATGGACACGACGAGCGGGGCGACCGTGCAAGGGTAACAAACGCCGCCGCGCGCTGCTGCGGTGGATATCCAGTGCGGCTCGTGCCTGTCACTGCCCGCTCGCAATCGAGGCCAAGGGCTGACCCCTGGTGTTGCATCTTCGAATCAGTCGCCACTGCAGGGTTGCCGCGGCTGCCGACAAAGGTGGCGCCGGATTGGCTCAAGCCGCCGCGGCGAATTCGTGGGCGAGTCCCGCGGCAAGCGCATCGAAATAGTCGCGCGTCAGGCTCAGCTGCTCGGCCGCGCTGTCGGCGCGGTTGGCGACGCTGCGGAACGCCGCGTTCTCCGGGCGATCCTTCGCGTACCAGCCCAGGTGCTTGCGCGCGATGCGCACGCCATGCTGCTCGCCGTAGAAGGCGTAGAGCGCGTCGAGGTGGCCGAGCAGGATGTCGCGCACCTGCTCGGGCGTGGGGGGTGGCAACAATTCGCCGTTGGCGAAGAAATGGGCGATCTCGCCGAAGATCCACGGTCGGCCCTGCGCGGCGCGCCCGATCATGATCGCGTCGGCGCCGGTGGCCGCGAGCACCGCGCGCGCCTTGTGCGGTGAATCGATGTCGCCATTGGCGATCAGCGGAATCGTGATCGCCTGCCGGATGGCGGCAATGGTTTCGTACTCGGCCTGCCCGTTGTAGAGATCGGCGCGCGTGCGGCCATGCACCGCGAGCGCGGCAATGCCGCAGTCCTGGGCGATACGCGCGATCGTCACGCCGTTGCGGTTGTCGTGGTTCCAGCCGGTGCGGATCTTGAGCGTGACCGGCACCTCGACCGCGCGCACCACTGCGTCGAGGATGCGTGCGACCAGCGCCTCGTCCTGGAGCAGGGCCGAGCCGGCCCAGACATTGCACACCTTCTTCGCCGGACAGCCCATGTTGATGTCGATGATCTGCGCGCCATGCTCGACGTTGGCACGCGCAGCCTGCGCGAGCAGGGCCGGATCATGGCCGGCGATCTGCACACTCACCGGATCGGGTTCGCCGATGTGATCCATGCGCTGGCGCGACTTGCGCGTGGCCCACAGACGCGGATCGGCGGTGGTCATCTCCGACACGGCCAAGCCCGCGCCGAGCTGCTTGCACAGCAGGCGGAACGGCTTGTCGGTGACGCCAGCCATCGGTGCGAGGATGATGGCCGGCGCGATGGCATGGGGACCGATGCGCATGGGCGGCATTGTAGTGGAGCGATGCGACGCTGTTTTCGCAACCACACAAGCGATTGCAGTGGATGCCGGCAAGCAGAGAGCCGTCCGCAGGGAGAAGGCTCCCGGGCGCTGCAAGGCCCGGCGATCCGCAACCGCCGATGTCACTTGGAAAGGTCGACGTCCTTGGTTTCGGGCGGGAACAGGAGGCCGATCAACGCCGTCATCAGGGCGACGATGATCGTGTACCACGGGCCGTAGTGGAGATCGCCCTTGAACACGAACAGGGCAAACGGGATCGCGGGCACGGAGCCGCCGAAGCGGTCGCTGCCGGTGTGATACGGCAGGCGCATCGAGCAGTGGCGCGTCCGGGTCGGGAACCGTTCGACCGATCACGCCGCGGACGGGCCGTTGATCATCATCACGTGGATCACGAAGATCGTGAGCCGGCGCAGCAGCATCGGATGATTGACCTCCGCGGCCGCCGGATCCGGTCCGGCAGCCGCGGGCCGGGTCAGAACGTGTACTGGGCGCTCGCGCTGAGCTGGTTGCCGCTGGTCTTGCGCAGCGCCCCGGCATTGAGCGAGTCGAGCTGGTCATGCATCCATTCGATGCCGAGCTGATAGGGGCCACTCGCGTAGATGAGGCTGAGCGCGGCCTGCCGGCTCTTGAGCAGGCCACTGGCGCCATTGCCCTGCCAGGCGACCACGTCCGCGCGATCGGATTTGCTCGTTGCGTAGAACGCATTGATGTTCCAGTGCGGGTCGAACTTGTAGCCGACCTGGACGAAGCCGCCGCTTTCGCCGATGTCGCCGAACTGGGCGAGGTTGCCGAAAATCTGACCCTGGCCGTTGCCGGTGTAGAGCAGGCCCTTGAGTACCCAGGCGCCCGGCGTCCACTGACCGCCGACCTGCATGCCGGAGCTGTCGACGCTGGACTTGACCGGCGTCGCCGCCGTGCCGTCCACGCCGCGCAGGTCGATCTTGCTGTAGCGGCCGGCCACGAAGGCGACCCAGTTGGAGCCCGCGGCGCGCACGCGCGCCTCGATCTGCGGCTGGAAGTCGACATTGCCGCCGGTGAGATAATTGGTCGTCGCGCCCGGGCCGTTCCACGAGCCTTCGAAGGCGCCGACGTCGAATCGCCACTTGGCGCTGCCTGAGCCCAGATCCACGTCCTGCATCCACACCACGCCGGGGAAGCGCCAACCGACGAAGCCATTGCCGAAGCCGAGCGGGAAGGACACATGGGTGGGCGAGGTGGGCAAGACGTCGACCGGGAACATCAGATCCCACTGCTGGCCGATGCGGATGCGGCTGCCCATCCCGGGATTGGCGATGTCGAGCCAGGCCTGGCGCAGGCGCGGCACCGGTTGCTGGTGGCTGTAGGGGCCGCTGCCGTTGAAGCCGCCGAAGAAATCCATTTCGATGCGACCGCCGCCGTCCCAGGATTCGTTGAGCTGGGCGCCGGTGAAATCGAGCCAGAAGCGCGTGTTGCGTATGTCGAAGCCGCTGAGCGTGCCGCTCGCGCCCGGAACCGGGTACTGCGCGCTCTGGCCATTGCCGAAACTGAAGCTGCGATTCTGGCTGAATGCGCTGGCGTTGATCAGGCCGTGCAGCGCCACCGATACGCCCTTGGCGGTGGTGAATACCGCCGATTTCGGCTCTTCCCGTGGGGCCGGCGGCGCTGCTGGCGGCGCGGCCGCCTGCTGCGCGACCTGCTCGACCGCGTGTCGCTGCGCGCGGATTTCCTGTTTGATCGCAGCCAATTCGGCTTCCAGCTGCTGGATGCGCGCTTCCAGTGACTGCTGGGACGGATCCTTGGCTTGCGCGTTCAGGGGCAGGACGAGCAAGGCGGCGATCGCGGCCGCCAGTGCACGATGCGCGTGGGGGCGTGCTGGGCTGTTCATGGGTTCTCCAGGATGGCGTCGCGAGGACTTCGCGGCTGTTGCCAGCCTGCCATTCGTCATTGGTCGAAGCCTTGACCCAAGTCGGATGCATTGCCGTCGTTGCGTGGCACACTTGGGCAACGGGCCCGTCTGGTCTCTTGCAGGAGTCAGCCATGTCGAACATCCACCCCGTCGCACCCGGGTTTGCCGCCAAGGCACGCATCGACCGCGCCACCTACGAGCGCGACTACGCCGAGTCGATCCGCGATCCGGAAGGCTTCTGGGGCCGCATCGGCAAACGCCTCGATTGGATTCGGCCCTACACCCAAGTCAAGGACACTTCGTTCGACGCCAGCCACCTGCATATCCGCTGGTATGCCGATGGCCAGCTCAACCTCGCCGCCAACTGTCTCGATCGTCACCTCGCCACGCGCGGCGACAAGACCGCGATCATCTGGGAAGGCGACGATCCAGGCGCATCCCGCCACATCAGCTATCGCGAGCTGCACGCGCTGGTGTGCCAGGCCGCGAACATGCTCACCAACCTGGGCGTGAAGAAGGGCGATCGGGTCGCGATCTATTTGCCGATGATTCCCGAGGTGGCGGTGGCGATGCTCGCCTGTGCGCGCATCGGCGCGATCCACACGGTCGTGTTCGGTGGTTTCTCGCCTGATTCGCTGGCCAGCCGCATTGCCGATGCGCAGTGCAAGGTGCTGATCACCGTCGACGAGAGCCTGCGCGGCGGCAAGAAAGTGCCACTCAAGATCAATGTCGACGAGGCGCTGCAACGGCCCGACACCAACAGTGTCGAGACCGTCGTGGTGGTACGCCATACCGGCGGCGCGGTGACGATGCAGGCGCCGCGTGACCGCTGGTGGCACGTATTGATGGAAGGTCAGTCCACTGCCCACGAGCCTGTGGTGGTGGATGCCGAGCATCCCCTGTTCATCCTCTACACATCGGGCAGCACCGGCAAACCCAAGGGCGTGCTGCATACCACCGGCGGTTACCTCGTCTTCATTGCCTACACGCACGAAGCCGTATTCGACCTGCGTGAGGATGATGTCTACTGGTGCACCGCCGATGTCGGCTGGGTCACCGGACACAGCTATGTGCTCTACGGGCCGCTTGCCAATGGCGCGACCACGCTGATGTTCGAAGGCGTGCCCAACTACCCCGACAGCTCACGCTTCTGGCAGGTGGTGGACAAGCACAAGGTGACCATCCTCTACACCGCGCCGACTGCGATCCGCGCCTTGATGCGTGATGGCGATGGTCCGGTGAAATCCACCTCGCGCGCCTCGCTGCGCCTGCTCGGCTCGGTCGGTGAGCCGATCAACCCGGAAGCCTGGGAGTGGTATTGGCGAGTGGTTGGCGATGGGCGCTGCCCGGTGGTCGACACCTGGTGGCAGACCGAAACCGGCGGCATCCTGATTTCGCCCCTGCCCGGCGCGATCGCGCAGAAGCCGGGATCGGCGACGTTGCCGTTCTTCGGCGTGCTGCCGGTGATCGTCGATGCCAACGGCGAGATCAAGGAAGGCGCGACCGAGGGCAATCTCGTGATCACCGATTCCTGGCCGGGGCAGATGCGTACCGTCTACGGCGACCACCAGCGTTTCATCGATACCTACTTCAAGACCTATCCGGGCATGTACTTCACCGGCGATGGCGCGCGTCGCGACGAGGATGGCTACTACTGGATCACCGGTCGCGTCGACGATGTCATCAATGTGTCCGGGCATCGCCTGGGCACCGCCGAGGTGGAAAGTGCGCTGGTGGCCCACCCCAAGGTTGCCGAGGCGGCGGTGGTCGGCTATCCGCACGACATCAAGGGTCAGGGCATCTACGCCTACGTCACGCTCAGGGCCGACCAGCATCCAAGCGAGGAACTGCGCAAGGAACTGGTGGCCTGGGTTCGCAAGGAAATCGGCCCGATCGCCACGCCCGACCAGTTGCAGTGGGCGCCTGGCCTGCCCAAGACGCGCTCGGGCAAGATCATGCGCCGGATCCTGCGCAAGATTGCCGAGAACCAGCCCGAGGCGCTGGGCGACATCTCGACGCTCGCCGATCCCTCGGTGGTCAGGAATCTGGTCGACGAGCGGTTGGTGAAATGACTGCTCATGGCTCCTTCCTGCCGATGGCTGAGAAGTCCGATCCTGGTGGCGCCGCGTGGAATTGACTGGAAGGGCAGCAAGGTCAAGGTGAACCTTGAGATGTGGCGCTGGTCGCACCGTGCATGGCTGCCTCGATTCTGAATTCGCGCAAGGCGCTTGCGCTGGCCGACTGCTACGCCGATGCGGCGCGCGGCCGCTTTCGCCTGCACGCACTGCGCATCACCCTCGTGCTGTTGCCCGCGTGCCTTGTCGCCTTGCTGGATGCGTGGTCTGCCTGGCATGCACGCATGCATGCAATGTTGCCCTTCCTGCAGCGTCAGGGATTGTTCGTCGTGTCGTTCGCCGCACTCGGCGCCTGGCACTTCGCGAGACGTCGGCGCCAGCGTGGCGAACAGGTACATCGTGAGTCCTGGCTCGCGTCAGCGCCGATCGGCCACGAGGCGCTGAACGCACAGCTCATGCGCGAGGCGATCATCGCGTTGCTAGTGCCGGCAAGTGCGGTCTTGCTGATTCTCGCGGTCTGGGCCGTGCGCGACCTCGGTGGCGTACTGTCGGGCAGCGCGTTTGCGCTCGCAGCCGGATTTGCCGTGGGTTGGCATCACGGTCGCGTGCCGGTCGTCGACGCCGCGGCGCCCTTGCCACGGCTGCGTCAGCGCACGGCCGTGGACGCTGCGCGTGCCGACTGGTCGGCGCTGCGGCGATGGCCGGGAGCGCAATGGCTGGCCGACGCGCAGCCGCGCCAGCATGCACAGTGGGTGGGCGCTCTCTTGCTCACCTTGCCGGCAGGCACCACGCCGGCGATCGCCTTGCTTGAAATCGCCCTGCTGATCCTCGTGCTGGCTGCGTGGGGATTGTTGCGCGCGACACGCACGGCGCTGGCGTCGAGCATGATCTTCCTGCGCGTTGTACCGCTGCCACGGCGGCGATGGCAGACACATCTGCTCCTGCTTCCGTGCTGTGCTCAGCTGGCGTTGACCAGCGCAATCGGCCTCGTCGCGCTTGCTCTGGCTGCGCCGTTTTCGGTCGTGCTGGCGCTGGTTCTGTGCTGGCTCTTCGTGTGTCTGGGCGTGATCACTTGGGCGCTGCGATCTCAAGGGAAATGTTGATGAGTCCTCCCGTCCTCGAAATCCGCGGACTCGCGGCGCAACGGCGTGGTCGCCGCATCCTGCGCGATCTCGATCTGCAACTGGACCGTGGGCACTGGCTGGTGTTGCTGGGCGCGAATGGCAGTGGCAAGAGCACCTTGCTTGACTGCTGCGTGGATCGTTTGCAGCCGCTCGCGGGGCAAGTCCAGATCGAGGGACACAGCCTGCTCACCACGCCCGTCGCGGCCAAGCAGCGGCTCGGCTATGCGATCGCTCCGGAACGTCTGCCCGAACTGCTCAGCGCGCGCGAATGTCTGGCCGTGCAGGCGGCGGCCAAGGGACTGAGCGAGATCGATGAAGAGGTGCTCGAGCTCGCGCATGCCTTGGGTCTGGCGCCGTGGCTCGATGATGCCGTCGCGCTGATGTCCTATGGCACGCGGCAGAAAGTCGGCGCACTGATTGCCCTGCTCGGTGAGCCGGCCTTGATCGTACTCGATGAAACCTTCAATGGCCTCGACCCGGCCAGTGCCCTGGTGCTGAAAAGGCATCTGCGCGCGCGCGTCGACGCCGGGCGTTGCGCGGTGCTGCTGGCGACCCATTCCCTCGATCTCGCCCAGCATTGGGCCGACCATGTGACCCTGCTGCATGAAGGCCGGCTGCTGGAGACCTGGACGCGCGCGCAGCTGGAGGCTTCACGCACTGCCGGAGCCGATCTCGAGGATCTTCTGGCCGCGCGCGTTTCGATGCGCTGACCTTCTGCGTCTCACTCTCCGCCTGATGCGCAGGACTCCAGTCATCCGTGCTGCGGATGCGAGTGCATGGCTCGCCAAGCAGGTGGAATCAATCTCGGGACATGACGGCCCCGATCGTGAACCGGGCTCGTGCACGCTCGCAACATGCGGTTCTGGCCGATGGTCAGAGGCTGCTGCAAGTCTTATGCAACAGCTTGTTGCAGTCGATGAGGGTGGCTGGACGACTGACGTTGGAGATTTCGGCCCAGCCTTGCGGTCCATCACCCGCGCCCGGCGGCCCATGGATGGGTGCGTTGAGATATTGCCAGCGATCAAGGATTTCATGGAACTGATAACCACCCCGGAATCCGGCCCGTCCAACCAGGTGCGTGTTCGTTGATCACCGATGTCAGGCGGTCCGTTGCCATTGCCACCCCACTTGGCCTGCGGATCACCGGTCCTGGTTTCGGTGACGACCGGATCGTCCCGCGTACCGGCAGCGGCATGCCGATAGGTGACCGTGTAGCCGGCGATGCCTTGCCGCCCTTGGCCTGAAGGTGTCTCGCCAGCATTCGCGGGTGCGCCGATCGAGACCATCAGGGCAACCACGCAAGCGGCCATGAGTGTGCTCATTCTTTCCATGTTGTGGCCTCCTGTACGCCGTAATTCGGCATCGGGATGTTACAGACATATCGGGGGCAAGCCGCCCACGAGTGCATCCCAGCGTGCGATCGATCCAGGGGTTGGCACAATTTCGGAAGCCTGCTGGAAATTTGACCGCTTGCCACGGGCAGGTGGGCATCTAGGCGACGCCGTCGCGGGGCGCGCAAACCCGTGCGGGCAACGTAGAATCGGCGGCGACCCGTCCGCCTTGTCCGTGATGTCCCTGCTCGACGCCCTCATTCGCCTGTTCATCGAAAACGGCTATGCCGCCTTGTTCGTGGTGCTCATCATCTGCGGCATGGGCGTGCCGATACCCGAGGATGTCTCGCTGGTTGCCGGCGGCATCATTGCCGGGCTCGGCCATGCCGATCTGCGCCTGATGATCGTGGTTGGGTTGGCGGGTGTCATGGTCGGCGATTCGGTGATGTTCCTGCTCGGCCATCACTTCGGCCCGCGGGTGCGCAAGTTGCCGTGGATCGCGCGCGTGCTCACGCCGCGCCGCTACGCGCGGGTGCAGGAGAAGTTCGATCGCTACGGCAACCGCATGTTGTTCTTCGCCCGTTTCCTGCCCGGCTTGCGCGCGGCGGTGTTCCTCACTGCGGGCATGACCCATCGGGTTTCATACTGGCGTTTCGTCGCACTTGATGGTCTGGCCGCGCTGATCTCGGTGCCGTGCTGGATCTGGCTCGGCTATTTCGGCGCCGAGCGCCGGGATTGGCTGCTCGGCGCGATCCGCCAAGGCCACGGCATCGTGATCGCCTTGGTCGTGCTCGCAGTCGCGGTCGTCGGTTGGTTGCTGTGGCGCGGTGCGCGCCGACGCGTACTGCGTCTGCATGAGCATCGCCAGCGGCGTGCGCGCCGAGATGGCGCTGCCCAGGTGAGACTTGCCGGCGCGACGAAAACGGAGCGGCGCGAGCGCCAGTGAGTGGGGTAACGGCCTGTGGTCGCACCCGCTCTGCCACGGACTGGGCAGTTTGCATGACCTTTCTAAATGAATCGCTAAGGATTGGAGCCTAAGTCTGTGCTTCCGTAGGGAAAAACCGCTTATCCACACCGCCTGTGGATAAGTTTGTGGATGAACGCCAGGTCGGAGCGTCGATTCCGCGCGAAAAACGCCGCTTGTCTTAGCTTGGTCAAAAAATGACCAATTCCATGAAGGCTTGTTTTTCAATGACTTGCGTGGCGAGTTGCGGGAGTGGTCGGAATCGGTTCATGCTGCGTCGCCCGTGTCCGCCCGACAGCCTTCGATTGTGTACAACCCCTTGACGCGGCTGCCTCGAGGTGGTTTTGCGACGCGGTCAACCGATTCGCTGCCGCTGCGTTCTGGCGGGTGTCGAGTTGGCGTTGCAGGCGCTTCATGGGTGTGTTCGTTTGTCCGATGAGCGGGTTTGATTCGAGCCAGTTGGCGGCACCGCTTGCGGTCCCCGCTGCCGCCACGCTGGATGCCTTCCTGCGCGGGGTCGAACGGCGCGCCTGGCGGGTGGCCGAGCTGGCGATCCGCCAGCGCGACGATGCGGTCGATCTGGTGCAGGAAGCGATGTTCGGCTTTGTGCGTCGTTATGGGCAGCGCACGCCCGAGGAATGGGCACCGCTGTTCTGGCGTGTGCTCGACAGCCGCATCCACGACTGGCATCGCCGCCACGCGGTGCGCAGCCGCTGGACGGGCTGGCTCGGACGCCTGGGTGGCGATGCCGATGAGGAATCCGACCCACTGCTCGCGGTCGCCGATGGGCGCGAACCCGGCCCGCTCGCGCGCTTGGCCGATCGCGAGGCGGGCGCGGCGCTGGACCTCGCCCTGCGCGCGTTGCCGCTGCGTCAGCGCCAGGCTTTCCTGCTGCGCATCTGGGAAGGTCTCGATGTGGCCCAGACCGCGACTGCAATGCGCTGCAGCCAGGGCAGCGTGAAGACGCATCTGTCGCGCGCGTTGGCGCGTCTGCGTGAGCAACTGGAGCCTTACCAATGAACGATCCCCGTTCCGAACCCTGGCTCGAACGATCACGCGCCCTGCTCGACGAATCCTTGCACGAGATCGACGCGGCGACGCTGTCGCGGCTCAATCGCGCGCGTCAGGCCGCCTTGGGCAAGGCGCACGCGCAGCGGCCGTTGTGGCTCGGTCTGAGTGTTTTGGGTGCGACCGCCGTGCTGGTGCTGGCCTTCGGCCTTTCCCGACAAACGCCAGTCCCTGCGACGGCGCCCACGCCAGTCGTCGCGCCAAGCACGCAGGCCGATGTAGATGCCGATCTCGCTGTCGCGGATCCGGACAGCGACGAGCTCTACGAGAACCTCGATTTCTATGCCTGGCTGGCCGCTTCGGGCGGACCCGGTCAGGGCTGAGGAAACACCGATGGATGGAAGCTGCTGGAGTCCGTTGCGTGCCGTGACCGCTCGCCTTGCACTGGCTTTCGTGCTGGCATGGGTGCTGGCTGCACCGTTGCGGGCGCAGCCCGCCCCCGCGCCGCAGCGGCAGCCGTGGACGACGCTCAGTTCGCCCGAGAAATCGGTGCTGGCGCCCTTGCAGGGCCAGTGGGCCACGCTCGACGCGCGTCAGCAACTGCGCTTGCGGCAATTGGCTGCGCGTTGGCAGGACGCCACTCCGGCGCAGCGCGAGAAACTCTCGCGCTGGCTTGCGCGCTGGGCGGCGATGAGTCCGGACCAGCGTGCCGAACTGGCCCAGCGCCGCGCCCGCTTTCGCGCCCTGCCGGCGGAGCGGCAACAGCACCTGCGGGAAGCCTTCGCGCGCTTCAAGGCGATGTCGCCACAGCGCCGCGCCGAGCTGCGCGCGCAATTCGATGCGATGACGCCCGCGCAGCGCAGTGCCTTCATCGCCGGCGCACAGGCCGAGCACGAGCGCGCCGGCTTCGCCCGGCTGGCGGAACTGACGGTGCCGCAGCGACACGCCTTGCGCGCCCATCTGCGCGCCCTGCCGGCGACGCAGCGTGCCGCCGAACGCGAGCGCCTGCGCGAACTGTCGGTGCAGGCCTTGCGTGACTATGCCGACAGCCTGCCGCCAGCGCCGCCGCAGCCCTGACGACAAAGCGATCCCGGCTCAGGTCGCCGCGAGGCTCGCGATGATCGCGCCGGCGAGGCCGAAGCCGAGCAGGATCAGATAGCCCAGGCCGACGAAGCAGAACTTGATCGTCGTCATGAACCAGCCCTGACGGTAGACGCGCTTGGCCATCAGCAGCGGGTAAACGATGATCCAGGTCCAGATCGCCGCACTGATCCAGCCGCACAGGGTCACCAGCCAACCGGCATGCAGCAGCGCCCAGCTGTTGATCAGATTGACGAGCACGAGCAGGAGCAGCGACAGAAACACGAAGGCGTGGGCGTGCAGCGCCACCAGGAAGTGCTCCATGTACAAGCGCCGCTTGAACAAATAGGCGATCTTGAGCAGCAGGGCGAGCAGCGGCATCAGCACGAACATCGTCTGTGGCAGCACCGAAAACACGCCCTCGATCAGATGCGATGGATCGTGGCGCGCGCTTTTGAGATTGGCGGCGGTGCGTTGCGCCATCTGCAGCAGGCGGGCGTTGGCAAAATCGGGCAGCCAGGACACGCGCGTGCTTTCCGCGGTCGGCTGCCAAACCGCGCCGTTGATCTCGATGCCGCGACTGATCGCCGGATCAGGTGGTGTCGGCTTGCCCGCGGCGATCGCCGCGGCACGCTCGACGAGAAAGGCCTGGCGCTTGCGCGAAAGCTCGTTGCCCGAATCGATCCGCGCCTGTATCGCCTTCACCGCCTGACTCGAAATGCGTGCCGCGGACTTGGCGGTTTCCAGCGTCGCCGCATACTTTTCGGTGGCTTGCCGGAGATCCTCGGGCGTCTGCGCCGATGCGATCTGCTCGAGCAATTCGCCCGATTCGCTGTCGCCCAGCCGCAATGACTGCACCGAGGTGATGCCGGTCCCGACCTGGATCGCGAAGAATGCGATCAGGCACAGGAAGAAAAACAGCCGGAACGGTGTCACGTAGCGCGTGCGCCGTCCGGCGAAGTACTCGTTGGTCAGGAAGCCCGGGCGCAGGAACAGCGCAGGCAAGGTGCGGAAGATGCGCGAATCGACATTGAACAGGGTGTCGGCAATGTCCGACATCACGCTGGCCAGATGGCGGACCATGCCTTTTTCGGGTTGGCCGCAGGATTGGCAGAACGGTCCGAGTTTCGGCGCACCGCAGTTGGGACAGGTCTGCCCGGTCGCGGTCGGATCCGCCGCGGGCAGGGTCGGAGTCGGCGAGGAGTTCATGTTGCGCTCCCGGTCGTTGCGCGCGGTATGAGGTTCGCCCAAGCATAAGTCATCCCGGCGCCGCCGGAGCCGTCAAGCTGCGGAGGCTTGCATGCCCGGGTGTGGAAAAGGCTATCCTGCACCGGTCTGGATTTCCGCGGCGCGCGTCCATCGTGCCGCGCAAAGGGTGTCGAGGGAGCCTCGGGACCTGTTCAAACCACCGCGCAGGGAGTGGATGGCAACGCGGTCGACCAGAGGGGGTTTGCATGTCGGGCGGAAGCTACGCTCTCGTTCTCACCGGGGACATCCTTCCCGCTTTCGATGCCGCCACGGTGTGGCCACGGCTGGCCGTGTATTTGCGCCTGGATGCCGACAAGCTGCAGGCGCGACTGGTCGCGCGTGCACCGCTGACGATCAAGCAAGGCGATGATCTGGGCAAGCTGCAGACGCTCGCTTCGGGTATCGCCGCACTCGGCGCCGAGACCGAAATCTGCGCGCCTGACGGGCGCGGCGATCTGTTCGTCGTGCTGGCAGGAGGCGCGCGCGGGCCGGTGCCGCGCGTATTCGTCGACGATCGCATCGAGCGGGGTCTGTGGCCGCGCTCGATCCAGGTGGCCGATGTCGGCAGCAGCCAGTGGCAGGCCTATTCGGCGCGAGCGGACAGCGCACCGCCACCGCCGCCGGCCGAGGAGCCAGTGGCCGCCTTTGATGCCGAGGCGCAGTCGGGCCGCGACACCCTGCGCAGTTATCGAGCAGCGCCGGCCGTCGACAGCGGGCACAGTCTCGCCGCGACCGCGACGCCGACCACCGACGCGCTGGGTGCCTTGCCCTTGCCTGCGGGGGCGACGATCCATGCCGGTTTCTGGCGGCGCTGCGCCGCGCTCGGCATCGACGGTCTGCTGATTGGTCTGGTTCTGGCGGGAATCCAGGTCATGCTGCTCTCGGGCACCCTGGTGCATGCCCTGCAGGGCGGCAGGGTGGAAGATCTGGCCTCGCTGATCGGTACGGTCATGCTCATCGCCAGCCTCGCCTTCGTCGGCCAGTGGCTGTATTTCGCCCTGTTTGAATGCAGTTCCTGGCAGGCGACGCCGGGCAAGCGTGCGCTCGGCCTCAAGGTGGTCGATGACAATGGCCATCGCATCGGCTTCGGCCGCGCCAGTGGTCGCCATTTCGCCAAGATCCTGTCCGGGATGATCTTCAACATCGGCTACCTGATGGCCGGCCTCACTGCACGCAAGCAGGCCCTGCATGACTATGTGGCGAGCACCCTGGTGGTGTTTCGCGCGGTCGAACCGGGCAATCCACCACCCGCGCAGCGGCCACCGATGCCCTGGTATGGCTGGCTGATCAACCTGCTCATGTTCGGTCTGCCGCTGGCGGTCTGTGCAGTTGCGCTGGTGATTCTGGGCGGCGCCTCGACTGGGCTGCTGTCACAGATCTCCACGCACTGAGCCGGGTCTGGCGGCCAATGAAAAGGGCCGCTTGCGCGGCCCCGTGTTCCGGTGTGGCGGTGTGTTTTCAGCCGCCGAAGGAGAACAGACGCGGACGCCAGCCATCGTTGGATTGATAGCTCTGACCGCGCCGCTTGCGCATGCGATCGATCACTTCGACGCGGCGTGCTTCGGCCCAGTCCACGCGCTGGGTCTTGAGTGTGGCCGGATCGACACCGCGAGCAGCCGCCTCGCGGTTGCGGAAATCGACAAAGTCCTCGTAGGCGTCGAGTTCGTGATGCAGCTCGCGCTGGCACAGCTCGATCATGATGGCATCGTCGAGGAAGCCCAATACCGGCACGTTGTCGGGGATGATGTCTTGCGGATTGGCGAAATAGGTCAGGCAGGCGAGCACGCGCTGCCTGTCTTCGGCAGGCAAGCCGAAGCCTTCGTCATTGACCATCGAAATCATCAGGTCGAGCTTGTGCAGCCGCTGCGCGATGAAGTCGGGCACCTGGATCTTGTGGCCGTCAGCGAGCAGCTGGGTGGCGGCGTCGGCAATCTGCTGCGGAGAAAGGTTCTTGGTGTTCTCCTGCGCCTTCTTCATCGCGTCGATGAAGTGCTGGAGATCGGCATCGCCGAGTTCGATGGTGATCGCGAGCGACATGCGGAAATCTCCACGGCAAAGAGCGGCACAGACTATCGAGGCGGGGCCGGCCACGTCAATCGCCGTGCGCCTCAGAGGATCCCGGCGAGGCCGGCGCCGAAGGCGGTGATGATGCGCGTGTAGATGGTCTTGAGCGGCAGGTCGACCTCGGGGAAATCGCCGACATCACGGTGGCAGGCATAGAATCCCGGATCTTCGGGTCTTGACGGCGCGCAACCGGGATCGAGCTCGAAGCTCGAGCTGTAGCGGAACGGCCACAGGTCGAACAAGGGCAGGCGCGCGGACAGGTCCGCGATCGGTTCGTTGATCCGTGCCAGCAAGCCATTGCGCTGGCGCGGCGCGATCAGCCAGGCATTCCCCGGCGCGGTATTGCGCAGGATCGCCGCCTGCACGCGCGCCGCGACCGCCACGTCGGCGATGATGAAGCCGGATTCGGTGTTGTAGTTGTCCGAGCGCGGATCGAAGTTGTGCGATCCGATGATGGTGATCGCGCGGTCGATCACCAGCGATTTGGCATGCAGGCCCAAGCGCACGCCGCCACGTCTGAGCGGCGCCTGCGCGTAGCGCTGGTAGCGACCCGCGTTGTCACCGCCAGCGAGCGCGTCGTAGTCGGCGATGAACTCGGCAGCATCCTGCGGGAACGGTTTGAACTCGTGGATGCGAAAGCCATAGCTGCGCAGATAGCGCTTCTTGTACTTGTAGGACAGCGCATAGACGTAGAACGCATCGGTCGCAGCGAGCGAGTTGGTCGAGACGATCACTTGCGCCGGATCCTTGCGCTTGTGCAGATAGCGGAAGATCCGGCGCGCCTTGCGGCTGAACACAAGATAGGGCGTCTCCAGCACGACCTCGTGCTTTGCCTGCAACAACAAGTCGCTGATGCGCGTGGTCAGCGCGAGCAGGGCCGGATCATCGGCGCGCTGGGCCTTGTCCGGTGCGTCGGAAAAGTAGTCGACCGCACCGACCCATTGTGCGCGCGCCGCCAATGCCTGCATCGCCTGCGGGTCGACCGCGCGTGCGCGCAGCGCGTCAACCCGTGACTGGTCGATGTCGGGCGGCGCTTGCAGTGCCCGATGCTGCAGTCCGTCGCGGACAAGGCGATGGTTGACATCGTTGAGGCGGGTCAGCGGCACCGCGCGCGGATGCTTCCAGAACTGCTCGAACGAGGCCTGCATCTGCGCGCCGCTGCGCGGACCGATCACCAGCACGTCACGGTCGCGGTAGTCGAAGGTCTGGTCCCAGTCGAAATAGCGGTTCTCGTAGTTTCGCCCGCCGGCGATACCGATCTCACCATCGACGAGAAACAACTTGTTGTGCATGCGCTGGTTGAAGCGCGAGAAGCAGCACAGGATGCTGGCGGCGAAATCCACCGGCTGGGTCACGGCCTTGTCGAAGGTCGGGTTGTAGAGACGGAACTCGAGATTGACGTGGGCGCGAGCGATGCGGGCGAGCCACTCCTCGTCATCCAGTGAAAACAGCTGGTCGGCGAGGATGCGCACCTTGACCCCGCGCCGCGCCGCCGCGATCAGCTCGTCGAGCACCAGCCAGCCAGCGTCGTCTTCGGCCCAGATGAAGGTCTGGATGTCGATGCTGTGCCGTGCGGCACGGATCAAATGGACGCGGATCTGCAATGACTCGGCGCCCTGCTCGAGCACATCGACCACGTGTGCCGGCGCCCCGTCGCGATCGTCCCGGCGCGCGGCATCGGCGAGTTCCATGTAGGGCGAAGCGAGCGCGCAATGGTCGGCGCGATCGCAGTCGAGTGCGGTCGGACGCTCCTGCGCAACCAGATGGGCGGCTTGACGCGCGAGCGGCCGATTGAGGCCGCAAGCGCCAAGCAGCAGCACGCTGGTGACTGCCAGCCAGCGCAGCAGGCAGGCGCCTGGTGATGACGCTGCGATCACGCTCATCCCGGTGCCAAGGCGTCACGTGCGGTGTCGCCAGCGACAAAGATGTTGAAGTCGATTTCGACCTTGTCGGCGAGCGTGCCGCGATGGCTCGTCATGCCGAACCGCGAGCGGCGGATCGAACCATTGACGCGGATCGGACACTCGAAAGCCGGATGCGCGCATTGCGCAGGCAGGAGTTCGAGGCGTACTGGCTGGGTGATGCCGCGCACGGTCAGGCGGCCGGTGAGTTCGCCACCTTCGCGCAAACGCAGGCGGGCGAATTCATCGGAGACAAAGCTGAGCTGCGGGTGGTGGGCAGCATCGAAGAACTCTTCCGACTTGGCCCAGGTCTCCTGGCGCGAGCTGGCCATGTGCAGGTTGCGCACATCCACGCGTGCCGTCACCTGCAGGCTGTCGCGAAAGTCATTGCGGCGGATCTCGCCGTCGATGCGGCCGAACTCGCCATCGATGCCGAACAGCCAGATGAGTTTGACGCGGAAGCTGCCGCTCGACCGCTGCGCATCCAGGCGCATGAAGCGGCCGTCATCGCTCGCGGACGCCTCGCGGGCCAGCAGCACGGCCACCAGCGCGAGCGCGAGCAGCACGGGGCGCATCGGTCACGTCCTAGGGCCACCAGAAGTGGCGGACCTGGGCTTGGCCCGGCTCGATTTCACCCTGCGGCAGGGACAACCAGGCGACAGCACCCGGTGGCATGCCACGGCCGGCATCGGAGGCGCCCTCGCTGAGCAGGGCCAGCAGCGATTCGAAGCCTGGATTGTGGCCGACCAGCATAAGGCAGCGGGCGTCGGTGTGCTCATCGAGGATGCGCAGCAGGGTCGCCGGCGTGGCCTCGTAGATGCGCGCGTCTTCCGTTGCGCGCGGGCAGCCAAGCGCGCCGACCAGCCGCTCGCAGGTCGCCTGTGCGCGCTGTGCAGGCGAACACAGCACACGATCGGGCGTGGCACCGTGCTGCTTGAGCCAGAGTCCGGCGGCGTCGGCTTCGGCGATCCCGGTGGCGCTCAAGGTGCGTTCGAGGTCGCCTTGGCCGGACGCTGCATTTTGCGCATGCGCGTGACGAACGAGGATGAGGTCACGCGTGCTCATGGCTGATCACTCCGTTGGACTGCGACGATGATGCCGCAACCGGGACGGTTGTGGTCAAGTCATGTCGCAGCCCATGTTACCGGCGCTGCACGCGCACTTGCCCGCGCCGGGCTCGGGACCGGCGCCGGGCGCTCAATGCCCGGGCGCGTCGTGCTTGCGCGGTCCGCGGGGATGGTCGGGTCGCAGTTGGTCGAGCGATACCGTGTCGCCACCGTCGGCCACGCGATCGAAGCGGACCATCAGCGCCGTCTCGAAGTCGCTGCGCGACACCTGACTGCTGCCGGGTGCGGCGAAGCGCTCGACGAAACGTCGCGCGCGACGCTCGGCCCGTTGGCGCGCCGCCGGCGAATCGATGATTTCTCCGACGCTGACAACGCCGTCGCCATTGGTGTCGATCCTGGCGAAGCGCGCATCGATCCAGGCCTGGTATTCGGCGCGGCTGACCTGGCCATCGCCATTGGCGTCGAGGCGCTGGCGCGCATGGGCCGGTGCCGACACGGGCTGCGCGCCCGGGGTGGTAGCGGGCGGCGTGGCTGCGCCTGCGGCGGCCATGCCGAGCAGGCAGGCGGCGGCGAGCGCGCAGCGGGTGAGGGAGCGGGAAAGGACTTGCATCGGGGCATCTCCGGTTCGCAGCGGGGAGGGCTGCACCGGCTTTGAACGCGCCGGGCGCGAAATGGCTGACCTGCGCTGCGCAAAGACCACGCAAAGGCATGTCAGCACATGCAAACGGGCCGGCGAGTCGACCCGCCTGCTTCGCCCACTCCGTCGGCGCGGCTCAGGCGTGCTTCTTGAGCCAGCGGATCAATTTGGCCCAGTCTTCCTGGTGCGAGCGCACCTGCTCGGAGTGGTAGTCGAAGATGCTCTTGCCCAGCGCATTGGCGAGCACGTAGCCCTGGGTGTCGCGCAGCTGCGCCACCAGCGGGAAGCCCAGCGTCTGCATTTCCTCGACCGCGGCTTGCGAAGCGTTGGTCCAGGGCTTGAGGCGGTTGGCGACGAGGCCGACCGTGGCCTTGCCCTTCTTCACGCGCGGCAGGGCCGCGACTTCCTCGAGAAACGGCGTGGTGGCTTCCAGATCGATGGCCGAGGGCAGTACCGGCACCACCAGCACGTCGGCATAGTCGAGCCATTCGGCGACTTCGTTGGCGCGGATACCAGCGGGCGTGTCGATGATCACGCACTGGGCATCGGCGGGAACCTGCCTGGCCCAGTCGCGGCGCAGGCCGGGCACTCCGAGTACCGCGTCGGGATGGATCGCGCGGCGTTCGCACCAGTGCAGGCTCGAACCCTGACGGTCGGCATCGACCAGTACGGTGTTCTTGCCGTCGACCGCAAAACTTGCGGCCAGATTGGTCGCGATCGTGCTCTTGCCCGCGCCACCCTTGGAACTTGCCACCAGTACCTTGAGCATCATGCCTCCGCCGGTCTGCAATGCCGCGCAGCGTACACCGCTCGCGCCGCCTCACCAAACGACGTCCGCTTCAGTAACCGGAGGCCTGGCCGTCCTTGCGGCCTTCCGAGGCGCCGGTGTAGGTGCGCGTGCTCGCATCCCAGCCGATCGCCTGATAGCCGCCATAGGGGCCGTCGGCAAAGCGCACCGAGTGTCCCTTGCGCATGAGGCCACGCACGCTTTCGTAGGCAAAGCCCGATTCCAGATCGACCCAGCCGCCATCGTTCATCGGCGTGGCCTGGCCATCGGGCGCGGTCGAGCCTTCGTGCTGGGTGCGCGGCGCATCGCCTGCTTCCTGCAGGTTCATGTGGTAATCAATCAGGTTCATCACGATCTGCACGTGGCCCTGCGGCTGCATGTCGCCGCCCATGAGGCCAAAGCTCAGCCACGGCGCGCCGTCCTTGGTGATGAAGGCCGGAATGATGGTGTGGAACGGTCGCTTGCCCGGCGCGTAGGTGTTGGCGTGGCCATCCACCAGCGCAAACAGCTCGCCGCGGTCCTGCAGGATGAAGCCCAGCCCCGGCGGCGACATGCCCGAACCCATGCCGCGGAAGTTCGACTGGATCAGCGAGACCATGTTGCCCCATTGATCGGCGGTGGTGAGATAGATGGTGTCGCCGCCCAGCGGCGGGGTGCCCGGCTCGACCGCCTTCATCGCCTGGTCGGGCGAGATCAGCTTGCGCCGCTGCGCGGCATAGTCCTTCGACAACAGTCCCTCGATCGGTGCCTTGGCGAAGGCCGGATCGGCATAGAACTTCGCGCGATCCTCGAAGGCGAGTTTCTTGGCCTCGACGAACAGATGCACATGCTCGGCGCTGCCGAACGGGATCTTCGAGAAATCGTAGCCCTCGAGGATGTTGAGCATCTGCAGCGCGGCCAGGCCCTGACCGTTGGGCGGCAGCTCCCAGACGTCGAAGCCGCGATAGTTGGTCGAGATCGGCTCGACCCATTCGCCGTGGTGGCTGGCGAGGTCATCGAACGAGAGAAAGCCGCCCTGCGCCTTGATGTAGTCGGCGATCGTGTGCGCGATCCTGCCCTTGTAGAAGGCGTCGCGGCCGCCGCGCGCGATCGCCTGCAGGGTGTCGGCGAGGTTCGGGTTCTTCCAGATCTCGCCCTTGGCCGGCGCCTTGCCGGCGAGCGTGAACTGCTCGGTGAAGCCCGGAAATTTCGCAAGTTTCGGTACCGACAATGCCCAGTAATGTGCAATGAGCTCGGTGACCGGAAAGCCCTCGCGCGCATAGGCAATCGTCGGTGCCAGCACATCCTTCATCGGCAACTTGCCAAAGCGCCCATGCAGTGCAAACCAGCCGTCGACCGCGCCGGGTACGCTCACCGGCAGCGGACCGAGCGGCGGAATCGCGGTGTAGCCATGCTCCTTGAACCACGCCAGGGTCAAGGATTTGGGCGAGCGTCCCGAGCCGTTGTAGCCGTAGAGCTTCTTCGTCTTCGCATCCCACACGATCGCGAACAGATCCCCGCCGACGCCGTTGGACACCGGCTCCATGAGGCCGAGCGCGGCATTGGCTGCAATCGCGGCATCCACCGCGCTGCCGCCGCGCTTGAGCACGTCCAGACCGATCTGGGTCGCCAGCGGATGCGAGGTCGCCACCATGCCGTGCGTGGCGATCACTTCCGAGCGGGTGGCGAATGATTTTCCGGTGATGCGGTCGCCCGCCTGTGCGCTGCAGCTGATCAAGGCGGTCGCGAGGATCAGGAAGGCGCGTTGCATGGCAGGACTCCGGGGGGGGCCGCGACGCGCACGATAGCATCGGCTGCTGCACAGCCCTGCGGCGAGGCGCGCGCGGATGGACCGAGCGTTCCGCGGGGCGTGCGCAGGGGTTTGGATCCCGCCGCCGGAGCCTGCGCTCCGATCCTGCTAGGCGCCTAGCAGGACATGCCACAGCGGCAGGGTCGCCATCGAAGCGATGAGGCCGAAACCGACCATCGCCGCGGCCAATTCCGGCTCGAGCTTCGCCAATGCCAGCAGCGCGCCCGCGGTGATCATCGGCGGCATCGCGGTCTCGTAGACTGCCGCCGCGCGCATCTGGCTGTCGAGGCCGAGCAGGCTCGCCAGACCCAGGGCCAGCAGCGGCATGAGCAGCAGCTTGGCGCCCAGGCCATAGACCAGCGGCAGGCGATGGTGCTGCGGCAGTCGCAACTGCAATTGCATCCCGCTGGCGAGCGCGACCAGCGGCAGCAGGCTGTCGGCGAGGAGCTTGAGTGGGCCTGCGATCACCGGCGGGTAGTCGCGTGGCATCAGCGTGAGCGCGAGCACGAGCGCGATGAACGGCACGAAAGTGACGATGCGCACGAGGATCGCGCGCAGGCTGGTGCGCTGGCCGCTGTAGAGGCCGATCGTGATCAGGCCGAAGGTCGAGAGAATGATGAAGCTGCCGAACTGGTCGTAGACGACCGCATAGCGCAGCGCGTCCTCGCCGGCGAGTGCAGGCATCAGCGCAAAGCCGAGAAACGAGGTGTTGCCCAGCGGAATCTGCAACAGCAGCACCGCGGTGAGCGCAGGTGAAAAGCGCAGCCAACGCGCAAGCAGCAGGGTGAGCGTGCTTGCGGCGATGAGGATCAGCCACGGCACCGCGACCAGGCCCGCCAGGTCCAGATCGAAGGTGAGCCGCGGCGCGTACAGCAACACCGCCGCAGGCAGGCAGACGTAGAGCACGACCAGGTTGAGCGTGTCTGCCGACCGATCGGGCACCACGCGCCGCCACGCCAGAACCTTGCCGACGACAATCATCGCCAGGATCAGGCCGAAGGCGGAAACCGCCGACATCGCTTCAGCCCGGACCGCGACGCATGGGGCCGGTGTGGCGCATCGCTCGGCGGCTGCCGCGCGCGCGAGCGCTCATTCGCCCAGTGCTTCGCGCATGAATGGCGGCAGCGCCAGCGCGGCCTTGTGCGTTTCCACGCTGTAGTAGCGCGTATCGAACTGGCGCTGGGCGGCGCCGCGCTCGCGGAAGTCGCTGAGATCGGCGTTCTTGCGCGCCATCGTGCAGCTCCACCAGCCGGTCGGATACAAGGGCTGCGGGAACAGCAACGTGCGCACGGCCTGGAAATGCGCCATGCGCATCGAGGTGCGCATCGCCTTGATCAGGTCCAGGTGCACCAGTGGCGACTCGCTCTGCTGCACGAGGATCCCGCTCGGACGCAGCGCGCGGAAGCAGCTCGCATAAAAGGCGGCGTTGAACAGCCCTTCGGCCGGGCCGACCGGATCGGTCGAATCGACAATGATGAGGTCGATCGACTCGGGATCCTGCTCGGCCATGTACTTGATGCCGTCGATGAACAACAGCTGCGCGCGCGGATCATGGTTGGACGCGCACAGCTCGGGGAAATACTGCTCGGCCAGGCGCGTCACGCGTTCGTCGATCTCGACCTGCACGGCCTGCTCGACTTCCTCGTGCTTGAGCACTTCGCGCAGCGTGCCGCAGTCACCGCCACCGATGATCACCACGCGCTTGGCGCGTGCGTGGGTGAACAGCGCGGGATGCGACATCATCTCGTGATAGAGGAAATTGTCGCGCGTGGACACCATGGTGCAGCCGTCGATCACCATGAGCTTGCCCCAGTCGGTCGTGTCGTAGATCTCGATCGTCTGGAACGGGGTCTGCTCGGCATGCAGGCGCGCGTTCACGCGCAGGCCGAAGGAGGAACCCGAGCGCGCATGCTGCTCGCTGAACCAGGTCTCGGCAGCGCCCGTGGGTGTGGCTGTCATCATGGTGTCCTTCATGCGGTCGATCCGGGGCTGGCCGGACCGCCAATTGTAGCCGCTTGGTGCGCGTCCGACACGCAGGGGCCGTGCTTGCTCGTTACACTAGCGCGCTCGAATGCATGACCGGAGGCAAGGGTGAACAAGCCGCAGTGGGACATCGATGCCGCGCGCGAGACCTGGGCGGTGCCGCACTGGAGTGCGGGTTACGTCGATGTCGGCGCGGGCGGCAAGCTGCTGGTGCGGCCGCGGCGCGGTGATGGCCCGGCGCTGGCCTTGCCCGAGGTCGTCGATGCGGCGCAGGCTGCCGGTGCGCGCTTGCCGCTCTTGGTGCGTTTTGCCGACATCCTCGATGATCGTCGTTCACGCCTGCAGGGTGCGTTCGCGCAGGCGATGCGCGACTGGGATTACGGTGGTCGCTACACGCTGATCTATCCGATCAAGGTCAACCAGCAGAAGCAGGTTGCCGGCGCGCTGGCGGCCAGCGGCGATGCGGGCTTCGGGCTGGAAGCCGGCTCCAAGCCCGAGCTCATGGCCGTGCTCGCGCTGGCCAGGGCGGGCAGCACGGTGATCTGCAATGGCTACAAGGATCGCGAATACATCCGCCTCGCGCTGATCGGGCGCAAGCTCGGACTCGAGATCTTCATCGTCATCGAAAAGCCGTCCGAGCTGCGCCACGTGATCGAGGAAGCGCGCGTGCTGGGCGTGCAGCCCTTGCTCGGCGTGCGCATGCGCCTGAAGAGCCTGGGCGCGGGCAAGTGGCAGAACTCCGGTGGCGACAAGGCCAAGTTCGGGCTCACGCCGCGTCAGCTCCTCACCCTGCTCGACGAACTCAAGGCGGCGGGCCTGGGCGATACGCTCAAGCTGCTGCATTTCCACATGGGTTCGCAGATGTCCAATGTGCGCGACATCGCCAACGGCATGCGCGAGGCGGTGCGCTATTTCGTCGAGCTCTCGCGCATGGGGCATGCGATCACGCACATGGATGTCGGTGGCGGCCTGGGCGTGGATTACGAAGGCACGCGCTCGCGCTCGGATTGCTCGATCAACTACGGCCTGGGCGAATACGCATCGGCGATCGTCGGCGTACTGGCGCAGGCCTGCGCCGCGCATGCGCTGGCGCCGCCGCATATCCTCACCGAGTCGGGCCGCGCGTTGACCGCGCATCATGCGGTGCTGGTGGTCGACGTGAGCGAGATCGAGGCCGCGCCGCGTGGCGCGATTCCGCCCGCGCATGCGGACGAGGCGAGTGTGCTGCGGCGCCTGCGCGAAGTGCTCGCCGAAATCGACCACACCCCGCCTACCGAGTCCTGGCACGAGGCCCAGTACCAGCTCGCCGAAGGTTATTCGCTGTTTTCGTTGGGCCAGCTCACGCTGGACGAGCGCGCCCAGCTCGATGATCTCTACTACGCCGTCATCAATGCAGTGCGTACGCGCCTCAAGCCAGACGAACGCATGCACCGGCAGGCGCTGGACGAGATCGCCGAGACCCTGGTCGACAAGTATTTCGTGAATTTCTCGGTGTTCGAGTCGATTCCCGATGTATGGGCGATCGATCAGGTGTTTCCGATCGTGCCGATCGAGCGGCTCGACGAAGCGCCCGACCGCCGCGGCGTGATCGCCGATCTCACCTGCGATTCGGATGGCCGCATTGATCGCTACGTCGAAGCCGATGGCCTGGACGTGAGCCTGCCGCTGCACGCGCCGCGCGCGGGCGAGCCCTACCGGCTGGGCATCTTCATGGTCGGCGCCTATCAGGAAACGCTCGGCGACATCCACAACCTGTTCGGCGACACCGACGCGGTCAACGTGCGCCTCGATGGCGCAGGGTTCCGCTTCGAGGACCAGCGCCGTGGCGACAGCGTCGATCTCATGCTCGACTATGTCGGCTACGATCTCGCGGCGCTGCGTGCCGCCTACGATGCGCGCATCGCCGCGGCGGGTTTGGCAGGCGATGAGGCGCAGCATCTGCGCGCCGCGCTCGAAGCCGGACTCATCGGCTACACCTACCTCAGCCAGGAGTGATGTGCGCGGCTCAGTCGCGCGCGACCTGGAAGCCCGCGAACGACTGACTGGTCGGCATCACCTCGATGCGATTGATGTTGAGGTGCGGCGGCAGGTTGGCGATCCACCAGATCGTCTGCGCGATGTCATCGCCGGTGATCGGGTGGGCGCCGGCATAGAGCGTGTCCGAGGCCGCCTGATCGCCGCCGGTGCGCACCAGCGTGAATTCGGTCTGCGCCATGCCCGGTTCGACTGAGCTCACGCGCACGCCGGTGCCGTGCAGGTCGCTGCGCAGGCCGAGCGAAAATTGCGTCACGAAGGCCTTGGTGCCGCCGTAGACGTTGCCGCCGGTGTAGGGATAGGTCGCCGAAATCGAGCTCACGTTGATGATCGCGCCGCGCCGCGCGATCAGGGTCGGCAGCAATGCGTGGGTGAGCGTGGCCAGCGCGGTGATGTTGGTGTCGATCATCTGCCGCCACTGCGCAAGGTCGCACTGGGGCGCCTTGGCGGTGCCCAGCGCGAGGCCGGCATTGTTGACCAGCACGTCGATGTCGCGGAAATCCTCGGGCAGTGCATCGAGCGCGGCCTGCATCGCCGCGGCATCGCGGACGTCGAACGCCGCAATGTGCACGCGCTCACCGAACTCGGCCGCCAGTGAATGCAAACGCTCGGCACGACGCGCACAGGCGATCACGCGCCAGCCGGCGGCGGCAAAACAACGCGCCGTGGCGGCGCCGAAGCCGGCGCTGGCGCCGGTGACGAGTACGGTCTTGGCGGTCATGGCATGCCCCGGACAAAACGCCACCATAGTCCAAGCCGGTGCGTGCGCACAGGGGTGTGACCGATCATGCCCCCAAGCGCTGCCGGCCGTCACGATTCCGATGCGTTCTGCTCGCATACGGGCTCGCCGCGTGCTATGCCTTGATGGCCTGTCTCGTGGTCGTGCCCGCTCGCATGGCGACCTGAGCTTCGCCAACGGCTTCGGGAGTTGATTCACCGCTGCCGCAAAATGCTTCCATAACCTCCTGGAGGGTTTGTCATGCAGGTACTGCACTCGTTCGCAATCGTCGCTGCCGGCTTTGCCGCCAGCGCGGCAATGGCCGCAATCGTTCCGTCCGATCTTCATCTCGAACGCTGGCCCGATGCATCCACCACCTTCGACAAGCCGATCGCGGTCCGCAATGCCGGCGACGGCAGCAATCGCCTGTTCGTGGTCGAGAAATGCGAAGCCATCCGCGTGGTCAAGAACGGCGTGCTGTTGGCGACGCCGTTTCTTTCGCTCGACCCGAGCTGCGGCAACGAGCAAGGCATCCTCGGTCTGGCCTTCGACCCCGACTACGCAAACAACGGCACGTTCTACGTAACCTACAGCGCGCCTTCGGGCGATCCGCGCCTGGGTGCGGCCGCCGACCAGGTGCTCGCGCGCTACACGGTGTCGGGCAACCCCGATGTCGCCAATCCGACCGGTACCGTGGTGCTGCGCGTGCCCGACATTGCCTCCAATCACAACGGCGGCGACATCGCCTTCGATGCGCAGGGTTATCTCAACTGGTCGATGGGCGATGGTGGTGTGCAGGGCGACCCGAACGGATTTGCCCAGTGCAACGGACGCAAGAAGGCCGACAACAATCCGGCGAGCTGCCACGACACCTCGGGTAGCGGTCCCAATTATTACCTGCTGGGCAAGATCATCCGGATCGACGTGCACAACACCACGCCAGCGCCGGTGCCGGCCAACTTCTGCGGCAAACCGGCCAGCGGCGCCGCACCCTATGCAATTCCGCCCGACAATCCGTTTGCCGACATCGGCCAGTTCCCGAACGACTGCGCCGAAGTCTTCAACTGGGGCTTCCGCAATCCGTTCCGCTTCAGCTTCGACCGGCAGACCGGCGACATGACGATCGGCGAGGTTGGTCAGAACCGTTACGAGGAAATCGACTTCCAGGCGGCCGGCAGCGTCGGCCAGAACTTCCAATGGAACGCCTGCGAAGGGCTGCATACCTATCCCGGCAACGCGACACCCTGCACCGGCCCGGCGGGCAGCGTGCCACCGAAAATCGAAACCGGGCATTCGGCTGATGGCACCTACGCGATCATCGGGGGTTACGTCTATCGTGGCCCGATCGTGCCGCTGCGCGGCCAGTACATCTTCAGCGACAATGTTTCGGCAAATATTTACGTGGTTGCAAACCCCGGCGCGGCGCTGCCGACCTGGACGCGCGAGATCCTCGCGGGAACACCGTCGATGTCGCCCTATGGTTTCGGCGAGGATGAGGAAGGCAATCTCTATCTCACCGACGGTGGCGGCAAGATCTATCGCTTCGTCTCGGCGCAAACCGGACCCTCCTGGACCGTGACGCCCGCACCCGGACCCCACGGGGCGATGTCGCCGGCGGGACCACAGACCGTGCCTG
The DNA here is from genome assembly GCF_019634815.1 of Dokdonella sp. Lineage (GTDB taxonomy): Bacteria > Pseudomonadota > Gammaproteobacteria > Xanthomonadales > Rhodanobacteraceae > Dokdonella_A. The sequence continues at coordinate 15,300 of NZ_JAHCAP010000001.1, read as the reverse complement.
AAAACTCGGTCGTGACCTTCACGCTCACGCCCGAGACCAACTACGGTGTCGATGCCGTCAGCGGTTGCGGAGGCAGCTTGAACGCACCCTTGCAGTACCAGACGGCGCCAGTGACCGCCGATTGCACGGTGACGGCGACGTTCAAGCCGACCGACATCATTTTCCAGGATGGCTTCGAAAGCTGAAGCCTTCCTTCAGCGCGCCTTTGCGATCAACGCAGGCCCGGCATGACGCCGGGCCTGTTCGTTTCAGATCGGCGAATGTTGGTGCCCGATCACGCAGGCATCGCAGCGCAAGCCCTCGCGCGCTTCGGGCGTACGTGCATGAATCAGATAAAGCCGGCATGCAGAGTCGCCCGTCTGTGTCAGTGTTCTTGTACGGGTTGTTATTGGCATACCCATATCGGTTCAGCCTGATCGTGTCGTTGGAGGGGCGCTCGGGCGCCGCATTGACTCACGGTGAGGCTTGTTCCTTGAGCGCGATCGCATTGACGCCGTTATCGGCGAGCGCGCGCTTGGCGGTTTCCAGCTCGCTCGCGGTGGCGTAGGGGCCCACGCGCACCCGGTTCCAGGTCTTGCCGTTGATCGTCACCGGCAGCACCTGCGCGCTGAAACCGACCAAGGCGAGGCGCGCCTTGGCTTCCTCGGCGCCCTTGGCATCGGGATACGAGCCGGTTTGCAGCACGTAGCGACCGCCCGCGGTGGGATTGGGTGCCGCGCCCGGTGGCAGCGCCGGCGCTATCGGCGCTGCATTTGTGCGTGCCTGTTGTTCGGCGCGTGCCTTGGCCGAGAGTTCCGCGTCGGGAATCACGACTTCGGCCTCGGGCAACACCTGATAGAAGTCGTAGTTCTTCTTCGGCTTGGCCTCGGCGACGGGCGCTTCGGTCTCGCGTGGCGCGGTGGCCTGTGGATTGGGTTGCGGCAAATCGCTCTTGCGCAGCAGCGGCAGCCAGCCCTTGCCTGCGACCAGCGCCATCAGCAGCGCACCGATCAAGACGCCGCCCAGCAGCCAGATCCAGCCCGGTGTCTGCGCGCCGCCACGGGTGGCCTGGCGACCATTCTTCTTCGATGCCATTACATGCTCTCCGGCGCGGTCACGCCCAACAGATCCAAACCATTGGCAAGCGCCTGGCGCACCGCCGCAGCGAGCGTGAGGCGCGCGTTGCGCAGGGCTGCATCCTCGACGAGGAACTGGCAGCTGTTGTACCAGCCATGGAAGGCTGCGGCCAACTCGCGCAGCCAGTTCGCCAGCAAATGCGGCTCCAGGCTTGCGCCTGCGGCCTCGACGACTTCGGCCATGCGCGACAGTTCGACCAACACGGCCTGTTCGGCGGCGCTGTCGAGCCGCGCCAGTTGCGCGAGGCCATGCTCGCGGTCCCAGGCCAGGCCGCGCTCGCCCAGCTGACGCATCACGCTGGCAATGCGCGCATGTGCGTATTGCACGTAGTAGACCGGATTGTCGTTGGTCTGCGCGCGTGCGAGGTCGATGTCGAACACCAGTTGCGAGTCGGACTTGCGTGCGACGAGAAACCAGCGGGTGGCATCGCGGCCGACTTCGTCAATGAGGTCGCGCAGGGTCACGTAGCTGCCGGCGCGCTTGGACAGTTTCACTTCCTCGCCGCCGCGCATCACGGTCACCATCTGGTGCAGCACGTATTCGGGCCAGCCTTGCGGAATGCCGCAATCGAGCGCCTGCAATCCGGCCTTCACGCGCGCAAGCGAGCCGTGGTGGTCCGAACCCAGCTCGGTGATCGCGCGCAGGTAGCCGCGTTGCCACTTGCTGCGGTGATAGGCGACATCGGGCACGAAATAGGTGTAGCTGCCGTCGGACTTGCGCATCACGCGGTCCTTGTCATCACCGAAATCGGTGGTGCGCAGCCACAGGGCGCCGCCTTCCTCGTAGGTGTGGCCGTGGGCGATGAGCTCGCGCACGGTTTCCTCGACCTTGCCGTCGGCGTAGAGCGAGCTCTCGAGAAAGTAGACATCGAAGCCAACGCCGAACGCGGCGAGGTCGTCGTTCTGCTCGCGGCGCAGCCAAGCCACCGCGAAGCGGCGGATCGCGTCCAAGTCATCGACTGCGCGCGCCGCGACGATCAGCCGGCCATCGACCTCGACGCTGGCGCCGTCGAGATAGGCACGGGCGACATCGATGATGTAGTCGCCGCGATAGCCGTCGGCTGGCCAGCCGACGTCGTCGGGGCCCTGACCGCGGGCGCGCGCCTGCACCGAAATGGCGAGGTTGTTGATCTGCGCGCCGGCATCGTTGTAATAGAACTCGCGCTTGACGTTCCAGCCGTTGGCGGCAAGCAGGCGCGCGATGCAGTCACCGATCGCAGCCGCGCGGCCGTGGCCGACGTGCAACGGGCCGGTCGGGTTGGCCGAGACGAATTCGACGCCCGCAGTGCGGCCGGCGCCGGCGCCGCCATGGCCATAGCTGTCGCCGCGTGCAAACACTTCGCGCACCTGGGCGTGATAGGCCGCCGGGCTGAGGAAGAAGTTGATGAAGCCGGGGCCGGCGATCTCGACCTTGGCGAGACCCGGGTCGGTTGGCAGCGCGGCGACCAGATCGGCAGCCAGCTCGCGCGGCTTGCGCCCGGCAGTCCTGGCGAGCAGCAGGGCGGCATTGGTGGCGAAATCACCGTGCTCGCGATTGCGGGTGCGCTCGATCACGAACGCGGGAAGGTCGCCCGCGGGCAGACTGCCGGCTGCGAGCAAGGCATCGATGGCGTGGCGAAGCAGGGAATGCAGGGAGTCTTTCAAAGCCGGAACATCGCAGAAACGGGACCGGCCATTGTAAGGCTTGCGCGAAACAATCGCCGCGCAGAACCAGCGCCTTCATTCGATCCGTGCGAGCGTTTGCCGGTACGCGGCAATCACGTCGTCGCCGCTGCGGGGTACGCCGCCAAGCGCAATGCGTGCGCGCGTGCCCATGATCAAAGCCTTGAGGCGCGGCGCATTGGCCTGCTTTCCGGCACCGAACGCGGCCATGCCGGCTTCGGAATTGAAGCGATGCAACTCGAAGAAGAAACGGCTCTGGCCGTCGCCGAGGAAGGCAAGCACCGGTTGCGCGCTCTCGTCAGCGGCAAGCGATCGGCCGGCGAGCAGTTCGCGTTCGCGGCACAGGTTTTCACCGCTGGCGGCGAAGCGATCGAACGTCTCGCTGACGTTGGCGGTATCGAGGTCGGCCGCAATCAGGGCGAGCTTCCAGGCGGCCACGAGCTGGGGATCGCTGCGCCACGCGGGGTGGCGCCGGTCGAGGACATGGTCGAGGCGGGCTGCGAGCGCGCCGCCGCTGTGCACGAGGTCGGCGGCGTTGAGCGCACCTTGCGTCGCCAGAGGCCGTGCGTCGAAGGTGCTGCCCGCAATGGCGAGTTCCAAAGCGATCCAGAGCGCCGCGTCCCGTTGTTCGTCGAGGCCGCATGATGTGAGGATCCGTTGGCTTTCCTCCCAGCTCGCGCGCTCGTTGGCGCCGACGCCGTCGATCGGGTGCGGCGCCTGACGCTGGCGCAGGTCATGGCAGGCAGCAAACAGCAGCAGGCTCAGCCACTGCGGCAATTGGAGTGCATTCGGACCGATTGTCTGCAGCAGGCGATCGAGCCGCGGGCCACACAGGTCGAGCACGTGGGTTTCGTTGTGATAGGGATGAAAGTCGCTGCCGAGGCTGCCGTGGCGCAGCGCAAGCCGCGCGTAGCCGAGCAGGGCGGCGTCGGCGGCACGTGCGAACAGGGCGCGGTCGGCAGGGTCGCGCAGCAGGCCCGCCAGCGCTTCGCGCAGATGCTCGAAAACATCATCCAGCGGCTGCGCCTTGGCACCCAGGCGCGCGCGCGCGCTGGCCACGTCGGGCAGCTCGTGCTCGGTCTGGTCGGGCGGAAACTCGCTGGCAAATCCCAGAATCAACGGCCGCGCCCTGTCTCCCCCAAGTGGCGCCGAGTATAGGCGCTCGGCCGCGCGGGTGTTGTGCGCCCGCCAGGCAGAACGCGGCCCTTGCGCAAGCCTCGCGGCTGACGCTGCGTGGCGCTTGATGCGGCCTCAGACCCAGCCGCGCTGGGCCAGCGAGGTCGGCTCGCCGTGGCCGATCACGAAATGGTCGAGCAGCCGCACATCGACGAGGGCGAGGCTGTCGCGCAGGCGCGTGGTGATCTGGCGATCGGCGCTGCTCGGCTCGGCGACGCCGGACGGGTGGTTGTGCGCGGCGATGACCGCGGCGGCGTTGTGGGCCAGGCAACGCCGCACGACTTCACGCGGATGCACCGCGGCACCGTCGATCGAACCGCGGAACAGCTCCTCGAAGGCGATCACGCGATGGCGATTGTCGAGGAACAGGCAGGCGAACACCTCGTAGGGATAGCCGGCCAGCCGCGACTTGAGATAGCGCGCACTGTCGGTCGGACTGGTGAGCGCGGTGCTGCTGCGCAGTTCGGCGTCGAGATAGCGTTTGCCCAGTTCGAGCGCGGCGCACAGCCGGCACCAGGCCACGCTGCCGATGCCCGGCTCACCCTGCGGAGCATCGAGCAGGGTCTTGAGGCTGCCGGCGCGGGCGAGCAAGTCGCGCCCGAGGTCGACCGCGGTCTTGCCGCGGCGCCCCGAGCCGAGGAACACAGCCAGCAGTTCGGCATCGGAGAGCACGCCCGGCCCGCGTGCGAGCAGTTTTTCCCGTGGACGTTCCTGGCTGGGCCATTCGCGGATGCTCATCGTCTTCGCCTCGCGGAAATCGGGTGCGGACATGTCGATATGCCCGCTGCGCGCAGCATGTTCGGGCGAAGCAGTGACGCTCGCCAGCGGCGCGCGGCGCGAATTTCAGTAAGCTAGCCGCTCCATTTGATGTACGTGGTTTCCTACATGAGTCATGCTCTGGCCGGCCTGCGCGTCCTGCTCGGCGTTTCCGGTGGCATCGCCGCCTACAAGGGCGCCGAGCTCGTGCGGCGTCTGCGCGACGCGGGTGCGCAGGTGCGCGTCGTGCTGACCGAGAACGCGGCGCGCTTCGTCACGCCGCTGACGTTTCAGGCGCTGTCGGGCAATCCCGTGCGCACGAGCCTGTGGGACGAGTCGGCAGAAGCGGCGATGGGCCACATCGAGCTCGCGCGCTGGGCCGATGAAGTCCTGATCGCGCCGGCCTCGGCCGATCTGATCGCCCGGCTCGCGCAAGGTCAGGCCGATGAGCTGCTGACCACGCTGTGTCTGGCTTGTGCGGCGCCGCTGTCGATCGCGCCGGCGATGAACCAGCAGATGTGGGCGCACGCGGCGACCCAGGCCAACCTCGTCACCCTGCGCGCGCGCGGGGTGCGCGTGTTCGGGCCCGGCGTGGGCGAACAGGCCTGCGGCGATGTCGGCAGCGGCCGGCTGCTCGAACCGGGGGAGATCGTCGAGGCGCTGGCGGCTACGCGCGCGCCGCGCGTGCTCGCCGGCACGCGTGTGCTGGTGACGGCCGGACCGACCTTCGAGGACATCGATCCAGTGCGTTTCATCGGCAACCGCAGTTCCGGGCGGATGGGCTTTGCGATTGCCGCCGCGGCGCGCGATGCCGGTGCGCAGGTCACCCTGGTGGCGGGGCCGGTCAACCTGTCCACGCCCGCAGGCATCGAGCGTGTCGATGTGCGCAGCGCACAGCAGATGCACGCGGCCGTGCTCGCGCGCGCAGCCGGCGCCGACGTTTTCATCTCGACGGCTGCGGTCGGCGACTTCCGGCCCGCGTCGGTGGCCAGCCAGAAGCTCAAAAAGACCGATCGCAACAGCGGCCTGACGCTCGATCTCGTGCAGAACCCCGACATCCTCGCCGAGGTTGCGGACTTGCCGCAGCGTCCGTTCGTGGTCGGCTTCGCCGCCGAGACCCACGACGTCGAGGCGTATGCACGGGCCAAGCTTGAGCGCAAGAATCTCGATCTGATCGCCGCCAACCAGGTGGGCGAGGGTTGCGGATTCGAGCGCGACGACAACGCGCTGCTGCTGATCTGGCCCGGCGGGCGGCAGGAATTGGCGACCGCGAGCAAGCTCACCTTGGCGCGCGACCTAGTGGCACACATCGCCCACCTGCGCGCGGCGCGCGGAGCCGCGGCATGACGCGGGTGGCGATGAAAATCCTCGATCCGCGGCTGGGCAGCGAATATCCGCTGCCGGCGCCGGCAACCGAAGCCTCGGCGGGCGTGGACCTGCGCGCGATGCTCGAAGCGCCGCTGGAACTGGCGGCCGGCGCCAGTGCACTGATTCCCAGCGGTATTGCCATTCATTTGGACGATCCGCAGCTGTGCGCGCTGGTGCTGCCGCGCTCGGGGCTGGGCCACAAGCACGGCATCGTGCTCGGCAATCTGGTCGGGCTGATCGATGCCGACTATCAGGGGCCCTTGATGATTTCGTGCTGGAACCGCTCGGGGCAGGCATTTACCATCACCCCGGGGGAACGCATCGCGCAGCTGGTGATCGTACCGATCGTGCGCGCGGTGTTCGAGACGGTGGCCGAGTTCGCGCCGAGCGAGCGCGGCGAAGGCGGCTTCGGCAGTTCCGGCCGGCATTGAGGCGGGCGGGCGCGATGCTTCGAACGAGGGGAGCGGCAGGCATGGGCGGGGACGCAAACGCAGCATCTTCCGAGCGGCTCAGAAAGGTCCGGGTGGCCTTGCCGCCGATCCTGTCATTTGCGTTGGCGGCCATCCTGCTCGTGGTCGGTGCAATCGCGCTGTGGCAGGCGTGGTTGATCTGGTCGGTGCAGCGCGGCTCGGCCCAGGCCGATGTGGCGCGCGCGCAGGTCGCGGCGCAGATCGCGGCCCAGGTGCGCAGCGATCAGGATGCGATCGCGCAGGCCCTGGCCAATCCCGAGATCCAGCAAGCGCTGCAGCAAGCCGATGGTCGAGAGGCCGCGGCCGCGGCGTTGCGGCGCCTGCTGCCTGCAGCCACCGATGCGGAACTCTACAGCTCCAACCTCGACGAGGTGCTTTCGGGCGATCTGCGCGCGCTCGGCTATGCCAAGGCCGCCGCGCTGATGCAGGCCAAGATCAACCCGGCCCAGCCGCTCGCCGAGATGCGCCGCGAGCACGACGGCAGCGAACAATTGATGATTGCGATGCCGGCGCAGGTCGACGGCAAGGTGGTCGCCTTCGCGGTCGTCGAACAGCCGTTTGCGCCGATCCTCGATACCTTTCGCCGCACGCGCGTGCACGACGTGCGGCTCGATCTGCGCCAGGGCGATGGACGCGGCGACGCACTGATCGCCACCATCGGTGACGTCTCGGCCTATACATCGACCGATGTCGGTGAAGTGATCGCAGGCACGCGCCTGCGCATCGGCAAGGCCGATGCCGAGCGCTTTCTCTTGCTACCGCGCGCGCCGTTCCTGCTCTTGTTCATCGGCCTGGTCGCAACCGCGGCGGGTCTGGCGGCGCTGTGGGTGCGCAAGGTGGGCATGCGTCAGGCGCTGGAATCACTGCAGCGTCGCCCCAGGGAAGAAGGCAGCCAGCTGACGATGACCGAGGTCCTGCGCGAGGAGGCGGCCGCGGCGGCGGGCGCCGCGAAAACCGCGGTGGCTGCGCCTGCAACCGCCGCCGCCAAGGCGCCGTCGGGCCCGGTGCAGATCGACCGCAGCATCTTCCGCGCCTACGACATCCGTGGCGTGGTCGGCAAGTCGCTGAGCGTCGATATCGCCCGCCTGATCGGCCGCGCGATCGGCAGCGAGGCGCGCGAGCGCGGGCTCGAGGAGATCGTGGTCGGCCGCGACGGGCGGCTGTCGGGACCGGATCTGTCCAAGGGTTTGATCGACGGTTTGAAGACCTGTGGGCTGCGCGTGTTCGACATCGGCGCGGCGCCGACGCCGCTCACCTATTTTGGTGCCTTCCATCTGCGCACCGGCTCCTGCGTCTCGCTCACCGGCAGTCACAATCCGCCCGACTACAACGGATTCAAGATCGTGCTCGGCGGCGAGACGCTTGCCGAAGACGCGATCCAGGGCCTGTACAAGCGCATTGTCGAGCAGGCCTTCGTCGGCGGTGACGGCAGCGTGCAGACGATCGACATCAGTGGCGATTACACCCAGCGTATCGCCGACGACGTGCAGCTCGGCCGGCGCATGAAGGTGGTGGTCGATTGCGGCAACGGCATTGCCGGCGCGATCGCGCCACAGGTGCTCGAGGCGATCGGCGCCGAAGTCACGCCGCTGTACTGCGAGGTCGATGGCACGTTCCCGAATCATCATCCCGATCCGTCCGACCCGCACAACCTGCAGGATCTGATTCTTTCGGTGAAGCAGGTCGGTGCCGACATCGGTCTGGCCTTCGATGGCGACGGCGACCGCCTCGGCGTGGTCACCGCGGCGGGCGAGATCATCTATCCAGACCGCCTGCTCATGCTGTTTGCGATGGACATCCTGCAGCGCAACCCGGGCGCGACGATCATCTACGACGTCAAGTGCACGGGCCACCTGCAACCGCTGATCCTTCAGCATGGCGGCAGCCCGCTCATGTGGCGCACCGGCCATTCGCTGATCAAGGCCAAGATGCGCGAGACCGATGCGGCGATGGCCGGCGAAATGAGTGGTCACTTCTTCTTCGGCGAGCGTTGGTACGGCTTCGACGACGGCATCTACTCGGCGGCGCGACTGCTCGAAATCCTTGCTGGCGATCTCGAGGAACGCGCGCCTGCCGAAATCTTCGCGACCCTGCCCAAGGGTGTTTCCACGCCCGAACTCAAGATCGAGATGCGCGAAGGCGAGCATTACAAGTTCATGGAAGCCTTCAAGGACAACGCGATCTTCGACGGCGCGCGCCTGACCACGATCGACGGTGTGCGCGCCGACTGGCCCGATGGCTGGGGTCTGGTGCGTGCATCGAACACGACGCCGGTGCTCGTGCTGCGGTTCGACGCCGACGATGCCGCGGCCCTGGCGCGCATCCAGGCCATATTCCGCAAACAGATTCTGGCGACCGACGACACCCTGAAGTTGCCGTTCTGAGTCGTCGCGGCCGCGCCTTCAGGGTGAGGAGTGGGCCGCGTCGCGCTTGGCCTTGAGTTCGCGGAAGTGCAGCACCTCGGCTTCGAGCCTCGCCTGCGTGGACTCACGGTCGGCTTGGCGCCGCTCGACGGCTTCTTGATGGGTTTCGATCTGTGCGCGCAGCTCGGCAATGCGCTGGGTTTGTGCATCAGGCAGGTTCTTGCCACTGCGCTCGGCGGCGGCGGCACGGTCGAGCAGGTCCGCGAGCGCCTGTTCCTGACCGCGCAGGCTGAACTGCGCCGCCTTGATTTCCTGATCGATCGAATCCAGTTGCTGCTGGTGGGCGGCCTTGAGCGCGGCTTCGTCCTCATACATCGACATCAGCTGCGCGTCGTCGCGTTCGCGTTGCTCGGCGATCGCGCGCTCGGCCTTGTCCTTCGCGGCCTGGACCTTGGCGGCGGCGATTTCGTCGGCGGTCTTGGCGCGTTCGACCCGCCTGATCACGAGTCCCTGCCCGTTGACCACTTCGTAGCCGAATTTCACCGCCTCGGGCGGCAGTGAATCGCTGTAATGCAGGGCGCCGGTACCATCGCGCCATTTGTATTTGGTGGCGCCAGTCCCCGCCGCCAACACCGGCGGCGCGGCCAATGCCACGATCAGACCGACGACAACCGCTGCACGCATGACCGGCCTCCTGTTCGGCGCCGAGTATAGGCGAGCCGCGCCCGCTGCGGGTACGCGCCGCGTCAACATCCGTAGCGCGCGCGGTAGGCCGCGAGGCGCTCGTGGTGGAGGGCGAGTTCGGGCTTGTCGGCGACCCAGCCGAGCAGATCGCCCAGGCGGGCGATCGCCACGGTCGGGATGCTCTGTTCGCGGCTGAGTTCCTGCGTGGCCGACAGCTCGCCCTGGCCGCGTTCCTCGCGGTCAAGCGCGACCAGTACGCCCACGGGGGTGGCGCCGGCGTCGCGAATCAGCGCGAGCGACTGGCGAATCGCGGTGCCCGCGGTGATCACGTCATCGACGATCAGCACGCGCCCCTTGAGCGGCGCCCCGACCAGGCTGCCGCCTTCGCCGTGATCCTTGGCCTCCTTGCGGTTGTAGGCGAAGGGCAGGTCGCGGCCATGCTGCTGCGCCAGTGCGGTGGCAGTGACCGCAGCGAGCACGATGCCCTTGTAGGCCGGCCCGAACAGCATGTCGAACGCAATCCCGGATGCGACCGCGGTCTGGGCATAGGCCGCGCCGAGCGTTGCCAGCGCCGCGCCCGAATCGAACAGGCCGGCATTGAAGAAATACGGACTCACGCGTCCGGATTTGAGGGTGAACTCGCCAAAACGCAGCGCTTCGCGGGCGAGGGCAAGGTCGAGAAAGGCACGTTGGTGGGCATGCATGGTGAACGCGGCTCGCTGCAGGGGTGGAAGCAGATGGCGGGTGTCGATTCTGTCATGGCGCGCAAGCCAGGCGGGACCATTCGCATGCGTGCCCAGTCGCGCAGGCCGCGGCCACGGCTGTGACCCGCGTCCGGCTCGAGGTGCACTCCGGACTGGCTCGCCCTGTGACCGGTATTTCAGCGCAGCCTTCGACCGGACGGCCCACGAACGCTTGCGCCAAGCACGCCCATGTTCCCGCTCGGTTTGCATGCGCGCTGCATGGCGGGCCGCGCGTACCTGCAGTCGGCCGACGAAACTGCGACTGAACTCGCGGATTGACCTTTGTTCAAGAAGGTACAGTCGCGCCTTCATGGAATGCGAAGGAGCACGCGAGATGACGGTACCGAAGATCAACGGATTGCGGGGGGGGGCTGCTGCTTCTCGCGCTGGGCACCACGGTTTCGATCGCCACGGCGCAGACGAGCGGCGTGCTGACCGACGCCGATCTTGCGCGCAACCCGCCTGATCGATTGAGCGCCGGCACACCAACCGAATCGTTCTTTCCCTGGGGCGCGTGGGCCGAGCGCGTCAAGACCTCGGAAATTTCACCAATGGGTGCCGACGCGTTCGGCGAGCAGGTCTCGCTGTTCGATGGGCGGACATCGTTTTCCGTCACCGACATCGACATTCCCGGCAGCGACGCCTTGCCGGTCCGGCTGGGCCGCACGTTCAACGTGGCCGGCAAACAGCGCTCCAGCAGTTCGATCGGCATGGAGGACCTCGGCGGCATCGGAAACTGGACATTGGACGTGCCCTATATCGCGGGCGTGTTCGACAAGCGCTACCCCTGGACCGAGGACCAGAACAACCCTGCCTTCAATGGTCGGCGTTGCAGCAGCAATTTCCTGCCCAAGTCCGACTATCCCCTGAAACGTGCCTGGTCGGGCAATCGCGTCCACGTTCCCGGCAAGGGTGATCGCACCATGCTGGTGCGCGATCCGGCGATCACGACGCCAGTGCCGATCGGCGCCTATGTCTACGTCACAGCCGATCTCGATCAGTTCACCTGTGTCGCCAACGTCAAGAACCCGGGATCAACCGAACCTCGCGAAGGGTTCGTGATGCATTCCGCCGACGGCACGGTCTGGACCTTCGACGTGGAAGCCCGCCGCAACGCCGGTTCAGTCGAGCTGCCGACTTCTGATGGCTGGACTGCAAGTTATGACCGTATCGAGGTGTACCTGCTGGCCAGCAAGATAGAGGACCGCCACGGTAACAAGGTCGAATACGACTGGTCGTTCCGGGCCGATACGCCGGCCTTCCAGCCGCGACTGGAGGCGATCCGGGGTACGTCTGCAAGCGGCGAAACCCGTACGATCGTCCTGGGTTACGAAGCGATCATACCGGTCGGTGGCAGTTACCCCGATGGCAAGCAGCGTTGGCGCCTGAAAACCGCGACTGCGCACGGACGTATCTGGAATTATTCCTACTATCCCAACGCGGCGAGCCGGCCGGAGATTGAACGCGGCACACTCCAAGGTGTGGAGTTACCCGACCACTCGGCGTGGCGATATGTGCCCGGCGGCAATCTGCTGTACACCTATGATGTCGACAACGGTTGGTGCGTTCCACCGGCCCCCACGCTCGACGCTTTTTCCCTGACCGTCACGCATCCGGCTGGCGCACAGGCGAAGTTCGAATTCGAGAACAAGCGTTTCTTCCGTGCTTTCACCAATGGGATTGGCGTCAGATGCTCGGATGGCGATCGCCAACCGCCGCCCCACTACGATGCATTCAGCCTGACGCGCAAGGTCGTGCGGGGTGCCGGCATTGCCGCGCCGATCACCTGGCAATACAACATCACCCCGGGCACGCCGGCCGGCTCGGCAACGCGCACGACCACGATCACGCAGCCTGATGGCTCGAGCGTGCAGCACGGTTTTGGCAACATCTACAACGTCGACGAAGGCCGCCTGTACACCACGACGACCTACGCGGGCGCGCCCGATGGCACCGATGGCCTGCGCAAGGAAACGCTCGCCTACGGTTCGTCGAGCGATCGGGGCGGCGCGAACTATCCCGCGCAATGGGGCGCGGCGTTGGGTACCCCCGATCAGATTCACGCGCGCATCGCACCTGTGAAATCGCGGACGATCAAGCAGGATGGAACCCCGTTTTCGCGCAGCAGCCTCAGCAAGGACGATTTCGATGCGTGGGCGCGCGTCGTGCACGAAACCGTGTCCGGTTCGGCAGGCAGCAAGGAGCGCGAGATCGCGTACCACGACAACACGACGCGTTGGGTGCTCGGCCAAATCGCATCGCTGAAGGAGACTCACGGACTTCAGCAATACACGCTCAACACCAACACCTATGACTCGACCACCGCCGACCTGCTCGAAGCCCGGGAGTTCGGCGAGCTGGTGCAGAGCAATATCTGGTATGCCGACGGCACACTGAAATCGCAGACCGATGGCAAAAAGCACGAGACGAAGTTTGCCAGCTACTGGCGCGGCATCCCGCGCTCGATCATCTTTGCCGACGACACGACCACGATGTCGGCAACGGTCGATGACTGGGGCCAGATCACCTCGATGACCGATCCTCTGAACAATACCACGAGCTACGAGTATTACCCGGCCGGCCGCCTGAAGAAGATCAGCTATCCGGTTGCGGGGAATGACCCGGCATGGAACTCGACCAGTTTCACCTATGAGCAGTTGAGCGGCGGCGGCGACTTCCCCTGCACGGCGGGCATGGGGAGCTGCACGTATTGGCAGAGCACGCGCACGACGGGCCTGGCCACGGAAACCACGGGGTTCGATGGACTGTGGCGCCCCCGCCTGTCCAGGACCGACGTATCCGGCATCGGGGCGTCGCAGATCTACGTCCGGCGCCGGTTCGATCATGCCGGCCGGGAAACCTTTGCGTCCTATCCGTCGGCCACCGCCGTCGCCAATGCGGGCCGCTCGACGAGCTACGATGCCCTGGGCCGGGTGGTCGCCACCGGGCAGGATTCCGAGCGTGGCTTGCTCACCACCGTATCGACCTATGCAAGTGCGCACAAGCGCACCACGACGGACGCGCGCGGCCACAAGACGTACACCACGTTCGCATCGTTCGAAACGCCAGGCTATGACACGCCCGTGGAGATCCGCCGCGAGCTTGTCGGCAAAACCGATCAGCTGACCTCGATTGCTCGCGACTCCTTCGGCAAGATCCTGAGCATCACCCGCAGCGGCGGCGGTCATTCCCACAGCGCCAGTCGCAGCTACACCTACAACGACCAGCAGCGCCTGTGCAGCGTGACCGAACCCGAATCGGGCACCAGCGTGTTCGGTTACGATCTGGCCGGGAACCTGGAATGGCGTGGCAAGGGCGGCTCTGGCAACTGTATAGAAAGCGGCGCCGCCAGCCAGGTCGTCGAATATGGGTACGATGCGTTGAACCGCCTGCTCACGACCACCTTCCCGAGCGGCACCGCGACGATCAGTCAGGACTGGTACGCCGATGGCACGTTGAGAAGCGTCACCCAAGGTCCGGTTGTCTGGAGCTACGACTACAACGGGCGTCGCCAGATCACGAAGGAAACGCTCGCCCTCGACGGCAAGACCTTCCAGCTGGACTGGACCTACAGCACCAACGGCCACCTCAGCGGCCTGCTGTATCCGGACATGACGGCGGTGGACTTCGCCCCCGATGCGCTGGGCCGGCCGAGCAAGGCGGGCAGCTACGCGAGCAACGTGACGTACTGGCCCAATGGCGCGATGAACACCTTCACCTATGGCAATAATCGCACGCACCAGTTGACGCAAAACGACCGCAAACTGCCCCAGCGCAGCACCGATGCGGGTGTCATCGATTTTGAATACGCCTACGATGCCAACGGCAATGTCACCGACATCGTCGATCATGCGCAAGCCGGGCTCGACACGCGCAGCATGACCTACGACTCGCTCGATCGCCTGGAAACTGTCACGTCCGATCCTACGCGCTGGGGCCTGGCCCGCTTCGAGTACGACGGCGTGGACAACCTGCGCAAGGCAGTCCTTGGCGGCGCGCAGACGAACTACACCATCAACCCCACCACCAATCGGCTCGATGCGCTCACCGGCGCGCAGGAAATCGGCTACGGCTACGACACGCGCGGCAACGTGACATCGCGGGCGGGCCGCAGCTTCACGATTGACGACGCCGACCGCGTGATCGCCACCAGCGGTGACCAGGGCAACGAAAACTACCTGTATGACGGCCTCGGCCGGCGCGTGCGCATCACCCGCACGGGAAACGCCAACACCTATCAGGTGTACAGCAAGGCCGGCCAGCTGCTGGCCGAGCAGTCGGCCAACGGTGAGTTCACCGACTACGTGTATCTGAACGGCTCGCTGCTGGCGCGGGTGGGAGGCGGCGGAGCTACGGTGCCCTCGGCGCCGACGATCAACCCGGCCATCAGCACCACGGGCACGTATACCGTGTCGTGGTCGATCCCGAGCGGCAGCACCAGCATGGTGCTGCTGGAGTCGGTCAACGGCGGCGCGCTGGCGCCCGCCACGCCCGCGCCTGCGGCCGGCACGACGAACTGGACGCCCGTCAGCGCGCGCACCGGCGGGGTGTACGCCTACGCGCTGCGCGCCTGCAACGCCAACGGCTGCAGTGAACCCGGGCCGCAGGCCAGCGCCTACGTGCTGCGCGCACCCACGGGGCTGGCCTGGGCGCCCAACCCGGTCGGCGCGAGCACGCCCTACACGGTGAAGTGGACTGCAATGAGCAGCGCCACTGGTTACCGGCTCGAGGAAAAAGTGGGCGCGAGCTGGCAGCAGGTGTACAGCGGCGCCGATTCGCAGTTCGTACAGGACCTGGGCATCCCCAGATTTGAGGATGGAATGCCTGCCATGAAGGTTCAGACTCGGCACTTCCGTCCCTGCGCCCAACCGAATCGGAGCTGATGCCATGAACCTGCTGCGCGCCCTCGTGTTTCGCCTGCCGCCGCTGATCGTGCTGGCGTGCCTGATCGGTGGCCCCGGTT